>QIAU01000121.1 GCA_003225055.1 Acidobacteriota bacterium
CAATGGGCGAGTTGCAAAGTTAGGTGGCCAAAAGATCCCTCGCTTGGCTCGGGATCTGGGCACGCGGTCCAGACGCCGCGTCAACGCCTCAAGTTCTTTCTTCCCGGACGAGCCGGGAAGGGTTAGCGAGAGAAACGTGATTGGAAAAGAGAGAATTCGCATCCGGCTGAAGGCGTACGACTACCGCATCCTGGATCAGTCCACGGGTGAGATTGTCGAGACGGCTCGGCGCACCGGGGCGCAGATTGCGGGACCGATTCCGCTGCCCACGATGAAAAACAAGTACTGCGTGCTGCGGTCGCCGCACGTGGACAAGAAATCGCGCGAGCAGTTCGAAATCAGAACCCATAAGCGCTTGCTCGACATTCTCGAACCGACACCGCAGACGGTCGACGCGCTGATGAAGCTCGATCTGCCCGCGGGCGTGGACGTCGAGATTAAGGCGTTCGGGAAAGAAGGCCACAAATAATAGTTAGGAGCTCAGAGTGAGTAGCCTGCAAGAAAGAAAGAAGACCGCTCTCGGGCGATGAACCTCGGGCCCCAGCCAATAGCTAAAGGCCAGGCTGGGATTAGCGGAGAACAGACATGGCAAAGGTAGCGGGAATTTTAGGAAAGAAGGTCGGAATGACCCAGCTCTTCGATTCCAGGGGCGAAGTGCGTCCCGCGACAGTTTTGCAGGCGGGCCCGTGCGTGGTGACGCAATCGAAGAGCAGTGCGCAAGATGGCTACGAAGCGGCCCAGCTTGGTCTGGTCGAGTTCGTGAAGGAATCGCGCGTGACAAAACCGATGAAGGGCCACTTCGCCAAGCACAATCTGCCTCCGGTGAAGTTCCTGCGCGAAGTTCCGATTGAGGTTGACGAGACGAAGGCGGAGAGCGATGGCGCCGTAAAAACCGGCGATCGCGTGCTGGTTGACATCTTCGAAGGCGAGCGCTTCGTGGACGTCATCGGAACCAGCAAGGGACGCGGGTTTGCGGGCGTGGTGAAGCGGCATCATTTTTATGGCGGTCCCAAGTCGCACGGTTCGATGTTCCAGATCCCGGGCTCGATTGGCTCTTCGGCGTTCCCCTCGCGCGTGTTCAAAGGCATGCGCATGTCGGGTCACATGGGAACGGATCGGGTGACCATGCGCAACCTGCGCATTCTGGGGGTGGACAAGGACGAGAACCTGCTGGTGGTCGAAGGCAGCGTGCCCGGTCCCAACGGCGGATACCTGATCATCAACAAGGCGAAGAAGCCTCCGCGAGAGCGTCGTGGGTTTGCTGGTGCAGCAACTGTCGATCCATTGAAAGCAGCAAAACGTGCTGCCAAAAAAGGATAATTAGCAGATGGTAGTTGGTGGCTAGGAAAGACGCGGGCGAGGGCGGCCGCGCCACACGGACATAAGACATGGCAACCATAGATATTCACAGTCTGAGCGGCGAGAAAGTGGGCAAGTTCGATCTGGCCGATGAAGTTTTCGGCGCGATCAACGAAGACCTGCTCTGGGAAGCGATTAAGCATTACCGGGCTTCTCAGCGTGCCGGCACACACGCGACCAAGAACCGCAAGCTGGTTTCGGGTTCGGGCAAGAAGCTTTGGAAGCAGAAGGGTACCGGCCGGGCCCGCGTGGGCTCGATCCGCTCGCCTCTGTGGCGACACGGCGGCACGGTTCACGGACCTCAGCCGCGCTCCTACGACTACACCTTCCCTCGCAAGAAACTGTTGGGGGCGCTGCGGTCGGCACTGGCTGCCAAGTTTAATGACGGCAAGCTGGTGGTCGTGAATGCGTTTGATGTGAAAGAGCCCAAGACAAAGCATTTCCGCGCGGCGCTGAATGCATTGAAAGTCGATTCGACGGCCCTGCTCGTGGAAGAGGGGAAGAACCAGAACCGGAATCTAGAGCTCAGTTCGCGCAACATTGACGGACTCGAGCTGGTGCGTGGGCACGAGGTTCATCCTTATCACCTGCTGCGCTATGACCGGGTCATCTTTTCTCAGCCTGCAATCGAGAAGCTGCAGGCATCGCTGGTGAACTCAGTTCCCAAACGGCGGCGTCCGGCGGCTGAGCGGGACGGTGAAAAGAAAGCCACTCGTGAGCCACGTAAGCGGGTGCGACGCGAGAAAACAGCGGAGGCGGCGTAGTGAAATCGCCTTATCAGATTATTCGTCGCCCCGTGATTACCGAGAAAGGGCTCGGCGTCAAGGAAACGCAGTCCACGCTGGTTTTCCAGGTGGCGCCGAAAGCGACCAAGACCGAGATCAAGGAAGCTGTGCAGGCCATCTTCAAAGTGAAAGTGGATTCGGTGCGCACCGCCAACTTCCCGGGCAAGGAGCGCCGCCGCGGACGTTTTGCCGGCTATCGTCCCGACTGGAAGAAAGCTTACGTGCGCCTGAAGTCCGGCGAGAAGATGCCGGAGTACGCGCAAAACCTCTAGTCGTTGGCTATTGGTCGCGGGCAAGAAGAGCACGAGTAACACTGAAGCTCGAAGCTAAGGGCTAGAAGCTAAAGAGCTGGCAGCTAAAGAGCAGATTTTATGGCAATCAAGACTTACAGACCGACAACCCAGACGCTGCGGTACCGGACCACGCTGGTCGGCGATGACATTACGACGAAGCACCCGTACAAGCCGTTGGTTGAGCCCAAGCAGCGCACCGGCGGACGTCGAAATAGGGGCGACATCACGCTGTGGCATCGCGGCGGCGGGCATAAGCGCAAGCTGCGCATCATTGACTTCAAGCGCGACAAGACCGGTATTCCGGCGACGGTGGTTTCGATCGAATACGATCCCAATCGATCCGCCCGCATCGCGCTGCTGGCTTATGCGGACGGCGAAAAGCGTTATATCCTGCAGCCGAATGGGCTAAAGGTTGGACAGAAGATCGTGAGCGGTCCCGATGCCGACATCCTGGTGGGTAACGCCCTCCCGCTCCGCAACGTCCCGCCGGGCACCACGGTACACAACGTTGAGCTCCGGCCGGGCAAGGGCGCGCAGATGGTCCGGTCGGCGGGGGGCGCAGCGCAGTTGGTCGCAAAAGAGGGCGACTACGCGCTCATCAAGCTGCCTTCCGGCGAAACCCGTAAGGTGCTGCAAGATTGCATGGCAACGATCGGGCAGGTCGGCAATGTCGATCACGAGAACATCACGATCGGAAAGGCGGGACGTACGCGCTGGCTGGGGCGGCGTCCGGTAAACCGGGGCGTCTCGATGAACCCGGTGGATCACCCGCATGGCGGCGGCGAAGGCAAGACTTCCGGTGGGCGTCACCCGGTGACGCCCTGGGGCCAACCGACCCGCGGCTACAAGACGCGAAATAACAAGCGGACAGATGCGTTCATCGTGAACCGCCGTAGTAAGTAGGCGCGCAGATTCCTCGTGGCTGAGGCCGCTCGGAATGACAAAAGTGACGAAACGGTTCGAATGACAAGAACCGAGAGCTGACAGCGAATAGGTAAAGGCTAAAAGCTGAATTTATGGCAAGGTCAACCAAAAAAGGCGCGTTCGTGGACACCTACTTGATGTCGCGGATAGAGGGCATGAACGAACGCAATGAGAAAAAGGTGCTGCGGACCTGGTCGCGGCGCTCAACCATCGTGCCCGAGATGGTGGGGCACACCATTGCGGTGCACAACGGGAAGAAGTTCACGCCCGTGTACGTCACTGAGAACATGGTCGGGCACAAGTTGGGCGAGTTCAGCTTCACGCGCCAGTTCAAGGGGCACTCCATGAGGGCGGCGACCGAAGTGGCGGCGAGACCGGCGGGCGTGCCGGGGGGGCCGGGAGCACCGGTACCGTCGGGTGGTACGGCCCCGGCGGCGCCAGCTACACCGGCGGCACCGAAGGCATAAGGAGACGCGACCATGGAATTTCGAGCAGAAGCGCGGTTCATGCGCGTCTCGCCGCAGAAGGCACGGCTAGTGCTGGACCTGATCAAGGGCCGGCGGGTCGAGGATGCGCTCAATACGCTGATGTTCACCAAGAAGCGTGTGGCGCCCACGATCGAGAAGCTGTTGCGCTCAGCCGTGGAGAACGCGAATTACCTGAACGCGGAGAAGGGCGTGGAGGTGGATGTCGACAATCTCTACGTCAAGCGTGCAGTTGCGAATGATGGTCCGCGCATGAAGCGGATTCGTCCTGCTCCCATGGGACGTGCATATCGATATGTCCGGCGCATCTCGCATATTGAGATCGCCCTCGCCGAACGGGGCAAAAACGGAAGAGAAGATGTCGCGACCGTAGTGGGCGAAGAGAAATCGGCTAAGGCTCCTGGGAAAGTAGCGCCGAAGGCCAAGGCGAAGAAGAAGGCGGCAGGGAAGAAAAAGACTGCTGGAGCACGGTAGGAATGCGTGGCGCGGGCACTCTTGTCCGCGACTCACGTCAGGTGCCAGGACGCGGGCGAGGGCGCCCGCGCCACATGGATTGTTAAGGAGCAACGATGGGACAAAAAGTTCATCCCTATGGTTTTCGGCTCGGGTACACCAAGCCCTGGAAGTCGCGCTGGTTCGTGGAGCGTGATTACGACAAGCTGCTGCTGGAAGACGTCAAGCTGAAGGACGAGCTGAAGGATAAGCTCAAATCGGCAGGCGTCAGCGCGATCGAGATCGAGCGCCCGGGCAACAAGCTGCGCATCATCATCAAGACGGCCCGGCCGGGAATCATCATCGGACGCAAAGGCGCTGAAATCGACAAGCTGAAGCAGGAGCTGCAGAAGCGCACGAACCGCGAGGTGTACATCGATATCCAGGAAGTGCACAAGCCGGAGCTCGATGCCCAGCTTGTGTCCGAATCGATTGCGCTGCAACTCGAAAAGCGCGTCGGCTTCCGCCGCGCCATGCGCAAGGCCGTAGACTCGGCGCTGCGCTTTGGCTGCAAGGGAATCAAAGTGCGCGTGAGCGGGCGCTTGAACGGCAACGAAATCGCGCGCTCCGAGTGGTACCTGCAGGGACGTCTGCCGCTGCACACGCTGCGTGCCGACATTGAGTACGGCTTCTCGGAGGCGAGAACCACGTACGGGGTGATCGGCGTAAAGGCCTGGATTTATCGCGGCGAAATCCTCACGCAGAAAAAGCGCGAGGCGCAGCAGCCGGCAGGCGCGTTCTAGAAATTGAAGGGGTACGGGGCTTGCCCCGTCTCTGAGGCGCAGCAAGCCGCGTCTGGACCGGGAAACTGATTATGTTGATGCCAAAGAAAGTTAAGTACCGCAAGCAGCAGCGCGGACGCATGGCCGGTAAAGCCTGGCGCGGTGCGGAACTGGCCTTCGGGACGTTTGGCCTGAAGGTGCTGGAGCCGGGCTGGATCAGCGATCGCCAGATCGAAGCGAGCCGCGTGGCCATCACTCGTTTTGTGAAGCGTGGCGGCAAGGTCTGGATTCGTCTCTTCCCAGACAAGCCCGTCACCAAGAAGCCGGCTGAAACCCGTATGGGTAAAGGCAAGGGTGCGCCGGATCATTGGGTCGCCGTGGTGCGGCCGGGTAAGATTCTGTTTGAGATGGAAGGCGTGACCGTGGCGGATGCCCAGGAAGCGATGCGCCTGGCATCGCACAAGCTGCCGCTGCGTACGGCATTCGTGCAGCGCCAAGGCGCCCACTAGAGAGAATTGATATGAAGGCAGAAAAAGTCCGCAATTTAACTGACGCCGAGCTTAAGCACCAGGAGCGGGATCTGGCTGATCAGCTCTTCAAGCTAAAGTTTCAGCTCAACATGGGACAGACGGAGAGCCTGAAGAAGATTCGCGGCCTGCGCAAGGACATCGCTCGGATCAAGACGATTGTGCGCGAGCAGGAGCTGGCGGCCCAGAAATCGGAGAACAGGTAGATATGCCCGACGCGACAGCACACCGAAAAGCCGGACGGCAGAAGACAGTGGTTGGAGAAGTCGTCTCCAACAAGATGAAAAAGACCATCGTCGTCAAAGTGACGCGGACGAAGGGGCACGGTTTCTACGTGCGCGTGGTTTCGCATGACAAGAAGTTCTACGCCCATGACGAGAACAACACCGCGCGCATGGGCGACATCGTTCGCCTGGAAGAGACGCGTCCGTTGTCCAAGCTGAAGCGGTGGCGCCTGAAGGACGTAATCCGGAAGGCGGCTTTGGTGCCCGAGGCGCTGGCGAGTCTTGATTCGACGGAAGCGGCCCGCTAGCGGGTTGATTTACAAACGGATTCGATTATGGCTGTGATGATGAGAACGATGCTCGAAGTCGCCGACAACTCCGGCGCTCGCAAGCTGCAGATGATCCTGCCGCTCGGCGGCTCCACCGGACTGCGCGCCGGACTTGGTGACGTGATCACGGCCAGTGTCAAGGAAGCGGCCCCGGATGGCCAAGTACAGAAAGGCAAGGTCGTGAAGGCCGTGATTGTGCGCACGCGCAAAGAACATCGCCGCCGCGACGGCACTTACATTCGTTTCGACCAGAATGCGGCCGTGCTGATCAACGAAGCCGGCGAGCCGGTAGGCACACGCGTGTTCGGACCCGTCGCCCGCGAATTGCGGGAAAAGAAGTTCTTGAAAATTGTTTCTCTGGCGCCGGAAGTTTTGTAGGAAAAGTTTGGACAAGGCGACTGGCATTAGAAAAGGTCTGATCCATGGCTACGACGACAACGGCACATAAGAGAGTGGACATCCGCCGGAATGACACCGTGAAGGTCATCACCGGCCGGGACAGGGGCAAGGAGGGTCGCGTGCTGCGTGTCTTTCCCGGAGACGGGAAGATTCTGGTTGAGCACGTAATGATGGTGAAGAAGCACGTGCGCCCCAATCCGCAGCGCCACATCCAGGGTGGAATCGCCGAGCAGGAGAGCCGGATTGCAATCTCGAACGTACAGCTGCTCTGCCCCACCTGTGGTCCGGTTCGGATCGGACATGAAGTTCGCGGCGAACGCAAGGTACGGGTTTGCAAGAAGTGCGGAAACACGCTTGACAAGACATAGAGTTTGAATCGGCTCACGAACCGGTAATCACTCCGAAACCGTGAGAGAAGGTAATAGGGCAATGGCGAAGGACAAAGAGCAGAAGGGCAAAAAGGGTGGACAGCAGACCCGGGTGGAAGAACGGCCTTCAGGTCGGCCACGGCACAGCTCTAAGGAGCGCCCGCGGCTGAAGGTGCGATTTGAGAAGGAAGTTGCTCCCGCACTGATGAAAGAATTCGAGCTGAAGAACCCGATGGCGGTGCCGCACCTGAACAAGATTGTCGTCAACATGGGTGTGGGTGAGGCCACGCAGAATGCGAAAGTGCTCGATCCGGCGGCCAACGAATTAGGTCAGATTACGGGGCAGAAGCCAGTCATCACCAAGGCAAAGAAGTCGATTGCGGCATTCAAGGTCCGTGCCGGCATGCCCATTGGCGCCATGGTCACCCTGCGCGGCGATCGTATGTACGAATTCTTCGATCGCTTGGTGAACATCGTGCTGGCTCGGGTGCGCGACTTCCGCGGCGTGTCGACGAAATCGTTTGACGGTCGAGGCAATTACACGCTCGGCCTGCATGACCAGTTGATCTTTCCGGAGATCGATTACGCCAGGGTGGACAAGCTGAAGGGTATGAACGTCACGATTGTGACCACCGCCCGCAGCGACGACCAGGCGCGGGCGTTGTTAAAGCATTTGGGTATGCCGTTCCGAGCTTAGACAAGGTTTCAAAGTTTCAGGGTTGCGAAGTTTCAAAAAGGGAAATCGGCCGAAAGCTGAGACCTGACAGCAAAGCTAGGAGCTAAAAGCTAAGTGGCAACTACAGCAAAAAGAGTTAAGGACGCAAGAAAACCCAAGTTTCTCACGCGTAAGCACAACCGTTGCAAGATCTGCGGACGTCCGCGAGCTTATCTGCGCAAGTTCGGAATTTGCCGCTTGTGTTTCCGCGGGCTGGCGCTGCGCGGGGAAATTCCTGGAGTTTCGAAGTCGAGCTGGTAGGGACTGAGTCGCTGGTTGCGAACCACCAACGACCAACCCTAACGACTCATGGGTTAGCTGCCGCAGGTTCTCCGCTTCGGGTGGAGCGAACGGGCAGCTTGAGGAGAAGCAAAACGATGAGGTTGACCGATCCGGTGGCAGACATGTTGGCGAGAATCCGCAATGCGGCTTCTGCGCGGCACCAGAAAGTGGATATTCCTGCTTCTAAGCTGAAGCTGGAGATTGCCCGCATCCTGAAAGAGGAAGGGTACATCGCGAATTACAAAGCTACGGAAGAAGAAGGCCACAAGATTGTGCGCGTGTACCTGAAATACGGCGCCAACAACGAAGCCGCCATTTCCAACGTGGAACGCGTGTCGCGCCCAGGTTGCCGCGTGTACGTGCGTCGCAGCGAGATTCCGCGCGTGCTGGGCGGAATGGGGATCAACATCCTCACCACTCCCCGCGGGGTAATGACCGGACGCCAGGCGCGGAAGGAAGGCGTCGGCGGAGAAGTACTTTGTCAGATCTGGTAATTAGGGGCTGGTAGTTAGTCGCTAGCGCTAAAAGCCGAGAGCTAAGAGCTGATTATGTCGAGAATTGGAAAAAAGCCGATACCGCTCCCCAAGGGAGTCACGGTCAAGATTGAAGGCAATGTAGTCGCCGTGCAGGGACCGAAGGGCAAGCTGGACACGCCGCTCCCGCGCGGGATCAAGGTGGAACAGAAGGACGGACACCTGGTTGCGATTCGCGAGAACGATTCGCAGGCCGCGGTGCACGGACTGGCTCGTGCCTTGGTCAACAACGCAGTCGAAGGGGTTACGAAAGGCTGGACCCGAGAATTGGAAATCGTCGGCATCGGATATCGTGCCGAGATGAAGGGCAAGCACACCGTGGTGTTCAGTTTGGGTTACTCGCATCCGATCGAGTACCCACTGCCGTCCGCTATAGATGTGGCGGTCGATCCGAAGCAGACCAAGCTCAGCATTACGGGCATTGATCGCCAGAAGGTTGGCCAGGTTGCGGCAGAGATGCGTGGGCTGCGTCCGCCCGATCCCTACAAGAACAAGGGAGTGCGCTATGTCGGCGAGCGGCTGAAGAAGAAAGTTGGAAAGACGGGCGCGAAGTAGCTAGGAGTTAGCAGCTGATCGTTGGCACGACGGCAGCGATCGGGTGCTACCCGGTGCGGAAACAGGGGATTAAGGAACCAAGAAGATGCTTACCAGGCCAGGAAAGAACGCGACACGGCAGCGAGTGCATGACCGCATCCGCAAGAAGATGCTGGGCACGTCGGAGCGGCCGCGGCTCAATGTGTATCGCTCGCTGAATCATATTTACGTGCAGGTCATTGACGACCTCAAGGGCCAGACCCTGGTTTCGGCGAGTTCGGCGGAGGGCAAAAAGGGCGAGCTTCGTAGTGGCGGGAACGTGGCGGCTGCCAAGGCGATCGGCAAAGCTATTGCGGAACGAGCCAAGGCCAAGGGAATCACCAAGGTTGTTTTTGACCGGGGCGGCTATCTCTATCACGGCCGCATCAAGGCGCTGGCCGATGCCGCACGTGAAAGCGGGCTACAGTTCTAGTGAATTTGGTAATTGAGGAACCGGGCAATTTAGGAAAAAACAACCCAAATTACAAAATTACCCGACAGCAAAATTACAAAATGGAAAACGAGAGTGAAGGATGCCAACCGTACTGAAGAAGCTCGACGCTGGACAATACCAGCTCAAGGATCAGGTTGTTGCGATTAATCGTGTCACGAAGGTGGTGAAGGGTGGCAAGAATCTTTCCTTCGCGGCCCTGGTCGTGGTCGGCGATCCCAGCGCAGCCGTTGTCGGCTATGGATCAGGAAAGGCGAAAGAAGTTCCCCAGGCCATCCGTAAGGGAATCGAATCGGCGAAGAAGAACCTGATGCGAATCAACCTGACCCAAACCACCATCCCGCATCTGGTCCTGGGACGGTATGGCTCGGGTCGGGTGCTACTCAAGCCGGCCCCGCAAGGTACCGGGGTGATTGCCGGCGGCGCAGTGCGGGCGGTTATGACTTCGGCGGGAATTCAGAATGTGCTGACCAAGTCGATTGGGACGACCAATCCGCACAATGTAATCAAGGCAACTTTCGACGCGCTGAAAAGATTGAAGAACAAAGAAGACGTGGCGAGCCTGCGCGGCAAGGCCGTCGAGGAGTTGTAACCATGGTGCGGAAGACGTCTGACAGAGCGGGTGGCGGCAAGATTCAGCTGAAGTACGTGCGTTCCTCGATTTGCGCGCCGACCAAACAGAAAAAGGTAGTCAAGGGATTGGGTTTTACGCGGCTTTACCAGGTAATCGAGCGGCCGGACACGCCCGCGATTCGCGGCATGGTGGCCAAAGTGCCGCACTTGGTGGAGATCGTTCAGCAGTAACCAGGTGTCAAGTCGCGCGGGTCTGAGGATTTTTCCCGGAGATCTGAGACCTGATGCCTGAGACCCGATGAGGGCAATCATGAATCTTTCCAACGTTCACGCACCGAACCGATCGAGTGAGAAGCGCAAGCGCGTGGGACGCGGCATGGGCTCGGGGATGGGCAAGACATCCACCCGAGGCCACAAGGGCCAGCGTTCGCGCAGCGGTTCCCGCATGTTGCGCGGTTTCGAAGGCGGCCAGATGCCATTGCATCGCCGTCTGCCCAAACGCGGATTCACCAACGTGTTCCGCACCGAGTACACCATCATTAATTTGGAAAAGTTAGCCATACTAGGCGAGGCCACCATTACACCCGACGTTCTGCGCAAAGCCGGGGTGGTGAAGGGCAACGCCCGTATCAAGGTTCTCGGTGACGGCGAGTTGAAGAGCGCACTCACGGTTCAGGCGCACAAGTTTTCCAAGTCGGCCCGGGAGAAGATCACTCAGGCCGGCGGCAAAGTCGAGGTGTTGCAGTAAATGTTTGAGAAACTGGCCAACATCTTTCGTATTCCCGACCTGCGCAAGCGGATTCTGTTTACGCTGGCGTTGCTGGCCGTCTACCGCCTTGGCGGCCATATCCCGACGCCGGGTATCAACGCGGACAAGTTGCAGCAGTTTTTCCAGCAGAATCGGGGCACGTTTCTGGGTTTCGTGGATCTGTTCAGCGGCGGCCAGCTGCGCAAGCTGACCATTTTCGCGCTGGGCATCATGCCCTACATCACGGCGTCCATCATTCTGCAGTTGTTGACCGTAGTGTATGAGCCCCTGGCCAAGCTGCAGAAGGAAGGTGAACTCGGGCGCAAGAAGATTACCCAGTGGACTCGCTATCTGACGGTTGTGTTGAGCGCCATTCAGTCATTTGGTATCGCTATCAGCCTGCAAAAAGGCGGCGACTTCGTCATCAATCCTGGCGTCGGATTCATCCTGATGACGATGTTGACGCTGACCACGGGGAGCGCGTTCATCATGTGGCTGGGCGAACAGATCACCGAGCGGGGCGTTGGCAATGGGATGTCGCTGCTCATCTTCGCGGGCATCGTTGTGGGCCTGCCGCGTGGTGTTGCCGACCTGGTTGATAAGGCCAAGAACGATGCGTGGGGCGCGTTTACCTTCCCGGCAATGGTGATCCTGATCGGCCTGATGATCCTGGTCGTGGCGTTCATTGTTTACGTAGAACGCAGCGAGCGGCGAATACCCGTCCAGTACGCCAAACGTGTGGTTGGCCGAAAAGTGATGGGCGGCCAGTCCACACACCTGCCCCTGCGCGTAAATAGCGGCGGCGTTATGCCAGTCATCTTCGCATCGTCGATTTTGACTTTGCCGCAGACCGCCGGCTTTGCCTTTCAGCACAACAAGGTGATCGGCCCGATTCTGGAATGGCTACGTTGGGGCGAGCCGCTCTACACCTTGCTGTACGCGATCGGAATTATCTTCTTCGCCTATTTTTACGTGTCGATTGTCTTCAACCCCAACGAAGTTGCGGATAACATGCGGAAATACGGCGGATTTATTCCTGGCATACGACCAGGCAAGCGTACTTCAGATCACATCAATGAGATCCTGACTCATATTACCCTGGTCGGTGCTTTGTACCTGATCGTCATCTCGTTCATCCCGGAGTGGATGATCGCGGGTATTCACCTGCACCACCTCTGGGGACCACTGGGGCGGCTTTTTGAAAACGCGCCGGGATGGATCCTCAACGGATTGGGCGTGACCTTCTACTTCGGCGGCACGTCACTGCTGATTGTGGTGGGCGTCGCCATGGACACGGTGACGCAAGTCGAGGCCCAGCTGATCATGCGCCATTATGATGGATTTACGCCGCGCAGCGGACGCATTCGCGGCCGCAGGAATTGGGCTTAGCGCTGCGCGTTGCAGTACGTTCGATCGGTCTCTCTGAGCTAGGGAAACCGGGGGCCAGTTCGATGACGGACGAGAGCAAGCGCAAGTTGGCACTTGTTTTTTTGGGGCCGCCGGGGGCAGGCAAGGGTACCCAGGCGAAACTGATCGCGGAACGATACGGAATTCCGCATGTCTCCACGGGAGACATCCTGCGGGATAACGTGGCCCGGGGTACCGGACTTGGGCTAAAAGCCAAGGCCATCATGGCGCGGGGCGAGCTGGTGCCGGACACGCTGGTTTTTGACATGGTCGCGTTGCGTTTGCGACAGCCGGATGCGGAACAGGGATTTATCCTGGACGGGTTTCCAAGAACCGTGGCCCAGGCGGAATGGCTGGATGCCTTTCTGGAACGTGAGCTCATTGACAACGCGCATAATGTCAAGGTGCGACCGATTGTGGTCCAGATTAATGTCGACTATAATCAATTACTACGTCGACTTACCGGACGTCGCACTTGTCCCGCTGGGCACATCTACAACATCTACCTTCAGCCACCCCGCGTTGATGAAACCTGCGATGTTGATGGTCTCAAGCTGGTGCTGCGGAGTGATGACCGCGAGGAAGTGATCCGGGAACGTCTTGCAGCTTACGAGCGCCAGACCAAGCCGCTGGTGGATTATTACTGGAACAAGGGAAGGCTGGTTGCGGTCAATGGCGGTTCGGCGGTTCGGCAAGTGACTGGGCAGATGATTCAAGCCATTGAGCAAATGAGCGCTGCCGAGGTGAAATCCGGTCGGCGGTAGCTACCAGGAATGGCGATCGTCTGCAAATCATCGGCGGAAATTGCGAAGATGCGGCAGAGTGGCCGCATCGTTCGGCAGGTGCTCGAGCATGTTCGCCGACTGGTGACTCCAGGTGTGACCACCATGGACCTGGAGCGGGCCGCCGCGAAGCAAATTGAAGAAGCCGGCGCCAAGCCTGCCTTCAAGGGCTATTACGATTATCCCTGCGTGCTGTGCACGTCGATTAATCAAGAGATCGTGCACGGGATCCCGTCGGAAAAACGGGTGCTCAAAGCAGGCGACATCGTTTCGATCGATTGCGGGGTAGTGCTCGACGGCTATTACGGTGACGCGGCAATCACGGTCCCGGTTGGTGAGGAAATCACGCCGGAGTTGAGGAAGCTGCTGCAGGTCACGGAAGCTTCACTGTACCGGGGAATCGCGGCAGCCCGAGTTGGCAATACGGTCGGCGATGTGGGCGCCGCGGTGCAGGAGTTGGTTGAAGCCAATGGCTTCAGTGTGGTGCGTGAATTTGTGGGTCACGGCATCGGCACCCGATTACACGAAGAACCGCAGGTGCCCAACTTCGGAACTCGCGGCCACGGCGCGAGACTGCGGGAGGGTATGGTGCTGGCGATCGAGCCTATGGTGAATTCCGGCAAGCCTGGCACCCGGTTGTTGAACGACAAATGGACCGCCGTCACGGAAGACGGCAGCTACAGCGCTCATTTCGAACACTGCGTGGCTGTGACCAAGAATGGGCCGCTGATTTTGACGCAGTAAGAGCTACTAACTCCTAGCTCCTAGCTACCAGCCGCTAGCTACCAAAATTAAGGAGTCCACGCGTAAAGAAGACGCGATTGAAGTTGAGGTGTTTAGGGGGCGTGAGCCACCCGGGAGCCCGCTGCCGAAATCGCGAGCGGAGCGAGCAATCTCTAGAGAGGGAAAAGGAGCTGATTGAGTAAAGAAGATGCTATTGAAGTCATGGCAACGGTTATCGAGCCGCTGCCCAACGCGATGTTCCGGGTAGAACTGGAAAACAAGCACCAGGTTCTGGCGCACGTTTCAGGCAAGATGCGCAAGAATTTTATTCGCATATTGCCGGGCGACAAAGTTGCGGTTGAGCTGTCACCGTATGACCTGAATCGCGGGCGGATCGTTTACCGGTACAAATGAATTGTGAACGCCAGATACTTCCGCGGCCCACGCCGCCTCAGGATGACGACATCCTAAGAAAGTGGAAACCGGGAACTGAGAACTAAGGACAGTTTATGAAAGTACGAGCATCGGTAAAGAAAATTTGTGACAAGTGCAAGATCATCCACCGCAAAGGTGTGGTGCGGGTAATCTGCACCAATTCCAAGCACAAGCAACGGCAGGGATAGAGGAGCAAAATGGCACGTATTGCAGGCGTCGATCTTCCGCGCCAGAAACGCGCGAACATAGGACTGACTTACATTTACGGTATTGGTGGACCGCGCGCCGCGCGCATTCTCGGCCAAGCTAATGTGGACCCCATGAAGAAAGTCCAGGACCTGAGCGAGGATGAGGTCAACCGCATCCGCCAGGTTATCGAGGCTGAGGGCATGGTGGAAGGCGATCTGCGCAAAGAAGTGCAGATGAACATCAAGCGGCTGATCGAAATCGGTTCGTATCGTGGGTACCGGCATCGCCGCAACCTGCCGGTTCGCGGACAGCGTACGCACACCAACGCCCGCACCCGGAAAGGGCCGCGCAAGGGCACGGTGGCGCAGAAGAAGAAGGCGACGGCAAAAACTTAAAGCAGAGTAGTCGGTAGTCAGTAGTCAGGAGTTAGCAAGCCCTGACTACTGACTCCGACTCCTGACTACTGAGAGAAAAACATGGCTAAACCAGCAGCAGCAGGCGCGACCGGAGCCCCAGCGGCACCGGAGAAGAAAAGCAAGACTAAGAAGTTCAAGAAGAAGGAACGCAAGCATGTTCCCCACGGAGTTGTGCACATTCAGGCGTCCTTCAACAACACGATCGTGACCATTTCCGATCAGGCGGGCAACGTGATCTCGTGGAAGAGCTCGGGCTCTCTGGGCTTTCGCGGATCGCGTAAGGGCACGCCGTTTGCCGCGCAGCAGGCCGCAATGAACGCGGCCAACATGGCGCGCGATCACGGACTGCGCAGCGTGGAAGTTCGGGTCAGCGGTCCGGGCTCGGGACGCGAGTCGGCCATCCGTGCGCTTGCCGCCGCGGGAATCGAAGTACGCTCGATCAAGGATTCGACGCCCATCCCCCATAATGGGTGCCGGCCGCCAAAACGGCGCAGAGTATAAGTTTCAAAGTTGCAGAGTTTCCAAGTTAAGTCTTGAAACTCTGAAACCTGATTGTTTCCTCCGGGACGAAGGGTGAAGCCAAACCTGTAAACCGGTCATCTAAAGGAGAGACAACTTGGCACGTTACAAAGATGCAGTCTGTCGTTTATGCCGCCGCGAGGGCATGAAGCTATTCCTCAAAGGCGCCAAGTGCTTCAGCGATAAATGCCCGGTCGAGAAGCGCAACTTTGCTCCTGGTCAACATGGCAAAGACCGCAAGGCCAAGGTCGTAGGATACGGGCTGCAGCTGCGCGAAAAGCAGAAGACCAAACGCATTTACTTCACCCAGGAAGGGCAGTTCCGCAACTACTTTGAGAAGGCGGTCCGCACCAAGGGCGTGACCGGCGAAATGCTCTTGCAACAACTGGAGCGGCGCTTGGATAACGTCGTTTATCGCATGGGACTCGCCGTTTCTCGCCGTCAGGCGCGGCAATTGGTGCGTCACGGCCACATTGCGGTGGACGGGCGAAAGGTCAACATTCCCTCCTACCAGGTTAGCCAGGGCGAGGAAATCACGATTCGCGAGAACAGCCGCAAGCTTCCGACGCTCGAAGTGGCCAAGGAGTTTGCCAGCCATCAGCCGGTCCCCAACTGGCTGGAAATTGATCGCGACAATTACAAGGGACGCATTCTGTCGCTGCCCAAGCGCGAAGATATCCAGCTGCCGGTGAATGAGCAGCTGATTGTGGAACTGTACAGTAAATAAGGTTTCAAGGTTGCGGCATCTCAAGGTTTCAAAGAGGAAAAACTTTGAAACCTCCGCCACTTGGAAACTTTGGCCCATTCATTTCGTGCCAGATCGCCTTTATCGGCGTTTGACCTGAGCCTGGGCCGGTTCGGGGAGTCGACATCGAGCCGCATGGCCGAAGGAGAAGAAACCAATGCTTTGGAGGGGTTTTCAGAAACCAAAACGGCTTGCAACCGACACCGAAACACTCACTGACAAGTACGGAATGTTCTGGGCGCAGCCCTTTGAACGCGGCTTCGGAACGACTGTGGGCAATGCGCTAAGGCGCGTGCTGCTGAGCTCGATCGAAGGTGCTGCCGTAACCGCCGTGAAAATCGAAGGCGTGCTCCACGAGTTCCAATCGATTCCGGGAGTGGTCGAGGACGCGACCGACATAATCCTCAACCTCAAGCAGATTCCGTTCAAGCTTTCCGGCGACGCTCCGAAGGCAATCTACCTACGCGCCGATCAGCCGGGAGTGGTTACCTCGGGAATGATCGAAGCCGATGCGGACGTCGAAGTCCTCGATAAAGACATTTACATTGCGACGGTCAGCGAGGGCGGCAAGCTCGATATGGAGATGCGCCTTAAGCGCGGCCGTGGCTATGTCTCGGCCGACAAAAATTTCGACGAGGACTTGGGCATCGGGTTCATTCCGATCGATTCCGTGCACTCGCCCGTGCGCAAGTGCAATTACACCGTCGAGGCCGCGCGTCTCGGTCAGATTACCGATTACGATAAGCTCACGCTGGAAATCTGGACCAACGGCTCGATCACACCGGCTGACTCGCTCGGCCTGGCGGCCAAGTTGCTGAAGGACCACATGAACATCTTCATCAACTTCGAAGAAGAGATTGAGACCGCAGCGACGTCGGAAGAGCGCAAACCCGAGATCCGCAATGAGAACCTCAACCGTTCGGTCGAGGAGTTGGAACTTTCTGTGCGCAGTTACAACTGCCTGAAGAATGCCAATATTCAGACCATCGGCGAACTAGTGCAGAAAACCGAAGCCGAGATGCTGAAGACGAAGAATTTTGGCCGCAAATCGCTGAACGAAATCAAGGAAATTCTGGCGTCGATGGGATTGAGTCTCGGCATGAAGATCGACGAGCATGGTAACGCCGTGCCCGGTCCGCAGACTCCGATCCCGATTGGCGCCTTTACTGGCGGCGACGAAAACGAAACGAATAACTTCTAGTTTTAGGTTTCGAGTGTCGGGTGTGCGCAGCTACTTGAAATTTGAAACTTTAAACTAACTAGACTAACTAGATAAGGGTTTTGCCCCTGATATCTAGGAACCGGGAACTTACAACCGACTTACCGAGGTTTTCCATGCGTCACAAAGAATCAGGCTGGAGACTGGGGCGCAACACTGCGCACCGCCGCTCTCTGCTGCGGAACCTGGTGACTTCGCTCATCGTAGAAGAGCGCATCGAGACTACCCTGCCCAAGGCGAAGGCTTTGCGTCCGCAGGTAGAGAAGATGATCACTTTGGGCAAAAGGGGCGATCTTTGGGCGCGGCGGCAGGCGGCGGCCTACCTGATGACTCGCGAGGCGGTCACCAAGCTGTTTGATACGGTGGCGCCGCGGTTTGGCGATCGCAATGGCGGCTACCTGCGTATCGTGCGCACCGGCTGGCAGAGAGGCGATGGCACCGATAAGGCTTTTGTCGAGCTGCTGGGCAGCGAGAAGTTGCAGGAAGAAAAGCGGCAGAAGCGCGCCGAAGTTCGGGCCAAGCGAGCGGCCGAGGCCAAGAAGGCCCTGGAAGAGGCCGAAGCCCAGGCTCAAACCGAGGGGGGAGCGCCTCCCTCCGAACCCGCCGAGGGCGAAGAAACAAAACAGTAGGCAGGGTTGCAATCAGAAATCAGCAACGCGCTTCGATTCGAGGCGCGTTCTTTTTGGTGTACGCTTGCTGCGGGAGACGGGATGAAACGAGTTATCGCTCTGCTCATAACAGTGGCGTTCTGGACGTCGTTGCCGTTGCCGGGTCAGACAGTCGAGGAGATCATCGCCAAGTCGATCGACGCTCGCGGAGGGATCCGGAAGATCAAGTCGGTTCAGTCGCAGCGTCTGTCAGGCCACATCTCCCTCGGCGATGCCCAGGGCACCATCCTCATTGAGAAAAAGCGGCCCGGCAAGCTGCGCGAAGAGATCACCCTTAAGGAGAAGACTTTGATCCGGGCGACCAATGGCAAGACTGGGTGGATGATCAATCCGTTCTCGGGCGGCAAAGATCCCGAGCCGCTTTCAGCGGACGATTTCCGGCTGATGACCCAGCAGGCGGATTTCGATCGTCCTCTGGTGGACTACAAAACCAAGGGCAACCAGGTTGAACTTGTCGGCCGGGAGAAGCTGGATGACAAGGAAGTTTACAAGCTGAAGGTTACCCTGAAAGACGGCCAGATTCGGTACGACTACGTCGGAGTTGCCTCTTCTCTCGAGTTGAAGTGGGAGGGCCGGGTGGTTCGCAACGGCAGCGACTTCCCAGCCGAGTCGTTTTTTCGCGACTACCGATCGGTCGATGGATTGATCTATCCCTTTGTCATCGAATCAGACAGCCCTGGGAACGCCGGCGCCCAGAAGATCATCTTCGACAAGGTCGAACTTAATCCACCGCTGGATGATACCCGCTTCGAGCAGCCCGCGCCGGCCGGCGACGATCACAAATAGTCCACTCGTACATGTCCCTTCGGCCCTGTCCGCAGTAATGGATTCGTGCCTCGGTAATCTTGAGCTTGACACCCCGCCTGCCTCACACTGGCCCACAGCTATGCCGTATTCCCGCACCCAGATCGGCCTTGCGATTGGCGCCGGCGTGCTGCTGGTGTTCGCATTCTTTGGTTACCTGATCTGGCTCAATAACCAGGGGCCGGTCCTGGCGCGCTCTGAAGAACGCGATCCGCTGTCGGGAACTCCGAACTCCATCAGCCTCAATCCTCTGCGCGACCGCTCCTCAGAACAGGCTGCCAACAAGTTCATCCGGGCCATGCGGGATGGGAAGTGCAAAGAGGAACTGGCCGACTGGGAGAAGGACTACCGCAGCAAGTACGCCAAATTCATTTGCGAGTCCGAAGCCCAGCACCCCCTGATCTCCTGGCAGGTGGTGGATTGGGAGGATGCCCCGCCGCTGCGCATCCTGCACTACCGCGGCAAGCGCTACAACGCTCCCGGCCAGAAAGGCACGTATAAAGACCTGTTCTCGGTCACAATGGACAATCGCACCGGCGAGTGGGTGGTCAGTAAGTACGATGCGATCTACTGAACCCACTTAGCCAGCGTTGGATATTGGAGCTGGTTACTCATCTGGCTCGGGCGGCTGTACGGAGGATTCTTTCGGCCTCCTCGGGACTCCAATCGCGTATGCATTTCAAATCCGCAAAATCGGGGTTCACAAAGCCCTTGTGCCCGCGGTCGTGGCGACACTCACAGGGGGGTTTGCAGGAGCACTGGCGGAGCCACCGATGACCGCCTTGACTGGCATTACCGGGTTTTTCATCGGGCTTGCGTGGGCAACGTCAAGGCGAACCTCCTGAATGCACCGAATTGCTCGTCATCCTCGTCTGTGCTTGCTCCTAACTGAACGATCGGCGCTAACAGCTCCTACACCAGCTATCTTTAAGCTTTAGCCCATTCAGTACGGCTTTCGATTTCTGTTGACTAACGCTAAGTTCCATCAGCTTGCGCGACGGCTGAGAAGCAATGGTGATTTCAGCGAGTTCGGTCCACTCACCTTTTTCATCGATTCGCAACACGGAGCTGGCTTTGATGTCGCCCAACGAGAAGCCCCAGGTCGCTCCGCTGCCCTTCTGCTAGCTTCAGCTCAGTCTCCAGGTAGAGCGGCGACGTCGTGATAGGCACGCATGATAGGCACGCATGCGGTGCGCTCCAGCCTCGTCGTCGTAAGAAACGATTGTGAACGCCTGCAGAGCGATCTTGCCGTCAGATTTGTTCCGGCCATGCCCTCGAATCATCGGAACCAGGCCATCTAACTTGTATTGAGCGTCTTCCGTCTGTACTGGCTCCAGTGGCTCACCGGGGCGACGCTGGAGACGAGCTTCGCCGGACCACTTCCCGATCAGAAAACTGAGCTTCTTCATAGCCGCTCGCTGCGCTTCAATGTCGGGAACTCGAGGTAGCTGAGCCAGGCAGGGAACCGCCAGTGCTGCACAGAAAAGAAGGAACTCTAGCATCGGGCAAGTGTACCGCGCTATTGACAAAGCGTAATCTGCGCTGGTTTTCTGAGACGCGGCAAACCGCGTCTCTAGCCCTGGACGTTGTGATAGAACTTCTGAATGCCGGGCGTGGCCAGCGAACCCGTCGTCAAAGACTCCCGCAACTTGTACGCCTTCGGAGCGACCTCTTTTTTCAATGATACGGCAAGCGAGATGGCGTACTGGGTTTTGCCCGCGTTTCTGGCTTCCATTGGCGCAGATCCCGAAAAATTAGGATTCATTGAGGGGATTGCCGAGAGCGTCGCATCGTTCGCCAAGTTGTTCTCCGGCTACCTGGCCGATCGTCTGGCGCGGCGCAAACCGATCGTGGTTTCGGGATACGTCGTAGCGAACGCGGTGAAGCCGGTACTCGCTTTTGCGACCTCCTGGTGGCACGTGCTGGTCATCCGGTTTTCCGATCGTCTGGCCAAAGGCGTTCGGGGCGCGCCACGCGATGTCATGCTGGCCGAATCGGCGGAGAAGACCAAGGTGGGCGCTGCCTTTGGGCTTCTCCAGGCCATGGATTCGGCAGGCGCGATTGCCGGTCCCCTGCTTGCCCTGGGGATCCTTGCCCACTACAGCATGCGTGGCGTGTTTTGGGCGGCAGTGGTTCCGGGCGGCTTAAGTATCCTGGTTGCCACCTTTGGAATACGGGAGAGGCAACACCGACCGAGAACTGGAAGCCGGGAACTGGGAACTCTTTCCTGGCACGCGCACCTACCCGCCAGTTTTTATTACGTGCTGTTCGCCGTGACTTTGTTTTCCCTAGGCAATTCCAGCGACATGTTTCTGGTCCTACGTGCTCAGAACCTTGGGATTCCAGCTTCGCACGCGCCGCTGCTGGGATTGGTCTTCAACATCACCTACACGTTGCTTTCCTGGCCGGCAGGTCACTTTAGTGACCGGTTTTCCAGGCGTACGATTGTGGCGGTGGGGTACACGGCGTTCGCAGCAGTCTACTTCGTGTTTGCAAGAGGACCGTCGACTTTGGCCATATGGATCACCATGGCTTCTTATGGATTGTTTTACGCATTGACCAACCCTGTGTTGCGCGCGCTCGTGGCAGGAACCGTGTCGCCCGAAGTTCGCGGCCGCGCTTTTGGCATTTATTATTTTGTTATCAGCGTGGCGACACTTCTCGCCAGCCTGATTACCGGGGAGCTGTGGAAACACTACGGTGCGCAAATTCCCTTTTATTTCTCCGCGGCCCTGGCGGTCGTGTCCGCTGTGCTGCTGCTGGCCTCGAAACGGCTGAAAGTCTCATCTTGACGCGAGTCGCATCCTCTGAGGAAAAGCCAGATCAGGACTTGGGCGCCGAACGCTGCGCCGCTGTCCAACACGACATCCCGCAAGTTTCCGGTGCGCGAAGGAATAAACATCTGATGCCACTCATCGAGGGTGGCCACGAGGGCGGTCATGAGAAAGGCAACACGCGCCCAAGCCGATGACCAAGCGGGAGCATTGGGCACAGGCAAGGTTGCACGCCAGGCGCGGAAAAGCAGCCAGCTGAGGACGGCGTAACCGGTTACGTGCCCGGCTTTCCTCAACAGGTGATGCCAGACCACAAACACGAGGGGATTGACGTGGCCGAACAGGTGCGTTACTACCGAGTAGAGAATGCTACCCGTGTGAGCAGAAGAGAGCAGGTCTGTTGACTCGAAGCAAATGATGCCGAGCCAGGCTGCGGCGGGAATCCACTGCTTCCAGGCAGGGCGCGGAGTGCTATTCGTTACTACCTGAGGCTCCGTGACTATCGGGGACAAATTGGGCGCCCTTCTCCTATTCCAGCGCGTAATTGGGGGCTTCCCGCGTGATGATCACATCGTGCACGTGGCTCTCGCGCAGCCCGGCTCCACTGATGCGGACGAAACGTGTTTTCTGCTGGAGCTCGGGAACAGTTGCGCAGCCGCAGTAGCCCATGCCCGACCTCAGCCCGCCGACCATTTGATGCACGATCATGGCGACCGAGCCACGATAGGGTACGCGTCCTTCGATACCTTCCGGAACTAGCTTGGCCAGGCGGTTGGAGTCGCCATCCTCAAGCGAAGGCGTGGAGGAGTCGCCCGAAGCGCTTTGGAAATACCGCTCGCTGGAACCTGCGGCCATCGCGCCCAAAGAACCCATGCCGCGATACGATTTGAAAGAGCGGCCCTGGTAGAGAATGGTCTCGCCGGGACTCTCATCGGTGCCGGCAAACAGGGATCCGACCATTACTGCATTCGCGCCCGCGGCTAGCGCTTTGGTGATATCGCCCGAGTATTTAACGCCGCCATCGGCAATCACGGGAATTCCCGCATCCTTGGTAGCCCGAAAAGCTTCTGCAATGGCAGTGATCTGTGGGACGCCTGCGCCGGTGACCACGCGTGTGGTGCAGATGGAGCCGGGTCCGATTCCGACTTTAATGGCGTCGGCGCCGGTGCGCGCCAGTTCGCAGGCGCCATCGAAAGTAGCGATATTGCCGACGATCACGTCCAGTTCCGGAAGCTTCGTCTTCACGGTCCTGAGCGCGTCCAGCACGCGCGTAGAGTGGCCGTGCGCGCTGTCAATAGCTACCAGATCCACCTTCGCCCTTACCAATTCCTGGGCGCGTTCCAGAAAATCCCCGCTGGCTCCAATGGCGGCACCCACGCGCAACCGGCCGTGGGAATCCTTCGCAGCACTCGGGTATTTGAGCTTCTTCTGAATGTCTTTAACGGTGATCAGGCCCTTCAGGTTGTACTTGTCATCCACGACCAGCAGCTTCTCGACCCGATGCTCGTGAAGGATTTTTTCTGCCTCTTGCAGAGTGGTGCCCACCGGAACCGTGATCAGGTTCTCCTTGGTCATTACTTTGCTGATGGGAATGTCGAAGCGGGTCTCAAAGCGGAGGTCGCGGTTGGTGAGAATGCCCACGAGCTTCTTGTTCTTGGTGATGGGCACGCCGGATATCTTATATTTCCGCATGACTTCCAGTGCGTCCGAGACCTTGTCGTCGGGCGACATAGTGACCGGATCGACGATCATGCCGCTCTCCGAGCGCTTTACTTTGTCTACTTCGTTGGCCTGCTGCTCGACCGTGAGATTGCGATGAATAATCCCAAGCCCGCCCTGCTGGGCCACGGCGATCGCCATGTGCGATTCCGTGACCGTATCCATGGCGGCGCTAATGATGGGAATATTCAGGCGGATGTTGCGCGTGAGCTGTGTCTGGGTGCTGGCGCTGGCAGGAACGACGTCGGAGCGAGCGGGCAGCAGCAACACGTCATCGAAGGTAAGCGCCTCAGGAACCGGGAAATGAATCATAAAATTGTTCTCGCCGGCGAGCGGGTAAGCCTTCATTTTAGCAGGCTATAAAATAATTCCGGCCGCCAAACCGAGATTCCTCAGGGCTAACCCGCCCTCGGAATGACAAGAATTTAGGGAGACACTTAGGAAGGAAAACATGCAGTTGCATGACCCGCCCCGTTTGTCTTTTGGTGATAACCGGCGTATATTATTTATTTGAAAACTGTTGTGTAGTACCAGCATTTGGCGAAGCACACCAGTGGGCGAAAGCCCACTTTTTAGTTTGGGGCTATCGCAGGTGCTCGCGGCTGGTTGCAAGTTATTGGCGCAATGGCACTTGAGCACGAGAAAGTGCGCGAGATTGCAGAGCGGGTAGCAGCCTCCAGCGGGTTGGAGGTCGTCGAAGTTGAACTTCGTGGTGGTGGCAGCAGTCGCATGCTGCGCATCACCATTGACAAGCCTGGTGGGGTCACGCACGAGGATTGCGCCAACCTCAGCCGGGAAGTGGGTACCATCCTGGATGTGGAGGATGCGGTTCCGGGAGGCTCGTACTTGTTGGAAGTTTCCTCTCCCGGGCTGGACCGCAGATTGCTTCGTCCCGCGGACTACGAGCGCTTTACCGGGAGTCGCGTGAAACTGACCACGCGCGAACCGGTAGATGGCAATCGCCATTTCGAGGGGCGGCTGGAGAGCTTCCGTGACGGTCGCATCACGCTGCAGTTGGGGGGTAAGGCGTCAGGCAAGAAAAAGCAGCAGCAACCCGCAAGCCAAGCGCTGCGTCTAGAGATTGATCTGGACAACGTGGAAAAGGCCAATCTGGTGCCGGAGATTTAGCAGTCAGTCCCATAGCAAGAGTTGGAATCGTTTATATGGCGAGCGAGCTCTACAACACTATCGATGCCCTGAGCCGGGAAAAGGGTATTGACCCGCAGATTGTAGTCAGCGCGGTTGAAGACGCCATTGTTGTGGCCACGCGCAAGTACTACAAGACCCAGGAAAACCTGCGGGCCGAACTCGACAAGGACACCGGGAAGATCCGCGCGTTCGCGGTAAAGATGATCGTCGATAATCCCGAGCAGGTGGAAGATCCCAACCTGCAGGTCACGCTCGAGGACGCGCGCAAGATCGATCCCAGCGTCGAGGCCGGGGGCGAACTGCATATCCCTAAGGCCACCGAGGGGATTCTGGGCCGCATCGCAGCACAATTGGCTAAGCAGGTCATCTTTCAAAAGGTGCGTGAGGCCGAGCGAGACACGGTTTACAACGAATATATCGGGCGGGTGAGCGAAATCGTCAATGCTACGGTCAAGCGCATCGAAGGACCGGATGTAATTTTTGATATCGGGAAAGCCGAGTCGCGGATGCCGCGGAAAGAACAGTCGCGGCTGGAGTCGTTTGCGATTGGCGAGCGGGTTCGCGTGGTCATCGCTCGGGTGGAGAAAGCTTCCAAAGGTCCACAAGTCGTGGTTTCACGCGCGGCGCCGGAGCTTGTCCAGCACTTGTTCCAGACGGAAGTACCGGAAATTTACGACGGCACCGTGGTGATCCGTGCCATTGCCCGAGAGGCTGGAGAGCGCACCAAGATCGCCGTGATGTCCAAGGATAAAGACGTGGATGCAGTTGGAGCCTGCGTCGGCATGAAAGGCATGCGGGTGCAGTCGATCATCCGCGAACTCCGCGGTGAGAAGATCGACATCATCGAGTACCACGAAGATCCGGTGACTTTTGCGGAAAAGGCTCTGCAGCCTGCGAAAGTGAGCCGGGTTACGGTTCTTGATCCGGCTGAAAAGCACTTGGAAGTCGTCGTGGACGACAGCCAGCTTTCCCTCGCTATCGGCAAGAAAGGCCAGAACGTCCGGTTGGCGGCTAAGCTGCTCGGTTGGAAGATCGACATCAAGAGCGAGGAAGAGAAGCGGCAGGAAGTGGAACAGCAGATGTCGGCCCTGGTCACCAGCACGGCTACTCCGCTGGAAAGCGTGCCCGGATTGGGCGAAGGTCTGGTCGAGAAACTGAGCGCAGCTGGTATCAACACGGTGGAAGCGCTGGCCGACATGACGCCGGAGCAACTGGAGGCGATCGAGGGCATCGGCCCTAAGACCGTGGAAAAAATCAGCCTGGCAGTTAATAATTACTTCTCTAGCCTAGAAGGTGGGGAAGCGGCAACGGCGGCGCCCGAATCGGAAGGGTCCGGCGAAATTGCGGCTGGGCAGGGGGAGCCGGAGGGCACGTCGGGAGATGCGGCGGTTGAATCTGCAGCTGAGTCAGAGGCTCGCGAGGCTGGACCAACCTCAACAGACGAGAGCGCTTCGGAATCTCCCGAACTGTCCAGCGAAGCTGCCAGCGAGGAAGCTCCTGCGGAGCACGAGGAATAATTTTGCCGCGTCTGCTTGGGTGGACGCGGAACCAAGACCGATGCCGTGAGGTTGCTATGAAGGCTTAACGGGACAGGCGGAGGAAACAGAGGGCGGATGAGTAAGATTCGAATTAACGATCTGGCCAGGGAGCTGGAAGTCAAAAGCAAAGCCATTCTCGATGTGCTGCCGGTTGTCGGAGTAAAGGAGAAGAAGACGCACTCCAGCTCGATCGAGGAGCATGAAGCCGAGAAAGTGCGTGCGCATTTCCAGGCAGCAGCGGAATCGCAGAGCGCATCCAAGTCGGCGCGTGCTTCTCGCGCCGAAGGCGACGAGATCAAGACCAAGATCGATCTGTCTCATATCTCCAAACCAGGCGACGTCCTGAAGCTGATCACCAAGCAGCAGGCTGCTCCGGCAGCCCCGACTGTTCGCCCGGGAACTCCTCCGGCCGAAAAGAAACCGGCACCGCCTGCGGCTGCAGCACCAGCTGCAGCACCACCGGTAGCACCGGCGCAGCCGAAGCCGGCTGCGCCCGCACCAACTCCTCGGTTGATTGTTCCCCAGCCGCGTCCTCCATCTCCGGTTCAGCCGCCGGCTCAGCCGCCGTCGCCGCCAGCGCCGGCCACTTCAGCGCCGCCTGCACCTCCGGCGCGCCCAGCCACGCAGCCACCGGCGCCCGCGGCTCCGCCAGAATCAGCAACGGTTGTGCCGCCGGCTGCACAAGCTGCGCCTCCTGCAGCTGCTCCACCAAGGCCGACGCCGTCTACACCGCCGGCTCCGGTTGCGCCCACACGGCGCATGATCGTTCCCCAGACTGGCCCGCGGCCGGTGTATAAGGCTCCGCCGCCAACCTCACAGCCGACGGCCCAGGCTAGCGCGCCTCGCCCGGCTCCGGGACGTCCGGTGCCAGGACAACCGATTTTTCAGCGCCCACGTCCGGGCGCGCCGACTGGTACTCGTCCGCTTCTGCGTCCGGGGGAACGGCGGCCTATGCATCCCACGCGTCAGTCGCCCACCGGAGCTCGTCCCTTGGGTGTTGGACCAGGCGCTTTGCCGCCGCCAGGGCCTACTCGCCCAGGTGGCCGTCCGGGAGCACCGGCTCGGCGTCCGGGACAGCGCTACGTCCCTCGGGGGGTGAAAGAAGGCCCGATGAAGGGCTACGTGCCGCCACCGCGGCTCACCGTCCCGAGCGAACCGCAGCCCATTACGCGCAGCATCACCATTACCGAAGGCATCAGCGTTAAGGACTTAGCGGAAAAACTGGGCATCCGCGCGAAGGACCTGATCGCGCGCCTTTTGGCTCGAGGGGTGTTCGCCACCATTAACCAGACGCTCGATGCCGAACTCGCCAGCGAGATGGCACGGTTTTTTGGAGCCGATACCAACGTGATCAGTTTCGAAGAGCAGGCGGCAAAAGAGATTTCAGAAGCTGCCAGCGGAGAGGAAGGTGCGGCCGCCGAAGCAGTGCCGCGTCCTCCTGTCGTTACGATCATGGGACACGTCGACCACGGCAAGACGACCTTGCTGGACTCGATCCGCTCGACCAGTGTGGCGGAAGGCGAAGCGGGAGGAATTACTCAACATATCGGCGCCTACAAGGTTCGCATTCAGGACTCAGAGTCTCCGGCATTCGGTCGAGAGATCGTGTTCCTTGACACGCCCGGTCACGAAGCGTTCACCCGCATGCGCGCTCGCGGCGCCAAGGCCACGGATATCGTGGTGCTCGTGGTAGCTGCCGATGACGGTGTTATGCCGCAGACCCTCGAGGCTATTGATCACGCACATGCCGCCGAAGTGCCGATCGTGGTCGCGGTCAACAAGGTTGATAAGCCTGATGCCATGCCGGATCGCGTCAAGAAGCAGTTGGCCGATCGCGGATTAATGCCGGAAGACTGGGGCGGCACCACGGTTTTCGTCGATGTCTCCGCCAAGCAGAAGACCAACCTGAATCTGCTTCTGGAAATGATCTGCCTGGTGGCGGACCTGCAGGAACTGAAGGCGAGCCCGGATCGCGCTGCTTCCGGCGTTGTGCTGGAAGCTAAGCTTGACCGTGGACGTGGGCCGGTAGCCACCGTGCTGGTTCAGAACGGCACTCTGCGTACTGGCGATAACTTTGTAGTTGGCAACGTGTACGGCAAAGTTCGCGCGATGTTGGACGACCGCAGTAACCAACTCGAACAAGCGCCGCCCTCTACCCCCGTGGAAATCCTCGGTATGGAGGGGCTGCCGCAGGCGGGCGACCAGTTCGTCGTAGTGGCCGATCGCGACAAGGCGCGCGGCATCTCCGAATACCGCGAGCAGAAAGCCCGCGAAGCCATGCTGGCCAAGAGTTCTCGCGTATCGCTGGAAGGGCTGGCCGAACAGATGAAGACCGCCGGCACGAAAGAACTGAATATCATTCTGAAGGCCGACGTGGGCGGATCAGTCGAAGTCCTTACCGACCTGCTTTCCAAACTGTCCAATGACAAAGTAAGGCTGAAAGTACTGCACTCCGGCGTGGGTGCAATCACCGAAACCGACGTGCTGCTGGCATCGGCCTCCAATGCCATCATCATCGGCTTCAATGTGCGGCCGGAACGCAAAGCGCAGGAACTGGCCGAGCAGGATAAGGTCGACATCCGCCTGCACTCGATCATCTACGAACTGCAGGATGAGATTAAGCGTGCCATGAGCGGCCTGCTGGAGCCGACTATCAAGGAAACATACCAGGGACGCGCCGAAGTGCTGGAGACCTTCCGCATTCCGAAAGTGGGCACGGTGGCTGGCTGCCGCATCATCGACGGCATTGTAAAGCGCGATTCCGAAGTCCGTCTGCTGCGCGACAACGTGGTCGTATTCAAAGGTAAGGTCGGTTCGCTGCGCCGCTTCAAGGAAGATGCTAGCGAAGTCCGCAATGGTATGGAGTGCGGCATCGCCGTCGCCAACTACGGCGACATCAAGGCCGGAGATGTGATCGAAGCCTTCGCTACCGAACGCATTGCGGCAGAAGTCATTGCGTAAGCGGCGGTTTCTAGTTTCTAGTTTCCAGTCTCTGGTTTCAAGTTGCAGCTCAGCAAGCTGGTGCTGTGATAGCTTTTCTCACCCTCGAACTCAGCATCGAAGCTGCCCATTCCCTCAAAGACAAGCGGCAAGTTGTACGGAGCCTGAAAGACAGGCTCCGCGCTCATTTCAATGTTGCCGTGGCTGAGCTGGATTCTACCGGTTTATGGAACCGGGCGACGCTGGGCGTGGTTAGCCTGTCCGATTCGCGCGCCTATCTGGACGGCCTGATGAAAAATGTCGAGCGCCAGGCTACCCGTATTGCCAACAATTCAGGCGCCGAAGTGACTGATTCTTTTGTGGAATTCGTCTAAGGACTAAGGGGCTGTTGAAATCTTCGTCCGCGAGGGAGCTTCCCTAGCCTTGGCCAACGGCTTGTCATTCTGCAACCGCCCGTTTTCTGATATTCTCTTCCGTTTTTATCCCGACGCACTATGCCGGAAAAACGCGGGCAGCAACACCATCGCGAGCGGCTGAGCGAGGCCCTACGCGAGGAGATTGAAACGATTCTGGAAGGTGAACTGGGCGACCCCCGGATTGGCCTGGTCAACGTCAGCGAAGTCCAGCTGGCTCCCGATTCGCGCTCCGCACGCGTGTTTGTCGCTGTCCAGGGCGATGATGCGGAAGCGGATCTTACATTGGAAGGACTCGCGGCTGCCCGTGGATTTATCCGGCGTGAATTAGCTGAGCGGTTGCATTTGCGGCGCCCGCCGGAGTTGTTTTTCCAGGCAGATCGTTCCCGGCAGTATCAGGAGAGAATTGACGAGCTGCTGAGTCGTACAAAGAAGAAAACCAAGTAGAACTGGTTCAAGCAATATCCTTTTGCGCTTGTCCCTTTGAGGCTTGTCATTGCGAGCGGAGCGAGGAATCCGGGGTTTGATTTCGCGTGCCGGCCGGCGAGAATCCGCTTCCCAGCCGATGATGGCTACGAGCGGGATGACAAGTTAAGAAAGGCTGGCAGGAGTTAGGCCACCGCATGGTCACCGAAGTACTGAAGCACATCGAACGCCGAGCACGATTCGTGTTGACCTCGCACGCCAGGCCGGACGGCGACGCGATCGGCTCGGTGTTAGCCTGCTCCCAGATTCTGCGCGCCATGGGCAAGCAGGCCGAGGTCGTGCTCAGCGATGGAGTGCCTCGGATCTACCGGCCACTTCCGTTTACTGACACCGTGGTTCAGGCAAACGACGTCAACGGGGAGTATGAAGCAGCCATTATTCTGGAGTGTGACAGCATCCAGCGCACCCGGCTCAAAGGTCTCGAAGAGCGCTTCCTGATCAGCATCGACCATCACGTAAGCGGTCGTCCGTTCGCACATGTCAACTGGATTGATACCGCAGCGTGTGCAACCGGCGAAATGGTTTTTCGCCTGGCTCGTCAGGCCGGGGTCCCCATCTCGCCGGAGATCGCCACCTGCCTTTACACTGCGGTACTTACCGATACGGGATCGTTCATGTTTTCCGGCACCAACGAACACACTTTTGCCTTGGCGCGTGAACTGGTGCTGGCGGGAGCCGATCCGGCATTTTGCGCCAGAAACGTTTATTTTTCGCATCCCACGTCAAAGATGCGGCTGCTGGGGGCAGCCCTTTCCAACCTGCACCGGGAAGGGTCGCTCGCCTGGATCTGGGTGACTCGCGGGCAGATGCAAGACTGCGGCGCCCTGGATGAGGATTGCGAAGGCCTGGTGAACTATGCGCTCGCGATACAGGGAGTCGAGGTCGCCGCCTTCTTCCGCGAACTCAGAGACGGTCGTTTTCGTGTCAGCCTGCGCAGCAAAGGCCAGTTGAACGTGGCCGCCGTGGCGGAGCGCTTCGGCGGCGGCGGGCATCAGTGTGCCAGCGGGTGTTCGATGGATGGTCCACTTTCTGCCGCTGTGGCGCGCATCCTGGCGCAGCTTCGCTTGGACTCCTCCGTACCATAAAGCCCTATGGAAATTGCACTCGTGCGGCGGGTCCCTTCTTTTGTCGGAGCGCGGCTGATCCTGATCGCCTATGCTGGGCAACAGGTCAACTTGATCGATCCCCGCAAGCCTCTGTATAACATCCTGAACGGCATTGGATCCGCCATCCTCGCCTATATTGCTTTCCATCCGTTTCAAGTTGGGCTCGTGTTGCTGGAAGTGACCGGGACGGCGATCAGTGTCTATGCGCTGGTGCGCGTCCCGAGCCAAGGAGAAAAGAATTGCTGATTTTTGATTTCTGATTGCAGATTGGAGTACCGGTCTTGCTGAATCGCAATCAGAAATCAGCAATCAGCAATAGATATGTCAGGCACTCCAAGTCCACTACGGCCTGGTGCGGGGGTCCACCAGCGCTCTCGTGCCCGCGGCGACTGGTTTCTTCTTTTCGGATTCTGCGCCTTTCTTTTTTTCTTTGGGCTGAACTATTTTGGGCTGATCGGGGCGGATGAACCCCGCTATGCGCAAATCGCACGCGAAATGCTCGCCCGCCATGACTGGATCACGCCAGTGCTCGGAGGAAAACCCTGGTTGGAGAAGCCTGTCCTCTACTACTGGGAGGCGATGCTCGCTTACAGCATTTTCGGGGTGAGCGACTGGGCGGCAAGAGTACCTTCCGCGATGGATGCCACGCTGCTTGTCATCGCTGTCTATTTTTTTCTGCACCGCTTCCGGCCGGACTTTCAGTTGGACGGTGCGTTGGTAACGGCTTCCGCGGCGGGCATGGTTGGATTTGCCCGCGCCGCCTCGACCGATATGCCGTTGGCGGCTGCTTTGAGCATTGCCCTGCTGGGCTGGTATGCGTGGCATGAGAGTGGGAGACTGGCTTATCTTGCCGGCTTTTATGTGTTCGTCGCGACCGGAACTCTTGCCAAAGGACCGGTAGCAGTCTTTCTTGTTGCACTGATCATTTCTCTCTATGCAGTGGCCGCTGGAGAGTACCGGCTTCTCTGGCGTACCCTCTGGATTCCCGGCATTGTTCTTTTCTGCGTGATTGCCCTGCCTTGGTATGTCGCTGTCCAGTTCAGGAACCCCGAGTTCTTCCGCGCATTTATCCTGCAGCACAATCTGGCGCGGTTTGGCACGGATGTCTTCCATCACGAGCAGCCATTCTGGTATTTCGGCGTTGTGACACTGGTTGCGCTTGTACCTTGGACCATTATTGCGCTCTTAGCGATGTGGGAAAATGTGCACGCTTGGTGGACTGAAGGTAGAACGCGGTTCGAATCGGAAGACAAGCTTAGTGGTTTTTTGGTGGCCTGGCTCGTAGTCCCGGTTATTTTCTTTTCTCTTTCGAGATCGAAACTTCCGGGATACATCTTGCCCGCAGTTCCCGCAGGCACCCTGCTGGTTGCCGAGTACGTGCGGCGCCATGCTGCCGAAGAGGAGCGTCTCTCGCTGATGTCGATCGTCCTACATTCTATTGTCGCGGCGCTGCCTATCATCCCCGCGCTGATGATTCAATACATTTTGCTGCAACACCGTCTGCCGCGAGGTAGGGCGTCCCTCATCTCTTCCGGAGTAGCGCTTGTACTCGCCGTAGGAATTGCACTCACTTTGAGGGGTGGACTCGGGTTCCGCATGTTGCGCTTCGTCACACTGGTTCCCGTGGTGCTCACGGTGGCCGCGGTCCTGAAGATTGGCGGGGCCACTTTGGACGAGACGCTCTCAGCCCGGCGCTTAGCTCGCGAGCTCGCCCGCGTCGAAGCCGGCAATCTGCCGACGGCGGTCTTCCAAGTGCCACGTGAGACTGAGTACAGCCTGGCTTTCTATCGCGACCAGGTGATCGAAAGTTACGATCGTGGCGAGATTCCACCTCGCGACCACCTTCTCATCACCAGAGAAGGGTTCAAGCCGGAGACTACGCAGTTGCTAGCTTCCCGGCGGGTTTCGTTTCTTGGGAACTTCCGCGCGCAGCATTTGGAGTATTACTGGGTGTCGGCCCCGGGGACGCTGCATGAGCATTAACGCAATTGGCATTTAGCCCCTTCCGGGTATTCCCAGGACGCAAAACCATCCTTCCCAGAACATCTGGGCCAAAGGTTAAATGCCAAGTGCTAATTGCCAAGTGCTGCTTTGAGAATCCACCTCGTCAACCGTGATCCTTGCCCTTGCATTTGCCTGCACGCCAAGGGAGACAATAGACTCGCTCTCTGTGTCCGCGATACGCTGGATTGAAGCGGACCACCGCCCGAGAACCCATGGAAATCCTCGACCTCAGACACTTCTCTTCTGCCGACCTACGTCCCCTGATGGAAGACGAGACCCAGGTGTGGTCGCGCCTGCTCTCGTGGGATTACAGCGGCTCGGCGGAGATGATCCTTCGCTATGTGGATTCGAAGATCCTACCCGGCTACGCGGCTATTGATCGCGGCCGCATCTTCGGATATGCCTTCTTTGTTTATGAAGGAAATAAGGGCGTAATCGGCGATCTGTTTGTCGCTAACGGGAACGGGAATCGCGCATCGGGGCAACGCGAAGTTGAGTCCCGCCTGTTGTTGCATGTAATTGAAACCTTGCAGCAGTCCCCCGGAATTCATCGGGTCGAGGCGCAGCTGCTGGTTCATGAAACCGGCGTAGTCGCGCGCCCCTTTGTCGAACAGGGGTTTCACCGTTATCCGCGGCTGTTCATGTCTGTGCCGCTGAGCAACACCCACCCATCGTCCAGTCCGATGCCGAGGGACATCGAGATCCGCCGCTGGTCGGAGCAGGATTATCAGACTGCAGCCGCGGTTATCACGGCAGCGTACCGTGGGCATGTGGACTCGGAGATCAATGACCAGTACCGGACTTTGAGCGGGGCTGTGCGCTTTCTAAACAATATCGTGCGGTTCCCGGGATGCGGGTTGTTTGATGCCGAGTCGTCTTTTGTGGCGATCCACAAGACCCTGCGCAGTCTGGTGGGAGTAATTTTGTGTTCACGAGTCCGCCATGATGTTGGACATGTTACACAGGTTTGTCTGCTTCCCGAATACCGGGGTCAGAAGATCGGAGAGGCGTTGCTGGCCCACACCGCTGCCAATCTCCGCAAGCGCAATTTTTCTTTACTGTCCTTGACCGTCACAGAAGCGAATCGTGCAGTCGACCTTTATAAGCGCCTGGGCTTTGAAAGCAAGCGAGTTTTTGATGCGTTTGTGTGGGAAGGATAGCTGCTACCCTCCGGCTACTAGCTTCTAGCTAGCAACCAGCAACCAACTCCCGCATTCCTTGTAGGAGCGTTTTGGCTTGCTCGATGCTAGCAAGCGAGTAGCTAGAAGCTATCTTCTTAACACCCACATCACCCATCCTGCCAGGATTACGCCGCCGGCAAACATGGCAAAGCAGTACAGGCCGTAGCGGACCATGTCGCGTGTGTTATTGCGCTGGGTGATCCCGAATACCACAGAGGCAAATACTGCAAACAGAAGCGCCGCGCTGAAGTGAGAGAGGTGGAGATTCATGGTTTCTTTCCGATTGCGATGTGGTAGGCGTCGGCGACAGCGATGAAATTCAGCAGGCCGGCCACGATGATGAACTTGGTCCCGTAATCGGCCGTGGCGTGCGCGATTGCACCCTCTCCCCAACCCGCAATCCGCGCAACCATGTATAGGCCACCGGCGCCCACATCACCGATGAATCCGAGGATATCGAGGATGTCGCCGCCATTGGGCTTATAAACGCGGCCCTGCATCGCCAGGCCGAGCAGAAACATACTGAAGATGGAGGCCAGCAGGAGCACCCCGCGGATCCAACGCTTTTGAATAAGGTGTCCGGCACCGGGAACCAGCCACCCCACGGCGGGCGCCACCACGGACATCATCGTCTCGGTTTCAGTCGCAGGCCTCTGCGTCTCGTTGAAAGACTTGCTTGTAGGGGGATTGGGCATTCAGATGATTACGATCTCATTTTGGATTTTACCGGTTACCTCGGCCGCCTTGGGACGCACCATCACATTTATTTCGCTGCGCACGCCGAATTCAGGAAGATAAATTCCGGGCTCGATGGAGAAGCAGGAGTTGGGCAGAATCTGCCGCTCGTCGTGGATCTCGAGATCGTCCATGTTGGCGCCGTTGGCGTGGATTTCGGTGCCGATCGAATGCCCGGTGCGATGAATGAAATATTGCCCGAAACCGGCCTTGTTGATGTGATCGCGGGTAGCCCGATCCACTTCCCAGCCGGCGATCTTGCGGCCTTCCTGAATCGCCGTTTTTACCTTGTTGACGCCTGCGTCGCGTGCGCCCCGAACTACTTCGAAAATTTGGCGCTGGCGATCGGAGGGCGCCCTGCCCACAAAACCGGTCCAGGTAATATCGTAATAAACCGAGCCGGGCGTGTTCTTCTTGGCCCAGACATCGAGCAGCACGAAATCGCCTTCCCGAATGGAAGCGGAGCGTGCAGCCGTCGGCTCATAATGGGGATTTCCGCTATTAGCGTTCACCGCGACAATGGGCGGGTCTTCGGTTACCAGGTTTTCCCGACGGAAGGCTTCCATGAACCACTGCTGGATTTTATGCTCGGTGGTCCCGCCGTTGCGCACCTGGCGCCCAATTTCCTTGAAGGCTTCCGCGACGATGCCATCAATCAGATTACGGGCCTCAAAGTGCGTTTGAATCTGTGCGTCGGTCAGGGTTGCTTCGAACTGGGCAACCAGGTCGGCGGAACTGATTATGTTCTTGCCCAGACCCCGCACCATCTCCACCGTGCCGCCATCCACCAACGAAACATAAAAGATGATGTTGTTTGGCGAATACTGCATGGCGATGTCACGATATTTGCCGAGCAGCGCCTTCAGATTCTCGAACAGCTCCTGCCACGCCGAATATTGCCGCTTGCTGCCGGGTAGCGAATCCAGATGTCCCGCCTCGATTTTGTGGACCAGTTTAATCGGTTCGCCCTGCGCCGGAACCAGGTAATACCAGCGTCGTGTCACCATGAGCTTATCGGGCAAGCCCAGCACGCGATAGGCAATCGGATCGCGATGATGATGATCGTAGAACAGCCACGCGTCGATATTGCGTTCGCGCAAGGCGGACTGAATGGCCGCGAGATTCATGGATAAACTGCTATTGTAAACAAGCGAGAGATTTTGCGCGAATACAGGGCCACAACTTAAGGTTCGACGTCATCTGCCGTTGCGTGTTGTCATGCTGAGCGAGGCTGGCTCGCCCAGGGTCTGGCGTGCACTCCTATGACGGCTGTGCGCGCCAGCTCGCGGCGGTTCAGGATGACGACATGATTAGGGGCCCTGCAGGACCCGCTTGCGCACCTTGGCCGGCAGCGTCTCACAGGCGGTACGCAGCACGAGCCGCGGAACTGCGGCACGAATCCGCAGCAGATAGGGCAAGGCTCGTTTGGCGTCGGCCTTGGCAGCCTCACGCAGCAGCCACCCGAGTCCCTTCTGCACCATGTCGTCCTGGTCGCAAAGCAGGATCTCTGAGAGGCGCCTGATCTCCGGAAGAAACACCTTCTGCCTTGTGCCCCGGATCAAAGCCACACATGCGGCGCGGCGATGCCATCGGTCTTTCGACTTCGCCCAGCGAAAGACTGAATTCATGCGCTCGGGTTTAACAGCGATCATGGGCGCGAGCAGGTAATGCACCAGGGCATCGTGGTCCGCCCAACTGCTGATCCGGTTTAGCCATGACTCGAACAGCCGAAACTGGCGGTCATTAAACTCAAAGGTGAGTGTCTCCAGCAGATAGATGGCAAAAGCTTTCTCTTCGAGGACGTCTCCAGAGAACAGTTGGTCGGCGACCTGGACCAGGAATTCCTGGCCGCGCTCCTGCAGAATGGCGAGGCGAAAACGGATGGCCACCTTGCGCAATTCGGCAGTATACCAGCCGCGCGACTGAATCTCTTCTTTGAAGAAACGCTGCACGCTTTCGGCGTGCGGAGCCAAGCCGCCGTCTTTCAACACTCGGCGGATGTGGGCGGCAAGGTAGCTGGGCGTTATTATATGGCGCGTTTGGGCATATCCGCTAGTCAGGAGACGCTAGTCAGCATCTCACGACAGGCGCTAACTCCTGACTCCTGACTCCTGACCACTCCTTACGGTCTTGTCATAGATCCACAGCACCCCTGCCGTAAGCAGCCCGATTGCGGTAACGGCGATCCACATAGCCCGAGGCTGGTTCCTGACCTCTCCGAAATGATGGAGCAGCGTTCCGCCGAACCAGCCGCCGATCAGCGATCCGATTCCTATCGGAAGAAACGCGAATCCCATGTAGGTGCCTTGCTGGCCGGGCGGCGCCAGCCGCGAAATATACTCGTAATAGCGCGGCGACTGAATGATCTCGCCCAAGGCAAGTACAAAGAGTGAGAGCACTGCGCTCCCGACCGCCGGTTGCAAGGCGAGAATCAGCCAAGCGATAGATGTAATCACCGTGCCCAAAATGATCGCTTGAAAGGCTGGAATCTTGCGGGTCAGAAAATTCACCGCGAGCGTGAGGCAGATTACGGTCAATCCATCCGTTACCAGAATCAACTCAACGTCAGCACTGGCATCGATATAGCGGTGGATGAAGCCCGGCAAACTGATGTACTGCTGCCAGAACACGATCCAGTAGCCGGTAAAGAGCACCAAAAACCACATGAAGCGGCTTATACCGGCGAGCACCAGTACGAGAAGTCCGACCCAGATCCACCCAGGCATGGCGACCCTGGGATAGACCCATTCGGTAATTCGGAGAACTAAAGACAGGATCAATACCGGCAGGACCAGCCGATAATTTCCCAAGACTAGGCAGAAATTTCGCGCCACTTGGGCGATGGAAGGCACAGGCGCATCCCCGTTCTTTCGCGGTTCCCGGAAAAAGAACAGGACTACAAAAAACATCGCAAAGACGCTGAGGGCCGCAACGCGATAAACATTTTCGACGCCAAGACGGCGGTGTGCCCACGAGGCAAAATAGGGGCCGGCAGCGCCGCCGATGTTGACCATCGTGTAATAGATCGAGTAGCCGATGGAACGGACGTTTTCACTGGAGGCGCGCGCTGTGGTCCCGACCACGCAGGGTTTTACCAGTGAAATACCGAGCGCCGGAAGTATAAGAATGAAGCCGACAAACAAGCTAATGGGAACGGCATTGCGTGCTGGCGCCAGCCAGGAAGCTCCAATGGAACCAATCAGGAAATAAGCGACAGACAGGATCAAGTACGCCAGGGAAAGCGCGCGGCGGAAACCCAGGCGATCGGCGGCAGCCCCGCCGAAGGTGGCGAGAAACCATACCATGCCGCCGAACAGGCCGGTCAGAGTCCCGGTCTGCTCGGTGGAAAAATTCAGTCGTTCCTGCAGGTAGAGGGCGAGGGAAGCGAAAGCGCCATAGTAAGAAAGCCGCTCGAAGATTTCACTGATGTTGGCGACCCAGAAGGGACGCTCGAATCCGGTGCAAATCTCCTGTAGGCGTTCGGAAAAGATCAAAATTACCCCTGTCTATCGGCGCTGTGCACTCCCTTTGGCTTCGCTCAGGGCAGGTCGATCCGCGGTCAGATACCCAAACGGTGTCTGACTTGGTGAGCCGTCAAACCAGCAACGCGAATGACTTTGTTACGGCTGCTCTGGCCGGCAGCTATGGTAACGGAAGAGCGCGGCACATCCAAAGCCTTTGCGAGGAAATCGATGCAGGCCTCATTGGCGCGTCCCTCGACGGGAGGCGCGGTGAGAGCCAGCTTCAGAGCATCACCGATCTCCCCGGTGATGCCGTTCTTTTTGGCACGTGGGTGGACTTTGACGGCAAACGTCGCGCCGGATGGCGAGTCGTTGATGGGAATCACGAGAACATCCACTGCGGAGGCGTGGAGGCACGGAGAATTCCTCGAAGAGTGTTCTCTGCCATCTCCGCGTACTCTGCGTCTATATAATTCTCCTTTCCCCAAAAATAGCGGTTCCCACCCGGACGCATGTCGAGCCCTCTTCAATAGCCACCTCGAAATCATGGGACATCCCCATCGAAAGCACATCCGTCGAAACCGCCGACAGCCGGCGGGCAGCTATCTGGTCGCGCAGTTCGCGTAATCGCCTAAAGTAAGGCCGCGCTTGTTGTGGATCGTCGCTGAAGGGCGGGATGGTCATCAGGCCGCTTATCGCGAGGTGAACCAAGCGCGGCGCGGCTTCGAGGATCTCGTCCAATTCGGCTGAGGCAGGATCCACCCCACTCTTGGCTGCTTCACCGCCGACGTTAATTTCGATCAGCACGGCGAGTTTCTTGCTCTCTTTTTCCGCTGCAGCGCTCAATTTTTCCGCCAAGCGGAGTGAATCCACGGAATCTATGCCGGAAAACAACTCGGCAGCTTTCGCGGCCTTGTTGGTTTGCAGGTGACCGATCATGTGCCACTCGGAACCAGCCAGATTGCGGACAGCTTCTTGCTTTCCCGTAAACTCCTGGACCCGGTTCTCGCCGAACAGCCTGAGCCCTGCCTCGTAGGCTTCGCCGATTCGCTCGGGAGGAAACGTCTTGCTCACCGCCATCAGTGACACTTCTCCGGGATTGCGTCCGGCTCGTCGTGCGGCAGCATCGATCCGCTCACGCACCCGGGCAATGTTGTCGGCAATCGGCACAGAAAGATCTTAAACCGCAAAGGCCGCAAAGATTCCCCAAGAACGCAACGAGATTCTGCGCCAGCCGACGCTTCGCTTCGCTCAGAGTTTGTGGCTTTTTGCATTAAGCGATTTCTCCGGCGCATAAGCTGCTTGCGTTTAGCATCGCTCTGGGAGAAAAGGAAGGAAAAAGTCACAAACTCTCAGCCTGACGGCGGGCTCACGCTCGCAAAACGCCGTTACATAATCGCTGTCGGCGGCGCCGGTTCGTCGGGGCTACCGGCATTCGAGAGGGGTACCTTCATCATGACGAAGATCATGGCCGCCATTGCAATAATCGCGCCGATCCAATGGGGCGACTTTAAAAGTTGCGGCGTATTCCCTCGCCAGATGGCGGCAATAGCTAAACCACACAGTGCTTCGCCGGCGATCAGCCCGGAGGCAGTCAGCACGCCAGCGTTATCGACGCGAGCCTTTTGCGCATCGTTGTGGCCGCGGCGATCGCGCAATTTGTCAGTAAACCAGCGAATCACGCCGCCCAGAAAGATGGCAAACGTAGTCTCGATCGGCAGGTACATGCCGACCGAGAACAGCATCGGGCTTTTGACTTCTACCATGATCATGGCGACCCCCATGAGGATACCCACGATCACCAGCGGCCAGGCCATGTTGCCGCCGACAATGCCTTGCGCCAGCATGGACATTAGCCCGGCCTGCGGGGCGGGCAGTTGTGCGCTGCCGAAGTGGTAGGCATCGTCCAGCACCATTAAGGGGAAGAACAGCACCAATGCCGCCACGACGATGCCAAAAATGTCGCCGACCTGCATTTTGGCCGGGGTGCCGCCCAGGATATGTCCCACCTTAAGGTCCTGCAGCATTTCACCGGCGACTGCGGACGAAACGCAAACTACGGCTGCAACGCCAAGCACGGCCGCAACTCCACCGACTCCCGATACACCCAATGCAACCATCAACAAGGCCGCGACCACCAGTGTGCACAAGGTCAAACCGGAAACCGGGTTGTTCGACGACCCGATCATGCCCACCAGGTTTCCGGATACAGCCGCAAAGAAAAATCCAAGAACCACCATGACGGCCGCCGCTACGATTGCGCCGGCCGCGATCTTGCTTCCCACCAGGTTATGAGCACCGGCGATGAAAAAGTAATATAGCCCAATCATCGCCACGAACACGGCACTGACGCCCAGGAACACGACTTTCATGCTCAGGTCGCGATCCGTGCGATCGGTGGCGGCGTGTGCCTCCGCGGATTTCTTCAGGTCGGAAACCGCGCGCCTCAAACCGATTCCCAATTGCTTGCGCATACGGAACAGGGTGTAACAGGCCCCGACCAACATGCCACCCACCGCGATCGGTCGCACAATCGAGAAATAGACCGATCCAGCCAGGGTTCCCCAGTTCGGCGTGGTGCCGGCGGCGGGCAAGCTGGCTGTAATCGCGGGCCCCATCATGTAGGTAAGGAGTGGAACCAGTAGACCCCAGGCCAATACTCCACCCGCGAAGTTCAGTGCCGCCAGTCGCGGCCCGATAATGTAGCCCACCCCCAAATAGGCGGGACTAACGGCCGGGGAATTGAAAATGCTCATTCCACCCGTGGTCACGGCAGCAACTTTCGGATTGGTGCTGGTTCGAAGCAAGAGGCTTCGTCCCAATGCGCCGATGTTCACAGTGAACGTGTGCACCGGTTCGAAGATGTTGAGTAGCCCCAGTCCATTCACCAGCGCGCCGAATCCCATGTTGGCGAATAGGATCTTGGCTGCCTTTGAACCCTGCTGTCCGGCTTTGTGAATTTCCGAAGCGGCCACGGATTCGGGAAAGGGAAGCTCAGGATCTTCAACCATCACCCGGCGCAGCAGGGTCACAAACAGAATGCCCAGCAGCCCGCCGATCGCCATCAAGGCCACCGACTGCCAGTACTTCGGCATCTGAAGGCCGGGCCAGAGCCCGGCCAATACAAACGCGGGAATCGTGAAGACGGCGCCTGCCGCCACGGACTCACCGATTGAGCCGATGGTCCGGGCGATGTTCTCTTCCAGCAGCGAACCCTTCATGATTCGCAGAATCGACATTCCGATAACCGCCGCTGGGTAAGTGGCGGCGATGGTCATGCCGGCTTTCAATCCTAGGTACGCGTTGGCGGCGCCCAGTATTCCGGTCATCACCATGCCCAGCAAAACCGCCCTGAAGGTGAATTCCTTCATTTCCAGGGTGGGCGGGACGTAGGGCTGATGCTTTCGTCGGGCGGCAGGAATCGTGGTTTGAGTGCTCATCGGCGAAAACCTCGTAAGTAGATAAATACGCTGAATTTTGACGAGACCGCGCACGTTAGCACGCAGCCTGCCCGCTTTACAAGTGCGGGCTCACCTCCGACTATCCTGCAGGGCCTCAAGAAACGAAGGCTTCGGGAGCCTCGAATTGAGGTAGTTGAGGTCAGTTGAAGTTCTGGGGTTTCCGGTGCGTTGCGTGAAGGGCAGCAACGTAGCTATACTGATAACAACAGGTCCGGCAGGCGCCGGAGAAGGTGCTGCCGGTCTGCGGGAGGGTCGTCTTCAGCAGTAGTGAGGACCTAACTCGGGCTACCAGGGCCAAGGTTGTTGAGGGCGAGAACGGCTTTGTGTCGTGGGTGAAGGCGGCTGCGGAGAGCCTGTTGGCCACCCTGTTCCCCTCCGATTGCCGTCTTTGCGGGTCTCCTCTTGCCAGGATTTCCCGTTTGCCGGTCTGTGAAGACTGCCTCTTCCGAGTGCGACCACTTCAGGGCGGCGGCACCTGCGCTATCTGCGGCGAGCGCCTGACTGGTTCGGTAAACGTGATGGACCAAGGCGAACCTGGTTGCGCCCTCTGCCGTCAAGTGGAGCCCTCGTTTGCCAAGGCCGCAGCCTACGGTAGCTACGAGGGCGGCCTGCGCGACCTGATTCATCTGCTGAAATATGAGCATGTCAGGCCGGCAGCCGGAGTTCTCGGACGCATGCTGGCGGAAGTCGTCGAGAAGCTCGCTGCTGCATTCGCCAAAGGGGATCCCGTCCTTGTACCTATACCTTTGCATGCCAGTAAGCAGCGCCAGCGCGGTTTTAGCCAGTCGGAACTGATTGCGCGTGCCGCGCTGAAGCTTAAACCAGTGGGACGGGAATGGCTCTTGCGGCCAGAAATTCTCGAACGGTGCCGTCCAACGGCATCGCAAATCGGGCTTACGCCTCACCAGCAACGGGAAAACGTGCGCGGCGCTTTTGCGGTCAGACGTGCCGCTGAGGTGGAGAACCGGGAAGTCTTGCTGGTAGATGATGTGCTCACTACGGGAACGACAGCATCAGAGTGTGCGCGAGTGTTGCGGCGAGCCGGCGCCACGCGGGTGTGGGTTGCTACCGTGGCGCGCACCATGAAGGCCGAGGCAACTTGCGCCTTGATAAAGCAGGATTCGGACGAGATGGAAGAACGTATGGCCAAGGCCGCAAATGGCTAGAAAGATAGTATGTCGGGGAAGTCGAACAATCCGATGAACATGGCCCGGCGGACACGCGGCGAGGTGGTTCCTGCTGTGGTTCACGGAGGCAACGGCTTCTCGCTGCACGCCCCGGTCCTGGTGCTGAACGCTTCTTACGAGCCCATCAACGTTTGTGCGGCGCGACGAGCGATTGTCCTGGTGCTAAAGGGCGTGGCCATGGCCGAGGAAGAGAACGGCCATTACTTGCATGCGGCTCGGTTGGCGTTCCGCGTGCCTTCGGTGATTCGACTGCTCGAGTATCGCCGCATTCCGCACCAAACCCGGGCGCTTTCCCGCAAGAATATCCTGCTGCGCGACCGCAACACCTGTCAGTACTGCGGAGAGGTACTGCCGTCCAGTGAACTGACGCTCGACCACGTGGTGCCGCGCTCGCGCGGTGGTTCCTCTACATGGGAGAACCTGGTGGCCTGCTGTCATCCCTGCAATCGCCGCAAGGGCAATCAGCTTCCCGGTGAAGCCGGCATGCACCTTATGCGCGAGCCCCGTGCCTTCAACCTCCACACCAGCCGCCACATCATGCGCTTGATGGGAAGGTCAGATGATAAGTGGAGGAAGTATCTGTTTTACTGAGTTTCAGGGCTTCAGCTTCAGCGTTTCGGAAAGTTTCAAAGACGGTGGGGATGACGCTGGGAGTGCCTTATGGCGCGTTCTTGCCGCGAGCTATGCAGCGTGGCAAAAAGCCAAAAAGCCTTGCCCTACGGATCTACCGGGAAAGCGAAGGCTCCCCCAAATCAGAAATCTACGGTTTGACCTCCCAGCTTAGGCCCGGGCTGCTGTTTCGGTAGTTTCCAACGTTGCAGAGGGACACCTCGGGGGAGTCCAGCAGTTTCTTGGACCTGCCCGTGGCTCGCTGCTTGAAACGGGTACTCAGCTGGCGATGACTCTCGGCTATCCGAGAGGGGTGTTTACTGGGGATCTCGAGAAGAAAACTTACCAAGTCCTTGGCCTCATCAATCGATTGCTGGAAGTTTCCCGGCGAGCCTCCTGAGCCTCCTGACTTTGAAATACTGAAACTTCGAAACCTACCTCTGCTGGTTGGGTTTCTTCTCTTCCGGTTTCTGCGACGGCGCTCGCGGTAGTTCCTGCCCTTCGTAAGTAATCGTTGTTTTCGAGCCGAAGCGCCTGTAGTTTTCGTATTTCACGATCTCGACAATACGGACGTCTCCCATTGAGAAATGCAGGGTATCATCGGCCTTTGTGTAGGTCGGGAACCAGTATCGGTTGTCGATCTGCTGGCGCCAGGTAGTGAATTTGGGGAAGAGATTTTCTTGTCCTTTCTTGCCCTTGCGAATGTCGGGCACGCTCTTGCCGTAAGTCTTCACAATCTGAAAATCTTGGTCGTCCACCCAGATCCGCCCCTGAAAGTAGCGCTTCTTACCTTCAATGCGTTTGGGAGCGATATCGAACACGTAACAGTGCAACTCGTCTTCCTGCTGTTGTCCGACGTAAAGGATGTCGTACTCGGGAATCTCCTCCGCGGTCAAGACGAAAGGCAGTCGGTGCCGGATGTCGTCGATATCCTCCGGCGACATCGCGATCTGGGCAAGCGTACTTTGCGGCGCGAATACCACGTTTTCCAGGCGTTTTCCCTTATCGTCGAATACCACATCGAAAACTTCATGATATTCACCGTTGTCGTCGGGCGTTTCAACCCTTACGTCCTGCCGGTACGTGTACTGCTCCCGAGCTTCTTTGAATTCCTTTTCCTTGGCGGCGAAGCGGCGAATGATTTCTTCAGGAGTGGTTCCCTTGGGCTGTGACTTGTCCAAGGGGCCTTCCTGAGAGCGGCAGAACTGAGGCAGGCACAAAGCAGTGACAACACTCAGGAATAAGACCGTAAAACGAGATCTTGATCTCATATTTTCCAGTTTACATGTTTAGATGCCCTGCGCGACGGGATAGCTGCTACGCGACCCCAGCCTTGGCCCCATTTGTAAAGATATGTCAGGGTGGGCCTGTGCCGAGGGGTGTAGGCAACAAGTGAGGGATGCTTCGACGCGTCTTGCATCCTTACGTTTCGAAGTACCCAAGTCTCGCTCAGAGTTTGTGACTTTTTTGATTTCAGTTTAAGCGATTGTTCCTGTTCCTTCACATGAGCTGCTTGTTTTCAGCATCACTCCCCCGGCGAGAAAACGAAGGAGTCACAAACTCTCAGCATGACAGGTGACGCAGAAGGGCGCACGCGATCGGTGTCACCAAGAAGGTTCCCTGTCATATTGAGCGGAGGCGGACAGCCCGCTTTGCGGATTGCCCACCGAAGTCGAAGCATCTCTGCCTGACCACCGAGCTCGTATCGACTCCCAGCTCAAGGCAAGGGAATGCAGAAGCCTGCGAAATCCGGACGAGTTCGACTGCTTGGACTCCGATTGCGCGCTGCTGACCACATGGCCACTAGCCACTCCTTGTGACCCGTGCCCTTAAGACTGTCCCCCCCCATGGTTTACACTTGCCGGTTCCGCGGAGGACGGCATGCACCGATTGTTAATTTTTTTGACCGTGCTTCTTAGTGTTCCCGCGTTCTCGCAGACCAAGCATCCTTTCACCTTCGAAGACATGATGGCCCTCAAGCGTCTGAGCGAGCCGGTGCCTTCGCCGGACGGCAAATGGGTCTTATTTAGCGTCGTGGATGTGGACCTCAGCGCGAATACCAAAACACCTCATGTCTGGATTGTCCCGATTACTGGAGGTGATTCCCGGCAGATTATTAAAGACCAGGATGCCGACCGGCCGCGCTGGGCGCCCGATGGCAAGCGCTTCCTGTTTGTGTCCACGAAAGAAGGCGGTTCGCAGATCTGGATCGCGGACTTCGACGGCGCCGCAGGGACCATGACCGGAGTGCACAAGCTGACCTCGATTGCTACAGAAGCCAGCGGGCCGATCTGGTCGCCTGATGGAAAGAACATAGCCTTCACTTCTGATGTTTATCCGGAATGCCCCGACGAGGCCTGCAATAAGAAGAAGCTGGACGAAGCCGCCAAATCGCCGGTCAAGGCGCTGATCTTCACGCGTCTGCTTTATCGTCACTGGAATGCGTACAAGGACGGCAAGCGCACCCACATTTTCGTAATTGAAGTCCCTGCCATAGGTGGGCCACTGGGGCGACTTATTTCCAATACCCCTCGCGACCTCACTCCCGGCGACTACGATTCCCCCGTCTTCAGCCTCGGTGGACAGGACAACTACGCCTTTTCGCCCGACGGCCAGGAACTCTGCTACGCCTCGAATCACGACAAGGTCGAAGCGGCTTCGACTAACAGCGATTTGTGGATCGTTCCGGTGAATATCGAGGCGGGCGCCTCGCCCGCCCAGGCGAAGAACATCACTGCTGACAACCCCGCCAGCGACTCCACTCCCCTCTACTCGCCGGATGGCGGGTATATTGCGTACCGCGCCCAATTTCGTCCCGGATATGAGAGCGACCGCTTTCGGCTCATGCGGTACGACCGCAGAACTGGGGAGAAGAAGGATCTGACCGAGAATTTTGATCATTGGGTTGGAAGCTTCGTCTGGATGCCCGATTGCAAAGCGATCGCCTTCAGCGCGGATCACAAGGCGCACGCTTTGATTTACCTCGTCCAGACACAGCCTGCCGATAAAACCGGCACCCGCTTTTCCAAACGTGCCCTGGTAGCTGGATACAACGATGACTTGGCGGTGACGTCAGATGGAAAAACATTGCTGTTCAGCCGCATGTCAATCACCGCACCAAACGAAGTCTACGCGAGCGATGCCGCTGGCGATGGTTGTCCTGCGATGACCGGGGATGTGGATCGCGGAAAAGAAAATTGCTCCTTGAACCCGGATAGGGCTGTCACCAGACTCAACGAGCCGCTCCTGTCCCAAGTCAGCATGTCAAAATTCGACTCTTTCTGGTTCACCGGCGCCCACGGAGACAAAGTCGAAGGCTTGCTCCTCAAGCCGCCCAACTTCGATCCCAAACAAAAGTATCCGGTGAAATTCCTTGTGCATGGCGGACCTCAGGGAGCCTGGGGTGACGACTGGAGCTTTCGCTGGAATCCGGAACTGTTTGCCGCCAACGGCTACGTGGTCATAATGATCAACTTCCACGGCTCGACCGGCTATGGTCAGAAATTCATTGACGCTGTCAATGGCGATTGGGGCGGCGCTCCATTCGAAGACCTGATGCTCGGTCTCGACTACGCCGAAAAAGCGTATGCCTTCATCGACAAGGACCGCGAGTGTGCGCTGGGTGCCAGCTATGGCGGCTACATGGTTAACTGGATTCTCGGCCACACCGACCGCTTCAAGTGCATCGTCTCGCACGATGGCATGTTCGACAGCGAATCCGCCTGGGGCACGACCGAGGAGTTGTGGTTCAACGAGTGGGAGTTCAAAGGCACGCCCTACACGAATCGCGAGCTCTACCGCAAATGGTCACCCCACCTGGCAGCAACCAGCTTCAAGACGCCCACACTGGTTATTCACGGGCAGAAGGATTATCGGCTCGATGTCTCGGAAGGACTTCAGCTCTTCACTACGCTTCAACGGCTGAACATCCCGTCGAAGATGCTCTACTTCCCCGACGAAGGCCATTGGGTGCTGAAGCCACAGAACAGCCGGCTGTGGTATCAGATGGTGAATGACTGGGTCGATCAGTGGGTGAAGAGGTAGGCTCTAGGCACTAGACTCCTCGTCTAGAGCTCGCTTCGTACCCAGCGCCGAAGCCCAGAGCCGAAGGCCTAGCTTGAGCCGAGAGCCCGACTTAGTACTTCAGCCCGCCACCCATGGTGTAGCCAATCGAGATCCCGTAGCGCGCAGCGCGCCCAGAGCTGAACTCGATGTTATTTCGGACCAGGTACAGTTGTGCTTCCGGGCGCACGAAGAAGTTGCCAGACACGTACAATTTAAGGCCACCGCCAAAGTGGCCCATGAAGTGATTGCTGCTGACGTAATTCGTGCAGCCGGAAAATCCGCAACTGATGGACGTGTATATCCGGATGCTTTCCGCTCCGATTCCGGCCATGGCTTCGGGAGAGACTCTTCCGTAGCGCCGGGTCCAGATGCCGTTGAAATCGTAGAACAGCGGCCGGTACGGCTGCGTCGGATCGCCGGCATAGAATGAACGGCTGGCTCTCCAGGCTACCTCGCCGTTGATTCCCACCTGACCCTTGTAGAAGATGAAATCGCCACTGAAGCTGGGGTAGGCTCCCCCGCGGAGCGAGGGCAGCGGGAATCCCTGAGAATTAATTTTCGTGGCCGGCGCGGAGACCGTGCCCATACCGAAGGCTACATCCATTTGCTGGGCGCGAGCAGTCCCGGCAATGGTCACCAGTGCCGAGAAGATTGCAACTAAAGCGATTTTTTTCAAATGATCCTCCGGAAACGGGCAGAGGTTGGACGCGGTGCTGATGTGATGGAGTCCTGACCTTTTGTCTGCCATCGTTAATACAGCTGCAAATTAGATGACGGCCATCCGGGCGCGAGATGTAAAGAACATTAAAGAAGGGACATGACATAGTCAATGAGCAGCGCCTCTCGCTTCGAGCCGGCCAGGCCACCTCCTGCCGAAACGCCGCCGGGTTCGCGGTTATTCTGCCCTGCCACGTTCGGGCCCCTCCAGGTGGATTCGAGTTCAATGCTGTGCCGCGTTGGTTCCCGACGTTGCGATGATTCCCAATCTCGATTCGCCCCGTATTAGCGCCGGGGGAGTCGCGAGGCTGGCCAAGGCGAGCGCGTCAGAAGCAAACAGAAATCGGTGAGGAGCAGAGAATAACTGGCATGGGGTAATCGGAGCCAGCTTCCGCGCCGCCCTCGCTGCAAGCATCATTATCGGAACGAAAAAACATCTGCCAGAAAGTCACAACCGCGCCCTCGACCGGGTTGGCCGGGGACGATGAATCGGTGGCTTGGACGATCACAGGCTGGAATGGTTCCCCCCGCCAACTATCGGCGCGCTGCCTGATACTCGCCGCAATTCGATATTGGAGAGTGGCACGTTGTTTACCGTAAGAATCGCACAGGGTGAACCCGGAGAAACACATGCCTTACCCGCAGGTCGCCAGAGAGATTGTGAGTCGGCACCGTCGTGCCTGCGCATCCATTGATATCGGCGTACGCGATGCCTGAATTGAGCGTGGCATTACCTGACACGACCTGAAGGACCACGGGTCTCCCCCTCGGCGGCCACCCTTTGTCCAGGACCGTTGTGACAAGCGGCAGATCGATTGTCGCGTTTTCAGCGACCCAGCGATAGGGTGCGAGTACAGCCATGTCGAGGGCGGAGGAGCATGCGCTTACGGTTGCCTTCACGTTCCTCGCCGAATTGTCCTCGGCGCGCTCGAGTCCCATTACTACCTGGCCGTCTTTATCGAGATGGAATCGGCCCTGCCATCACCGGGAAGGAGCGGAAGGAACAGAAGCGGGGATACAAATTTATGTTAGGAGGCTGTCGACGACATGGCTGTGCCGAAGGTCACTGGGTTCCGTGCCAATGGCAGAAGAGTCCAAGCACAAAAAGCACAGATCCTTCTTCGCTCAGAGTTCGTGACTTTTTTGAGCGATTTTTCCGGCACGCAAGCTGCTTGTTTTCAGCATCACTCCGCGCGAGAAAACGAAAAGCCACAAACTCTCAGGATGGCAAGAGGGGGTCTTGGTGGTCGCGAAGCTGCAGGCGCGCAGCCGAGAGATGGGCTCCCGTCAGCAGCAGCAGTCCCGATAGAAAGGCCCAAAACATCATGGTTACGGAGACGGTGAATGGTCCGTAAACTTCCTGGAGGCTCAACCACGGAAGGGCCAGGATATAACCGTACTTGAGAGCTTCCGAAAGCAAGCCGGTAGTCACCGCTGAAGGCAGTACGGCTCTTGCTGGAACCTTGCCGTTGGGTAGAAGCCAGTAAATGAGGAAAAAGATAGTGATACTGGTAGTGATGGCGAAGATCTTCATGACGATGAACCCGATCATGTGAACCAACAAGGTCAGGCGCCCGTGCAGCAGCGACTCAAGCAGATGAATGTTGCCCGCCGTCCCGGCAATCGAGAGCAAGGCCAGCACGCCACAGCCGAATGCCAGCACTAACGAGATCAATTGATTCCCCAGGTAAGACCGATTCTTGGGAAATCCCCAGATGCGGTTCAGCGCTACCTCCAAGGGGAGGAAAATTCCAGTCGAGGTCACCAACAGCATCACCAGCGATGCCAATTGCACGCGATGCCTTGCACCCACCAGAGCATTCAGGTTTCTAAACACGAAATCCTGCCCGGCAGGCAAATAATCGAGCAACAACTGCTTAACTACTTCGTACATCGTCTTCGAGTGGAAGACGCGTCGAATCAGAGTCATCAGCAGGACGACAAAAGGAAAGAAGGCGAGGATTGCATTGGCGGCAACAGAGAACGCGAAGGTGTGGACCTCCGTGCGCAGCAGGTACTTCAATGTAGATAAAACCATCCCGGACTGCGGCGCGGCTTTCGGCGATGCGGGCGCAAGGATCGCTCCGGACTTGCTGGGGACGATAGATGGAATGGTTTCCGGCACTCGGTGAAAATATCGTATCAAAAGCCCGCGTGCCAGTTCTGACCCGGAGGTAACCATGGGCGCGGCAGGCCCTTATAACGATTTGATAAATAGGGTGGTTAGGAAGTAAACGTTGTTGACCCGCAGTCACATCAAGAAAATCGATGCTTGCCAAAAAGGTAAGTTCCTGAATATTATCTTCTGCCGCTGTCGATAGTTCGGCAGCGGTAGTTCAACGCTTCGTTTTTCGGGTAGATGTTTCTTGTGTCTGGCAGTCGAAACTCGGGCAATCTAAATGGGCTCCGGAGTTTTGTGCCAAGGTTTGGACGGCGCAGAACTCGGGAGCCCCTTGCAGTTGCACGTGTGAGTCTGCAAGCCGAAACAAGCCACCCGCTCCGCTTTCGAGCGCTTTTGGGGCGCGTTTCCGGCTTTGGGGAACGTTCGGGCGCAAGGAAGTATCTCAACTACTGCAGAGCTGAAAGGAGTACTTTTGTGAGAGAGAAGGGCACAGTGAAGTGGTTCAATGGGGCAAAAGGATATGGTTTCATCCAGCGCTCCACCGGGGAGGACGTCTTCGTACATTTCTCCGCTATCCAGGAGAACGGCTATCGCACGCTGAACGAAGGCGAAACAGTGGAGTTCGATCTCTTGAAAGGCCCCAAGGGCTTTCAGGCGGCCAATGTAGTTCGCGTATAGAGCTGCCGATCCCCCGCTATTCGCTAACCCTCTCAGCTTGCTGAGAGGGTTTTTTTGTGTGCCGAGCATGCTCGACAGCTTGGAGGTGCAAGTCCTCCACCCAATTGGCCGCTTAATTTAATTTCGTGTCTCATTTTTAGGGTGCAGTCAAGATCGTCCCCTATCTTCCCGGTCAACTTGTTGATTTCCGGTAACGTTGCGCCGCCGTCCCTTTTTGCCCCGGGCAAACTGAGCCCGCATCTTCCGGCTATGCAACTGAGATCGCTGGGCTTAATTAACTTTCAGCAATGATTGCTACAATTTCTAGAGAAGTTACCAAAGTGTAAATTTGTGCACCTGCTTCGGTTACTTGCTCAGTTATCCGGCGATAGATTGGAATAGTTACCCAGCACCTGAGCCCTCCCCTCTTCGGCACCAGAACGCCTAGACCGTCAGATACCGGAGCTCGATTACGACAATGCCGGCAAGGGAGACAAGGTGCAATTCTCTTCAGGAGTCAGTACACAAATGAAGAAACTGATCGGCGTTGCCATATTGCTTTGCTTTTTCTCGTGCCTCACCTTGGCACAGGAAACACCTAAGCCTGAAGTATTCGGTGGGTACCAGTTCACCACCATGAATCCTTCGTGGAATGCCAGCGGCTGGAACGGCCAGGCGAACTTCTACGTTACACGTTGGCTGGGCGTCACCGGGGATTTCAGCGGCGCCTATAGCTCAGGTGAGCACTTTCACACCTACACCTTCGGGCCGGTGGTCTCCACGCATAAGGGGAGCCTTTCTCCCTTCGTGCATGGGCTGTTCGGTGGAGCCCATGCTTCGGCAGCCGGCGTTGGCATCAACGGAATGGCAATGATGTTCGGCGGCGGCATGGATATGGGCCGCAAACAGATCGCGGTGCGCCTGTTCCAGGCCGATTGGCTGATCACCCGCTTCTCCGGCGTCACCGAGAAGAACAACGCTCGGGTTTCGACCGGAATTCTGTTCCGCTTCTAACTACTCGCGGTTTAGCGCAGGTGAGGAGGGCGATCCTGGGATCGTCCTCCACGCGGCGCTGTATTTGGTTGCGAAAGGCTTTACTGCACCTCAAGGGATACCAGGTCACCCTCCGATCTACCGCTGGCTTTGTAGTTCACCGAGGTGGCGCGGTTGCGCCACTCGCAGGAAAATTCATCGGCGCCAATCACAACTAGTGCTTTGTAATCTGCCGTGTGCAGTTTCAAGATGCTGCCCCCGGAAGAGACCGTCACCGTCGCCGCCGGGGCTTGCGAGCAATCCACCGAAACAATTTTGCCCTTCAGGTATTGCACCCTTCTTCGGTCCGGTGCACGCGGTTTCGTTTTGGGCTCTTCGTTTTCAGATTCGACATCCGTTTTCTCATTATCGGAAGTCTTCGCTTCTGCCCTTTTGGGCGGTTCTTTTTTTTGAGGTTGTGCCGCCCGTTGCGGCTCAATCCCATACTGTTTGAGGAAGGGGAGGTCTTCCAACTTCTTCCGCGCAGACGACGCAATCTGAGGGTCGGCACTGCCCTTAAGCCGCTCCAGAATGGCTTGCGCTTTGTCCCAGTTCTTGCCGGCTACATAAATGTCGGCCAGATCGAGAACATATGATTCCTTGCGTGGACTAAGCTGAATGGCGGTGCGCATAGTGTCGGTCGCGGCGTGAGTCCCGCCACCTTCCAACTCCGCTAGGCCCAGCAGGTGATAGGCTTCGGCCAGCTCGGGATTCCAATCAATAACGGTTTTCAATCCCTGTTGTACGTTGGCCAGGCTCTCGAGGACTTGACTCGAGGCTTTTGCCTTCCGGAATTTGAAGACGGCAAAGTAAAAGTGCACCCAGGGATCGTTCGGATCACTCTCGGCCGCTTGCGCGAGTTCATCGTCGGCCTGCTTGAAATCTTGCTTCTCAATGTAGGCGTATGCGAGGGCGCGATGCGCCACTTCGTTGTCCGTGGGGTCCTGCGCCAGCGACTGAAGGTCCCTCATCCCTTGCTCGCTGTGATCGGGCTGACGTGCCATCACGTCTCCCACTAGAGCGTGGGCGTCGTCATCGCTGACCTTCTTGACCACTAGAGCGAGCTCGGGTCCGAATGGCGCGGGAGCATGAGAAATTTGGTCCTGAGCGGTTAACGTCGTCTTGAGGGATTGAAAGTAGTCGACAACCGCTTTCTTAAACTGCTCGGGAGTCATTCCAAACGCTTGCTGCAGAGCTTGTGTGACCGGCATCCTCTGGTTCTGCACAAGCTCAAAGTACGTGCCGATTTTGGGTAGCATGTCATTGGCCAGCAGGTAATGCATCACGATCCAGGACTCAGCGGAGAAGAGTTCTCGATGCGCATCTTCCCGGTGTTCGGGCGTGTCCAGGCGCATGGTGAGCAACTCGTGCATGTCGAGCCATGCCGCACTACTCAGCAATTCGGATAGCGGCCTGGACGAAGTGCGAGCCTGACTGGCGTTTCCTGCGGGAGCCTGGGAGGGGACTCCCGGATCGCCGCCGATCTCGACAGTCTTGTTGTCCACCCGGATGCTGGAGAAATAATCGGCCAGACCTTCGTCAAACCAAGCTTGGGTCGGCGGATAGTTGCCGTCGAGCAGCATATGCGCCATTGGGTGTGCTACCGCGCGCCAGGGCTCATCGGTGGACAGGTTCAAGACGATCAAGTTGCGGTCCTCGCCAGGTAAAAAAAAGCCGGGGGCGTTCGTCGGCCTGGAGCCAGCTAGCGGACAGAGGCCGGCATAGTCGTTGTCGTTCTTGAGGGCGAGGACCTGGACGGGCACCGGCATCTTCAGCTTGTCGCGCATGATGAGCTGCCCGAAGACCGCGCGCATCTGCTCAAGCCGCAATGCTACTTCACGGCCCTTCTTCTCGCCGCCATCGGTAACCACGGAAAAATGCGCAGAGTGGATCTCAAGCCACCCTTCTTTGGTTGCGGGCTTCTGATCGGCGAGCATGGCGCCCGAAAGCGCCAGTGAGATCGCGAAGATTCCCAAAGAGGATCTCATGCCGAGGACAGTGGTTGCTGGAAAAATGCTACCACGTCCCGCACAGCTCGAACCTTGGTGGAGTCGACTCCCCTACGACTTTGGGGTATGAATAGAGAGGGTTGCTGTTTTCGCGTGCTGAAGCCTTTTCAACTTCATCGGAACTATTTCGTCGTTGCTCTCGCGAGTGCGATTGTGGCGCTCGTTGCCTTGCAGGGACTTGCCCGCTCCAGCCCCTCACCAGGCTCGCCGACGTTCTATCGCGACGTGCTGCCCATCCTGCAGCAACGCTGCCAGGTTTGCCACCGCGACGGAGGGATCGCACCCATGCCGTTGGTCACCTACGAGGAGACGAAACCGTGGGCCCAGGCAATCCGTGATGATGTGCGCTCGCGAAAGATGCCGCCGTGGTTTGCCGATCCGCGCTACGGCCACTTCGCGAATGATCCGTCGCTTACTGAGCAACAGGTCGAGACGATCTCCTCTTGGGTGGATGCGAATGCACCAGCCGGCGGTCCAGGCGACGCGCCCCCGCCGGTTCGTTGGACCAACGGCTGGAACATTCCCGAGCCTGACGTTGTCCTGCCGATGTCTAAGCCCGTCGCCATTCCTGCTCAAGGGGATGTTGAATACACGTATGAGATCGTGTCCACAGGTTTTAGCGAAGACAAGTGGGTCCAAATGTCAGAAATACAGCCCTCCAGCCGCGCCCACGTGCACCATGCGGTGGTCTACATCCGGCCGCCAGAGTCCAAGTGGTTGCGTGGCGCGCCAGTCGGAATTCCGTTTCCGGCCTCGAACCTGAAGGACGACAAACTACGACAGGATGTCCACTCGACGGACAGCGACATGCTGCTGGTCTATGCACCGGGCAGCTCTCCTGACCGATGGCCTGACGGCATGGCCAAGTTCGTTCCCGCTCAGTCTGACCTGGTGTTCCAGATGCACTACACAACTAACGGCCGTGCCGCAACCGATCAGACCCGCATAGGCATCGTCTTCGCGAAGTCTCGTCCGAAGCAGCGCGTTCTCTCGCTTCAACTAGCCAACGAGCACGACACCATCCCGATTCCTCCCGCTGCCGAAAATTATCGCGTCGAGGTCCACGGCACTTTGCCCAATGACGCGGCTCTGCTCAGTTTCTTCCCCCACATGCACGTACGCGGTAAGCGCTTCGAGTACAACATCGTTCATCCGGATGGCAGCCTCGAGACCCTCCTTCGGGTCAATTATGACTTCTACTGGCAGTTGAGCTATCGGCTGGCCGAGCCACGACTTCTGAAGGCGGGAACGTGGCTTCAAGCCGTGGCCTGGTACGACAACTCGCGTAATAATCCCCACAATCCTGACCCCGACAGCCCCGTACGCTGGGGAGATCAAACCTACAATGAAATGATGGTGGGGTTCTTCGACGTGGCGGTACCTGCGAACGTGGGCAAGTGGCAGTTCTTCATTCGCCAACCCCAGTTAAGGAAATAAGGTTAAGAAAGCCTCCCTGCGTTGCACCCGGAGGCAGCTGCTGTCTGCTTCTTCTAGCGGTTGTGCGTCAAACGGTCGTAGATGAACCCCGCGGCCCGGGACCGGCGAGTGCGCTGATGGCAGCGCCTTTCCCACCACCCGCCAATGCCCCGATAGCTGCGCCTGTGCCGGCTGATCCCGCGACAATCAAAACCGAATTGCGCGTCGAACGAGTGCGATGCACTGGCGTCCGACTAGAGTAAGCCGGCTGTTCGTGCGGTTGCGAGGAGGCGGCACGGCGCAAGAGCACTCGCTGCGGATACAGAATCCCACTCATGATCGATTCCTTTTCGGCCAGAGGTCCTCAGATACCCACGGCTAAATAGATTGGAACGACCTGGAGTTAGTTTGATTGCCTTGTGAATTTTGGAGGTTAGGGGCCTCATCGCCGTTCGCATTCGCCTTTGCGCCTGCGATGACAATGATGTTTGCGACTGTGCCAGCGGTAGTCGGGTTAAGGCCCAAGCGGTAAGGTGTACCACTTAGTAATCCTAGCCGATGTTAAGGTGTTCCTCTCATCGAGTCGGTGAGCGTACTCACATGTGTCGCGGATCACCGCCGTTTGTGCAGCTTTTCCCAGCTTACCTCGCATCATTTCTGTTTATACTGATGATGATAGTAGGAGGCATCCGCGCGGAATCGCTTCCCGCGCGGCCCTGATTTTTATCCGTGGAGCGTCGGTCGCCTGAGGGACAGCTACGTCCTCTCCAGTGCCTGCCTCTGCCATGAGGTTGCGCAGTGATCAAAACAATTTGTGTTCTTTTTATTCTTGCAGTCGTGGTGTTTCTTGGCAGCTGTGGGGGTGCGCACAGCATCGGCGCCGGAAGCGGAATGGGGGGTGCGCAGCTTTCCAGCCAGCCGTTTATGGCCGGCATCGCACACGTCGCCGGGAATTATGGTTTCACGCAGGAAAACTTTCTGTTGGAAGGCGCAGAGCGGATCAGCCAGCTGGGATCGAGTTCGATTTTCGTCTACCTGACTCCGAGTTTCCGTACAGATTATCCGGACAGGAAAGCCGGGATGTGGCCGGCAGGAAATCCGGCGACGCTGACCGAGTTGGCAAAGACGGCACCCTATCAGAAGGTTTTCGCCCTGCCCTTCAAGACGATCGTCCTGACGGCGTACACATTCGCGAACCAAGACGCCATAGCCGGCTTCGCGGACGCAACCGACCGGGCGAAAGGCGAGGAGCAGGAGTTTTACGATCTGGCGAAATACCTCTATCAGCACTATGCAGGATCGGGTAAGACTTTCGTGCTGAAGAATTGGGAAGGAGACTGGATCGGGCTGCAGGGTTACGATACCAGCGCCAATGTCTCGGACACCATGGTCACTAGCATGATTTCCTGGCTTTCGGCCCGCGAACGTGGGGTCACGCGTGCACGCCAAGATTCCAGCACTTCGGGCGTTTCCGTTTTCAATGCCGTGGAAGTGAATCGCGTGCTCGACACCCAGCACGGACTGACCCGGGTCATCAACGCGGTCGTGCCCAAGGTGCACCCAGACATGGTGACGTACTCTTCTTATGATTCGACGGCTGGGCAAAATCAGGACGCTACGTCGCTCACGAACAGTTTGAATCAGGCGCTTCACATCATCAAGCAGTTCGCTCCCGACCCGCTGGGCTTGGGCGACCACCGCATTCTCATTTCCGAGTATGGGTTATTCGAGAACACCTACGGCAATGAAGCTGTCTGGCGCACGCAAACCATTCTGAGCACAGCCAAAGCGGCCGGCCTCGCGGGCGCCTTTCTGTGGAACGTGTTTGATAACGAATGTAAGTTAGCAAACGGCCAGGCGGCTCCGGTGGGGGTCACGCCCGGCGCTCCCTCGCGGCCGACAGACGGGCAATGTCGTGGGCTTTGGGTCGTTCGCCCGGATGGCAGCCAGAGCCTGGTTCTCGGAGCCCTGCAGAAGTACTGGTAGGCTCTCAAGCAGTGAGGCGCAGCCTGGAGAAATCGACTCCAGCTTGCCTTCTAACTTCCAACAAATAGCCCCGGGGAGCATTTTGCCCCGGGCTATTTTGAAAGATCCGGAGACTTACGCATGTGCTGCGGCGCCGAATGCAATCCACCTGTTCTGCGGCGGGTTCTTGGCACAATGTCCAGATGAATAACCGGGGCTACGCAGGTAAGCCCGGCTGATGCTCAGGCCAAGGCCGGTTCCTTGGCCGCGTTTTGTCGAAAACAACGGCTCGAAGATGTGGGGCAGCATGTCGGCAGAATACCGCACCCCGTGTCACTGATGCGTATCTCGATGCTGCCCACAAGCGTCAACTTGTTTGCGGAAATCGTGATGCGTCCGCCCTCGCCGGTGGCCTGGGCAGCATTCAACAGGAGGGTTCATGAGCACCTGTGACGGTTGGTTGGCGTCGGCGCGAATCAGCGGCAGCTCGGCGGGGACATTGTTCTGCAAGCGCTTGCCCCTCATCATCGGCTGATTTTCGGGGAAGGTCAGGGTGTCGGCGATCAAGCATTGCAAGCTGATTTTGCTCAATACGAGTGGACCAGGGCGCGCATAGTTCAGTAGCCCGCGTGGTGTGGACGAGATTCGCTTCGCACCGTCGATACACGGCTCGGCCTGCGCACGCGCCTCGCCGCTCGCATTCTTCAGTTCCAATTCCAGATGCCACAAGATTCCAAGCAGCGGATTGTTGATTTCGCGAGCGGCGCCCAAAGCCAGTCGGGCTGGTGCTGCATATTTCTCAAATTCCGCCAACTGCGCCTGGAATTAAGTCTTTTCCGTATTCAGTTCGCGTTCCTCGTAGAGGCGGCGCAACAGTTCGTCTTGAGCCAGACCGCGTTCGCGCTCGCGCTCCTGCGCCAGATCGCGGGCCTCTTTAAGTTGACGGCCAGCTGTTCCGCAGCCTGCCGTTTGATCCGCCCGATCGCGAACTGTGATGGCGAGGCCGACCAGAATCACCGGCAGCACATTAACGGAGCTGGCCGACTCCAGACGGCTGGAAGTTAAAGTTCAAGGGCCGCAAGACGATGCAAGCTGCATCGAATACTGCACACGGACGGCTCATCGCTCATGAAAATGGCCTATTTCATCCAGTTACGACAATGGAACGACTTGTTTCAGAAAGCTGCGATTGGGGGGGGCCGGAGCACACACGTCATCGCTTGTGTGAGCACGGGTCTCTGACCCCCGCGGTCGGACAGCCGAGGCGGCTGGCCCTCAGGCGGGCCTTAGTGCTTTTCGCCTTTCTGGCGCAGCCAATCGAGGAACATCTGTTCAATCGGCTTGTCGTAACTCATGAGCACATGGCGTACGGTGCGACCGCTGACTACCTGGCAGACTTCCTCGGCGAGGTTCTTGGCATGATCGCCGGCGCGTTCGAGGGACTGGGTCATGAAAATCACTTGCAGGCTCTCCTGGCGCGGCAGGTTTTCGGGATTCTCGATGTGACGCAGGAATATGAGATTACGCAAGCGATCCAGTTCGGCATCGGCGCGCAGCACGGAAACTGCCCTCTTGAGGTCGCGTGTGTCCTGTGGTTCGATCCGCGGCCCAGCAGCTAGCGCGCTGTTTGCAAAACTGAGCAGCAAGTCACCGATGCGCTCCAGCCCAATCATGAATTTCATGCAGGCCAACAGTTCGCGCGCTTCTGCCACGCTTGCCTGGGTGATCGCGTCACTCACGCCGGAGTCAATCTCCATGTCCAGGTCGTCCAGCTCTTTTTCACGGAGCCGGATGGAGTTCAACCGCGGCTTGGAGGAGGTTGCAATGCCTTCCACAGCTGCGGCAGCCGCTTCCTTGGCCAGGTGACAGGCGCGAACAGTGCGTTCCAGAAAAGCAGAATGTCGAGGCTCGGGTTGCTGGCTCTTTACGATAACTGTGCTCATTCGGGAATACCTTCCGTAACTAGCGCCGGGCAGCGAGTGTTCTTCCCCCGAGGCGTATATTTGTGCACAAGAATAGGGGGTTTTGCTAGAAGGGAGGTTAAAAACGTGTAAATTTCTGGCTCACGGCGTCTGCTTCGGCCCCTGCTGGCAAGGTGAACAAGAAGGTTGAGCCGTGATTCAGCTCACTTTCGGCACGGATTGTACCTCCATGGGCCAGAACGATGTGTTTGGCGATGGCCAGGCCCAAGCCGGTGCCACCCGACTCCCTCGATCGGGCCTTGTCAATACGGTAGAAACGCTCAAAAAGCCGGGGCAGGTGTTCGGACGGAATTCCCGGTCCAAAGTCCTGCACGTAAAATTCGATTCCTCGCTCGGAAGGGCGCGCGCCCAAAACGATCCGGTTGCCGGAAGCTGCATACTTCAATGCGTTATCGAGCAGGTTAGCAAAGACCTGGTGTATGGCTTCCCGATCGGCATTCACTGCAGCGTCGGAACTATTCTCGACGATCAATTCGACATTTTGCGCCCTAGCGATTTCGCGGAAGCTTTCCACCGCTTCCTGCAGCATTTCCCCTGGAGAAGTTGGCTGAGTATCGAAACGATGCTCGCCCGACTCGACGCGCGCCAGGGTCAGCAGGTCTTCTGTAAGCCGGGACATGCGGGCGGCATTTTTGCGGATGATTTCCAAGAATTCGCGCGCGTGATCGCCTTCCGACGAACTGTCCAGTAGGGTTTCGGCGTAGCCTTGAATCGACGTCAGAGGCGTGCGCAGTTCGTGGGAAACGTTGGCAATGAAATCGCGGCGCGTTTTCTCGATTCGCTCGATTTCCGTCAGGTCTCGGAGCACTGCGACCGCGCCGCCACCGGGCATAGGGGCGGCTTTGACGTCGAAAGCGTGCCCCGGAACGATTGATGCGGCGCGCGCGGTACGGACGCTCTTCTGCTCAGCGGCTTCCCGCATCGCGGTAACGAAATCCGGGTCACGCACCGTCTCAATCAAAGGCGCATTCAAGCGTGAGCGTTGGACCAGGCGGTTCATTCCTTGATTGGCCCATTGCACTCGGCCGTCATTCCCGACCGCAATGACGGCATCCTGCATGCTGTTGAGCAACGTTTCGAGTTGGCGCTGGCTGGTCTGTAGGGCCGCGAAGCTCTGCTCGAGGCGCCGACCGGTTTTGTCGAGGGCGGCAGCGACGTGACCAATTTCGTCCGAAGAAGTCTCCTCAATCCGCGCGGTCAGATCTCCGGTGGCTATTCGGTCCGCAAACTCGACAATTCTTTGCAGGCGACTAGCGGTAGTTTGCGCGGCAATACCTGCCAGGATCAGCGCGACGAGAAACGCGAGTGCAGAGGACAAGAGCAGCGTTCGGCGAACCTTCCGCACCATGGCCGCCACATCGGAAAGTGGATAGGCCAGTCGCACCGCCCCGCCAGGAATGGGGGCAGCAACGTATAGGAAAGGGATGCCTAAGGTATGGCTGCGGCGGGTTTCTGAACCGACGCTGCCGTGCAATGCCGCCGCAAACTCGGTACGACGCGAGTGGTTCTCCATGGTGCTGGCGTCGGCTTCCGAATCAGCCAGCACCTTGCCTTCGGTGTCGATGATCGTGGCACGGGCTCCCGCCGCCTTGCCGTCCCGTGCGGCTATGTCCTGCAAGGAATGCTGGCGGTCGGTTTGCACCCGGTTGGCAAACATAACTACCTTTTGCGTCAGATTGCGTTGGATCTCTTCTGTGAGCGACTTTTCCCAGGCGCGCCGGATGGAGAAATCAAGCGTGGCCGTCGCCGCTGCAATCACCACGATAAAAGCAGCCAGCAGCTTGAAAAAGATGCGGCTGGTCACTTCGGTACCTCGAAGCGATAGCCTGCGCCGCGTACGGTTTTCAGATAGCGCGGGTTTTCCGGGTCAGGCTCGATTTTCTCGCGAATACGGCGCACGTAGACGTCCACCGAGCGAGGTGTGACGTAGGACGTGTCGCGCCAAACCGAGTCGAGCAACTGGTCGCGCGTGAACACCCGACCGGCATGGCGGGCGAAATAATCGAGCAGGCGGAACTCTGTTGCCGTAGTAGTCACCGCTTCGCCGCGCACGGTCAGCAGCATGGCGCCAGGATCAATTTCAATCTCGCCGATGCGAATGGGAGTCGGCGACAAAGGCCGCTCGAACCGCCGCAATACCGCTTTCACGCGGGCTACGAGTTCGCGCGGACTGAAGGGTTTGGGGATATAGTCATCGCCACCCAGCTCCAGCCCCAGGATGCGGTCGGCTTCGCCGGTCTTTGCGGTCAAGAAGATGATTGGGGTCATTGCGAGCGAGGATGCCTGCCGGATGCGACGGCAGAGTTCCAGCCCATCGCTGCCGGGCACCATGATATCCAGGAGAAACAGCGCCGGGGGATGGCGTTCTGCCTCCGCCATGACACCGTTACCGCTGCCGAACAGACGCACGCTAAATCCGGCGGCTTCCAGATGATGACGCACCAGCCGCGAGATATCCGGGTCATCTTCGACCACAAAAATGTTGGGCTTCACTCCTTTATTGTACTGGGAGCGACCTGTGGCGCGGGGGGGCGCTCACGTCAAGGTGCATGTTGGGAAAAGTCACAGGGGGACGACACCTCCAAACTGTGGTAATGCCGGGGTCGTCTAACTTCCTCAAGAAATGGAATAAAGTAGCCGGCCGGCGTTGGCGTGGGGCCAACGGATTCTCCGTCTTTCACCCTCTAAGGCACGAATGCGTGAAGCAAGTGCAAGACTCGGACTAGTTGCGGCCCTGTTGAGTGTGCTGGCGCCCGCATTGCGATCGCGGCTGCCCGGGAATCAGAGATTGTCGTCCTCTATGCCGTCTATGCCGTGACCGCTCACAATAGGCGGGCTCACCCCGGAGGCGCCGTGTTATGTTACGGCGCCTGGCGGTGGCTACGCGCGTTCCTGCTCAAGAGTTTTGCTCGCGTCGGTGAGGTCTTCGCTCCGATGGAAAACGAACTGGGCACCCGTACTCGCTAACTTTCCATCCCTGGTCGGCGCGGCAATGCGCATTCCACTCGGTCGAGCTGCGACCCACAAATCCGAGCGTGGCACCCAGGCTCGCGACGGGTAATTACGGGTGCAGACCCTGGCCGGCTTCCTCAAACCGCTATCTGACAGCAATCAGCAGATTACCAACTTTGTCCATCCAAAACCGCGCGCCCGGCGGCACCACAGTAGTGGCGCTATATTCGGCAACCACCGCTGGACCAGCATATTTCTTCCCCGGCGGCAGTTCATTGCGGTCGTAGACGGCGGTGGTGAGCTTCTTTCCACCAAACACGATCTTGGTGGTTTCCTTTAGAGCCTTTGCATGTGAGGACGCGGGCGCGGCAGCGAGTTTCGCTTGAGGGGACTTCATGGTGGCACGCAATCGCAGTGTGACCAACTCCACTTCTCGTCCCGGGTGGCTGTAGCCATAGCGACGGGCGTGGTGGCGATGAAATGCATCGAGCACCCCGCGGGTGAACGGCACGTTCAACTCGTAGCCTTGGCCTCGGTAGCGAGCGTCGATGGTGCACTCGTATCGGACAACACCTCTCCAGTGCTCTTCCGCAAATTTGCTCTCTGCAGCTCGACGCAATTTCGAAAACTCCTTCTCCAATTGAGGCCAGGGCAACTGTTCGGACACGCGCCAGAGCACGGTGCGCGAGTAATCTTTGACGACGTCGCTGACCAGAATGCCGAAGGCCGAGAGCGCGCCAGGAAGGGCGGGCACGATCACCCGTGGAATACTGAGTACATCGGCAAGTTCGCAGGCGTGAAGGCCACCGGCTCCACCGAAGGCAACTAGCGCGAACTCACGCGGATCGTATCCACGCTCGATTGAGACCACGCGGATTGCCTTCTCCATTGCGGCATTGATGACGCGAATGACTCCGGCCGCGAACTCTTCCAGGGAGAACTGGGAGCCGCGTTCCTTAAGCCAGGCAATGACGATTTTCCGCGTGCGTTCGAGATCGAGCGTAAACTCTCCACCCAGGAATCGGTGCGGCTGAAGGCGTCCGAGCAGGAGGTTCGCGTCGGTCACGGTTGGCTCGGCGCCGCGGCCGTAGCAGATAGGACCAGGGTCGGCACCAGCGGACTCCGGACCAACCCGCAGCGCGCCCGCGGCGTCGAAGCGCGCGATTGAGCCGCCGCCCGCCCCCACGGTGTGGATGTCGAGCATGGGCACGCCCACGGGAAGCCCGGCAACCTCCCCCTGGCCTCCTGCTCTCGCCTCGCGATCCACAAGGGAAACATCGGTGGACGTTCCGCCCATATCGAATGAGATAATCCGTTCGTACCCGCTTTGTCTCGCGGTCGTGGCAGCTCCGACCACACCGCCGGCGGGGCCGGATAAAACCGTGCGAACCGGTTCTCCTGCCGCCGAGCTTACGGCGGTGATGCCGCCGCTCGATTGCATGACGAAGACGCCTGTGCGCGAGTTCTTGTGTCCCGAACTCCATGCTTGCTGTGCGCGGCTTTCGAGATTCTCCAGATAGCGTTGCATGATGGGTTGCAAGTACGCATTCACAACCACCGTGCTGGTGCGCTCATATTCGCGAAATTCGGAAAGAATCACATGTGAGACTGAGAGCGGCACGCCCAAGCTTTCCATGGTAGCGGCGACGGCTTTTTCATTTTGCGCATTGGCAAAAGAAAAGACCAGGGAGACGGCAATTGCCTCTGGACGCGCTGTCCAGACGCGGTTCGCCAGGTTCTTCAATTCAGGCACGGAAAGCTCTTGCAGAATCTTGCCCTCACAATCGGTTCGTTCCTCAACCCCAAAACGCATTTCGGCAGAAACCAGAGGCTCGACGCGATCAAAGAAGAAGTCATAGAGTTTGGGCCGGGCCTGGCGGCCGATCTCAATCACATCTTCGAACCCCTTGGTGGTCAGCAGGGCGACGCGCGCGCCTTTACGTTGAAGCAGAGTGTTGGTGCCAACCGTTGTGCCATGCAGCAGGACCAGCGAGCCGGGAATGCCAATTTTCTTGAGCGCCTCCAGAATTGCCTGCGAAGGGTCGGCTGGCGTCGAGAACACTTTCAGCAGGCGCACCCGGCCACGCTCGGTCCAAACACAATCGGTGAAGGTACCGCCGGTGTCGATCGCGATGCGAACCGCCTGTCTGTTCTGGATCTGGTGCTCCATTGGCTGTGAAAGCGGAAAGCTAGGGTATCACTTGCTTGAAAATTCCGGGAGAAGAGCGGCGGTGTGGAGGCACCGGTCAGAGACCCGGGCCCACACGGGACCTAGGTTTTGCTCGAGAATGCCAGCGCTATGAGCGTCTTCTGTTCGACCTCGTGGGCTTTGGCCGAACCGGTAGCCGGGCTGGCGCTGGCGGAGCGTTTCACGGAGAGCACCGGCCGCTCCCCTGCGACTCGCCGCAGACGGGGCAGCATATAGGAAAGCGCTCCCATGTTGGCCGGCTCTTCTTGCACCCAGACAATGTCGCGGGCAGCAGCTTGTCTTTCCAGTTCTGCCGCCAGCTCTGCTTCGGGGAAAGGATAGAGCTGCTCGATAAACACAATCGCAGTCGAATCCTCCTTCCGTTTCTTACGGTCCGTGCGGAGTTCGTGGCCTATTTTGCCGCTGCAGAGCAAGATCCGCCGAGCGTTCTTGACCTCATCATCGGGCATGACGTTCAAGAAGCGCTCGCGGGTGAAGTCCTTAATCGGCGAAGAGGCATCCGGATGGCGCAACATGCTCTTGGGAGTGAAGACGACCAGCGGCTTTCGCCACCGTCGCAATGCCTGGCGCCGCAACAGGTGAAAATACTGTGCGGCGGTCGAAGGCTGGCAGACTTGGAAATTGTCGCGGGCCGCCAGTTGCAGGAAGCGCTCGATACGGGCGCTGGAGTGTTCCGGTCCCTGGCCTTCGTAGCCGTGAGGAAGCAGCAGTACAAGCCCGGAAAGCAGGCCCCATTTGTCTTCCCCGGCACTGACAAACTGATCGATGATGGCCTGAGCGACGTTGGCGAAGTCGCCAAACTGCGCCTCCCAAAGCACCAGCGCCTCGGGATAATCGCGGCTGTAGCCGTATTCAAAACCGAGCACACCAGCTTCGGAAAGCGTGGAGTTGTAAATCTGGCAGCGTGCCTGGTTGGGAGCAACATGCTCCAAAGGCACATACTCCTCCTCGTTCTCGACATCCACCAGCACAGAGTGACGCTGGTTAAAAGTACCGCGCAGGCTATCCTGGCCACTGAAACGAATGGGAATGCCTTCCTTGGCAAGCGTGGCAAAGGCCAGGGCTTCCGCCATGCCGTAGTCGACAGGATGCTTTCCCGTGCCCATTCCGGCGCGTTGTTCGAGCAACTTCTTCACCTTGGGATGAATGTGGAAGCCGGCCGGATAATTCGTCAAAGGCTCTGTGACGGCGCGGAGTTCCTCAAGCGGAACCCCGGTCTGGACGTCATATTCCGGCTTATGGCGACCGCCTTTGTAGTGATCCCAGTAACTGGGTAGTTGGCGAAGCGAGGGCTTTTTCGTGAGCGTGCCAGCTGTTTTCTGGGCGGCTTCAAACTCCGCGCGTACGTTTCCCACTCGCGCTTCTGTGTCGTGTGCCTGCATGTCTTCGCCGTAAATCTGCCAGAGCGGCGGGTGTTCCTTGATGGCTTTATACAATAACGGCTGAGTTATGGTGGGGTCGTCTACCTCGCTGTGCCCGTGGCGGCGATAGCCAATGAGATCGATGACAACATCGTTTCCAAACGTGTAGCGATACTCCAGTGCAATACGCGCCACGCGTACCACCGCGTCCACATCCTCACCGTTAACATGAAAAATGGGAACGGCCTGCCGCTTCGCGATATCAGAAGCGAAGCGCGCCGAGTGCAGCTCGGTGGGAACGGTGGTGAAGCCGATCAGGTTGTTGACGATGACATGAATGGTGCCAGCGACGGTATAGCCCTTCAAGTCGGCGTAATTCAGAGTCTCCGCCCAAACGCCCTGGCCGGCAAAAGCGCCATCGCCGTGTACCAGCAGAGGCAGGAATTTTCTCTGGCCACCGTCTCCCCAGCGATCCTGTTTGGCGCGAGTGCGGCCCACAGTAACCGGATCTACCGCCTCCAGGTGGCTGGGATTGGATACGAGGTGGATGCGGATCTTGGCGCCAGTGCGCGTGACGTATTCCCCAGTTGCTCCCATGTGGTACTTAACATCGCCGCTCCCAAGGACGCTGCGCGGGTCAACATCTTCAAAACCCGCAAAGACTTCCTCCGGCGCACGCCGAGCGACATGCACTATCACGTTGAGCCGGCCACGGTGGCTCATGCCCATAACCAGCTCCGCGGCTCCGCGTTGGCCTGCCTGTTCCAGTACTTCGTCGACCAGGGGCAGCAGGGCAGTCACTCCTTCCAGAGAGAAGCGCTTGGTCCCCAGATAACGCTGCTGCAAAACCTGTTCGAACAGATCGGCGCGAATCAGCAGATCGAGCACATGTTTCTGATCAACGGCTCTGGGTTCGCTTTCCATGCGCTCTTGAATCCAGCGCCGGCGTTCGACGTCGGCGATGTGCATGAAATCAGCGCCAATCGTGCTGCAATAATAGCTTCGGGCCTGGCGAGCAATTTCGCCGGAGAGTTGCAGTTCCGGGTGAGACTGCGGCTGCAGAAACCCGAGCGGATCCAGGTCGGCTTCGAGATATCCCCACCTCCGGAAGGCGTCCAATATGCGTTCTCGATCTTGCGACGAAGGTTCCAGCACCCCTGCAGTCGCCGCGACTTTGCTAGTTCGTGTGGCCATAAAAGCGTCTACTAGGATAAAGGATGAGAACCAATCTGTCCCGGATGCAAGGTGGGCGTAATCAGGGCAGGATCAAACAGGACGGAAGCAGCATGATAGACAAGTATGAATCGCGCCGAATTAGACGCGAGACTCGTGAAATCCTGTTGAATGTCTGGGATCTCATCGGCCGGTCGCCAATATAACTGAATGCTTCGATGAGTATGACTGGGCGACGTTTATCGTCTGCTGACGAATGGTTCCAGCGATGAGCATATATAGGACTATCCTTGGAAGAGAACGAGACCACATGGGCCTATGCCAAGGAAACCGACCGTTGCTGCGCTTCGGCGCACTTCCCTAGGCAAAATTGACAACCTTAATCAGACCTGACTCGATCAACCTCTCACGAATTCCCCCAGCGCCATAAGAAAACGGTCCACTTCCTCCGCGGTGTTGTAATGCACCAGGCCGATCCGCAAGAAGCCACCGCTCTTCTCCACGTCCAACCGCTCGGTGAGATTCAAGGCGTAATAATTGCCATCCCAGGTGAAGAAGCCGCGCTCGCCCAACCTCGTAGCTAATTCAAGCGGAGTGTGTCCTTCGATGCGAACGGCAACCGTTGGAGCGCGCTGTGCAAACAGCTTTGGATCGGAGATGCTGTAGAGCTTCAGCCCGGGAATTTGCAGCAGTCCGCGGACCATGCGCTCGGTGAGCGATCGTTCATAAGGCTGGATGGCTTGGTAGGCTGCCCGCAATGCGGCTCGGCGACCGGTGACGGGAGGTTTTGCCCGGCGTCCTAAATCTGCCAGATACTCGACACAAGCGGTAATTCCGGCAATGCACTCGTGGTTGAGCGTGCCCCACTCCCAGCGATTGGGGATGGAGTCGGTATTGGCGCGCACCTTGTAAGGATAAAGTCTCTTCAGGTGCTCGCGTTTCCCGTAAAGCACACCCATGTGCGGGCCGAAGAACTTATAGGTCGAGCACACCAGGAAATCGCAATCGAGTTCACGCACATCCATCGGACCGTGCGGCGCATAGTGCACTGCATCGATGAAGGCCATCGCGCCTGCCTCGTGCGCCAGCCTCACCATCTCTCTTACGTTGTTGATGGTGCCGACGGCATTCGAGGCATATCCTGCGGCGACCAGACGGGTATGGCCGGTGATCTTGCGCGCCATGTCGGCCATATCCAGCGTGCAGTCCGCCTCGTTGATCTCGACGAACCGGAGATTTGCCCCGCGCTCCTCCAGAGCGCGCCACGGCGAGATATTGGCATCGTGATCCAAATGAGTGACGACAATTTCATGGTCGGGCCCGAGTTGACGTCCAATCGCGCGACTCAGTGCAAAAGTTAACGTCGTCATGTTGGGTCCGAAAACGATCTCATCAGCGTCGCACCCAAGGAAGTCAGCCATCGCCGCGCGGGCTTCGGCAATCATTGCGTCGGTGCCGCGGCTGGTCGCGTATGCGCCCCCGGTGTTGGCATTCGACTGTTTCAAGTAATTGCTGATTGCGTCAATGACCCGCTGCGGAACCTGCGTGCCGCCCGGGCCATCGAAGAAAACCGCGGGATGACCGTTAACGGTTTGCGAGAGTGAAGGGAACTGCGCCCTAACCCATGCGATGTCGAAAGTAGTGGTGACGTCCTGCTCTGCGCTTAACATGAGGTCCCTATTTGCTCACAGCTCTTATGAAGTCGGCGAGCATTCCGTATGCGGTGGCCTCCAGCCCGGGATTGTCCTCGGTAATGGCCAAGCCGGGAAACGTATCGGTTTCAAAATACACTACCGAAGAACTGCCAGTCACATGGGCGAGGGGATCGCTAAGCGGAACTTGCTCGGGACGCACGCTCGCCTGAATGGCGTTGCCCGACGAAGCAGCCCGGCAAACCAACTTGTAAGGAGTTCCCGCTCGTCTAGCCGCTCGCACTGTCTCGCCACTTAGCCCACGGATTCCCTCGCGTTGAATTTGATCTAGCTTCAGGGGCATGCGCATGACCACGCACACGAGCGCCGCCACTTTTACCGCCCCATCCCAGCCGTCGATGTCGTCGCTCGGATCGGTTTCCGCAACGCCCACATCTTGCGCCTTTTTCAACGACTCCTCAAAGCTGAGTCCCTCCTCCATGCCCGTCAAAATCAGATTGGTAGTCGAGTTCAGGATGCCGCGAAAGCCGCGCACATGCACGGTCGGGAGGCTATCGCGAAAAAGCGAAAAAATTGGAACGCCGTCCATGACAGTGGATTCGAATAAGAACCGCCGCCCCTTGGCGGCTGCGAGTCGGGTTAGTTCCTCGTAGGCATAGACCAAGGGGCCCTTGTTTGCTGTGATGGCATGAACTTCAGAGTCGAGTGCGGTGCGAAGATGATCGATGGCGGGCTGTCCGGTATGCGCATTCAGCGAGGTTGCCTCGAACAGGACGTCAGCGTGCGCCTGGTGGAGCCAGTCGCGGACGTTGCCATACGGGGGCGAGACGTGCGGCAGCAGATCCCAGCGTGGGGCGCTGTTTCCGGCCAACAGCAGAGCGTCGAGCCCGTCGCGAGAGGCAATCCACCCCAGTCGGCGGGTTGCTACCCCTGTAATCCGCCAGGCGATCCCGTGCTTGTCCCTCAGCTCTAGCTCCCGGTCCTGCAGCAACCGGACCAGGGTACGATTTACGTTTCCGAATCCAAGCAGACAGAGGTTGTGGACACGAGGGTGTCTCTTCCCGGGCATGGGACAAAAAATCCCTCCCTGCTTTTGGCAAAGAGATGCTCAAGGCCCGCAGTTGCGGGCAAGAATGAGGCACGGGCCCTGATTTAAGAAACAGACATGATATAGGCGAGCTCGCTCAGCTGGCAACTATCCCATAGTAGTCGTATGCTCGGTGCGTATCTTGTAAATGACGCGCACTTCGCCGGGCTGCCGGTGAGGATATTTATCGAGTCCAAGATATTTCTTGGCCAACTTGTCAATGTGGGCGTCTGCGCCCTGCTCAGTAATCTCCACAACCTTGCCACGAATTTCCAGATAACGGTAAGGATTCTCCGGATCGATGATGGCCATCGCCACGCGCGGATCGCGTCGCAGGTTCCGATCCTTTTGGCGGCCCTTAGCGGAATTGAACAGCACGTAATCGCCGTCAATGTCACACCACACGGGGGTTACTTGCAGCGATCCGTCGGGCATCAAGGTAGCCAGGCTGGCGAAGGCCCGCTTGTTGAACAGGTCACGATACTTGTGAGGGATCACTTCCGGCATGCAGTCTCCTCCTTACATGGGTTGCCGAAAAATGTGAAGGTAGATTATAGCTGTCCGCAGCACCGAAGTGTGTTCTGGCCATAATCGGCAGTTCTTTTGCTTGCCGTGCCGGAGCATTACAATCTTGTGCTTCAGCAAATCCTTATGCTCGCTTTACCTCCTGCAAGGTATAGAACGCGGCTTGTGCTGGCTTCCCTGTGCCTGCTTCTCCTGCTCACACCTTGCCCGGCGCCAGCTTTCCAAAAGCCGGGACCCAATGCTCCACCCACCATTGTGTTCATGACCGACTTTGGCAACGGGGATGACTCTGTCGCCATCTGCAAGGGCGTGATGTATGGCATTGAGCCCAACCTTCGCATCGTGGACCTCACGCATCAGGTTATGCCTTTTTCGATTCTGGATGGCGCACGCTTTCTTTATGGCGCCACCCCATACTACCCGGCCGGAACAATTTTTGTGGTGGTGATTGATCCGGGCGTGGGCACTGCTCGTAAGGCGGTGGTAGTCAAATCGAAGCGAGGACAGTACTTCGTCCTTCCCGATAATGGGCTCATTACACTGGTGGAGGAGCGCGACGGAATCGAAGGGGCCCGCGAAATTACGAACCGCTCCTGGATGATTGGCAGCGCGCCGTCGTCAACGTTCCACGGCCGCGACATTTTTTCTCCCGTGGGGGCGCACCTGGCGCGCGGCGAGCCTTGGAGCCAGGTCGGGCCCGAGCTCAAGCAGTTGGTCCGACTTGAAACCAAGGCGCCCAAGATCGACGAGCGAGGCATCACCGGCGAGGTGATTGCCACCGATGGAGCTTTCGGCAACCTTGTCACCAACATCGAAGCCCATGATTTCTCGCAACTGCACTACGAGTATGGGCAGCAGGTACGTGTCATGCTTGGTAGCGCCCCGATGACGATTCCATTTGCGAAGACTTTTGCCGACGTGCCTCCGAATAAGCCGCTGCTGTACATCGATTCGCGTGGGCGCGTAGCGCTGGCTGTGAATCAAGGGAATTTCGCCGCTGCTTACGGCATTAAGCCGCCAATTCCGATTCTTATTGCCAGCAAGAAGAAGTGAAGTGAAGCTTACGTCATAGTCGATTCCAGATCGCACGCGATCCTGGGCAGCACAGCCTTAACTAGTGCCATGAAGGCGCCCTTCACGCGCTCGCCGGTTTCCAGCACTTCTTTGTGAGTGAGGATCTGGTCGAGAATCCCGGCCGCCATGTTGGTGACGCAGGAAATCGCCAGTACCCTCAGTCCCATGTGCCGCGCAGCAATCACTTCGGAGATAGTCGACATTCCTACCAGATCGGCGCCAATCGTTCGCAAATACCGAATTTCCGCGGGCGTTTCGAAGCTTGGGCCGGTCATCGCCGCATAGACGCCCTGGTAGACCGTCAGCCCGAGCTTGCGCGCTTCTTCGAGCGCGAACTCGCGGTAAGGTTTCCAGTAGGCCTGCGTCAGGTCGGGATAGCGCGTCCCGAAACGATCATCGTTTTGCCCAATCAGAGGATTTTGACCCTGCAGGTTGATGTGATCGCTGATTACCACCAGCGCGCCCTGTTGGTAATCTAGATTGATCCCACCGGCAGCGTTGGTCAGGACCACCGCGCGAATACCCATGCGGGCGAACACGCGGATGGGAAAGGCGACCTCTCTGGACGAATAACCCTCGTAGAAGTGCACTCGCCCCTGCATGGCCGCGACTGCAACCGAGCCGACCTTTCCGATAACCATTTGCCCGGCGTGTCCGATGGCAGTGGGATGGGGAAAGCTCGGAATCTGGGCATACGGGATGCGGAATGCCTCGCTGAGTTCATCGGCTAGTCCGCCCAGCCCTGAGCCCAACACCATTGCGATCTTAGGGCGAAGCTTGGCTTTTGAGAGCAGAAACTGTGCTGCCGAATTCGCTTGCGTGTAGTCGTCAGACATGGCCATTAGCTTTTAGCCTCTAGCGTTTGGCTCTCAGCTGGCGAGCAGAATAAAGATCAACAGCTAAAAGCTAAAAGCGGAAGGCTAGAAGCTGCTCAGAACTTGCTCTCAAATTTGGCGAACTCCGCCTCTAGAGCCCACTGAGTTCGTGCGCGTTCGCTGCTGTCCAGAAACTTCTGGCATGCGTTCGAAAGCTTCCTCCGGCCCGGCTCATCGCCTGCACACGCCTCGACCCGGCCGAATTCCCGCGTCTCTTCCCACAGGCTGGACCCCGGCAAGAAGCTGTGCTCCAGACTTTGCCGCGCCAGCCGTTTCAGGTCGTCGTAATTGAGATCATAGCTTTGGACAGCCCGGAGGTATTCATTCGTCATGTCGGAGCGGGACACGCCTTCATCGTCAGTAGCCAGGGCCAGCGGCACACCATATTGCCGATAGGCCGGGAAGGGATGATCCTCGCCGCGTACACCGAGGATTACGTCGTTGCTGGTTAAGCAGATCTCCACCAGGATTCCGCGCTGCGCCATTTCCCGCAGCAACTGCAGAGCCTCTTTCTCCTGCATGACGGAAGCTCCGTGCCCGATGCGCTCGGCATGACCGTGCTCAATCGATTCGCGAATATGGAACCTGAGCCCTTCCGGCGGCACCAGTCCCAGAGCCAACTCGCCCGCATGGAGGCTGATGTGCACCTTGGGATACATCTCGTGCAGGTAGTCCAGCATGTGCATGTGCAGGTCGAAGTCGTGCATGGGAATGTACCAGTCTTCCGGCATGACTAAGTTCAGACCCTCCACCCGCGAGTCGGCTTGCGCCAGTTCGAATCCGGTCAGCATTTGAGCAAATACTGACTCGCGCGGCAGCCCGCGCAGAACTTGGTAGAGAAACCGCAGGGTCACCCCACAGCCGGGGTCCGCACCCTGCGTTCCACATTTCAGAATGGAATGCATTTTGGCCTCGTCCTCATCCAGCTTTTTGCGGCTGGAAGCAACGACGTCTTTCAGGCCGCCGGCCAGTAGTTTGTCGCGCAGGGCAGGAAGGTTCTCGACCCAGCCAACCTGTGCCCCCAACTGAGCAGATTGCATCTGGTCAGCCGTGTGCATCATTTCTAGGTACAGCAAGTGGTCAGCGGCAGCACGCCTGGAGGCTTCCGCCAGCATCTCGCCGGTGTGCAGCCGGGCGGCCAGGTCGAACTTATCGAACGTTCCGAAAAAGTGATCGTGGCCCGATTCCGCGCCGGGAATCCAATTGCGCATCGACCAGGCATCTACAATCTGGTTGTAAAGCACATGATCCTTGTAAGCGCAGGCGATTGCCGGCTTGTTTACGTACTTGTCGCAGGGATCACAGGGAGGGGCGATCAGAACTGAGGTGGTATGGTCCACGCACAGTCCGCTCTCGGCGGCATAATCAATAAAGGACTCCGCATAGATCGCGCCCGAGAGGTGATTGTGCAGGTCTCCGCCCTTGGGCATCGCCCTGAGAAACGCCAGCAGCAGAGGCGGTTGCCGCCGGATGGATTCCAGATATCGGCTGGCACGCTGCTCGCCGCTAGCCTGAACTTGTGCCGTTGCGCCAGCAGTCGAAAGCGCCATGATTGCCGTGGCAAGAAGAGACAGGGCTAATGCACCCACAAGGCGAACCACCAGCATCCTCCTTGAGCTGAACGCGCATTTTACCTGCTTCAGGAGAAAATCGTGCGCTAAAGGCCCATGTCATTCGCGAAGGCAAAGGCGGCGAGCCGCGTCTCTACCTGGATGCGCGGGTCACGTTCAGCGCGATTTCTGCTGAGATTTTCACACTGAGAGAATCAGGGCAGCCTGGCCCTTTGGGACTGTGCCGTGTCGGGAATCTCTCCAAAATCCGCTACCAGTAGGGTTTTCAGGATTCCTTACAATTGCACCAAGTCTGGTCATAAAACCTTGTGGATGAGCTGCACTTCGCTGATTGCAAAGCAGATAGAGGTGCGCCTTTTCCGTTGACTTGACTGTAAAAACAGGAAGAGTAAAAAAACCCCTTCTTTGACAGCTTCTGAAGTTTTCCTGGTTGGTGCAGCGTCCGGGGCTCGAGCGAAGTCGCCCTTTCAAGCCGCGAGGGGAGGAGGGAGGGCGAGCGAGGGGTCTAAAAGCAAAGCGCTGGTCGAGGAGAACCGGAAGAAACGTTGAAGACAATATAGAGTCCCGAAGCGTTGAGCAGTTTATCCAGTTGGCGGTAAGCCCGGAGCCCAAGTACAGATCGCGCTGACGCAACCGCAAGGAAGCGGCAGCAGCAGGTTTGGCAAGGGTCTAGAAGCGAGCTACTGGCTGAGACGAACAGGTTCAACATTACTTCGGGACGCTTAAGTCTTTGGTCGTTGATCTTTGCTGGTTGATCCTCGGTCTCTGACAAGGACATCTGGGCCGCAGTGCCAACGACCGAAGACCGACGACTGCTTTTAGGGAACACTCACCACCAACGGCTGTGGCGTTTGCAGCCGGTCGCGATAGATCCTGTTCTTCTCCTCGACCTCCGCAATCGCATCGGCATGGACCAGGTAGATTCCACGCGGCAAGCTGGAGCCGAATGGGATCTCCACCTTCTCGGACTCAGGGTTCAGTGTGAAACGCTGGTAGCCGAGGGCAAAGGCCTTTCCAATTTCGTTTACGGCCAGGATGACCACGGTCTGATCAAAAAGCTCGTCCCTGGTATTGTTGGCGACCTTGACCGCGCCGAAAATTTGGTCGCCATCGACTTGCGGATACGCGGACCACTCCAGAGAAAGGGCTGTCGCTGCGGGCAGGGACAGTTCCCGGGCCACGCTCTGTGGCGGCTCGGCCGAATCCGTCACTGTTACCGTGAAATGGAAATCGCCAACCTCGGCCGGAATGCCGGTTATCAGACCCGATTCCGAGTCCAATCGCAGACCACGGGGAAATGCGCCGACAGTAATGCTCCAGTGCAGAGGGGGTACTCCGCCAGTAGCTTGCAGCGCCACCCGGTACTTCTGACGCGGCACCGCCTGCGGCAGGCTCTCAGTCGTAATCACCAGCGGGGCCCGCGCGGGTGCAGTCTGCTGTGGCCAGGCAGAACAGGCAAACAACGCGGTCACCGCGATCCGGATATTGCGATTCAGTTGTGCAGTAATCCTCATTGACAAACGCCGGGCAGAAACGGCTCTAACGCGCCTGTTCTGGTCGAAGACCCGCGCCCACGCTGGTTTATGGTTTTCCCCCGCCGGTAGGATGCAAAAACTCGTCCACTGTCTTGATGAATAAATTCGGCTGATCCACAAAAGTCATATGCCCGCTGTTAGGCATGATGGCCAGCCTCGATCCTGCGATCTTGTCACGCATTGCCTCCGATAGTGATGGATCGCACTCGTCATGGTCACCCACAACGATCAGAGTTGGTACTTTGAGTGACCCCAAGCGGCCAGTGTACTCCACCGACCTCAGGTTTCCATCAATGATGAATTCGCCGTGTTCGCCCCACATCTGGCGATAGAGGGACCAAGAGATGTTCCCATTCGCGATCGGGTCGTAGTTGGGGTCGGGCCGATTGTGGTAGACATAGGGAAAATATCCCTCGCCCCAGGAAGCGACCATGTACTCCGCCGTATAGCGGTTCTGCTCGTAAACCTTGCCATGGCCGAAGAGGCCCGCCGCTTCCAACCTGTCGATGCGGTCCCGCAGCTCGGGTGACATGTTCGCTTTCATCTTCACGAATACCTTGTTCATCGCTTCCGTGCTCGACCATGTGCTGCCCAGGATCAGATGGGTCAGGTTCTGCTGATACTTGAGTGCGTAAGCCTGGGCCAGGGCCCCACCATAAGAATGTCCCAGCAGGTTGATCTTGCCAAGGCCGAGCGCCTGTCGCACTGCCTCTACATCCTCGACCATGTTTTCGATGGTGTAGCCGGCGGGATCCTCCACTTTCTGAGAACGCCCTGAGCCCCGCTCATCGATGAAGACCAGCCGATTGTGCCGGGCGAGCGGCAAAAGGTACGGCAGAAAGTAATCATGCGAAGCCCCAGGACCGCCGTGCAGGATAACAAGCGGGTCGCCCTTGCCCAAGGTCTTGTAATAGATCATCAGACCGTTCGCATCGACGAACCCTTCTTGTTGAATGTACACGTTTAGGGCTTCCCTGGCCGGCTTCTCGACCGGGGCCGGCTTCGATACTGACTTGGATCGTCTGACAGATGTTGCCGTCTGGGCGGTGCTCAAACTGATTGCCAGGCTGATCGCACCTACGAGGAAACACGCGCGTGCATTTCTCATGGCGGCATCCTACGCCCGCCTGTTTAGCGCGAGCAACAGCGGAGCGCTATTGGCCGGCGGGTCTGCGTAAGCGCATTCGAGGCTTGAGGGTCGACCGGGTCTACAGGGGTGCCCTCGACGCGTGCTCCGCCCACAAGGTAAGCTAAATAGTTTTGATTGAGAAGGCGGCACCATGCGTGACGCGGTCAAACGGCTCTGGCCGGAGATCGACTGGATAAAAGATGCGCCCCTGCGTGAACAGGTGACGCAAGCCTGGATCAGAGCCCTCGAACGCAGTCCACTGAAGGCAGACGACCTCGACCGGATTCCCTTCACCCTGCTGATTCCAAATTGCCCGGTCACGTTTATGGAGCACAAGCGCTGCGTGGTGCACATCGCTCGGGAGAGCGCCAAGGCCATGCAAGACTTCATGGGCCGGTCTCTCTCGATTGACATGGATACAGTGATCGCCGGCGCCATTCTGGCGGATGTCGGCAAGTTGCTGGAATACGAACTGGGTCCTGACGGCCAGAGCCGTCAAAGCGAGCGTGGCGAGGCACTGCGGCATCCTTTTACCGGGGTGGCGCTGGCGTTGGAGTGTGGCGTGCCCCATGCTGTTTGCCACATCATCGCGGCGCACGCCGCTGAAGGCGACCTTGTGAAGCGCACGACTGAGGCCTACATCGTGCACCACGCCGACTTCATGGCCTATTTGCCATTCAAGAATCCCAAGAACATGAAGGTGAAATAAGTGCGAAACACAAATCCACCGCGAAGACACCGAGGCAGGGAGAAAACACAAATTTCTTCTCCGTGTAGCGGTGTCTGGGTGGTGGATGTTGGGGTTGAGGCGGGGAATTGACTACCAAAGAAGCTGTCCTGACCAAAGAGACCGTTACCGCTAAGATGTCGCGCTGGGCCGCCAGCCTTCAATATACCCAGCTTTCCAAAGATGCGGTCTACCAAGCCAAGCGTTTGCTGCTGGACTCGGTCGGCTGCGCCCTGGGCGGCTACCAACAACACGACGTCAAGATTGCGCTGAGCGTCGTGGACGAGATTGCCGGACGTGGGCCCTCCACCGTCATCGGCGCTGGCAAGCGCATTGACCCCGTTTCCGCCTCCTTGGCCAACGCCCTGATGATCCGCTGCATGGATTACAACGACATTTACTGGAAGCAGGACCCATCGCATCCCTCTGATATTTTTCCGGCGGCCTTGGCCTGTGGCGAACGCGCCAAAAGCGATGGAAAAGAGTTGATCGTCAGTCTCGTCCTCGGCCATGAATTCGAGATGCGTTTCTGCGAGGCGGCTTTTCCGGGAATTCGCGAACGGGGCTGGCATCACGCCACGCTGACCGCGTTTGTCTCGCCGATTGTTGCCGGGCGAGCCCTGCACCTGAACGGGGAGCAGATGCAGCACGCCATCGGAATCGCGGCCAGTCGCCAGTGCACACTGGGAGCCGTCACGGCGGGCAAACTCACCATGATGAAGAATACCGTCGATCCCATGGCAACCCAAAGTGGCGTTTTCGCCGCTCTCCTCGCGGAAAAGGGATACACGGGTCCCGAGCACGTGGTGGACGGCAAAGAAGGACTGACACAGTGCTTCGGTCCGGAGTGGAAGCTGGATGTGCTGACGCAAGGCTTAGGCGACTCCTGGCGCATTACCCAGTGCGGAATGAAATTCTTCCCGACCGAAGCGCTGACCCATGCCCCGATTTCCGCAGTTCTGGATTTGGTGAAAGAAAATGACCTGCACCCCGATCAAGTAGAGAAGATCCAGATCCGTTCACTGGCCCGCGCCGCCGACATTCTTTCCGATCCCAGCAAATACGATCCTCATACCAAGGAAACCGCCGACCACTCCCTGCCTTATGTGATTGCAGCAGCCCTCGTCGACCGCCAGGTCACGCCCGCACAGTTCACCCTGCAGAAGATCATGGACCCGATTATCCGCGGCCAGTTGAACAAGGTCGAGGTGGTGGCTGACCCTGAAATCGAGAAGGTCTTCCCCGGGTTGCAACGGGTTGTGATAAACCTCATGACCACGAGCGGCCGTTCGTTCACAAAGCAACTGGATTATCCGAAAGGCGACCCGCGCAATCCGCTGACCGACCAGGAGGTTGAGGAAAAATTCAGCGCTCTTGGTGACGGCGTCTTGTCGAAAGCTCAACAGGAAAAATTGAAAGATGCCATCTGGAATCTGGAGAAGCTCAATTCGGTGAACCAACTGATGGCCCTGATGAAATCAGATACACGTAGGGACAGCCGTTTCCGGCTGTCCGGGCGAGCGAAGCTTGCCTGAAGTCGCGGCTATGGCCCAAACAGTTGTTGAAAAGATCGCCCAAGCCCATCTTGCCGAAGGCCCTAAGCGGCCGCTGAGGACTGGTGACTTTGTCTCCATTCGTCCCTTCCACGTCATGACTCACGACAACACCTCGGCCGTGATGAGCAAGTTCAAGGGAATTGGCGCGAAAAGAATTCATGACCCGAAACAGCTGGTTTTCGCTCTCGACCATGACATCCAGAACCGGGATGAAGCCAACCAGAAGAAATACCGCGCTATAGAGGCGTTCGCGAAAGAACATGGCGTAGATTTTTACCCCGCGGGTTCGGGCATCGGTCACCAGATCATGGTCGAGCGCGGCTACGTGGTGCCGGGATCCTTTGTCGTCGCCTCCGATTCTCATTCCAACATGTACGGTGCACTGGGCGCTGTGGGTACTCCCATTGTGCGCACCGACGCGGCCGCCGTGTGGGCGATGGGAGAATTCTGGTGGCAGATTCCGCGCAGCGTGCAGGTTTGGTTGGAAGGAGAGCTGCCTGCCGGTGCTACGGGTAAGGACGTCATCATCGCCCTTTGCGGTCTCTACAACCACGATGAAGTGCTAAACGCCGCGGTCGAGTTCAGCGGCCCCGGCGTCGCCAGCCTGTCCATGGACGCCCGCCTCTCTATCTCCAACATGACCACCGAGTGGGGGCCGCTGGTCGGCTGGTTCCCGGTAGATGCAATCACAATCAATTACCTGCGCGGTGTACATCAGCGGCTGAGGACGGATGGCATCGAACGGTTCGCAGAAAAGGACATTGAAAGGTGGGCCAACCATCCTCGGCTTACGGATGCCGGCGCAAGCTACGCAGCTCGCATCGTGCTCGACCTCAGCCAGGTTACTCCCCATGTCTCCGGCCCTGACACAGTTCAGGTTATGCAGTCGCTCGCCGACATGGAGAAGAAGAAAGTAGCGATTCAAAAAGCGTACCTGCTCTCGTGCGTGAATTCGCGGCTCGAGGATTTGGAAGCAGCGGCGAAAGTTTTGAAAGGCAAGAGGGTCGCTTCAGCTGTGAAGTTCTACCTCGGTGCGGCCAGCGCCTGGGTGCAGCAGGAAGCCGAAAAGCGCGGGATTTGGCAGACGCTGCTTGATGCAGGCGCCCACGCATTGCCGGCCGGCTGCGGACCGTGCATTGGCTTGGGTGTTGGCCTGCTGGAAAAGGGCGAGGTCGGCATTTCCGCCACGAATCGGAATTTCAAGGGCCGGATGGGTTCGCGCCATGCTCAATGCTATCTCGCCAGCCCGGAAGTGGTGGCAGCGTCGGCGGTTGCGGGCTACATCCGAGGTCCCTACGAATCCGCCGATCGCGCTCCGAAACGCGAATACCGGGAGTTCACCGAAAAGGTGCGTGCCGAGGCAGTCGAAATCCTGCCCGGCTTTCCGGAGGGCGTGAAGGGCCGCTTGATTTTCATGCCCCAGGACAACGTCAACACCGACGCCATCTACGGCAAGGACTACACCTACCGCGACGACATGACCCCGGAGATGATGGCCAAGATAGTCATGGAAAACTACGACCCGCAGTTTGCTGTGCGCACGCGAGCAGGCGATGTGATCGTCGGCGGCTTTAATTTCGGCACCGGTTCCAGCCGAGAGCAGGCGGTGACCTGTTTAAAGGCCAAAGGCGTCCGTCTGGTGATCGCCGCCAGCTTCTCACAGACATACCTGCGCAATGCGTATAACAATGGTTCTCTGTGCGTGGAAGTGCCAGAACTGGTGAAGCGCCTGCGCGAGCAGTTTGCGAAGGAGATCGCAGCAAAGGAGAAGACGATCATTTCCGGCGATGAAATCGCTATTGATTTCACTTCCGGCACGATTACCTGGCGTGCAGAGAAATTCAGTTTCCCGCCGCTCGGCACAGTGCCGCAATCGCTCGTAATTGCTGGAGGCGTCGAGAACCTGGTGGCCAAGCGCCTGGGCTTGGCGTGATGCTGGGTTGGCTTCAGATGTCGTCATCCATGCAGACGCGAGTCTGCGAAGGACCTGGCGTGCACGACCGACAAAGTTAGCCACTGCGCGCGAGATCCTTCGCCAAGCTCGCGCTTGGTTCAAGATGGCGACATACATTTACTGGGACTCAGACCCTTGTTATCCCGAGCGCAGCGAGGGATGTAGGTCTTGCTTTTTATAAGGTTGAGGAGAACCCGCTCTCATGCCTAAATACAAGGTGGTCACGATGCCCGGCGATGGGATCGGCAACCAGGTCCTGCCCGAGGCGTTGCGGCTCTTGAGAGCGGTTGGTTTTGACGCCGAATACATTCACGCCGACATAGGCTGGGACTGCTGGTGCAACGAGGGCGACGCACTGCCCGACCGCACCATCGAGTTGCTGGCCAAGCACAAGCTCGGACTCTTTGGTGCGATTACCTCAAAGCCCAAGAAGGAAGCCGATGCCGGATTACAGCCATCGCTGAAAGACAAAGGCTACGCATACTACAGTCCGATTGTAACGATGCGCCAGCGCTTCAATTTGGACACCTGCATTCGTCCCTGCCTTTCATTTCCCGGCAATCCGCTGAACTTCATTCGCAAGAAGCCCGATGGTGGCTTTGAAGAGCCATTCGTACGCGTGGTGGTGTTTCGCCAGAACACGGAAGGTCTTTATGCCGGAGTGGAATGGACCAACCCGCCCCACCCGGTGCGCAGCGCGATGGCAACTCATCCTAAGTTCAAACCGTTTTCCTCTACCCCCGGTCCCGATCTGGCGATTTCCGTTCGCGTCATCACCCGCAAGGCCGCCCACAACATCACCAAGGCTGCCTTCGAATGGGCGAAGAAGTACGGTTACAAATCAGTGACCATCTGCGAAAAGCCCAACGTTCTCCGTGAGACTTCGGGCATGATGGAAGAGGAAGCCAAGCTAGTTGCCAAGGAGTATCCGGGGATTGTGCTCTGGTCCACCAACATTGACGCGCAAACCATGTGGCTGACCAAGAATCCGGAAGATTACGGCGTCGTAGTTGCTTCAAACCTGTTCGGCGACGTGATCTCCGACGCCTTCGCCGGCCTGGTGGGCGGCCTCGGCTTCGCGGCTTCCGGCAATATTGGTGACGAGGTGGCGGTGTTCGAGCCGACGCACGGCTCTGCGCCCAAGTATGCCGAACTGGATCCGCCGATCGTGAACCCGATTGCCATGTTTCTGTCGGCCGTGATGATGCTGGAGCACGTAGGCGAGAGCGATAAAGTCAAACGAATCCGCCAGGCCATCGAAGTGGTGGTCAAGGAAGGTAAGGTGCGCACCTACGACATGATGCGCATCCCTGGCGGACCTAAGTCTATTAGCCAGGGCGCAGCCAGCACGATTCAGATGACGAACGCGGTGTTGGCGAAACTGAACTAGTTCAATGTTGTCGTCCTGAGCAACCGACCCGCGAGGCGGCTAAGACTGGAATGGCAAGGTCCAAAGCGCGTATCGATTCTATTTATTAGCACCGGGACGGAAGGTGAAAACCGATCAGCGCATGGATGCTTACACCGGGAGGGCGGAGAACCTCGACGGTCTCAAAGCCCTGCCGCAGAGATTGCCGGCGGTGCCGAATGCAGGGTTCGTAGAATTCGTAGAAAAGGAGCAGTGTGTGTTTCTGGCGCAGCTGAAGAAGAACGTGCAGATCCCGGCGTCTTGATCTCTCCAACTGTACTGAATACGAGGGCTTCGTGAATCACCCGCACCTGGAGGACTAGCGGGAGAACGGCGGGCTTCCTCCCTTGGAGATGTTTGGCCGTGGCCCTGCTTTGGCGTAGGAATTGAGGGACCGGCTGACGGCACTCGGGGGCCTGCGGCATTATCATTGTTGCTTTCAATGGTTCCACCGGCTCGTTTCGTTTTCATACCTTGAGGCATGATGAGCGATGCCTCGATAAGGATGTCGATACTTTTTGCTATGTCACGGCAGTTCGGGAAACCTAGACCATGAGTAAGGCAACCGAAGCCAAAGCGATGCGGGTGGGCGCAGCCGGGCACTGGGGCGAAAACATTCGCTCCGATACCCATGTCTGGATTGAGCCCCGTGAGCGCGGGCTAGTAGACATCGTGCTGGAATCACGCGTTAAGCCGTATTACGGCGAGGCCATACTCGCCCAGGCGCGGCAGGTCCTCAGTGCGCTTAGAGTTGAGCACGCCCAGGTGGTTATCCACGATGAAGGCGCATTGCCGTTTGTAGTCTCCGCCCGCATCGAAGCCGCGGCAAAGCGCGCGGGGTTCGGCGAAGGGCTGAAAGCGCTCCCCGAGAAGATTGTTATTGCCGAGGCCTCGCCCCGGGATCGGCTGCGCCGATCCCGCTTATATCTTCCAGGCGGCGAGCCCAAGTATTTCATCAACGCCGCTTTGCATGGCCCCGATGCAGTCATTCTCGACTTGGAAGATTCCGTTCACTCCGCCGAAAAGGATGCCGCACGCATTCTGGTTCGCAACGCGCTCCGCGCCGTGGATTTCGGCGCGTGCGAGCGCATGGTGCGGATCAACCAGCTTCCGCTTGGCTTGGACGATCTCGAAGAAGTCATCCCGGAATCGCCAGATTTGATCCTGATTCCCAAGGTTGAGCGTCCGGAACAGGTCATCGAGGTCACGCAGCGCATCCGGCAGATCAGGACCAAGCATGGAGTCGATCGTGAGATCTGGCTCATCCCGATCCTCGAATCGGCCCTCGGCATTGAAAACGCCTTCAAGATCGCGAGCGCCAGCTCGCAAGTGGTGGCCCTGACGATCGGGCTGGAAGACTACACCGCCGATCTGGGAGCGCCAAAGACCGCGCTCGGTGCAGAGTCTCTTTTTGCCCGCCAGCGTCTCGTAAATGCGGCACGGGCGGCGGGCGTCCAGGTGAATGACTCGGTCTATAGCGATGTTGGCGACATGGAAGGGTTGCGGGTTTGGGGGCTGAATTCCAAGGCCATGGGTTTTGAAGGCATGGGATGTGTACACCCCCTGCAAATTCCGGTGATCCACGAGGCGTTTGCACCTACGAAGGCGGAGATTGAGAGGGCGCTGAAAATTGTTGCTGCCTTCAACGAGGCCCAACAAAAGGGTCTGGCGGTGGTCAGTTTGGGATCGAAAATGATCGATCCGCCCGTAGTGCAGCGCGCTCTAAAGCTGATATCTCGCGCACAGTCGATGGGTCTGGTAGCAGGAAGTCTGGTGGCAGGAAACACCTAGACAGCCGCCTCCGCTGTCCGGCCGAGCGAAGCTCGGCAGCTGAACTGAGGAACTGAGAATGATCCCGAAGGTCGAACTAGCCTTGAACGCCGCCGGACGCATGGTTCCGGCGATGGTCAACGGACGCCCCCAGATCCCGTACATCGGAGTGGGCAAATATCAGCCGCGCGCACGCAAGGCTGCGTCGCCGGTGCGCACGGCCGCCAGCTATCCGGAGAACGGCGATAAGCGCATCGCGGACCTTGAAACCGCCCTACGCAAATGTGGTCTCCGCGACGGCATGGTGATCTCCAGCCACCATCATCTTCGCGATGGCGATAGCGTTGCGCTGATGGCCCTACAAACTGCAGCACGGATGGGCGTGAAAGACCTGATGTGGTTCCCCAGCGCCTCCTTCCCTTCGCAAAAAGACGCCATCAGCCTAATGGAATCAGGAACAATCCATCACATTGAAGGCAGCATGAACGGCCCTCTCGGCGATTACTGCACTCAGGGAAAAATGCGCGGCATGGGCGTGCTCCGTTCGCATGGAGGCCGCTGGCAGGCCATTCAGGATGGTGAAGTTCACATTGACGTCGCAGTGGTCGCAGCACCGACCGCCGATTCCTTCGGCAACGCCGATGGGACGCATGGCAAATCGGCTTGTGGCTTGCTAGGATTTGCATTGGCCGATTCCATCTACGCCGATCAGGTCATTGTTGTGACTGACAACCTGGTTCCGTTCCCGTGCATTCCCTCGCAAATCCAGGGTAACAACGTTGACTTCGTCGTACAGGTTGATTCGATCGGCGATCCCACAAGGATCGTATCCGGCACGACTCAGATCACTCGTTCTCCCGACCGGTTGCGCATCGCCGAGTTCGTGGCGCGCTTCCTGCGCGAGGCAGGGATTATGCGCAACGGCTTCTCGTTCCAGGCCGGCTCTGGCGGGATCGCGTTGGCATTTGTCGAGTACCTCAAGAACATGATGTTGGAAGGGGGCGTGAAAGCGCGGTTCGTCCGTGGCGGCTCGACTAAGTATCTTGTGGAATTGCTGGAAAAGGGGCTCACGGACTACATCCTTGACGGCCAGACGTTCGATCTGGATGCAGTAAGGTCGCTCGCCAAGGATCCGCGTCACGTCGCGACGTCACCATTCACTTCTTACAACTACCATGGCAAAGGGAATTTCGCTTCCATGGTGGATGCGGTCGTGCTCGGCGCGACCGAGGTGGATGTCAAATTCAATGGGAATGTCGTGACGCACTCCGACGGGCGCTTGCTCCACGGCATCGGCGGATGGCAGAACTGCCTGGCGGCAGGCTGCACCATATTGGCGGTGCCCAGCTTCCGTGACCGCATTCCGGCGATTGTGGATGAGGTAACTACGCTCACCGGCCCAGGCGAGTTGATTGATGTCGTGGTAACCGAACGGGGAATTGCGATCAATCCGAGCCGTCAGGACTTGCTCGACGCAGTAAAAGGTTCCAGGCTGCCTATCCGTCCTATTCAGGACATCAAGGCCGAGGTCGAGCGCATTTGTGGGGGCAAACCCGCCAAGCCCACGCTCAGCGAGCGCCCGGTGGCAGTCGTGAAATGGGTAGATGGCACCGTGCTCGATACGGTGTGGCAGGTCTCCTAGCCTACTCGACGTCCTTCAGACGAGCGGCTTTCCCCTTCAGATCGCGCAGGTAGTAGAGCTTGGCCCGCCGCACTTTCGAAGAGCGCACGACGTCGATCTTGTCCACAACTTTGGAGTTGATCGGGAAGATACGCTCGACGCCTTGACCGAAACTCACTTTTCTTACGGTGAAGCTGGCTTGCGGACCGTTGCGCTTCGAGATCACGACACCTTCGAACGCCTGCAGGCGTTCCTTTTCGCCTTCCTTGATCTTCACCTGCACCCGGACGGTATCGCCCGGTCCGAAGCTGGGGATATCTGTGCGTTTGTTCTTGGCAAGAAGCTTTTCAATGATTGGGTTCGACATATTTTTCTTCCTCTAGGATGTCATTCCGAGGCGCCGAAGGCGACGAGGAATCTGCAGTTCTTCAAACCACTCCGGATCCCTCGCTAGGCCCGAAATGACATCAAATTTCTTTGCCCTTGATCTGGGCAATCAGTTCCTTGTCTTCCTCGCTGAGTTCCACTCGATTCAGTAAGTCGGGCCGGTTGCGCAGCGTCTTTTCCAAAGCCCTACGCCGGCGCCAGCGCCGGATTTCTTCGTGGTTGCCGGATACAAGAACCTCCGGCACCGGCATTCCGCGAAACTCCGCCGGCCGCGTGTAATGCGGGTAATCCAGCAGACCGCCGGAAGAGCAGGTCGAGTCCGGACCGATTACCATGCTCAATTCCGTAGGCAAGGTGAACGACTCCTGGCGCGTGGATGCTTCGTTGCCCACCGCGCCGGGAATGAGACGTGTGACCGTGTCCACGATCACCGCTGCACCTATCTCACCACCGCTCAGCACGAAGTCGCCTATTGATAGCTCCCGGTCGGCCAGAAATTCGCTGACCCGCTCATCCACGCCCTCGTACCGTCCGCACACCAGAACGATCCCCTCTAGGGTGGCGAGCTCGGCAGCCACCATCTGGTTGAAGCGGCGACCCTGGGCAGAGAGCAAAATCACGCTTTGCTCGGTGCCGCTCCCGGTGCGCTTCTCCCACGGCGATACGCCCAAACTTTCAATACATTCAAAGATCGGTTCCGGCTTCAGGACCATGCCCTCGCCGCCGCCGAATGGGCGATCATCCACGGTGCGGTGCCGGTCCTGCGCAAACGCCCGCAGGTCGTGTACTTTAATCTTCGCCAATCCGGCATCGCGGGCCCGGCGAACGATGCCGTAATCCAGCGGTCCGCGAAAGAAGTCGGGAAAGATCGTTAAGATGTCGATCTTCACGGAAAACCGGGAGTCAGTAGTTCGTTAGGAGTCAGCAGGTAAGCGCTGACTGCCGACTCCTGCCTACTTTTGTCGTTCCTTCTCTTCCGCCGTGAGCGGCGCGTTAACATCCAGCATGCCTTCCGGCAGCTGCATTCGAATACGCTTCTCCACCACGTCAACGCTCTTCAGATACGCTTCGGCGAAGGGGATCTCGTACTCTTTCGCTCCCTTTACGACCAGAAGCGGCGCCTCTCCGGCACCAAACTGAACATCGGCTACTTTGCCGATCTCGCGCTCACCGTCAAAAACCGTACACCCGGTCAAGTCGTTGACGTATGCCGAGCCCGGCTCAAGTTGCGTGCGTTCGCTGCCCGGGACCTGCAACTCGCAGCCGACCAGCGTCTCCGCCTGGGAGATCGAATCGACTCCAGCGAACTTCAAAACCATCAGGTCCTGGTGCGGCCAGAACGACTCCAATGCCACCTCGTGTCGCCCGCCGCCTGGGTTCAACGCGAAAATCTGCCGGCGCTCTTCAAACCGCTCAGGAAAATCCGTGTGAAGTTCGGCCGCGACCTCGCCGCGGCGGCCCTGCGTCTTGATCACGCGGGCGATGGTAATGAACTCTTCGCCTATTCCAGGATCTCCAGCGAATAGCGCTTGTGCAACTTCATGCTCGCCGCGCCCAAAAGCGTGCGCATGGCGCGTGCGGTGCGCCCCTGCTTGCCGATGACCTTGCCCACATCACTCGGAGCGACTTTCAGTTCCAAAACCGTGCCGCCGTCTTCCTCGACAACCTCAACCGCGACCTGCTCCGGTTCATCCACCAATGCTTTGGCGATCTGCTCGATCAGAGCCCGCATGTCCCCAGCCTGCTCCCCGGTCATATGAAGTGGCTCCTTGGTATGGGGGAAGCGTATTCCGCTGTATGTATCTTAGGCTACGGACTCGGTAGCCGCCGGGACTGGCTTCGACATCAGTTGGCTGACCCGGTCCGACATCTTGGCGCCCTTGGACACCCAGTACTCGATCCGGTCGCGCTTCAATTCAATGTTGGCCGGCGTGCTGCGGGGATTGTATGTACCGACCACTTCCACAGACCGGCCATTCCGCGCACGCACCTTCTCGATCACGACCACCCGGTAATGCGGTTGTTTGCGCGCACCCATGCGCGCCAGACGAATCATTAACACAAACTTGAGCTTCCTTTCTACTTTATCCGGCGGGGTTGAGACAAAGCATTATTATCACGGAAGTTAGCGGGAATGGCAAGTGTGCCGCGCGTGTTGCCGCGTGTTGCGTGCGCCGAGGTTGCCTGTCGGCGCGCAGGCAATAGAGCGCACATTATCCTTTAGGCCGACCCACTACCTGGCGGCGAGCGTCTGAGTCACGCGCCAAAATCGTGAGCCCGGCCAGGGAGGTCAGGTCTCAAGATTCCTATCTATACTCGGGCCTGAGACCTGCCACCTAAGAACCCTGACACCCTCTCTTACTCCAGCTTCCGCCGGTACAGGGCATCGAACGACACCGGCCCGGCGCCCCGCAGGGCCACGTACAAGAAAAAGAAACATAACACTACCGCCAGTTCCCCATGATTCAGGATAGGAAAGAATCCCCGCGGGGCGTGCACCTTGAAGTAGGCGACTGCCATCTCCCCGGACGCGATGAAGGCGGCAAAGTTCGCAACCAGCCCCACGGCGATCAGCAACCCGCCAAAAAACTCAATGGAACCCGCCGCGACTCCCATGGCATTGAGTTGTGGCTCGGAACCGAGCGCACCGAAAAGCTTCTGCGCGCCGTGACAGGCAAAGAGGAATCCGGCCACAATGCGTAGCAGCGCATATGCGTAGTCAGCATAGTAGTCAGCATATCGGTTCAGAATCGTCTTCATGAATTCGGGAATGCTCCCTTTCTTGTCATTCCGAGGCGGTTGCCGCCGAGGAATCTGGTTTTGGCAGGCTTCCGCAACTCACCTGAGCGCGGCCAGCGTTTGTACGATTTCTGCCGACTCGGGGCGCTCCGTGTACTCAGGACTGGCGGACGCGTACAACACCGTCGAATCGCGTTCCAGAATGTAGGTGGCCGGAATGGGCAGCTCCCAGCTGTCATCCCCGTTAACCAACGGAAGATTGATGAACACGCGCCGATAAATTGACTGCTGATCCTCAGGCACGCGGTAGACTAGCCCAAACTGGCGTGCGACTTGATTCCCCGGATCGGACAGCGCAGGGAATCGCAACCTGTGCTGGTCGGCCATGAAGAAAGATTGCTTAACGGTTTGCGGCGAGATGGCGATGAAAGAAGCGCCTGCCAGTTCGATCTGTGGCAAAGCGGCATTCATGGCCTCCATCTGTCCCATACAAAAGGGGCACCAGCGTCCGCGGAAGAAGCAGATGACTAGCCTTCCTTTGCCGAGCAGGTCACTTGAGCGAACGGTGGCGTCACTTTGGTCCTTCAGTTCGAATGCAGGGGCCTGGGCGCCTGCTGCGGCAGCGTGCTCAGCCAGGCCAGCGCGCTTCAGGTCGGCGACGACCCTCTCGTGAACGGCTTGCGTTTCAGAAGGGACGTATTGGGAGATGAGAGCCTTCCGTTCGGCGAACTGCTCTCGCAGAGAACGGGTATCGGTTCTGGTGCTCGATTCTTCCCGAGAGCGCCACTTCATCATTCGATCGTGTTACCTTTGCGCCGGGTTGGGCACGCTCGCGTGCGCCACAATTTTCCATTGCCCGGCAATTCTCTTTACCACGACCACATAATTGCCTTCGATCACGCGATCGCGCAGAGTCACGTTATAAGCGCCCGTGTCATATCCAATATCCCCCGAGCGTTCCGTGTGCAGGCTGCTGACGTAGTAATTGTGGGCTCCGCCCGTAATCGAGCGCCGCATCTCCGCCAGAATGGAGTCTTTGCCATGCACAGATCCGTCCCAGCGCATCAGCACCGCATCAGTAGCATAGAAATCGGCTACTTTGTCGGCGTGGCCGGCGTTGAATTCCTGGACCCATATCTCACGCAGTTCCTGCATTTGTGCGGCGAAGTCGCCCGTTTGGAAAGCCGTCCGCTTGCTGGAGGGTTGCGGAGCGGGCTTCTTCTGAGCCACTCCCATTCCGCATAGCATCAGGAACACAGACAAAACAGAGCAGAGCTTCCCGCGCCGGATCAACATGTTCTTTCTCGCGCCCCTGCTTTCTTCCCTGACAAATCGCCGGTGGCTCTGAGAACCGAGAACTGGGAACGGAGAACCTAAAGCCTAAAGCCCGTCGCCTAGAGCCGAGTCCTACATTTCCGGAAACTTCATTCCCGCCATACGCCGCGCGAAACTGGGCTTGCCCATCTGCTTGAACATTTTCTTCATCTGCGCGTACTGGCGCAGAAGATTATTGACTTCCTGAATGCTGGTTCCCGAGCCGCGGGCGATGCGTTTGCGGCGACTGCCGTTGATGACTTCGTGATGGTTCCGCTCGTAAGCCGTCATCGAGTTGATGATGGCCTCAACCCGGCTGATCTGCTTGTCGTCCACCTTGTCGGCCGCCGCCTGTAATCCGGAAAACGGGCCGATGCGCGGCAGCATCCCCACCAAGCTCTGCAGAGAGCCCATTTTCCTCACTTGCCGCACCTGGTCCCGGAAGTCTTCGAGCGAAAAGCCATCCCCCGTGAGTGCCTTGATGGCGATCTCCTGGGCTTTTTTCTTGTCCACCTGCTGCTCGGCCTTCTCGATGAGCGAGAGAATGTCGCCCATGCCCAGGATTCTGGAGACGATGCGATCGGGATGAAAGGGCTCGAGTGCATCGTATTTTTCACCAACGCCGATAAACTTGATCGGCTGACCGGTGACATGGCGGATGGACAATGCGGCGCCACCACGCGCATCGCCGTCCATTTTGGTCAGCACGACGCCAGTCAGGGTCAGCTTTTTGTGAAACTCGTCGGCTGAGCGCACTGCGTCCTGTCCGGTCATAGCATCGGCTACAAAGAGGATTTCCTGCGGGCTGAGCAGCTTCTTGAGCAACTGCATCTCCTCCATGAGTTGCTCGTCCATGTGCAGGCGACCGGCCGTGTCGACGATCAGCACGTCACAGCCAGTATTGACCGCCTCACGTCGTGCTTCCTTTGCCAGGCGCTCGACCGTGCCTGTGTTCGCCTCCGTTACTTGCCCCTCGTAAATATTTCCCTTGATCGCGTGCGCGACCACTCTCAGCTGCTCGCGTGCTGCCGGGCGGTAAACGTCGACTGAGACCAGCAGAGGCCGATGCCCGCCATTCTTCAGCCAGTTCGCAAGCTTGCCGGAGGTAGTGGTTTTACCGGAACCTTGCAATCCGGCCATCAGAACGACGGTGGGCGGCTGCGAACCGAATTTGAGCTTGGCCGTGTCTTGGCCCAGCATTTCGACCAGTTCGTCGCGAACGATCTTGATGACCTGTTCGCCCGGTGCCAGAGCGGTCATCACGTCCTTGCCCAGCGCCTTGTCCTGGATCTTGTCAACGAGTTGCTTGACGACTTTGAAGTTGACGTCGGCTTCCAGCAGCGCCAGCCGGATTTGCTTCAGTGCGTCCTGGACATTGTCTTCATTGAGGACAGCCTGGCCGCGGAGCATCTTAAACGTTCGCTGTAGTTTTTCTGAGAGGTTCTCAAACATAAGGGTCTACGAAGGTCAGCTCGATCTACCTATTCTAGCAGTCTGCACAGGAGCGCTGCTGCGTACGACTCGAGGAGGTTCAACCATTCACCATCTTCGGGAATGGCGACCTGCGGAATGGCGCGAGCGGCTTCCCGTTGAAACGAGAGATCGGCTCGAGTGAGCAGACAGTGATTAATGGCTTTCCATGTGCCCGGCAACGACTTGAGCGTTAGGAGCATGCTGGCAGGTTGTGATTATGTTATCGGGCGTCATCGTAATCGGGCCGCCTTGCAGCAACTGCGCCGCGCCAGCGTTGACCACGACCCCGCCGGGGCGAAATTGGTCCAACCCATTCTCGACTTCAGCACACCCGATTGTGTCGCCGGCGATGTATAAGATAGGCTCGCCCGGCGCGCGCAAAACGAATCCGGAAACCGGCGCTATTTTCCTTCCGATCTCCCCCGTGCCGTGCTGCCCACCAGTGCGGGCGATCTCAATGCCGTTCAGTTCATTGAGTCGTTGACCGGTTGGACACGGGTGAAACCTTACGAGGGAAATCTCTGCTCATCCTGTGGTTGGCCCAGCAGCGGCAGATGCTTGGGAGTCAGTTAAGCTGCGGGCCGTCCCAATAATCGCGATGAGCGTGCCTGACCAGCAGGGCATCGATTCCGTCGACCCGTTCCGTTGCAGAGATCGGCAGCGGCCCCAGCGGGTGTTGGCGCGGATTGGGTGAGTTGTCGATGGGGCGCTGCGCGCCGGCGTCGCTCAGCATTGGGTCGACCAAGAGCTTGCGACCGTTGTACTCAACCACGAGTGTCGCGTGGCGAATCAGGCATATTCGCATGGCCGGTTTATTTGCTCGCAAAAACTTCTTTCGCCGCGATCACCGTGTTCGAGTGGATGGTCACTGTGTCCTCTATGATGCGCGCATACCCGCCGGCAAACGTTACCATCACTGGGATGGCGCGAGCCTTGGCCACCCGGAACACCAACTCATCACGCTTCTTTAACCCCTCGATGCTGAGCGACAACCCACCCAATTGGTCCTCACAGTACGGATCGGCGCCGGCGACATAGCAGATCAGTTCCGGGTCGAACTGGCGCAGGCCGGAACTGATGGCATTGTCCAGCCAGGCAAGGTAATCGTCGTCGCCGATCTCGTCCGGGAGGTCGACATCGATCGAAGACGGTGGCTTCCATGCGGGATAGTTGTTTTCCTGGTGGAGCGAGATCGTGAAAACATCCGCGGCATGGGCCCTGTGCACCTTCGCGGGCCGGAACGGGCTTAGCCCGGGACGCGAGGGCAACGGATCGCCGGGCACACGCGGACCGGCCCCAAAAATTACCGCAGTCCCATTTCCCTGGTGTACATCGCAATCGATGGTCATGGCGCGCTGAATCTTTTCGTCTTTTTGCATGCGACGGATGGCGATCGCGACATCGTGGATCATGCAAAAGCCTTCCCCATGATCGGGAAAAGCATGATGGAAGCCTCCACCGATGTTGATCGCGACTCCGTCATTCAGGGCGTGATCGGCAGCCAGCATCGAACCTCCAGCGGCCAGCCAGAACGCGCGCACCAATTCTGGCGAGTAGGGAATCTCCATCTCGAGTTCTTCGCGCGCGGTCAGCGTTCCCGTTTTCAGTTTGAGAACGTACTGTGGCGTATGCACCAGCAAAACGTCCCTGTCAGAGGCCGGCTGCGGCGTCACGAAGTCGGCCGGCTCGGCTACGCCACTGTCCACGAGCTGCTGGTGAATGCGGCGGTACTTTTCCGCGGGGAAAACGTGGGCTCCGATAGGAAGGTAGTAGTCCTCGCTGTAGACGAGCTTGAAGGGAAGCATTCAGTGTTCAGCCGCCGAAAACCCACTATCATACGCGCCCGCCGCGAAATTGGCAGCAGTGGCACTGCGCGCCCTGCGCGCCAGATTCCTCGGGACCTGCCGGTAGGATGACGAGATCAGTAGAATCTGCGACCTGCGACCTGATGCCTGAGCCCGGCCCCTACTTCTTCCTGACCGCCGGCGGCGTCGCAAACGGTCGCTGCACGGGAACAATCGCGCCGCGCGAGGGATCGGCTGCCGCGGCTGTGGCCCGCGAGAGCACTTCTTCCTGGATGTACTTCACGAAGTCCTGGATCTGGCGCTGCATTTCTTCCATACGCTCGCGCATTTGCAAGATGATGGCGATGCCCGAGATATTCACACCCAGATCGCGAGCGAGTGACAGGATGAATTCCAGCCGCTGCAGATCTTCGTCCGTGTAGAGACGCGTGTTCCCTTCGGTGCGGGAGGGCTTGAGCAGACCCTCGCGTTCATAAAGCCTTAGGGTCTGAGGATGGATGCCATACATCTCAGCCACCGCCGAGATCATGTAGGCCCCCTTGGATTTCCGCTTCGTCATATATGCCTGGGTCTGATTACAGTGTCTGGCAAAACCAATTTACAACATGGCAATGAGACGACGAAATAATGACAACGCATGCAGGACACAAGAAGGCCACGCATCCAGACGGAGGTTACGGATTTCCCATCCCTGATCATCCGTGAAATCCGTGGCCGCTGTTCTTAGGCGGCTGGTTCAGCTTTTTCCTGGGAAGTCCAACCGAAAGGTTTAAGGGCGGTGTTCAGGCCATAAGCGAGCACCCCAGCCCCGATCAATACCATGCCGAAAGCGAAGGAGCTCATCCCCAGCACCTGCTCTGACTGGCTCCTTAATACTGAGAAGCCCAGCAGCAGGATTGGGAATACGCCCACAGCGATGGCACCGAAGATCCCCCCAGGCACTCGAAAGGGGCGCGGCAGTTCAGGTTCCCGAACGCGCAGCCAGACCAGGGCCGCGAATTCCAGAGCGAGACTGGTTCCGTAAAGCAGGATGTCGATGGTTACCAGACGCTCGAAACCCAGCCCCAGGCAGCACGCCCAGCAAATCGCCAGCGTGATGATGGCCACCCAAGGCGCGCGGCTGTGGGCGTGTACCCGAGCAAAGGCCCTCGGCAACATTCGGTCTTGCGCCATGGCGAGAGGCAGACGCGAGTAGCTCATCACCAGCGCGTTGAACATCCCAAAGGCGCTCATCATGCCCCCCAGCACGAGGCCGACCCGCAGCAGCGGCCCGCCTACTAGGCTGGCGATCTCCGCCCACGAGCCCGTTTCCCAGGCACTGGGTGCCAGACCAGTCATCCACATAGCGGCTACGGGAATGATGTAGCTGAGAGAAACGATGACCACCGCGGCCAGCATGGCCCTGGGATAGGTGCGCTGCGGACGCTCGACTTCGGCGGCGATGGTCGAAGCGTTGTCCCATCCCATGTAATTCCACATGGCGATCAGCAGGCCGCCAATGATGTCCACAGAAGACGTGGTTGGGGCGGTCACCGCGTTAGCCAGAGTGCCAAATTTCCAGGGCGACAGCAGCACAATTAGCGCAAACGGCGCGGACAGGAGGAAAAACAGCCACAGGGAAGTCGTCGAGACTACCTTCACGCCAGCAATGTTGAGCAGGGCACAAACGATGACTACGGCCAGCCCCACCATGATCGCGCGATATCCGTGGCTGAACCAGGGAAGCAGGCGCACCAGGTAGGCCACAAACAGGGTGGGATAGATGGCCATGTCGAAAACGGAGGCCACCAGCGAAAGCCATGCTTCCTGGAATCCCCAAAAGTTGCCCATGGCACGCCGTACCCAGGCGTAGTAGCCGCCCTCGTGGGGCAGCGCGCTGGACAGTTCGCCGATCATGAAGGCGGTGGGAAGACTCCAGAGAAGCGGAGTCAGCAGCAGGATGAGGATGGCTCGTCCGTAGCCCGCCCCGTGAACGATGTCCTCGGTCCCGTAGGTTCCGCCCGATACCATGAAGAAGGTGGCGGCGACCAGGGGCCACAGAGTGAGCCGAATCGACTTTTTCCGGGAGACGACCGCGATGATTGGCCGCTGGGTGTGAGTAGTGACGCTAGTTGGCAATTTCGATGGCTTCCTCCTCAGGCGACTCACTCTCACCACCGCGTCTCCCTTGTACCGAGGCTCCCGAGTTGACTGCGATTCCCGGGCATTTCGGTGGAGTTAGTTCGCAATCCGAGAATACGGCAAGTTAGATGCGATGCAAGAAAAAACGTCAGAATTTTTGGCCGGCGGGAGTGACCCCTGGGTAATGAGAGTTGTTTTTCTCCGAATGGGAACGCGCGTCGGTCGGGCCGGAAGCCTAGATTTTCGACCAGAGCTCGGTGCGCGGGTCGTCGGGATTGAGCCGAGCCAGTTCGCGGAGGAGTTCCTTGGTTTTCTCGTCACGCGGCATAGGGACGGTGACCTTGATCTCCACGATTTCGTCCCCGCGCTGGTCCTCACGGGTCGCCGAGGGAACTCCCTTCTCCCGCAAACGGAGCTTCTGGCCGCTTTGCGTCCCCGGCGGTATCTTCAGGAGGGTTCGCCCGTCTATTGTGGGAACCTCTACCTTTGCTCCTAAGGCAGCTTCGCTGGCCGTCACGGGCACGGTCAGGTGGATATCGTCGCCCTCGCGATGGAAGATCGGGTGGTCACCGGTGCGGATGATCACGTAGACGTCGCCTGCGGGCCCGCCATGTGCACCGGTATTACCCTTGCCCGCAAGGCGAATCCGCTGCCCATGGCGGGTGCCTGCCTTAATCCGAACCTCTAAGGGCTCAGTGCGCTCCACCGTGCCTTCGCCCCCGCAAGTGGTGCAGGTAGTCCTGTTTTTCCCGGTTCCATGGCAGCGGGGGCAGGGCACATTGAACTTCATGCGCCCGCCGGTCTGAGTGATTTGGCCGGAGCCCTTGCACTGCGGACATACTCCCGGATTCTCGATGTAACCGTTGCCACGGCAGGTGGTACAAACATCGCGGCGCGTGGTGTTCAACCGCATGACCCCGCCGCGGATCGCCGTCCAGAAAGGCACATTGACCTGGTACTCGAGATCGGAACCCGGCTCGGGTCCTTCCTCAGTTACGCTGGGGCCGCCCCGGCCGCCTCCAAACATACTGGAGAAAATATCGCGAAAACTGCTGCCGCTTGATTTTTTGCCCCGTCCCGCCCCTTCGAACAGGTCGGAAAAATCAAATCCGCCAAAGTCGAAGTGGACACCTTGGCCCCCACCCTGAGCACCCGGAAAGCCGCCCAGGCCGCCGGCGCCCGTAGGACCTCCTCGGGCGTAAGCTTCCGCCGCAGCCGGGTCAATGTTGTCGGAGTAGAATCCGAGTTGGTCGTAAATTTTCCGCTTCTTGGGATCGCTGAGAACGTCGTTGGCTTCCGAGATGGCTTTGAATTTCTCTTCGGCTGCCTTGTCTCCGGGATTTACGTCAGGATGGTACTTGCGGGCCAGCTTGCGGAAAGCTTTGCGGATGTCCTCGACGGACGCATTCTTCTTCACGCCGAGAATGCCGTAATAGTCTTTTTGCGTCGTGGTCGCCATCTTAAATCTTGTTAAACCCGCTCATCCTGAGAGTTTGTGGCTTTTGCGTTTTCTCGCACAAAGGGATGCTAAAAACAAGCCCGTACGTGCCGGAAAATCCCTTCCATCCCCAAAAAGTCACAAACCCTGAGCGAAGTAGCGCGTGCGCGAAGCGCAGGACCTACGGAGACGAAGGAACCGTTTGCGCTTGGCTCTCCCGCATAGCTTCCCGGCACAAGCACATGCCACGCCGAGGGTGACAGTTTCAACGGGCAATCTTAATTGGAAATACTGTGCTTGCCCTCTTCTGCCAACACGAGCTTCTCGGCCGCAGAGGCATCCACGTAAACGGGAATCCGGAGCACCCCTTGCGGGCTCGGCGCAAACAGGTACCAACGCCGCTCATCTTCCACAAATGCTAGAAAATAGGTTTGTCCCCTCACTTCAAATTGCAATTCAAGTTCTCCCTGGGTTCCCCGCAAGAATCAAGCACGGATTCCATGGACTCCGATCCGTGCCCGTCCGTGTTCAGCTACTTTATTTCTTATCCTCTACGTCGACGTACTCAGCGTCGATGACGCTTTCTTCTTTCTTGCCCTTGTCTTCCCCACCTGGTGCCGGGCCCGTTCCCGGTGTCGGGCCGGCGCCTGGCGCTGCTTGCGACTGGGCTGCCTTGTACATCTGCTCAGCCAGCTTGTGCGAAGCCTGGGTCAGACGCTCGTGCGCCTGATCCATAGCCTGCTTCGTGCCGGTCTCCAAGGCCTTCTTGGCGTCGGCGATTGCGTTTTCCACGTCCCCGCGCTCCGACCCGGAGATTTTGTCTCCGTGCTCGCGCAGCATCTTCTCGACGCTGTAGACCATCGAGTCCAGTTGGTTGCGCGACTCGATTTCTTCGCGTTTGGCCTGGTCCTCGGCAGAGTGCGCGTCGGCTTCCTTGGCCATGCGCTCTACCTCTTCTTTGCTCAGGCCCGAAGAAGACGTGATTGTGATCTTTTGATCTTTCTGTGTAGCCATGTCCTTGGCAGTCACGTTGAGGATGCCGTTGGCGTCGATGTCAAACGTGACCTCGATCTGCGGCAGCCCACGTGGCGCCGGGGGAATCCCCGTCAGGTGGAACTTGCCCAGCGTGCGGTTCTGCGCCGCCATTGGGCGTTCGCCTTGCAGAACGTGAACTTCGACCGAAGTCTGGCTATCCGCTGCGGTGGAGAACGTTTCCGTCTTGCGGGTCGGAATGGTCGTGTTGCGCGGGATCATTGGCGTAGCCACGCCCCCCAACGTCTCGATGGAGAGGGTTAGCGGAGTGACGTCGAGCAGGAGCAGGTCTTTGACCTCGCCCTTGAGCACGCCGCCCTGAATCGCCGCACCTACCGCAACCACTTCGTCGGGGTTGACTCCCTTGTGGCCTTCTTTACCAAACATTTCTTTGACCAAGGCCTGAATGCGGGGCATACGTGTCTGCCCACCAACCAGGACTACTTCATTGATCTTCGTCGGATCGACGCCCGCATCCCTCATGCACTGTTTGCAGGGGCCCGTTGACCGCTGGATGATGTCTTCCACCATGGATTCCAGCTTGGCCCGGGTAAGTTTCTTGACCAGGTGCTTGGGCCCGCTGGCATCGGCTGTGATGAACGGGAGATTGATCTCGGTCTCCATCGTCGTCGAGAGCTCGATCTTTGCACGCTCGGCTGCGTCACGGAGACGCTGCAGGGCCATTTCGTTTCCCTTGCCACGCAGATCGAGGCCTTCATCCTTCTTGAACTCGTCTACCAGCCAGTCAACGATGCGCTGGTCGATATTATCGCCGCCCAGGTGCGTGTCGCCGTTGGTGGCCTTGACCTCGATCACCCCTTCGCCGACTTCCAGAATCGAAATATCGAACGTCCCGCCGCCGAAGTCATACACGGCGATGGTCTCATCCTTTTTCTTGTCGAGACCGTAAGCGAGAGCCGCCGCCGTTGGCTCATTGATGATTCGTTTTACATCGAGCCCGGCAATCTTGCCGGCATCTTTCGTGGCCTGGCGCTGTGCGTCATTGAAGTACGCAGGAACCGTGATGACCGCCTCGGTCACCGTCTCTCCGAGGTAGTCCTCAGCCGCTTTCTTCAGCTTCTGCAGAATCATCGCGGAGATTTGCGGCGGCGTGTGCTCCTTGCCCTGTGCCACTACCGCCACGTTGTCACCCGACTGGACCACCTTGTAGGGCACCATCTTCATTTCTTCGGTGACCTCGTTGAAACGACGCCCCATGAAGCGCTTGATGGAGTAAATCGTGTTCCCAGGGTTCGTTATGGCCTGGCGCTTGGCTACCTGCCCGACCAGCCGCTCCCCGGTTTTCGTGAAGCCGACCACCGACGGGGTAGTCCGTCCACCTTCTTCGTTGGGAATGACCTTGGGCTCGCCACCCTCCATCACGGCCACGACGGAGTTGGTAGTCCCCAAGTCAATACCGATGATCTTGCCCATAATCTGGGTCCTCCTCAAGCTTTATAAATGCCTAAGAATGCTGCATTTATCGCTATCTATTCTCGATTGCGCTCAAGCCCATGATATAGGTTGAGTGTTTCACTGTCAACCTTTTGATGAATCTGGAGAAGGCTTGGTTGCAAGCTCAGAGAAAAGAATTGGGCAAGCCTCCGCGATTGAGCCGGAAACCAGAACTGTGACCTGAGAACCCCGAACGAGAACTCAGAGCCGAGAACCGGTCCTGCGCCTCGCGCCCTGCCCTTGGCGCTTACTCAACGGTCACCGACTTTGCCAGATTTCTCGGCTGATCCACGTCGCATCCGCGTCGCACCGCTATGTGGTAGGCCAGCAACTGGAGGGGGATGATCTCCAGGATTGCGGATAGTTCCTCGGGAGCCGGCGGAATGTAGATGACGTGGTCGGCTGCCTCGGCAATCTCGTCGTCACCTTCGGTGGCGAGCGCGATGACCTTACCTGAGCGCGCCTTAACCTCTTTCAGGTTGGAAATGGTTTTCTCGTAGCGCACCATCGAACCACGATCTTTGGTATCGCGCGTGGCGATGATCACTACTGGGAGATTCTCGTCGATCAGGGCATTGGGGCCATGCTTCATCTCACCGGCCGGATAGCCTTCGGCGTGGATATAGGAAATTTCCTTGAGTTTCAGGGCGCCCTCGAGGGCGATCGGGTAGTGAATGCCGCGACCAAGGAACAGGAAGTCCTGCGACCGGACATATTCGCGGGCCAGGTCTTCACAGTCTTCCTCGTGAGTCAGCAGGTGTTCCAGCTTGCCAGGAAGCCGCGTGAGTTCCTGCACGGCGTCTCGTGCTTGCTCGGTCGTGATCGTTCCGCGAAGTTGCGCAAGAAAGAGAGCAAACAGATAAAGGGCGGTCATCTGGGCCGTAAAAGCCTTGGTCGAGGCGACCCCAATTTCCGGTCCGGCGTGGGTATAGATTGTGCCCGCCGCCTCGCGCGTGATCATCGAGCCCACGACATTGCAGATGGCCAGGGTTTTTGATCCTTTGCCCTTGGCCTCACGCTGGGCGGCAATCGTGTCGGCGGTTTCCCCCGACTGGGAAATCAGCATCGTGACCGTATTCTGGCCGATAATCGGGTCACGGTAACGCCATTCACTGGCGTAATCGACTTCCACCGGAACCCGTGCCAGGGTTTCGATCATGAATTTGCCCGCCTGGCCAGCATGCCAACTGGTCCCGCAGGCAGCAATGTTGATCTTATCGAGAGCCTTGAATTCGGCCTCCGAGATCTCCATCTCGTCGAGAAACACCTGCCCGCTTTCCTGCGAGACCCGGCCTAGCGTGGTATCCCGCACCGCTCGCGGCTGTTCATAAATCTCTTTCAGCATGAAGTGCTTGAACCCGCCCTTTTCGGCCATGATCGGGTCCCAGGTCACATGCTGAACTTGCCGGACGATCGGCTTGCCGTCAAAGTCGCTGAGTTGCACCCCTTCCGGCGTGATAACCGCCAGATCGCCATCGGCCAGGAAGAACAGATCGCGGGTGTGGTACAGAATCGCGGGAACATCAGAAGCGACAAAGTACTCGTCCTTGCCAAGTCCGATCACCGCGGGCGGGCCATTGCGCGCGGCCACGATCTTGTTGGGTTCATCAACCGAAATCACGGCCAAGGCGAACACCCCGCTCAGTTCCTTAACTGTCTTCCGCACAGCTTCTTCGAGGGCAGGGTGATGGCCGTTCCCGGTTTTCAGGAAATATTTTTCAACCAGGTGGGCGATGACTTCGGTGTCGGTTTCGGTCGTAAACTTGTGTCCTTCTTCAATCAGCTTCTTTTTCAGGAGAACGTAGTTCTCGATGATGCCGTTGTGCACCACGACCACGCGGCCGGTGCAATCACGATGCGGGTGAGCGTTTTCCTCGGTGGGGCGTCCGTGGGTAGCCCAGCGGGTGTGACCGATTCCATAGGTGCCGTCGATCGGCTTCAGGCGGATCACTTCTTCCAGATTGCGGAGTTTGCCCTCGGCCCGGCGCACCTGCAGCGCGCCACCATTGCCGGCCACGGCGATCCCGGCCGAGTCGTAGCCCCGGTACTCGAGGCGCTTCAGGCCATCGAGAATTACCGGCACAACCCGTTTCTTTCCAACATATCCCACTATCCCGCACATAATGTGAACTCCTTAAGAACCAGCCGGAAGGCCGAACTCGCATAGCAAATTTTCATCGCCTTCCCTGAACCAGCCGGTCCAGGTCTAATCCTCGAACGAAAAGCGGTATTCTTCGATCACAGGATTGGTGAGTACCTCACGGGCGATGCGTTCGACCTCAGCCTGTGCCTCCGGCTTGGTCAAATCACGGTCCAGAGTAATCTCGAAGAATTTGCCCTGGCGTACCGCCTCCAATCCTTTAAAGCCCATCTTGTTCAGCGCTCCGTAGATGGTCTTACCCTGGGGGTCCAGTACGCTTTTTTTGAGCGAAACGTAGACGTAAGCCTTCATGGAAACATCATTATACGTCAGAGAAGCGGCCCCGAACGGCAGCGTCGGCGAGCGTCTCCTAAGGGTCTAAATCGGCAATCTTGGCCTCCAGATCAGCCAGCGCGCTATCGAGGATTTGCCGGTGGCGGGAATTTTCACTAACTCGGAGCTGCTCCAATATGTGTTTCCGGGCAAGTATCAATCCTTCTCGCTTCTGCAACCGTGCAACCTGCTCGGGAGTGAGATGAACTCTGGCGGGCGTGGTTGCCTCGGCTGCCTCCGACTGCTGGGCTTCCACCGATTTGCTTTCCCAACCCCGGGCCATGGTTTTGATTATAGTTTTTCAACCGTTTCTTCCTGGCCATGGCAGATCTTTAGGCCGACGTTGGGACGGATCTTCTTGTTCTGATTCCGCAACAAGCAGAATATATTTGACAGAGAGGGGGCCGCGTTTTCTGGCAAGATTTCTGTCTGTGCCGGGGAACCGCCTATGGGGGGCAAGTGCTCGGGGACACAAAATGACCCGGAGCCAACCCGCCTGCCAGGACATCCAGGAACTCTTGCTGGCCGCCTCCGAAGATTGGATCCTCCCGCGCGAAACTGGGGCACGCATATTCAGTGATCTGAAGAAAAAACAGTTGACCCCTCCCGGAAGGCTCCACTCTGATCATTCGGAATCGACCTGGGTTGGAAGAATTAGTTAGCTTCCTAGGGCGCTTCCCGAGGCCCGGCGGGCAACCCGAAGCAACGCTTAGCTACAGGCCAAACAACTCCCGCAGCCGCTTGGTCTGCGCGCGGCTCACGGGGATCTCGGTTTGCTTTCTGTCATCCATGCGCAACTGGTAGGAACTCTTGAACCAGGGGACAACTTCCCGAATACGATTGATATTTACCAAGTAAGATCGATGGGCCCGCCAGAACAGGTTGGAATCGAGCGAAGCCAGCAGTTCCTCTAAAGTGCGGCAATTGGATTGGCCTTCTAAACCGGCGGCTCCCGCGGTAACAACCGAAATTACCCCGTCCTCGATCGAGGCGTAGCATATGTCTTTTTGATCGACCAGAAACAGACGCCCGGCAGCCTTCAGCAAAATCTTAGCCGCAGGGATCTTCTGCGACTCCAGCATACGGACCAGCGTGTCCAGTTTGTCCGAAGGTGTCCCGGCGCTCTCAAGTTTCTGCCGAGCCTTTTGCACCGATTGCGCTACCCGTTTCTTGTCGAACGGCTTTAGCAAATAGTCAATGGCATTGACCTCGAAAGCCTTGACTGCATATTGATCAAAAGCTGTGGCAAAGACGATTTTCGGGAGGGGAACTCTCTTGTCGAGCAGCTTCTTGATGACGCCAAAACCGTCCAATCCTGGCATCTGCACATCCAGGAAAACCAGATCCGGATTGTGTTCGCGGATGAGATTGATCGCCTCCAGCCCATTCTTGCCCTGCGCCACCACGTCAACATCGCCAACGTCTTGGAGCAAAAATGCCAGTTCGTCGCGGGCCAATTGCTCGTCATCCACGATCACTGCGGATAAGGACATGGGCCTCCAAATCTGGAATCAGTTCATAGAGAGTATAGCGAGCGCTTTCGATGAGGGTCAACGCGAGCCGACGCCGGCGCGAGAAATGTTCCCACTCTGCCCTTGCGAGGTGGAATTAATCGTGGGGCCGTCCGGCCTCAACGTGCTCGTCCTCAGTGGTTTCGCTCGCCGCCTCTGGGGAACCGCCTTGGGGGGGCACGCCCGCAGCACTGGCGTCAGAGCCAGCCTCGGCCGGGTACAAGTCGCTCTGGAACGATTCCGCAACCAGCTTCTCGAATTCCTCCATGCTGGGCAGTTCGGTGACGTCTTTGAGACCGAAGCGCAGCAGAAATTCCTTGGTGGTTTTGTACAGGATGGGCCTGCCAACTACGGCCTTGCGGCCTGCCGTCGTGATGAGCTTGCGGTCGAGTAGTGTGGCGATGACGCCGCTTGAGTCCACGCCCCGGATTTCGCTGATCTCAGGAACCGTCACGGGTTGCTTGTAAGCGATCACCGCCAGCGTCTCCAGCGCCGGGAGGGAGAGACGGATCGGCGGCTTCAGGCTCTTGGCGAACGCGCGAACCACATCGTGCTGCTCGGGTTTTGTCGCCATGCGGTAGCCGCCCGCGACTTGACGAATCTCAATGCCATGATCGGCGCAGGCGTACTCTCCCACCAGTTCTTCGAGAGCAGTACGGACTTGGGCTCTAAGATCGGTTTCCTCGTCTGATGGGGAAATGAGTTGAACCATTTGATCGAGCGTAACGGGATTTTCCGCCGCGTAGATGAGGGCTTCGATTTTGGCCTTTAGACTCATTGGATAATTGTGGCGTTCCTACCGGACTTGCACATTGTTTTTGGCGTTACCCGGCACTTCCGTGCCGGGCCCTCGTAGCTCGCCCCTTTTGGCGAGCACAGCTCCTAGCTACCCGCTACTAACTCCTGCCTCTATCTCCAGTCGTCGCGCACGGCGGCCTGTTGGTTCATAACCTCGTCAAAATGAGTGTGCTTGCGAACGACGATTTCGCCAAATAGGCGATCCTGACGAACCTGGATGGCCTGCAGGCGGACCAGTTCTAGCAGGGCGAGAAACATGCAGACCAGGGCATTGCGCGAATTGACATGGCGCAACAACTGCATGAGCCGCACCGGCCTTTCTTCCAACGCCAACCGACGCCGCAAATAGTCAATCATCTGCCCGACGGTGACGGCCTCCTCGTCAACCTGGATAATCGGCCGCGTCCTGGCGCGATCCAGAACTTTTTGAAAGGTCTTAACCAGGTCGATCACGTCGGCCGCGATTTCCGGTTCCGTGCCCTCGGCGTCTTGGAAGTCTTTGAGCGCCGGATTCGACCAGACCGCTTCTTCGATCTGCTGCTTCTGCAGCAACATTTGCGCCGCCGATTTGAATTTCTCGTGCTCAAGCAGGCGGTTGACCAGCTCCGAGCGTGGATCTCCCTGTTCTTCCGCAGGCGTGTCCGGATCGCGGGGCAGCAGCATCTTTGACTTGATGTGAATAAGAACCGAGGCCATGTAGATGAACTCGGCGGCCACGTTCACATCCAGTTCCCGCAGCTTGCTTACGTAGGCCAGGTATTGCGCCGTGATCTTGGCAACCGGGATATCGTAAATATCGATATCCTGCTTCCGAATCAGATCGAGAAGTAGATCGAGAGGCCCTTCATACACGTCGCTGACTGAGACCGCAAACGGAAAGTCGCTTTCCGCGGCCTTGGCTGCCTGAGGAGCTGAGGAAACCTCGGCGGTGGGGGTTATGATGACCGGCATCTCAGAACCAGTTTTCAATTCTTCGGGCATGCCCCACTCTCGATCGATGACATTCCGTTATTTGGTACCCTGGGCGTTGTACACCTAGTTCTGGGTGATACCCATAGCCTCGCGCACCTCGTTCATAGTGGCATGGGCCACCTTGCGGGCACGGGCCGAGCCTGCCTCCAGAATATCCCAGGCCAGCTTGGGATGGTCCTCGTATTTTTTTCGGCGCTCCTGCATAGGATTCAAGATGTTAACTAGGGCATCGGCAGCCCAGCTCTTGCACTCGATGCAGCCGATACCCGCAGAGCGGCAGCCCACGTTGACTTTTTCGCTGGTGGCGCGGTCGCTGAAGATCTTGTGAAGGTCTCCAACAGGACAAACATCGGGATTTCCCGGATCCGAGCGCCGGACGCGCGCGGGATCGGTAACCATGGTCTTCAGCTTTTGCCGCACCAGCGGCTCAGGGTCGGTAAGCATGATCGTGTTGCCATATGACTTCGACATCTTTCTTCCATCGGTTCCGGGCAGCTTGGCGGCGGGAGTGAGCAAGGGCTGAGGCTCGGGAAACACGGGCCTGTGCTTGCCGTAAAACATGTTGAAGCGCCGGCCGATCTCCCGTGTGAGTTCGACGTGCGGAACCTGGTCCTCGCCCACGGGCACAAAGTCACCCTTGTAGATCAGGATGTCGGCGGCCTGCAACACGGGATAACCGAGAAAACCGTAGGTGCCGAGGTCCTTCTCCGTAATATTCGCCCGCTGTTCCTTATAGGTAGGTACGCGCTCCAGCCAGCCGAGTGGCGTAATCATGGAGAACAGCAAGTGCAATTCGGCATGTTGCGGCACATGCGACTGGATGAACATGGTGCTGCGCTCGGGATCGAGTCCAGCGGCCAACCAGTCGAGCAGCACCTCGACCGAGTTTTCTTTAATGCGCGACGTGTCCGCGTAATCCGTAGTCAGCGCATGCCAGTCGGCGACAAAGAAGAAGCATTCGTACTCATCTTGCATGCGCACCCAGTTGTCTAGAGCGCCAACGTAGTTGCCGAGGTGCAGTTTGCCGGTGGAGCGCATCCCGCTGAGCACGCGTTTACGGTGGTTGGAACGTGAGGCCGTCATCGGAGAAAGTAAATAAAAAAAGCCATAAAAGGGGAAATCAGCCTGCTCAACAGACCGGGCCCAAAATAAACCAGAGCCAAAAGACCGAAGAAGCCGATTCGGTCGTAAAGGGCCAGTGCCGGACCCGAGAGGGCATGGCGGAGAACGTGACTGCCGTCCAGCGGCGGTATCGGAATCAGATTAAAGACAGCAAGCACGACATTGATCAGCAGCAAGTTATAAAGCAGCATGCTCAGTGGCACCAGGAGCGAACCGCCACTCAGGAGCACGATTCCGTAAGTTGTCTCGTGAACGATCTCCCTTCCAGTGGGCGATGTGAGTGAGATCAGCAGCAATAGGCCCAATGCGACCAACGCCGTCAGGAAATTGCTCACCGGACCGGCCACGGAAGTGAGGACATCGTCCAAAACTGGATTCTTGAAATTGCGAGGATTCACCGGAGTGGGCTTCGCCCAGCCCAGCACCGGCATATGCGCAAACCAAGCAATGGCGGGCAGCAAAATCGTACCAATTGGATCGATGTGTTTGATGGGATTTAGGGTTATGCGCCCCAACATGTTGGCCGTGGGATCGCCGCGTCGATTCGCCATCCAGGCGTGCGCCGACTCGTGAATGCTGATGGCGAACAGGAATACGATCGCTTGAAACACCAAGTTGACGGTCTCGAACGTCATGCGTGATTGGTTTTGATACTATCACGCAAATTGCGGATTCTGTGTGCTTTGCGCGGCGCAGTCGCTTGCTGCCGGAAGCGGCAATCGGGTTAAATTACAACTCTCTCGAGCAGCTTCCATCCAACTCGGGCCCGGGTTTCCGACTCAAAACGAAAGGTCTGAATGCGACCGTTGTTGGATGTTCAGCGTGGGAGCTGATTTTATTTCTCGCCGCGCTGCCGAATTGAGAATACAATTTTCGCAACCGTGGGGTGTGTCATGAACCGCCGCATATTCGCCTCCCCTCTTCTGGTAGTGGTTCTGACGATCGGTTTGATCGCGCAGGGCAGGCCCGGGTCGGGTGGCGGGAGTCGGACGCCTGGGAGCAACAGCAATACCACTCGCAATCCTAGCTTGAATGTTCCCGCCAGTACTGTCCCCTCTCCGCTCGATACACGCGGTCCGACCTTCTTGTCCGGGAAGGTGGTAGTGGATGACGGCACGCCGTTGACCGACGCCGCGCTCATCCAAAGCATTTGCAAGGGACGGATACGCGCCGAGGGCTACACGGATCGAAAGGGCGCCTTTAGCGTCGACCTGAACAGCAATGCCAGGCAAATGGTAGTGACGGCGGAAGAAAATGATAGTGGGATTCCGGCTGCCGTCACGGCGCCGCGTAGCGGATCCAATGCAGGCATCGCGCACCGCGATATGCGTGATTGTGACCTCCAGGCTGTCTTGCCGGGATTCACCTCACAATCCGTTGAACTAGCCAGTAAAGTTAATGAATTCGGGAATGCGGACGTCGGCGTCATTGTGCTGCACCGAATGAAACAAGTGGAAGGTTTCACGATCAGCGCTACCACTGCCTCGGCCCCAGGAAAAGCGACCAGACAATACGAGAAAGGCCGAGAAGACGAGAAAAAGGGAAAGTGGAGCGCGGCTCAGGCCGAATTCAGTAAGGCGGTGGAAATTTATCCGAAATACGCCGTGGCTTGGCTGGAACTTGGCCGCGCCCAGCTACAGATGAACGACCCCGCTGCGGCGAAAGCTTCCTTCCAGCAATCCATCGCTGCAGACACAAAGTTTGTCAGTCCTCACGAGGAGCTGTCGCAACTAGCGCTGAAAGAAAAACAGTGGAAGGAGTTGGCGGATCATACCGAGCAGCTGCTGAAGCTGAATCCGATGAGCTTCCCCCAATACTACTACTACAACGCGCTCGCCTCTTACTTCCTCGAGAGTTTTGATCAGGCCGAAAAGAGCGCCGCGCAAGGCCTCTCCATAGACGCGCAGCATCGGGTTCCGAAACTGGAGTACATCCTCGGGATCATTCTCGCGCAGAAACACGATTACGCTGGCGCTGCCCTGCACGTTCGAAATTACATTCAGTTGCTGCCCAATGCTGACGATATTGCCGTCGCTCAGAAGCAGCTTGCGGAGTTGGATCGGCTCTCCGCCAGCGCTGCAGATCAGAAAAAATAGACGCGACTCAAAACCCGCCGTGGAATTGACTATCCCTTCTCGTAGGCCTTACGCAATTCCTCGGGCGCGATGGGCTTCACCTTGACCGGCTTGGCCGGAACGCCTGCCACTACGTGATAGGGCTCCACCTTCTTGGATGCGACTCCCATCGAGCCCACCAGGCCATGTTCGGCCACATGCACTCCGCTCAGTACCGTGGCGTGATAGGTGATGCGAGCCCGTGGGCCAATTTCAGTCTTTTGATTGGTGACGATCATGCCATCGTTCAGATCGTGCGCATGCGAGTAGACGTTGGCATAATCGGAAATCGAGCTTCCTTCGTGAATGATGATCTCGCCGCGATCGTCAAGCAGCACGTATTTGTGGATCACGCAGTTGTCTTCGACGGTCAAGTTGTAGCCGTAGGAGACTTCCACGCCGTGAAAAATCTTGACGTTCTTGCCGCAATGTTTGAACACATGGCGGGCCAGCATGGCACGCACGCGATACCCCAGCCAATGGTTCAGACCCACCGGGGAGCGGTCGTACATCATCCAGAACCAGATCAGCGGCTTGCGCTCCGCGTATTTGGCCGCGTCCACGTCACCGTAGTATTCAGGTTCGAGAGTCGCGTTGCGCGAATCGAAGGAGTGCACTTGGATTTGTATGGCCAGAGGCGTGCCCGAGTCCGGCGGGGCATACGGCCGACCAAGGTACAACTGGTGCAGCGCATCGCGAACCACCACGCTGCGGTACTCCGGATCGCGGTTCATGAATTCCCGGTCCAGGGAATCAATCCAGGAAAGAAAAGCCTTCTCGGCCCTTGGCGTGGGAGACAGATTTCGGTATTCGTATCGCGGCATAGCCCCTCGTTGCTGGGTAGGAAATAGGCTAAAACATAGCATATTGAGCCGAGAGCAGCGGAGGATGCGGTTCGCTCGCGAGCATGCTTTATAATTCGCGCGCCCATGCAAGCGAGAAAGAGGAGTACGCCGCACCCCAAGCCGGTCGATGCCCTGGTCTACCCGCGCTTTTCGGGCGTGCCCACCTTCATGCGCCTGCCGCATGTCCCACAGGCAGAAGACCTCGACATCGCCCTCATCGGTGTTCCGTTTGATGGAGGCACGACCTACAGGCCTGGTCCGCGCTTCGGGCCGCGCAACATTCGCGTGCAGTCGGCGATGATTCGCCCCTGGAACCCGGTGTTGAAAGTCAATCCCTTTGAGAAGTGGCGGATCGGCGACTTCGGAGATTTGTCGATAAACCCACTGTCGATTGAGGACACCTATAAACGAATCAGCGAGCAATTAACCGCTGTGTTGCAGAGCGGAACGAAGCCTGTTTGCGTCGGCGGGGATCATTCGATTCTGCTGCCGATTCTGAGGGCGATCCATAAACAATTGGGGCCAGTCGGTTTTGTGCAGCTCGACGCTCACGGGGATACTTGGGGTGGATATTTCGGCAGCCCGCACTCGCATGGCACGCCGGTGAAGTACGCGGTGGAAGAAGGATTGATTGCCAAAGGCTTCCGACTTCAGGTCGGATTGCGTGGGCAGGTCTATGGCGAAGGCGACTTCGACTTCGCCCGCAAACACGGGATCGAGATCATCACCTGCGAACAGTTCCATCGCGATGGATTAGGCCCGGTTCGGAGACATTTGAAAAAGTTTGGCAAGCGTCCCACATACGTGACGTTCGACATTGACGTGGTCGATCCGGCGTTTGCGCCCGGCACAGGTACGCCACAGATTGGCGGCCTGAGCAGCGCGCAAGCATTGGAGTTGGTGCGCAGCTTGCGAGGCCTGAACCTGGTGGGCTCCGATCTGGTCGAGGTCTCTCCGCCCTACGATAGCCAGGAGATCACGTCACTGCTGGCGGCCAACCTGCTGTTTGAGATGCTTTGCCTCTTTTGAGGTCACCCCGAGATCGCCCAGACCGCAGAGAACAACAACCATGACTCAACTCGCCCGCACGCTTCGCGTCACCGACTACTTCACCCTGGGATGGGGCACAATGGTTGGAGTGGGGTGGCTGGTCGTAATGGATGACTGGCTCTCCCGGGGCGGGCCGTTGGGAGCTGTTCTTGGCTTCGCCATCGGCGGAGCCTTGCTGCTGCCCATCGGCTATGTGTATGGCCAGTTGGTAATGGCCATACCCGACGCGGCGGGCGAGATTGCCTATACCGCGAAAGTCTTTCCGCAGTTCGTCAGCTTCGCGACTGGCTGGATGATGGTTCTTGCTTATTTCATCGTTTGTCCCTGGGAAGCGGTGGCCGTGGGGAGAATTGCCAGCTACATCTTTCCGGTGCTGGACTCGCTTGAAATCTATCGAGTGGCGGGAAAGCCCGTGTACCTGCCGCATCTGATTATCGGGCTCGGGCTCACGGCGCTACTGACTGTGCTGAACTATCGTGGGATCCGGTTAAGTGCCACTTTTCAGAACTGGAGTGCCTTTGCGACATTGGTGCTGTTTGCGGTCTTTGTGTCCTTCGGAGCGGGACATGGCTCGGCGCGGAATTTCTCCCCCCTATTCGGCGGGAACGGCGTCTTGGTTTCGATATTTCTGGTGATGCAGATCGTGCCCTATTTCATGACAGGCTTTGAATCCGTCGCCAAGGCGGCGGAGGAGGCCAGTCCGGGGTTTCGCGCCCGCGGGTTCTTCAAGGCGATCATCATGGCGATTGTTGTGGGCATCCTCTTCTACACGGTCGTGATTGCCGCAGTAGCCTACGCCGCCCCCTGGGAGACGCTCACGTCAGAGAAGTTCATGACCGCAGTTGCCTTCGAGCATGCAGTCGGGTCGCGGTGGATTGTGAACCTAATTCTCGCGGCGGCGCTTCTATCGCTATTTAAGGTATTCAACGGGAATTTTGTGGCAGCCAGCCGGCTTGTCTTCGCGCTTGGACGGCGTGGGCTGGTAGACAGCCGGCTTGCCACCGTCCATCCGGTAAATCACACGCCTTCGACGGCTGTGATCTGGGTTGGACTGGCGACCGCGGCGTCGATGTTTCTTGGACAAGCTATCCTGGTGCCGGTCTCAGAAGTGGGCTCGGTCGCCTCGGCGGTCGGGTGGACAGCAGCCTGCTCGGCACACTACGCCATGCGGCCGGCTCGCCATCAGCGCATGGTGGCAGCCCTGGGAGTATTTTTGGGGCTCATGATGATCCTGATGAAGATCATTCCCGCCTTACCCGGGCATTTCAGCGGATATGAGTGGTTAGCCTTGGCAATTTGGAGCGCGGTAGGCTTGGGTTTGAACTGGCGGGGAAAAGCAGTCTCTCTGCAGAAAGTGGCTTAATACAGATAAGGAGTGAAGTTGGAAACAAACATGACTGGCAAAAAACTGGCAATGATTCTTCTGTTCACACTTGCCTCCGTGCTGGCAGACTCGGCGCAGTCATTCGACATCGTCATTATTAACGGGCACATCGTGGACGGCACCGGGTCGCCCTGGTACTCGGGAGACATCGGGATTCGGGGGGGCCGGATCGCGGCCATCGGCAATCTCAGCCAGGCTCCGCGAAAGCGCATGATCGACGCCAAGGGCGAAGTGGTGGCGCCCGGTTTCATTGACATGCTTGGCCAGTCCGAACTCACCATCCTGGTAGATCCCCGGCTGCCGTCGAAAATATTTCAGGGAATCACGACTGAAATCACCGGCGAAGGCGGATCGGCAGCGCCCCTCAACGATGCGATTATTAATGCGGATCGCGCCGGCTACGAGCACCTCCACATCAATCCGGACTGGCAGACCCTGGGGGACTATTTCGCTCGCCTCGAAAAGCGCGGGATGGGCATCAACCTCGCCAGCTACGTGGGTGCAACCCAAGTCCGCCGCATGGTGCTGGGAGATGATGACAGGCAACCCACACCGGAACAGCTCGAACAAATGAAATCATTGGTGAGAGATGCCATGCGAGATGGCGCGGTGGGAGTCTCGACCTCGCTAGAGTACGCCCCTGCTCCGTACGCCAAGACCGACGAGCTGATTGCGTTGGCTGCCCAGGCCTCAAAATTCGGAGGCATTTATGCCACCCATATTCGCAACGAAAGTAATTCCGTTCTCTCGGCGATTGATGAGGCGCTGCGCATCGGCCGCGAGGCCCACGTCCCGGTTGAGATATGGCACATCAAGGTGGCCGGGAAGAAGAATTGGGGACGCATGCCGGAAGTCGTTGCCAAAATCAATCAGGCCAGGGCCCAGGGCATCGACGTCACCGCAGATACTTACGCTTATACCGCATGGTTCAACAGCTTCTCAGCTTTTATCCCGCCATGGGCCCACGACGGCGGTGATGCCAAGCTGATTGAACGTTTGCAAGATCCCGCTACCCGCGAGCGCATCCGCAAAGACATGCTTACACCCTCGGAGGAATGGGACAATGAATGGCAGGAGGTCCCCGGGCCCGAGGCAGTGATGATTTGCGTGGTGCAAAACTCCAAGCTATTGCCGTTGCAAGGCAAGACGCTGGCCGAGGTGGCGAAATTATGGGGTAAAGATCCCATGGAGACGCTGTTTGATCTGCTGATTGAAGACAAGGCGTTTACCAGCGTTGCGGTATTTGGCATGTCGGAAGCAGATGTTGCCCTGGTGCTCGAGCAGCCGTGGGTCTCGGTTGACAACGACTCTTCAGGCACCTCGCCGGAAGGAATTTTGGGGCAGGAGCATCCCCATCCCCGCGCGTATGGAACTTTTCCTCGCATCTTGCGCAAGTATGTCCGGGAAGAGAAGAAGCTGACGCTGGAAGATGCTATACGAAAATTCTCAGCGTTGCCGGCCCAGCGCATGCGCCTGACGGACCGCGGCGTGCTTAGGACGGGAATGTGGGCGGATGTCGTGATTTTCGATCCGGCGACGATCCATGATGTGGCGGACTTCGAGCACCCCAATCAGCTGTCGCAGGGCACGGACTATGTGCTGGTGAACGGAGTGCCGGTGATCGAACAAGGAAAGATGACGGGAGCCTTGCCGGGACGAGTCCTGCGCGGGCCAGGCTATGTCCATTAGATTAGATTTGATTAGATTGCTGGGTTGCCTTCTCGGTTGGACACGGAAGATCCTTCGCGAGCCAGGCTCGCTCAGGATGACGACATAACCGCCATCATGTAGTCATCCTGAAGAGGCGCTAGCTGAGGAAGGATCTGGTACAACCGAAATCACTTCTGCGTAACCGTCAGCTTATGCTGGCCGACTTTGGCGGCGTCAATCTTGTCTGGCAGGGCGAATTCGGAGTTCATCCCAATTGCCGGGTATTTCGGTTTCAGGTACTTATCTAGGAATAGCTGCAGAACGAAGTGAGGAATCTCAACGCCGTCCAATGCGACGGACTGTACTTCCACGTAGCCTTTGTGGCCCATAGCGCGGGCCCGTGCCCGCACATCCACGTTGTGAACCCCGCTGAACACAGATAACAGCGGATTGGAACTATGTTGTCCCGCTTTGATCTGATCAAAGTCCACGCGGGCAGTTGAGCTGATCAGGTCAGGCTGAGCCTCAAAGCGAACCGATTGCACGCCAGTGGGCAGCTTCACCCGGCCGTCAGCGAGATAAGCGTTCACCTCCGGTTCGGTCAATTCGGTCGGTGTAGTGTCCGGTTTCGCGGCTGCCGCGTTTTGTTCAATGTGTTGAAGCTTGCGTGCCATGCTGTCGGCGGCGGCAGAGGTATCGGATGCGTCCAGGGGCCCGATCGACGCGGAGAGAAAAAAGCTGGATAGCAGGAGCGCGACACGACTGTTCATGGTTTCAGCGCGGCCCGCGTCTCCTGGGTCCTGGCGGATAGAATGCGGGGCGCAGCGAGAGTACCAGTCACATTGAATCCCTGCGCACCGGGGCGAGCGAGTACCACGTCCAGCTTTTGGCCTAGAGAAGCGTTGCCGCTAACCTGATAGATGCCGCTGGGAGTCTCTAATTTGCCTTGCTCGATTTGGAATAAGCCGTTGCGCAGCCGCAAACCCCCGCTGAAGCGCCGGACGTGTAGCGGCGGGTTGCCCGCTGTGAGCATGATATGGGGGAACTGGCCCTTGCGCGCATCGAACTCCAGAGTGCCTGTGGCTGACTCGAGTAGTTCGCTGGCGTTCGAGCCTGAGCTCGCAAATTTGTAGGTTGCGCTGGCGCGACCGGTGATCCAGCCGTCATGCATGGCCTCGGCGACTTGCTCCAGAGACACTCGTTCGAAAGCGCCAGCCCCGGAAAAGCTGGGAGGACGGGCGCGGAGATTCAATTGCCAATCGCCCCGATGTTTTCCGCCCAGCAAGTCTGCCTGCAAACCGGAGAGCCGTAGTTTCCCGTCCTGAAGCTCGACAGTGCCTGAAACGTGATTGGCTGTGACGTCCGCCATCACCATGCGGTCGGCGGCAAGCTTTCCGCGAGCATTCAGCATGCTCAGCAGAGACGGACCCTCCTGGGCGGCGGGAAGAAAACGGTACCAGGGACGTTTGCGAGCACTCCGGCTGAACCAATCCCAGAGTTGATCGGCAACAACATTGTCAGTCCGGAGGTCGAATATTACCGGACAGGTGGTTAAAGAAGCGCATTGACGGGGGAAGGAAAGAGATCCGCTCCAGTGGCTCTCCGCTGCCGATGCGGCCAGGTTCTGGACTTGCACTCCTGAGTCGGAGAGCAACAGGCTAGCCGAATCGACCTCGATGGGTCCATTGAGGCCGCTGAGTTCGGCGCGCACAGAATGGAGTAAGGCTGTGCCTGTGATTTGGGGCGCTGCGAACCCACTCCAGGCGCCAGCAATCTGCAAATCCAGTTTCGCCAAGCCTTCCGCCGTCGAGGGAACAGCTCTCAATCCGAGAGTTTGCGCAACCTGCAACAGGCGCTGCACTTGTGCGTCACCCTGGACGAAAATGTTGTACCCGGATCTGGCGATCCAGCCGTGGACGGTCGCGGGAGATGACTTACCCAACGCTATCGCAAAAGGCCCAAGGTCGAGATGTGACCCCCGGGGGCTCAGCATGGCGGCTTTATTGACCTTGCTGCCGTCTACCGGCGCAGGCTGGGAAGCAAGCGAAAAAGGAATTCTGCCGAGGACCAGTTCAGTCCTGGCGGCTGGCGATCGCAGGCGGAGATCTCTGGTTTCCCCGCCGCCTTTCCATTCAAGGGCAGGTTGTCCATGCGCCAGCTGGGTGCGAAATAACAGATCAGCGAATACAGTTCCTCTGGCCGCCAGATCCTCCGGTAAATCCTTCTTGGCGCGTCGCGCCAAGACGACCAGTAACTGAACGGGCAAGTCTTGTGCCACCAGGTTCAGATCGTAACGGCGCGGGCCGGTAGGAGCCGCAATGCGGCCGGAAAGCGTTAGCACACCGGTTCTTGCCGGTGAGCGGCAGACGATTTGCGAGAGGATATGGTCCAGGGAACTGTAATGTGCCGTACAACGGGCTGCGAGTTGTAGAGGCTCGCTGGAAACAATATCGTAGCGGCGGAAATCCTGGACCGAGCCCTGCCCGCTCACATCCAGGTCGGCGGGCATACCGGAAAACGTCGTGGCAAGCGTCAATCCGCCCCGCCAGCCCTTGTCCACTCCATAGAGCAGCTTGGTGAACTGGCCGAGTTGAGCACGACTCCATTCCAGGGTGAATTTCAGCGGAGTCTTGCGCAGGCTATCCGAACGCTGCCAGGTGCCGCTCACGCGCAGCGTGCCGGTATCCGTAAGGTTGAAATCGGTGCGCACCGGCTGGGCCATGAGGCGCATTCCCCATTCATTCTCAGAGGCAAGCCAGAGCGCAAAATCAGCGTCCGTCAGCGCGTAGGCTTTTTTCTCCTGGCCGACCTTGAAATTGATGCGGCCCGTCTCGGCCTCAATATAAGGGAAAACAGGACGGGCCTCGGGCTTGGTATGGCTGGTCGGCGCAGCCGGCGTATGGGCCGCCCGTTCGAGCAGGGATTCAATATTCCAATGTCCATCATCGCGACGCACGAGATTGAAGCTTGGTTCTTTCAAGCTAAGGCGCCCGATTTCGAGACGCCCACGTAAGAGAGAACGCAAGCGCAGAGCCGCAGTCACTTCTTGGGCGCGCAGCATGGGTTCAGCGCTGAAACTTGGGTCGTCGTGAACTACGAAGTTGACCAGGTCAAAGCCGGGTTGGGGCAGGATCCGAACCTTCACCCAATCCACCTCTACTTTGCGAGCCAGCGCCATGCCCACGGAGTTAACAATCCGCTTCCGAAGGCCATTCGCCCCAGGACGGTAGATGAACAACGCCAGGAGGATTGCCACGAAGAAGAGCAGCAGCCGGCGCTTCGATCTGGAAACTTTCACTGCACTACCCTGAGGGTCCGCCGCCAACGAGTTTCGTCGAAAAAGTGAAGAACCACATGGGCGAGAAAGCCAAGACGCTCGCTGGCCGCGGTGTGCTTGTACTGGTCAGGCGGCGTCTCGAACGACCAGTAGATGAACAGCGGACGGCCAATTACATTTTCGCTCGGAATGAAGCCCCAGAACCGACTGTCAAAGCTGACATCGCGGTTGTCACCCATGGCAAAGTAACTGTCCGGTGGCACCACGATGTCGTCTCCCTGAACATATTGATGCATCGCCACTTGCCACTCCGGGGTGGGCGAGGCATTGGAATACTCGGGAGGAACCGCCGGGAAATTATCGCGATACGGATTGTAGTCGCCCACTTTATGTCGGACGTAAGGTTCATCAAGCTTTTGGCCGTTGCGGTAGACGATTCCATCGCGCAAGTGAATGCGATCTCCGGGAATACCAATGATCCGCTTGACGACATAGAGCCCAGCTTCCGCCGGCGAAAGAAACACAACGATGTCTCCGCGCCGCACGTTGCGATACGGAATCACTGGGCCGGACCACCCGGTTTTCGGCGAAAACTGGATGCGATTCACAAACACGTGGTCGCCAATCAGCAGGGTGTCCTCCATGGAAGGGGACGGAATCTCAAAAGCCTGCACGATGAAAGTAATGATGAACAAGCCCGTGACCAGCACGGAAGCAAGCGAGGCCAGGAATTCGACAGTCGTTTCGCGTTGTTTTTCCGGTTTCTGCGTTTCTTTCTTGGCCACTTGCGTTCTTTCCACAGAATTTGAAATCAATGGACCAGCCGAAAGGTGCGGTCCCAGCGCGTCATCTGAAACAGGTGGGTCACAATGTAGGCGAAACGAAAGAGTTTAGCACTCGGCGAGGTCATCCCAAGGTACATATTGTCCGGAGCGCGGATGGACCAATAAATCAGCAGCGGGCTTCCGATGATGTTCTCCCGTGGCACAAATCCCCAATAGCGGCTGTCCAGGCTTTCGTCGCGATTATCGCCCATGACGAAATACTTGCCGTCCGGAACCACCAGTTCGCCGTGCTGTACGGTCTGCTTCAGTTGTTTGAACCAGAGCGGTTCCTCGCCGGGCGCGATGTAGTCTACCTGGGGGAAATCATCGCGGTAGATGTCGTGGATCGGCGAACTGTAGCGCACATAGGGTTCCTTCAGCGGCAGCCCATTCACCCACACCTGGCGCTTCACCAGGCGGACGTGATCCCCGGGCACTCCTACCACGCGTTTCACAAAATGCTGCCCGGGGTTAACGGGATAGTGAAAAACGACCACGTCGCCGCGCCGGATTTGCTGGTAAGGCATCACCCAATTGCCAACGCTTCCACCGTAGCGGAGCTTGTTCACCAGCAAGTAGTCGCCGATCAACAGCGTGTTTTCCATCGACTCGGAAGGAATTTGGAAGGCCTGCACGGCAAAGGTGATGACGAACACGGCAATCACCACGGTTGCCAGAAGGGATTGCGCGGACGCAAGCCAGCCCGCTGCCGGCTCTTCCGTCTTGAGTGGAACGAGGGTCGCCGGTGGAGCAAGATCCTTGCTTTCGACAATGGGCTCAGTTTCCGGCACGGGACTTCTCTTTAGATGCCACTTTGGGTTGCTCAGCTTCCGTCGACAGGTGTTCCAGGACCTGGCGGGCAGCGTCCTGTTCGGCTCTTTTCTTGGTGGAGCCAGTGGCCCGCCCTACGACTTCGGTTTTGCTTTGGGAGCCCGGGGGACGAAGGCGAACTTCCACCGTAAATGTTTTGTTGTGTTCCGGACCCTCCGCTTTCACCAGAATGTAGGAAGGCTGCGGGCATCCCTTGGCCTGCAGGGCTTCCTGCAAGGCCGATTTGAAATCGGTGATGGGCAGCGCTGCGCTACCTTCCAGGTCCATGTGCTCGAGTTCTGGGGTAACGATCCAGCGCAGAATGAACTGGCGAGTCAGCTCCAGGCCAGCGTCCAGGTAAATAGCCGCCAGGATTGCCTCCAGGGCATCCACCAGCAGCGCGGTCTTGCTGCGGCCGCCGCTTTTTTCCTCGCCTCTTCCCAAGCGCAGATAATGCCCGAGCTCCAATTCCTGGGCGACGCGGATCAAGTGCCGTTCGCTGACCAGATGAGCTCGTAATTTAGAGAGCTCTCCTTCCCGAAATCCCGGAAAACGCTGAAACAGCTCCTGGCTAGTGACCAGACCGAGGACCGCATCCCCGAGAAATTCCAGCTGCTCGTTGTCCCCCCTGCGAGCGGCCAAATCCGGGTGTGTGGTTTGGATCTCGCGGGCTTGGGAACTGTGGGTTAGCGCCTGTTGGATCAGTTCAGGATGCCGAAAGCGGTAGCCGAGGGTCTCCTCCAGAGCGGTGATATCTCGTGACCTCATGTTAGGCGGCGCATTTTTCCTTGCATCCTCACTCAGTGCGGAACGGTCGTGCTCTGAGGTGGGTTTGCGGTTCCTGTGGACGGGGCCGGAGGCTTACCACCGGTCAATTGCACCAGCCGATCCCGCTCGCGGATAGCCAGCGTGTGCGCTCCACTACCATCCGGTGTGAGTTCTACCGCCTTATTGGCGTAGTTCAGGGCCTCGGGATACTTGTTCTGCCGATCCAGAGCCAGAGATAGTCGCAGGACAGTAACGGGATCTGGTTGCTGCGGGTAAGCATCAATCGACTTGCGAAAGTCGGTCTCCGCTGCCATGAAGTTGTTCTTGTTGAACTCCAGCGTCCCCAGAATCGAGTAAATACTGGATCGCAGCAAGTTCTTGTAAGCATCGGCCTTGTCCGGGGGGGTTCCCGCGGGAAATACGATGTCAGTGTCGATCGTCTGCAAGGCGCGCTCAGCCGACTTCCTGGCTTCGTCCAGGCGCTGGTCTTTATCGAGATCGGTGTCGCGCGTGCGCTCGGTCAGCACCTCAGCCTGATCCACCAGAGCTTCCGGGTCATCAGGATCGATCGCCAGAGCCTTGCGAGCCATATCCAGCATCTTGTCAGAGTTGTTTGCGTTCTGATATCCGCGCATTGCGGTCTTGTACAGGATGACTCTCAACTCGCTGTCGGGGAACTTGGCGGCGAAATCATCAGCCGCCTTTTCGACTGCGGCGGGATCGGTATTCGCGCTGGCGACCTTGAAGGCGTCGAACTCGGGTTGGGTCTTGGCCTGTGGCGGGCGCTTGGGCGGTGCTTCCTGAGCGGGCGCGTTTGGTTTTGCCGCCGTGCTTTGCTGTCCGGCGGGCGGTCCGGCGGGCGGATTCTGCGATTGGGTCGCGCGGGCTTGCGCAAACATGAAAGACGCGACCGCCAGAATCACGCCTACGATGGCTACTCGCTTCATGAGTTCTCCTTTTAAGTGCGACCCGTGGTCGCAAGCAAATTTGCTGCGCCGCCTACTTGTCGGGCGACTCCGGTTGCGGAGCTACGGGCGGCTCGTACGCGTGCTCAAGACCCTTTTCGGCCGCGGCTTTGGCTTCCGGCAAAGAATTGCTCGCCGCCAGGGCGGCCCGATAATGCTCCACAGCAGCGTCACGTTCTTCCTGCAAATCAAAAATTCTTCCCAGGTAAATGTGCGACCACGCCACTACCTTGGGCTCCTTGGCGACGTCCAGAGCGCGCTGAAAGTATTCGCGAGCGCCGGGCAAATCACGATTCATGGTGGCCGCTTGCGCCAGAATGAATAGAGCCCGGCCCGGGTCCTCGCGTTGCTCGTCGAGCGCTTCCTGCGCCAACTTCTGTGCACTCGCCGGGTCATGGGCCGAAAGCCGTTTTTCGGCGGTCAGCAACAACTGGTCAGGGCCGTGTCGCGGTATGTACAAAACCTCCGGAGAGGCCTGACCCGCGAACTCGATGTTGCCCGCCCGCTTGCTTTCCCCGCGCACATCGATCGCGTTCAGCATGTCGCCGTACGCATCGCGAAACCCCGTGGGCCCCTTTTCGAATTTCGCCAGTGCGTCGTAAAAATAGCGAGTCAGAATGTACCCCTGCTCCATCGATTTCTCAACCACTTCCGCGCGCCGCTCCTCAAAGCTCTTGCTCGATCCCAGCGTCCGTGCTTCGGCGGCACGAATCAGAGACTCCGTTACCAGCAGGGAAATGTCCTGCTTGAAGCTCTCGTCCATGGGCGCCAGCCTGACGGCATCGAGCAACGGTTCGAGCCGTTTCATGGCTTCGGGACGCTTCATCGCCAGCGGATCAAGCACATAATGCAGATACGTATGTCGGATCTGCTCCATCTTCAGTGAAGAGCCGATAGGAGAAATGACCACGAAATAATCCGTGCCATAGACGCGTGCATTGGTCTGGCTGGGCGCCCCCATCGCTTCCAGGTACACCATGAATTGTCGTCCAAGATAGCCGGAACTCGGCAGCTTTAAGTAAATGTCAGTATCGAACATCATCTTGGAAAGCGGCTCGTGGTAGCGCGCGATCAGCGCTTCATACTGATTCCGGTGACGGAGCCAGATCTGATGCAGGTTGGTCTTCTCGTAAAACGTCTTCAACAGAGGAGCGATACCGAGGACGCGGACCGCATCAGGTGGAAGTTCGGCCTGCTTAGCCTTCGGATTAAAGTTGGGCGGACCCTCTAGCACCAGCGCGAGCGAAATGTATTGGGACAATTCACGCGAGGCGTCCGGCTGCGAGTGATCCTGATCGAAGCGGCACAATTCCCTGGTAGCGGTCGCAGCCTCGGCCGAACTCGAGATAGCCCTGGCCACCTCGGAGCGCACCTGGCTGCGAATGGCTTCAGAAGCACCAAGTTCCTGGTCGTAGCCACAGGTGTTGATGGCGGACAGGACTGTGAACAACGTTTCGCTGGTGTCGAGCGTGGCTCTGGGCGAATCTTCCGCCAGGCACACTGAGCCCGCCAGCGCGAGCAAAGCCGCGTAAACCGCGCCTCGAAGCCAGAAACCCAGGGGAAACCTCCTGAAGGCTGGATGGGATGGGAGCTACGATCTAAGTTTAAGAGGTTCGGGAAAGTGGGTCAAACGGAAGAAAGCTTCCAGCTCTCAGCTTTCCGTTGAACTTCGGACTTTAGAGGCTGCTGAAATTCCGCGGAATTCCCAAACACCAGGGACACGCCGATAAGAGCTAAAAGCTTCCTAGCCTTTGACACTGATCTTAGAGAACGACAGCACTGCCCGCCCGGTGGTGTTCCGTCCCAGCGACATGGCCGGACGAAACTTCATCAGGATCAGCATGTTCTTAACCTGGGGCAGCATGTCCTCCGACTCTTTTGGGTCGGAGAGGATGCGGTAGTCCTGCACCCGGCCATCGGAGCCGACCACGGCCTCAATTACCAATGAATCCGAGTGCACCGACCCGGCTGTCATTGCAAAGGCAGAGGACTGCAGTTCGGGGGGCAACATTTCCGGATCGCTGTAAAGCATCAGGGGTACGTCTTTGCTGTTGGCGAGCGCCTGATCCGGTACCGCCAGGAATCCCATCAGCACCCCGAAAATCACGATAGCAGCAACCAGGCCTGCCGTGACTGGAACCATGAAGGCGTTGATCGCGTTCTCAATCCGGATGCGGAGGCCTTCAAAGCGGGGCCGCCGGGCTTGAGCCGCCTCTTGAGAAATTAAGACCCGCAGCTTTAGCGCAAGATCCGCGGGTGCGCGTTTGCGCCCCAGGCTGGTCAGCATCTGCTGCGATTGCAACAAAAGGTGGTATTCGCGACGGCATGGCGGACAAACTTCGAGGTGCTGACCGAGAGCATGCATCTCGGCCCCCGTGACCACGCCATCCAGGTACGGCGAGAACAGCGACTTGGCATCAGCACAGGTCATGATGTCACCTCGATTTCCCGGCTCCTCATGGCAAGATTTCCTCGCGTTTTCTTTGGGGCTTCTTCCGGAGCGCGCAGACCCAGTTCCGAGCCGCACTCTCGTATGTAGGGCAGCAAGCGCTGTTTCAGTGCCTGGCGACCCCGTGTCAACCGTGATTTCACGGTACCCAAAGAAGCGTTCGTGATTTCTGCAATCTCCTCATACGACATTTCTTCCAGATCGCGCAGGATCAACGTAGTCCGGTACGGTTCTGGAACCCTGTGCAGCTCCTGCTCGACGCGGTCCCGCACTTCTTTGTGAGCAACGTTGTCGAAAGGCGAGTCCCTATCATCTACGAGAGTCTCGCTCGTCGCTAATTGGCTGCCATCCGTCTCCAGTGGTTCCATCGGCAGCTCGTGAACCTTGTGGCGAAACCACCAGCGCCGGCGATTGCAAGCCTCGTGCAATGCGATGCGGTAAATCCAGGTTTTCAGGCTGGACTCACCATGGAAGTGCTTCATCCCCCGGAAGACTTTCAAAAATACTTCTTGGGTGGTGTCCGCCGCATCCGCCGTGTCGGCGAGGATGCGGTACACCAAGCTGTAGACCGGCTGATGAAATTCGCCGATCAACCAGTTATAGGCATCTTCCGAGCCGGCCTTTAACTCCGCCACGACGGCGGCCTCATGGGCCCGAACGCCAATTGCGCTTGCGAGATCTCCCAAAGCGGTTGCTCCCGCCATGAGCTTCATGGCGTCACCCCTATTATAGGATTTTCACTGCGCGAAAACTGTCTCGAATGTTGCGGCGCGCCCTTGTGGCTGACAAAATATGTCATCGCGACCGGCTACTTAAATAGACTCCGCTCGCGCAACCTATGTTCCCGGAAGAAGTAACGTCTAATCAGCAACTTAGAACCAAGTTTCAGGGGTCAGCAGGGCTGGCCCCACTCTTAAGTCCCCTCTGGCACGATCCCAAATGAGGCCTGCGAGGGGTGGGGGCACTTCGGGGTGATTTTACCGAAGACCGGAAGGAAGGGTCGGCCCCTATTTACTTTCCAACTCCTCGGATCGTGGGAAGTAACGGGACACTGCCGATCTCAGAAGTCAAGTCGACTTGGGTTACGCAATAGAATGGAACTTGACTGAAGATTGAGACAGCCTGTGAAACAGAGGCCTGACCCGTGGGAATTGACACAGAAAAAAGGTGAATGCGCAACGTCTCGCCTGCGTGCCGGTGGCGCTTGCCTGTGGGGACCAACTCCAGCATGTCTATCGCCCAGAAGGCTCTGCGATACGCTCGGGTGTGCTTTTACTCACCGGAAAAATCTATTCTATGTGGTCTGGCTCAACCGATAGGGTGCGCCGGATTCTCCATCGGCGGTCTCGCACAAAGCAAATCCATGCTATCGGTGGACAGGTGGGGTACCGTCAAGGTCGAACTCAACCCGAACCTGATGAGACAGGCCCTCACAAGCAGCCTTCTTACCAGCTGCTATGATTCGACGATACCTGCGTCTCGGTCATCGAAACGCTGAACTGACCCTGGCGCGCATCTGTTGCTGTTGAAACAACGCTATCACTCACAACGGCTTAATGAGCGAAATCGCCCGTGGGTATTGAAAAAGGAACAAAAGCGGCAGTTTTCGTTGGTGCGGATGTAACGGTTCTTCCCGAATCACGCCTCGCATCGAAATTTGTCTACGGCAGCACAATCTTTGCCAGCGCTTTCCTCTTGTTTCAGGTAGAGCCCATCATCGCCAAGATCATCCTTCCGTGGATGGGCGGCGCTGCGGCGGTTTGGTCAGTCTGCCTCCTGTTTTTTCAGGCCGTCCTGTTGCTCGGCTATCTCTACGCTCATTGGCTTTCCCGTAAGTTTCAGCCGCAGGTGCAGCATCGAATTCACATCGCTCTTCTCGCCGTAAGCTTGCTCACATTGCCCATCTCGCCGAGAGAATCCTGGAAGCCCACGGGAGCCGAGGACCCGGCATTGCGCATTCTCGTGCTTCTGACCATGACCATGGGCCTGCCCTACTTTCTGCTGTCTTCGACCAGTCCTCTGCTGCAAGCTTGGTACGCGCGGACACGCCCGGGCGTCTCTCCTTATCGCTTCTACGCCCTCTCCAACTCCGGATCTCTGTTGGGTCTGCTGAGTTATCCGTTGCTGGTCGAGCCGACGATTTCGCGCGTTCACCAGGCCGTCGGTTGGTCCATTGCGTACAGCGGTGTGGCGGTTCTGTGCGCGCTCATCGCGCTCCGTGCGCGCGGCGAATCGGTTAGCGACTTTTCCCAGGAACAGATTTCTCGTCCGGATTGGAAAATGCGGTTGTTATGGGCGGCGCTGGCGGCTTGCGGATCGGCATTGTTACTCGGAGTAACGAATCACATCTCGCAGAATATTGCCGCGGTCCCATTCCTTTGGGTGATTCCGCTGAGCTTGTATCTGCTCAGCTTCATCCTGTGCTTTGAAGGTCGGGCGTGGTATCGGCGAGGCCTGTGGCTCAGGCTGCTGGGCTTGGCCTTGGGAGCCATGGCCTATGCCCTGGCTCCCGGCTACGCCAGCGTTCCCCTCTACGTTTTGCTGCCTCTTTATGGCATCGGTTTATTCGTCTGCTGCATGGTTTGCCACGGCGAACTGGTGCGTCTGAAGCCCCATCCCGTCCACCTGACCTCTTTCTACTTCATGGTGGCCTTGGGAGGGGCGATAGGGGCATGGTTTGTTGCTCTTCTGGCGCCGCGGCTGTTCTCAGGCTGGTATGAACTGCCGACCTCGATGGCTGCTTGCGCGGTGCTCGTCGTGATTGTGCTCCACCGCGATCCCGGCAGCATTTTTTATCGCGCGCGACGGAAGCCGGCCTGGCTCGGGCTGGTTGCTTTGACCACGGCGCTGATAGCGAACCTTGCGATGACTGCGCGAGCACAGCGAGCCCACACTCACCTGATGGTGCGCAATTTTTATGGAGTATTGCGAGTGGCCGATCTGATTGCGCCGGGCATCGTGATGATGAAGGGACAGTACGGGCCATCGGCGGATGAGGACCTCCGTTACCGCGAATTGCTGAACGGCACGATCGATCATGGAATGCAATTTCTGGCGCCGACAAGACGCCATGAGCCAACGTCGTATTACAGTCCGGAGTCAGGTATCGGGGTGGCCTTGAAGGCCGTTGGAAAAGAAGGTCCGCTGCGCGTCGGCATAATTGGTCTGGGTGCAGGCACGCTCGCCGCGTACGGCCGCGGCGGCGATAGCTATGTCTTTTACGAAATCAATCCACTGGTGCTGCAGATTGCCAATAGGGAGTTCAGCTTTCTGCGGGATTCGGCTGCCCAAATCAAAGTCGTTCTCGGCGATGCACGCCGGTCACTGGAAACAGAACAACCTGAGAAGTTTGATGTGCTCGCGGTGGATGCTTTCTCGGGTGATTCCATCCCTGTCCATCTTCTGACTCGCGAAGCCTTTGCCCTGTACTTCCGGCATCTCAAGCCAAATGGCATCCTGGCGGTCCATATCTCCAACAAGTATCTGAACCTGGAGCCGGTGGTTTACGCCGCAGCCGAAAGGTTGAACAAGAAAGCGTATCGGTTCGACAACCCTCCCGACGCACATCGCGGAATTCATCATGCGACCTGGGTTTTGGTGGCAAGCCCGCAGGTGTTTGCCGTCCAGGAGCAGATAACCAGCGCCGGCACTGCTGTCAGTGGCCCTGAGCAGCTGTGGATGGATGATTACAGCAGCCTGCTCAGAGTGCTGAAATAGGCTAGCGCGCTACTGAAGTGTTTGCGGATTCTGTGGCGGCTGCGGAGGTGGCTGATTGGCTGGCTGCTTCGCCTTGGGCGCGGCCTTTTTCTTGACGGGCTTCTTTGGAGGAGGTTGCGTGTCGTCCACAACGATCTTCTTGGGAGGCACCGCAGCCTGGGCAGCCTTCAGTTGGGCACGCAGTTGCGATAACTCCGCTTCTTTGGTAACCGCCAGTTTCTCCGTGCGCTCGGCCAAGTCGCGCCGCGCTTTTTCGAACGTGTCCATGTCGGCTGCCAGGCTCTTGTACTCGTCCCTGGAGCCGAAAGCCCCGCTTAACTCCACTACAGATCCAAACACGTCATACAGCGCATCGAGGTTGCGGTAAAGCTTGAACGTGGCAAAGAGATCTTCCGGCGAATTCCGCAACTGAGTGATAACTTCCGGCAGCGCCGTCTTCAAATTGCGCGACAGCGCTTCGATATTCGACTGCGCCTGCCGCTTGCTGTTGGAGTCGGTTTTCCACTTGTCAATGCGCAAGCGCGCCAGGTCGACCTGCGCCGACTGGGCGGTCTGCTCGACTTGATTGAGAATGTCGTTCAGCCGGGTGACTGAAGCGTAGGAGACAGGCTGCTGATCCGGAGATTGTTGCAAAGGCGCCGTTTGAGCAACTGCGAGAATCGAAGATGTCAGCAAAAGAAGGAGGGATACGTCGCTTATCAGGGAGGTCTTCATTTTTGGCATGCTGTGATGCACTTTTTAGCGTTTCAGAATACTAATTTTCCCCAGATTCGTAAAATCGACTTACGATGGTTTGACTATCGGTAGCCCGTAGGGGAAAATTAATTTACGGCGCTTTGCGCCGCCCTTGCCGAGTGGGCCTGTGGCGCAGTTGGGAGCGCGCTTCCATGGCATGGAAGTCCCGAACAGGCCGGTCAATGATTCCAAAAAGCTTAATTTTTGGCCGCTATTTAGCACGAATTTGGCACGGTCGAGCGCTGCTCGGCGGGGTGCAGCCCATTCCTTCTCCAAGTGGCACTATTTTAAGGCGAATCCGGCACTTGTTTTTGGTGCGGGTCGTTCCTTATGTCGCGCTGAATTTCAGCGCGCAAATTGAATTGTGTTTCGCGCACGGATTTTGATCTTGGTTAGTGTTGGCGCATTCCCATTCGCGCCGAAGCACCTCATTTGGAGCGCGCAGTCCAGGAATCGAACCTTCAGGCTAAGCACTTTCGCTGCGCTCCGCTTGATGTTCGGTCTATTTAGCTGGATAGCGCTCCCACTGGGCGTCTCGTGGGCATTGCTGCGTATCATTCACGCACTTTGCGAGCCCGAGGTTGGTTCACTCGCGAGCGAACGACTCAAGCGCTCTCCCTCGAGCTTGGTGGGAACAATCCCTACATCGTACTGGATGGTGTGGACGTCGAGGCCGAGGCAAGCGCAGCAGCATGGGCCGCCTTTTTCCACCGGTACAGATCTGCCTCACCGGCGGCCGACACATCGTACACGAACGCATTGCTGACGCGTATGTCAAAGCCCTCGTAAGAAAGGCCAAGGATCTCGTCGTCGGCGACCCTTTCGGTCAGAGAGTTCAGGTCGGGCCCGATCGTCAACGAGCGCCAGGCCGCCAATGTCGAGCGGATCGTCACCGAAACAATCGCCAAGGGTGCGCAAGTTCTGACCGGCGGATCTCGCCCAGGACTCTTCTTCGAGCCGACGGAGTTCACCGGCGTAGCCCGGAATGGCGGCGTTTGATGAAGAACGTTTTGGCCCGATCGCAGTGATCACGACGTTCCACACCGACGAGGAGGCGATCGCGATTGCCAACACGACAGAGTACAGACTGCGGCAGTCGTCTCGAACGATCTTGCACGCGCCCGTGCATCGCCCATGGAACTTCAATGTGGGGTGGTTCACATCGACGATCAGACGGTAGTGCACGGCGTTTATGGTCCAATCGGCGCGCAGGCGCCTCCGACAATGGCTTCGGTCGCGGCACGGTGAGCAATGCCGATCAGTTCAGTAGGTAGCGAGTCCACGAAATCAACAACTTACAAGGGCCGTTCTTTACAATGTAGATGTCACTTGGTACGATTTAGCACGGAGTGTTTGAGTCAATCCTTCCTACATAATTGAAAACACAAAGTGGGCCTGTGGCGCAGTTGGGAGCGCGCTTCCATGGCATGGAAGAGGTCGTCGGTTCGAACCCGACCAGGTCCACCAATTGTTCAACAACTTGCCGACATCGCTCTTCCCGGTTTGGTAGCATTTGGTCGACGAAACGTCTAAGAGCAATCTAGGCTCTGTCGTGTTGCAGGCTGGCGACAAGATCAGGGGATTGCCACGAAGTCAGAAGCCTTGTGTTCGGCAGAAATTCACCGATCGATCCTACGTAGGCACAAACGGAACCGCCTGACTTTGCCCAAAACCGCGTAAGCTAGGGTGGAAAAAGCGCCCGATTTGAACAATCTATTTCTCTGACTTCGCATTCTTTGGATGCTGCTTCAGGTCTTTCAGGTCACTGGTGCGGCCTAGAGCCTGTTTGTTGGCTACAAGGTCGTCCAGTGAAATGAAGTGCACCGGAACCCCGAAGAAAGTGCTCGCGACCCTCTTTCTCCACGCATCCGGGAACTGGACGCCTGTGATTTCCGTCAGAATGTCGATGCGGACTGGAGCAATTCCAATCTGATAAACCACCTGCTTCTCGGTGAATGTCTCCGAAGTGATCCCATCATGCTCGAGGGGAGCGCCAAATTTCTTGAGCGCTCCGACCAGCCGCACGGAATTTTGCGGTGAATTGTGTGCCCACACGTCGAGATCTTTCGTATAACGTGGCTCGCCATATTTCATGACCGCGAAGCCGCCGACGATCAAATATTCAACCTCAAATTCGTTTAAGAGTTGTAGCAGTTCTTTGTAGTGCGGGTTTTCTGCCATGGCTGACTTCCTCAGCTAATTCCACCATCTCCCACGCGGCAGCGAAGATGGCTTCATCTCCCTGATCTTGCCAAAACTCGATGTCGAACGAACGATCTGGGAACCCGCGCTCTATCAGTCGCGTTTTCCAGATTGAATTTTGAGGAATGCTCATTTCTCCTCGTCGAGTCGGTCCTTATTACAGCATTTTGCTGAAGGAAATTCCCAGTTGCCGAGGGAACGAACAACCTCGGCAGCAATTCGGCCGCAAAAAGCATTATCAGGATATCAGGCCGAAGGGCTCGATTTTCACTTCCTGCTGAGGAAGTGACGAGTATAGACTGCACCTATCAGAACGAAGCCACAATGATAGACCCAACTCGGCATCCAGAGCTCGCCGTTTCGAAACGCTCGGGATGTATCTCGTCGCATCTGCAAAAGATCCGGGGAGTAGAATTTTGCTTCGTCTTCGTACGTTTCAAGGATCTGTCGCACGCGTTGACCGAAGACCGCTCGCCGCAGAGTGTTGGCATCTAACACACTAGGCCCTTACGCCCGCTCAGTTCCGGCCACCGCGCCGCCAGCGCTTGAAGTCCTTAATGACTTCACCTTCAGAGATCCCTTCTGCGGCCAGTGCCTCTTGCACGCGGGAAGCCGCCTCCTTCAGGGCAGCCCGTTCTGCTTCTGTGCGCTTGCGCGCTCGGCCTCCAGCTGATAGCTGGCCAGCTAACTCTCTGATGCCGACTTTCGCGGTCGCCATATGCGGAACCTTCCAGTGAGTACGCTTGTGTACACATCAGAGAATGACTGAACCCTCTCGAAGGCAATACCTCTTCAGAATCTCACCATTCCGTTGTCGGTATTAGTTCTCCTTGACGCCGCTGGCCTGACTGCCGCAAGCGCCTCCGACTGGGGTTGAACAACTGTCCCCCTTTTCATTTGTCCCGATCGCCCTCCTTGGTTTCCTTTAACTCGACAATATTGCCATCTGCATACGCCAGTGTCAGTTCGTGGCTGAAACGTTCTCGCTTGCGAATGATCGTCTCACCTTCTTCTTCGCCTTCTTCAGTGAACACGTCCACGTACTTCACCGAACGCCAATGTGCGATGTGCCGCATTTCGCCTTCCCCGAAGAACCCGTTGAGCATGCCGCTGCACGCCAGCAGGCCAACCGCACCCTTGTGTAACGGCAGGACTGGCCGACCGGTTAGCCTCTGCTGCTTGCGGACGAGGACGCCCCGCGCATTTTGCAACGCTGTCGAACGCTGCAAAGCATCCTCGACGGCATCCAGTGGCAGGCCAGTGTAAGTAATGGTTGCGGGCGCGGATGGTGGGACAGCGTAGCGTTCCTCGACTTCTCGATTGAGTGCGGGGGTCGAATTTGGATGGTAGCCGGCATGCATCAACGCATCAGTGCCGTTGGGATCGCCGCGGGCATGTGCCTTCTTGCGTTTCCCAAACACCACGATCTGCTTGAATCGGACGGATTCTGGATGTTCGAGCCGAAACACCCTGATCCGCTCAAACTGGCTGGCCAAGAGCCGTGCGCAAGCACCGAGCACAGTGACCGGGATGACGAACACCAGCACGCCTTCGGTGATGACCCAGCGGAAGCAATGTTCGAGGAATACCAGCTCCATCCTCAGGTTGCTGTGCGGCCCCAGCTCGCTGTCGTATGGTGGATTGAGGTACAAGAGCGAGCAGGTTTCCACCGAGACGCGGCATTCGAAGGCACTGCCGTGCACGGTGGCGATCCCCTTCTGTGCGGTTGCGGCGGCGCGATCTGCATCCAGTTCAATGGCAGCCAGGTGAGCGCCGGTATCTTTGGTGATCTCAAGCAGCGCGGTGCCGTCGCCGGCGCAAGGATCGATGGCGGGATACGCTGCAGAAGCAATCAGTAACGTTCTGATGTTTCGGGCCTCTTCAACTGGCAGCGGGTAGTAACCCAGTTTCATTCTGGAAAACGGGCGGGACATTTTCTGCCTCCGGGCGACCTGCAATGGTGGAGGAGTAGTGGGGCCCTTCCTTGCGAGCGCTGGTCAACGGAACGGTTGTGGCGAGGAGGGGGACCTGCGGCGAGGTTTTATTGCGAAGCAAGCGTGTGTAAGTTGAGGAACGTAGAGAGCGAAGCTCCTCGAAGTTTTTTAACCGCGACATGCAATAATGCCACGACTCCATCACCCTCGTGCAGGCGAGGCCCACGATTCCTTCCGTGTGGCCGACAATAGGGAAACCATCTGCAATTGTTCTGCATTGGTACGGAGAAACGCGCTTGTCGCGATTAACCCCGAATCGCGGAGAGCTCGGCGGTTGCGTGGTTTACACCCAGCATGAAAGAATCCCCCGCATGTTCAAGCCGGGAGTGGTCTGTTTCGTTGCTGCAATCCTGCTTGGCTTCTCTGCGAGTGCCCAAACCACGCGGTCTGATGCCGAAAAGCAGCTTGCTCATGATGTCTATAAACAGTTTGTTGAAATTCAATCAGGCTATACGACAGGAGAAACTACGCCCGTTGCGGAAGCTGCAGCCTCTCGGCTAAGAGCTGCAGGATTTGCGGATTCGGATATTTTCATCGGAGGCGCAATCCCGAAAAAAGCGAACCTCGTAGCCCGGTATTACGGCACTGGCACCCGTAAACCGATTCTTCTTCTCGCGCACACTGATGTCGTGGAAGCCAAGCGTGAAGACTGGAGCATGGATCCTTTTCAATTCGTCGAAAAGGACGGCTTCTACTACGGCCGCGGCACCGCTGACGATAAGGCGCAAGCCGCCGTTTGGATCGCCAATCTCATTCAATATAAGAAGGAGGGATTCAAGCCTGATCGAGACCTCATCGTCGCTCTTACGGCTGATGAGGAAGGGGGCGGCCCCTACAATGGGGTGGAATGGTTGCTGAAGAACCATCGCGATTTGATTGAAGCAGAATATGCACTAAATGAAGGCGGGTGGGGCGAAGAAAGCAACGAAAAGAAAATTTCGAACGACCTCCAGGTGAGCGAGAAATACGTTCTCAATTTCCGGTTGGAAGTGCGCAACAAGGGCGGACATAGTTCGATGCCCGTGCCGGACAATGCCATCTATCATCTCGCCAGCGCACTCGATCGGCTTTCGAAATTCGGGTTCCCGCTCAAAACCAACGAAGTCACATCTGCGTATTTTCGGGCGATGTCGAAAATCGACAACGGTCCCAACAAGGACGCCCTCGCCAAAGTTGCCGAGAACTCTCCCGAGGCCATGCAACGGGTGGCGGCAGCATCGCCTGCTTGGAATGCTATGCTGCGCACCACTTGCGTTGCGACGATGCTCGAAGGCGGACATGCTATGAACGCTCTGCCGCAACTCGCGACTGCAACCGTTAACTGTCGTGTCTTGCCGGAAGACACAGTCGAATACGTCGAGAGCACACTGCGAAGCGTCTTAGCGGACGATCAGGTAAGCGTGAAACTCCTCCGTCAGCCGTCCCCCGGGCCGATTTCGCCGCTTCGCCCCGACCTCGTTGATGCGGCGCGCCAACTCACCGACAAATTCTGGCCAGGAGTACCGGTCGTGCCGATCATGGTCATGGGCGCAACGGACGGTGCCTATTTGCGGAGGGCTGGCATTCCTTGTTATGGGATACAGGGCTTCTTCATGGATCGCGACGATATTCGCTTCCATGGTCGTGACGAGCGCATGAGCGTTCAGTCCTTCTATGAGGGCCAGGCTTTTCTCTATGAGCTCGTCAAGCGGCTGTCATCCGTCTCACAGTAGGGTTACTGAACAGAAGCTGACTTGCCGGTAATGATCCCGCGATGGGTCACATCAGCATCTTCCGTGTTGCCGACCATCCACGAGCATCGTCGGTGTTGCCGACGGTTCGGGAGTTGAGAGTTTTATGCCCCGGCATTAGTCCTGGCCGCGCTCTAAGCGTGACCCTGCCAATCCTATTGGGTGGAATCACAGTGCTGGCCAGACTTCGTCGATGGCAACGATGGACCCCTTGGTGACGATCATTCTCGTCAAAGGCGGAATATTGAGATCGGCTGGTTCCTCAGTTGCCTTTTCCAAGGGCGGGGTTCGAGAGTTTTTTCGAAGAAACTTTATCCAGACGGCTTTCCTGAAGAGAGTGTTGTAGCAGACGCAGTTCCTGAGACGTCGTTGCACTGAGAGCAGCTCTGATGAGGTGCTCGTCGGCATAAGAGCGTCCATTGATCTGCGTCCGCAGACTTGCTCCGCGCCAACTTCAGCTCCGTTTTCCGAATCATTTGCGGCCACAGGGAATCCGGATCTGAATTGAAGACCGTTCCAGCATCCCCCTGAAAAATGAACCACGCGCCCAGTTCCACTTCCTTCCGCAGTTGATCGTTATTCCATCCGGCATAGCCCAGATAAACATGAAAGACATTAGGGTCAGGTCGAGCGGAGATGGTCTGTTCGAAGAGGGCCTTCGTGGAAATCAGGTAAACCCCACCGAAAATGTGCTTAGCCCCTTCGAGCTTGGCCGGCGACTTGAGCAACGCAAACACCGCGGGAGTTTGGACCGGACCTCCGAGATAGACCGAGTCGGAACGGTCTTTCGCCGCCTTGAGCCCCTCAAGCACTCGTGCAAGCGGGACATCTGTGCGGCGGTTGAGAATCAGTCCGACCGCACCTCCGGCATCGTAGTGAACCAGTAGGACCACTGTTTCAGCGAAATTCGGATCAGTGAGATTTCGGCTCGCCACCAGCACCCTTCCGGCACCCAGATCCTTGGCAAGAAAAATCGTCGGAGGGATTTCGCTTTCCACGTGGAATGCCTTGACCCAGTGCGTTCGGCCTAGCTTGTTCGCCACCTGGGCGGAGTGCCAAAGCGAACCATCGGGGGCAAGCACCGGATCGTGCGGCTGCGAATTCGGCGTCGCCACAGCAAATTCCTTGGTCTGAACGTTTAACGTTCCGACCGGCGCGAGGGCAACAATCGTGGCAAGCATTGCGAGGACGCACAGTTTGCCCAGAGACATGGCCGCTCTCCTCACAGGGAATCACGTCCTTTATTCGGAAGGTCCTCGCGCGTCTGTGAAATTATACTCAGTCGCCATTTTGGTTCCACAGACAGCAACAACGTCTCACACAAAAACTGAGGAGACCTACTGAGTAAAAAGTTGACGCCCTACCGTCACACGTCTTTTGACGGTTGGTTCCGGATTGCCGACAATCCAGGAGAGAATGACGAGATGCGCGTTTATCGGGACTTAGTCCGGTCCGCGTTCCGCTGTTCTCCAAATTCTCGCCAATGTTGGATGCAGGACACCCAGTGAGGGTCGGACTCTGTGGTACCTGTGTTAGGACGCCAGTAGTGTTGTCCAGTCAGATTTCCTAACGATTGCATCACCGCGAATTGGACCTCTCGGTCGGGGTCGTCCAAGGCAGAGAGCAGAATATCCAGAGCGGTTTCAGAGTTTGTGTATTCCAGGAAACGAGCCGCAGCAACCCTCTCCTCAGGCTCTGGCGATTTCAGCACGCGAGCGAGCAAAGGGATTGAGGTGTGTGGTTCAAGGCTAGATATTGCCAGCACCAAATTCGATTTCGGATAGAACGGCGATTTCGCAGACCGGTCGAATAAGTCTTCTTCGGCGAGCGGCAAAACGCTCAAGTCTCTCCAATGTAAAAGGTCACTGACTATCGATATTCTCAGGGTCGGGTTGGATTTCACGTCTGGAAGGTTTAGAGCGGCTCTCAGGAATGGCGCGGCGGAGGAATCCTCATTCCAGTTCAGGTCAAATAAAGCCGGTTGCTTTTCTTCGGGGGTGGAGTCTGTGCACAGCAAGTCTAGGAGCCTTTGCAACACTTTGTGATATGCGTCTTCGCCCAATTGCACTTGCCAATTCGGCCCGCAAGATTTGGAAGCCGACGGGATGGACGGGTAATAGGGGCTGACGAACGCATACCCCGTTGCCGTTTTCTTCAGGAACACTACTCGGTAGGTATTGGGAGCCAAACCGCCTTCTGCCACGTTTCCCACACTGTCGATGGCCGGTGTGGAATAGCTGAAGGTGAAGCTGACGGGTGCGGATCTTCCCTTAATCGTCTCATCGACCCTCAGCTCGGCTTGAAGGTCCAGACGCGCATAATCAACCCCGTTCAATTCAACCGAGCCCGTTCCTGTTTGTTGCACGCGTTCAACTTTTCCCGCGATTATCAAATCGGCAGCGTCGACAAGACCTTTGGAGGAAGAGGTGCTGGAATAAAGGCGCTATGCCCAGCCGCTTGTTTTACGCATTGACCCGCTAGCATAGTAAGCGCACGCACCGACGCCGCTTGCTAAGTTCGGATGAAATAAGACCACAACCTGGCAAGCGTTATTTTACCAAACTGCGCATTTGTAAAACAAATGCCCAGCGCATCACGTGGAACTGAGGTAATTTCGTTCCACGGATTGATATTGGCATTATGTTTACTTAAGATAAACACAATGTGAGTCACGCCTTTGGGCCGGGAGCTCAAGCGCTTGCGCGTCGAGCACGATTTAACAGTGCGTGAGCTCGGTACCCGCATTGGCAAGAGCGCGGGTTATGTCGGGCAGATTGAAACCCAGGGCGAAGTGCCGACGCCTGACCTGATCCGAAAACTCGCCGAGGTGCTCGGCGAACAACCAGACGGGCTGCTTGCGGCGGCGCGCAAGTCACTCCTTGCCCAGACAGAGCGGCACTTGAACGAAAAATACGCGGCCTTTGAGGATTCGCCGACTCATTGGCAGTCTTCAACGCCTTGTCCATAGCTACCGGAATCACCTCCTCCCGGTAACTCGGCAGACTCGTCGAGATGTCGTCCAGGTCAACGAACGCGCAGTGGTCCATCAGGTACTTGCCGAACAGCAGTGGCGAGGCGCCGGGCTTGCGTTTGATGGTTAGGGTCTTTTTGGTCTTCTTGGAGCAGGCGTTATCCTCTGCGGTTATCCGCTCGATGGTTTCGATCACGCCGAAATCGCGCGTGAATCGTTCTCTGCCGGCTGGTCCCCATTCGTAGCCGTCTGCCAGCATTTGTCTTGCGTTCGTACGGAACAGGGTGTTGAACAGATCGTCGGCATAGCCCGAGAGCAAGGTTCCAGTCAGCCCTAGAAATCGCTTGGCTGCACATTCGCGTTAAGTGAACCGCGTGCAGGCACGATACAGAATCGATGTCGCAGTTAGTTTTCCGAGCCGCGGGGAAGGGGACGCCCAACAGCGGAGTGAATGTCCATTCATTTACCCATGGCGTCGGGCAGACCTTTGTAGTAACGAAATCCTTCCACCGGCTTACCATCTTTCACCTGGATCCGACTGCGCATCCCGTCTCTCATCTGCTTCAATTCAGATTCTGAAAGGTTCGGCTTGTAATTTTTCCATCCCGGCCCATGTTGACTGACGTATTTGGCTCCCGCATTTATTTTTTTCTCGACAAAGTCGCTGATGTCAACCCAGAGATTCTCGTCGCCATGGTCGTAGTCATTGAAGAGCAAGTACTCTGGAATCATGTACTCCTTGAGACCTTCTTGGGTAATCTGACCTTCAAAGAGCAGCCGCCACATCGCCGCTCGTGCCGCATCCGCCGCCAGGTAGGCGGCCGCCCGATGGTCAGATTTGTGCCAGCGCTGGTAGTTCCTGCCGGGGTCCCATGCCAGGAGCACGTCTGGCCGTAGCTTCCTGATCCAGCGCACGAGATTTTCCACAACGGCCTTTCGATCCTCAAACTCCAGAAGGCCGTCATCATACCCTAGATTGATATAGTGGTCCCCTGGGATGCCCAATTCGGCCAGCGCCGCCAACTCCTCTTGCCGGCGAATCTGGGCCAGCTGTGTTCGTGACAGGTCAGGATCTTGCGTGCCGACGTTGCCAGTGGTCAGAGTTATTACATAAATCTGATTGGCATGCGACTGAAGCATGGCCAGGGTGCCATGGGCAAGCATGTCATCGTCGGCATGCGCACCGATCAACACGACAGTTTTTCTAGACCATTTCTCCACAGGCGAATCTGGTTCCTGCTCGTGCGGTTGGGCGCTGACCAAGGCGGGTGAGGCGAAAACTCCGGCTACTAGAATTAACTGCCATAGTGTCGCTTTCATAAAGCCTCCATGGATCCCCATATTGAGAGCCGAATTTGCTCGCGTGTAAGCACGAATCGCATCGTTCGAGAATCTACTGTCGAGAATCTACTTGACAAGGCCAGTATCTTCAGCTAATGAAACGACTCAATCTAAACGATAACGAATGCGACTTCCAGAGAACTGTATTTGCAAAGATATTTCCTTCCCAGCACTGCTGATCGCCTGGGCAATGGCCGCGAGCTTGCCAGGCCTAAGCTCCGCTCAAAATGCTGCCGACGATAATCCGAACTGTCATGTCATGTAACCACCGTCAACGTGGATCCCATCCACGCCATCAAGAACGTCGACGGCGATCAAGCTTGCGCACGTGCGTCCAGTTTCTTCTGCTCTACTTGGGCATTGGCATCTTTTTTGTAAGGGCGCCGCGCGTAAGCTGGATCTTTTTTTGCTCACACCAACTCTTCAAATAACAGTTGATAAACTCCGATCCGAGCCGCGACCCGTTCAGCCGCCGGGAATGGGACCAGTGGTGGCGCTGCCGCAGGTCTGTGGACTGCACCACCAGTACGAACGACGGGCTACCTGAAAGAGCCAGAGTCTACCGTGCACGCGCTGCCTTTACTCCACCCTTTGAAACCTGGTCCCGCACTGCGCCCACGGCACATGTGTGCCTCCGCGAATCTCGCTCACCAGACTCAAGTGGATCTGAGAACGGCTTGAGCTTCGCGGTTCGCTTGAGGAATGACATCCGCCATTGGGGTTGCACAGAATTTTCGTTAGGGACTTTGGCAGTCCTCGCCGTCTGTTAACGAGTTGTAAAACCTAACGGGGCTGAACTGTTACGGCAGAGACCGCGGGTTCGAGTCCCGTCGCTCGTAGCAAAACACCGGCGCCTTTTCGTTCACATTGTGTGTCTTGCAGCATCTGGGGATTAATAAAGGTGTCCCTTCGCCTGAACTAACTGTGCCAATGCCATTGCTTTCTGGGCTTCGGTGTTCCCAGCGACGCGGAAACCGGCGGAAGGGGAGGGAGTATCATGCGGATAAGCAATGGAGCAGATGAAAACGGAGTGGAGCAATGCGTGAGTCCATGGACTGGCCACGGATGCAACCGCCGCACGGTCGCCGCCGCCGCCGTTTTTTTCTCATTGTTGCCGTTCTTGCCGGCATTTTCTTCGGCAGCCGGACCGCGCTGTCATACTACGTGGACGTGCTCTGGTTCGCGTCGCTCGGCTATCGGGACGTGTTCTGGAAAACGCTGAGTCTTCAGTGGGGAATTTTCGCGACTTTTGCGGCAGCCACATTTCTCATTCTGTACGGATCGTTTCTAGCCCTGAAACGAGCGCACCTCCCTGATTTACCGAACGGTCAAACCATTCTCATCGGCGGACGGCCGGTGAAGCTGCCGGTTGAGCCCGTTCTGCGGCTCATCGCACTCGGCGTCTCGCTCGTTATTGCCGCACTAACCGGCGGCGCCATGATAACGGAGTGGCCGACGCTCGCTCTTTTCTGGTTCGCACCGCGCACTAGCAACGGCGTCGTAGACCCGATTTTTACTAAGCCGCTGGATTTCTTTCTGTTTAGTTTGCCGGCGTGGCAGCTCATTGCCGGATGGCTGCTGACGCTGAGCGTGATCACCTGTGCTCTCGCCGTTTTCTTCATTCTGCTTACGGGCGGATCTCGTGTGCTGACTGGGCGTCTTAGCCGCTCTGTCACATTACCATGGTGCGGGCTCTCCATTACATTCGCATTTCTGTTGCTGATCCTGGCGATGCGCGTCTATCTGGGGCGGTTCGACCGATTGCTCGACGATCATACGATCTTCGGGGGTGTGACCTACACGGACGCACACGTCACGCTCACGGGGATGCTCGTCGTATGCGCGGCGCTCGTTTTGGGCGCGATGGTCGCAGCCGTCAACGCCGCGTGGGTGCCCCGCGGGCGATGGTTGCTCGCAGCGATCGTTCCGGCCGTCGTCAGTTATGTCGCCGTTCAAGGGGTCGCGTGGTACGTCAGCAGCTTTATCGTCAAACCGAACGAACTGGTTCGCGAGAAGCCCTACATTGTCTACAACACCGACCTGACGCGGCAGGGCTACGGACTGAACCAGGTCATGCAACGTGAGTTTCCCGCCGAGACGACCGTCGAGGCGGCTGACCCGGCGAACAACCAGGTTACCCTGCAAAACATCCGGTTGTGGGACTGGCATGCACTTCAGGACACACTGCGTCAGATTCAGGAAATCCGCACCTACTACGACTTCCCCGACATCGACATTGATCGCTATGAAATCAACGGGTCGACTCGCGAGGTGATGCTCGCAACGCGCGAACTGAACGTCGATAAGCTGCCAGAGAGCAGCCGCAACTGGATCAACGAGAAGCTGATCTACACCCACGGGTACGGCATCACGATGAACCCGGTTAATGGATTCACGCCGGAGGGCCTACCCACGCTGATTCTGAGCAACATGCCGGTCCAGAGCACGGTGCATGGTTTGGCTGTGACGCGTCCGGAGGTCTATTTCGGCGAGTTGACCAACACAGATGTCTACGTCAAGACGCGGCAGAAGGAATTCAACTATCCGCAAGGCCAGACCAACAATCTGACATCGTACGAAGGCAATGGTGGCATCGTACTCGGCGGTTTCGCGCGACGAATGATCATCGCGCTCGACCGCGACGACCTCGCAAAGCTACCGTTCAGCGATGACATTAATAAGGATAGCCGGCTGCTGATGCGGCGCAATGTGCGCGATCGCGTATCAACATTGGCGCCGTTTTTGACTTACGATCCCGATCCGTACATCGTGCTCGGGGACGATGGGCGCCTATCGTGGATTATGGACGGGTTCACAATTTCAGACAGCTATCCGTACTCGACGCATTACCGTCTGAGTAACGACCTGATTAACTACATGCGGAACAGCGTGAAAGTGGTGGTCGACGCCTACGATGGCACGACCACGTTTTACGTCTTTGATACGGGTGATCCAATCATCGCTGGCTACCGCGCTGTCTTTCCGAGCCTTTTTAAGGATGCGTCCAAAATGCCGGCCGGGCTACGTAAACACATGCGCTATCCCGAGATGCTGCTGAAACTCCAGGCGGAAGTTTACGGCTTGTATCACATGACGGATCCGGAAGCGTTCTACAACCGGGAGGATCTGTGGACGGTGGCCACAGAAGTCGGCCTGAGCGAGGGAGGCCAGCAAACGACGCAGGCGATGGAGCCGAATTTCGTGCTGATGAAACTGCCGGGCGAAACTGGCGAAGAGTTCGTGGAGATTCTGCCCTTCACCCCGGCGAACCGGAATAATCTAATTGGCTGGATCGCCGGGCGCAGCGACGGCGCACAATACGGTACGTCCGTGGTTTACAACTTTCCCAAGACGAAGCTGGTCGACGGACCGCTGCAGATCGAGGCGCGAATCGACCAGAATGCGCAGCTTTCCGGACAGTTGACATTGTGGAATCAGCAGGGCTCGCACGTGCGGCGCGGGGCGCTACTTGTGATCCCGATCGGGCGCGCGCTACTGTATGCGGAGCCGATTTACTTGCAGGCTGAGCGGAGCCCGATGCCGGAATTGCGTGTGGTCGTACTCGCATTGCAAGATCGGCTGGCATACGGACCAACCTTCGAGTCGGCAATGGCGTCCCTTTTTGGTGGATCGGTCTCGTCAATGAGCGCTGCGCCAGTCCCCGCGGAGTCGGACCGAAAAACATCGGCGTCCGCCACGAAACCCCAGGCCGCAGCGGATCTCAACGCGCTCATCGCGGAAGCCGCCAAAGACCTTGCCGACTACCAGCGCCTGACGGCGGAGGGAAAGCTCGGCGAGGCTGGGCAAAAGCTGGACGAGTTGAAGCGCGCACTCGACAAACTGAACAAGCGCCAAAAATAGTCTCGCTGTGCTTGGATGGTAAAGCGTTTAGCACAAATCACCTTAAGTACTTCTATGGCCCGTTTCGATCCACCAGCGCCGTGTTGCTACCACTGCCCAGACGGCCTCGATTAAACCGAAGGGCCAAGCGCCTTGGAGAAAACCATAGATCGAACCAAGCCCGCACGAAGCCGCAAAGGCCAGTATGAACCATGGATTCCGGTTCTTGAAAGCGTAGCAAACCAGCATTGCGGTCACTGCAAATAGACGAAATGCTGTCAGGGGCTTCATCATAGGTGCTTTCAAGATAGCAGGCAGATCCCCATCGTTCACCAGCACCACGTCTGCTGCACACAGCGGCACATTAACGGACGTTCCGACCTGCGGAATGGCGACCGTTCTAGTTTCGGCAGATCGCTCAGAGGGAACACCCTGATGTGAGAGTGTACTTTTCAAGACTGGACGCGTGCTAACGAGCGCTACAATCGTCACGAAATGCCGGATACTGTTCCAACACGGATTGACGCAGCACGACCGGTCGCGACTCAGGGCGGCTAAAAGCCGCTGCTGGTTCGAGGTAAGGATTCCCACAAAAGCAAAAGGGTCAGAGCATTTGCTCTGACCTTTGCATTCCCTCACTCGTGAGGGCCCGTAGATTCAGTCACCCAGTGTTTCGGATTCTGTCGCAACCTCCGGGAACACCGCTTGCATGTGGGCGTGCCCCGCAAGCGCCTTCGCAGTTGCTCAGGCCGTATCACGAGGGACTGCGGCGTCATGCTTACCGGGGTCCTCACCTGTAGCCGAGGATCGCTGACGCCGATCTTGAGTTCCCAGCCCGTTCCTGCGCAACCAGCTCACCAGAGCAAAGGAGTGCCAGAATGAACTGTGCGTGCAGTCGCCTTGTGACCCAGCTGGCGATCACCGATGTGCGCATCACGACTTTGATTATCCACTAGAATTCGCGCGCAGCCGGGCGGATCTCTTCTATGCACTTCGCGATGCTCGGAACAATCTGAAGGTAGTTGTCCCCAGCGATCATGTGCCGCTGTCAGTCGTCGCCGATCAAGACAGCGTTGTGCACAGCGCCGGGCAGCAGATGATTCTCACGATCATCAACACCCTCCTGCGCTGCGGACGGCGCTTCGCATCACTGTCCGTTGACATACCCGATGCGCCGCTTTGCACAACGGTGGCTGGCATCGCCGCGACAACGCTCAGAGGAGCAGTTCTTGAGCTAACTAAGCCAAAAGGTAAGGTCGATCCGCACTCCAGAATTGTGGACAGCCAGAAGGATTATGGGTTCGCAATTGTTATTGGAAACCGGCGATGCGCCGCGCCCAATCGAGTGTACATCGGTGTTGACGACACAGATGAGCGACGCGCCAACGCTCTCGAACGTCGTCGCCGAAAGAGGTAAGCTGTCGTAGCATGGCCAACGCCCTCTCTCCGACGATGACGGTGCGCGACTTCGAGAACGGCTATTGGTATCTCGACCAATTGAAGAACTTCGCCGAGCGCATCGGTATCCCGGCTGCGAAGAAGCTGCGAAAAGACGAACTCGAAAAGGCCATCGTGGCGTTCCTGCGCACGGGCAATGCTGTGTTGCCCTCGACGCGTTCACTGCGCAAGACAGGCATAAAGGACGTCGAACGTGGCCTCAACCTGAAGCTCCGGATTGAGAACTACACGAGCAACCGTGAAACGAAGGACTTCATTGTCGAACAGGCCCGTATGGTGGCGCCGGATGTTCGTGAGAAGTCCGGGGTCTGGTATCGCCTGAACCGATGGCGAGAAGAACAGACCACGAGCGGCGAGCACGTCACGTACGGGGATCTCGTCCGGCGGTACATTGTCCTGAACAAGATGCAGCGATTCGAGAGGGTCCCCCACGGTCGCTACATTAACTTCGTCGCTGACTTCCTCGAAGCCGATAAGAGGGCCACGCGAACAGAAGCAATCGCCGCGTGGACAGAGCTCAAGAAGCTCGACGTCCCCAAGGACTATGTGTCTTGGGTCAAGGCGCGAGCGAAGTGCAAGGGAAAGAACCGTTGACACCGGTGGCGCTGGTCTTCAACATTGGGATGAAAGTGACATCGATGGTGATCCCTTGATGTTCACAAGCGGCTACTTTGACTCGCCTCGATCTATCGCTTCAGCTCTCGCCCATGTCCGCACCAGTTCATGACTCTTGTGCCACGCTTCCCATACCGATCGACACCAATCATCAATCGTTGCGGCGCGACCCTGCTCCCGGGCTGCCATTACATCGACCGCCGTGATATTCCCGCGCTGTTCCGGCAATGGGAATAGCGGGAACTCTCTCCGTCCTTAACCGCGTCCGCGCGGCTGGGCCAATCGCACTTTCGACGGAGGTGTTCGGCTGGTTCAACAGCCTTCCACACGGCGTTGTCTGTTGCGCTAGGTGCGTTTGCGCTCGCGGTTATTGCAATCGTTCACTCACGCGGGAAATCAGCTCACTCATTCTTGGCGTTCCTGGTATGGCCGCTCCTTATCTGGGTACCAGCATTTCTTGTCGCCCTGGCCGCTGCTTCGATGCTAACCCGAACCCGGCGAAACTAAGCGGTTGTTCGGCGTGAAGAAGGAATTTGGAGTTCCCAAAGTGGACCAAATTGCAGAACCCCCGCCCATGCAGCTCGGCTGTTTTACACATTGAAATTTGGCCGGGAATATCGCCCGATATACCCGTTTCTTACCCATGTTCCGGTTGCTAAACTGCTTTAGAATCAATCTCCGGCGGCCTTTCCGCTTCTGCTGATAAGCGGACCGCCCGACCGTCGGACCGTTCTTAATGAGGGATACGTTGACCATCCTCTTCCGCTGGCAGAATACGCAATGGCAAGGGAGGAACTGGCTCCCGATGGTAACGGAGATTCCAGTAGTTCCAGGAGTGGATGTCAAAAACTCCGGAAGGAGGGTTAGCCAAAACCTGCTCGAAGTCTTGCTCGGAATAATACTTCAGCGCGATGACAATGTCGCGAAGCGTGCCGTAGGTCATCAGATGGGCAAGAAAGAGCTTAGGGTCCTTCAGTGTTTCTTCCGGCGGCTTGAACCAAACGACGCGTTTTGCAACGGTTCGCAGTTCAGGACTGTCCATTGCCGTCCTCTTTAGGGAAAGCTGATTCCAGGCTTCGCCATCACCCGGGGAAGTCGGCGGAGATCTACCGAAGTCGCCGCAACGCGCAATCTTTGGCGCACATCGGCCTGGAGAGTCGAGAGGTCCCCATCCTCAAAATACGAGAGTGCCTTGAGGCTCAATGCTCCGTTGAATTTTTGACCATAAATGGCTTCCGCCGCAGCAAGTGCTTCGGCCAGGTCGATGCCAGTACTGAGCACTGCCGCGATATCGATATAGTCCCTGGCCTGCGCACGCTGTTGAATGGTCTTGAGCTTGCTCGCAAGCACGTCGATCAAAGACGCGACATAAATCCCGTTCTCGTTGACGAGATCGGGATCCTGTACGCGATTAAAGTCCAGGTATCCAAAAAACGAAACCTTCACCGGTCCCTCTCGATCAACGATTGCAGTCAAGGTATTTTCTTGTGATTGCGTGATCTCAGCTGCCTGGAGATAGCCAATGCCGTTCAGTAAGGTGGAAGGCTGGAATGCCTTGTTGGAAAAGAAATCGAAGTCCTCCGATTGTCGATGTCCCAGCCGAAGTGCCAAAGCGGTCCCGCCATAAAGCACGAACCATTTCGGAGTGTCCGTTAATTCCCGCCAGAGCTTCTGTTGAGCCTTAGGCAGAATGTCAGTCTTGGGCATGAGCATTCTCGTTTCCTTAAACACTTCAGATCCCAACCCAGCTTTAGAACACTTCTAAGCCACTATATCTTCATTATTGAGCAGCAGATCACAGAGTGCACGCTTCAAGTCCTCACGGTGCTTCGGGTCTTTTACGTGCGGCAAGGCCCCGATCGCCGCGTATAGGACTCGATTGAATTCGCTCGTGCTTAACACTTGGCGGTTGATCTCGCGAGAAAACAGATCAGGATTGCGAAGTGGGAACTGCAATAGTTTTTTGTTTGCCACACCTCACCACCGCCAGGACTGGGCGTCCGGACCGAGGGCAATCTGCCGCCCTATGGGGCCATCCTTAGAATAGCGACCTTAGAATAGCCCATTCGCCTTCCATTCGCCATTCGCCTTTAAGATTTTCTTCGTTGTGAAAATCCGCCCTCGCCCCTCCACACGACGGTGTCGGGCACGCTCTTCAAGGGAAAAACGGCCCTAACCCTTGGGTCTTCGATAGCGCAGCCTGGAGCGAAACCGATTGCTTCTCAGTAGCTTACAACTTTCGCGACGGAAACCAGCTATAGCTAGCTGACCGCTTTCTTATGGAACTGCCGGAGACCGACTGCAAGCAGGAAAAGATCGAATGCCACCAAGGCGGCCAGGATCAGCGGAATCGACAAGTGCGGGAACTGGGACACGAGTGTGGCCCGCAGCCCCTCGCTCGCATAGGCGAGCGGGTTGATGAGGACGACCTTCTGTAGAATGGGGAATTTGCTCAGGGCACTCCAGGGATAATAGGTGCACCCGAAAAAGATCATTGGAGTCAGGACCATGCTGAACATCAGGCCGATGTGCTGCTGATCGACAGTGCAACCGAGGACAAGGCCGCCGCAGGCCGAGAAACCTGCGACCAGCAACGTAATGCAGATGAAGAGAAGCGGATTCGTCAGACGCAATTCCAATCCGGGGCGAAGGATGATCCCCGCCAACGGAATCACGACCAGGCCAGCCACCAGCGCCTGAATCAGACCGGCCACCACCTTTTCCACCGCCACCCAGGAGATATCGATTGGAGCCAGCAGCCGGTCTTCAATTTCGCGAGTGAACTGGAATTCTGCGATCAGGGGCATTGCAACCGCCCAGATTCCCGTGAACACCATACTGATAGCCATGATCCCGGGTAGCAGAAGGCTCTTGTAGGCAGCAGGAAGATAACCGCTACCCACCATTACCCGGCCGAAAATGAAAACGAACAACAGAGGCTGCAAAAAGGTTTGGAACAGCAGGGGCACCAGATTGCGTCGGGCCACATGTGCATCACGAGCCAATAGCGCCAGGAAGGCCTTACTATTCATTCGCGCAAGCTCCTGCCGGTGTGATGTAGGAACAGGTTTTCCAGGCTGGGTTCGGAAATGTGCACATCCGACAACTCCACGCTAAGAGCTGCGGCGGCATTCACGATCTCCGGAATCAGAGAGCCACCGCGGCCAGCATAGAGGTCGCAACCACTGTCTCCGGAGGCGCGTACTTCCGTCACACCAGGTAAATTGGCGAGTTGCTCCAGCAGCGGTGCGGACTGATGTCCAAAGCGCAGGCGGAGGAGAAATCCGCCGGGGATCGAAGCTTTCAGCTCGCTGGGCGTACCCGATGCGATGATGCGGCCATGATCAATGATGGCGAGTTGCTGGCATAGTGCATCGGCCTCTTCCATGTTGTGGGTTGTGAGCAGGATGGTGCGGCCCTTCTGGTTGTACTCGCGGATGATTTCCCACAGCAGCAGCCGGGTTTGCGGATCCAGGCCCGCGCTCGGTTCGTCGAGGAATAAGACCTTGGGGTCGTGCATCATGGCGCGTGCGATCGAAACCCGTTGCATCATACCGCCGGAAAACGCGCGGACGAGTTGGTCGGCACGATCCGTCAGCTTGAAGCGATCGAGCAAGCTCCTGGAGCGCTCGCTACGTTCGTGCGAAGTGAGGCCGAAGTATGCTCCGTGGAAGAGCAGAATCTCGCGGGCAGTCAGCGAGAAATCGAGGTTGGGGCGCTGCGCCACGACGCCGATCTGACGTTTGGCGGCCGTCTGATCGCCCCAGACATCGTGCTCTCCAATCCAGGCAGTACCGCTGGTTGGGCGGACGCGCGTGGTCAGAATACCCACAGTGGTGGATTTTCCCGCGCCATTGGGACCCAGCAGACCGAAAATCTGTCCGGGTGCAACGTCGACGTCGACGCCGTCGAGCGCCGTGATCTGCGGCTTTGAATTCTTGTTGCGTCTTCCCGACACCGAAGGATCACCTCGCCCGGCTCCGGCGGGTGGTTGCGAGTTGTAAACCTTGCGAACATTGCGGGTACGAATTGCCGATTCCATTGCAAGAGTCCTTGGTCAAGAGTGCCGCAGGTGCTGAGGATCGTCGAAACGACAAGCTCTTACGGGGAGTATACATATCGGGGATAGGGAATCGTAAGGTTCCCTGATTTTGAGGATTTTCGGTTGGCCGCCGTCCTGGTAAGCCGAACTCGATGAAGTAGCGGGTACTCGTCGACTTGTCTGTGCCGAACTAGCATCGTCGTCGCTTCGTCTGCGGACGACGTTCCCTTACGCCGTCGTATTCCGCCAGCCTTGCATCTTCAGGGCAGATTCGCACTGCCCCCGGCACCTTTCACGACTAGACATTACCGTCTGGAAGTACTCAACCGCGAACTAAGGCATAGATTCAGCCCCCGATGCATTTTCAATCACAGTGAGCGCGGGATCGGTGTTGTTCCGATAGGCATCAAACGTCAACGATGCTGGAATCTGCGGCACTATG
>QIAU01000059.1 GCA_003225055.1 Acidobacteriota bacterium
AAGCTATCCTCGAACGCCTTAAACCTGAAAAAGACCGGCAAGCCCCAGATGCCGACCGCTACGGGCCCGAGTGATTGCTGCTGCGTGCCGTCACATGAGCGTGTGTGTCATTCGAGCTTTAACCGTAAGGAGAGGAGAACGTGTAAATGAAGACAATGAAGGCAAACAAAGACGTGACGATCGCGATCTGTCTGATAGCAATTTTGGCTTTTAGCCCTGTCGCTAGTTTTGCGCAGGCGAGTACCACGTTCAGCGGTCGCGCTGCGGCGCTGCGGGCGAGTGCGGTGGGAATTGCGCTCGCGGTATCCGATACCGGACCGCTTCCGGCAAGCGGCGGCAGTCTGAAGACGTCGGTGGCGAGTGTCAACGTCCTGGGCCTCGTTTCGGCTGACGTTCTGACCAGCGCAACGTCTGGCAGTGGCAGCAGCAGTCAGTCGCAATCGTCGATCCAAAGCCTGAGTCTATTGGGTGGTCTGGTTACTGCCGATCTGGTGAAATCGAACTCGGGCGCCAGCTGCAGCAATGGACAAGCCAGCGCCACCGGGAATTCCCAACTCGTCGGCCTGGTCGTCGCGGGCCAACCAGTCCTGGCCGTCAACCCGAACCTCGCCATCTCGGCGCCCGGCGGCATCAGCGTTATCGTCAACGAGCAGACGAGTTCGTCGGGCGGAAATACCGGATCGACGACGGTCAATGCGCTGCACGTTACGGGACCGAGCCTCGACATCGTCGTCGCTTCCGCCCATTCCGATATCACGTGCCCGTGACGAGCCTCGTCTCGGCAGGGTCTGAAGACCGTGCCCTACACCAGTCGGAGGGTTACCCCCGACAAGTGTAAGGACCGGTCTTTATCCCGATTCTGGCTATGGTGCGTCTTGGCTTATCTGAGATACGTGTGTCCGCGGATCGTCTTGAGGGCCGGATCGTCGATCCTGCTTTATTGGGAGAAGAACTTCCTACGGAGTTGCTCCTAGCTACTGTTTTCCGGCCAATCCTGTCGTTTGCGGCTATTCCTCTGCAGTAATACGAGCTGAGTTATCCTTCTTTCGGAAATTGAGCAGGAAGGAGAAAGGCTCTCTGCCTAAGCGCGCATCCTCGCGAGATCCGCTCAGTGAGAGAGCCCTGAAACAGCTACGATTTCTGTTATCCCATGTTCTGGGGATGATTGCAAGCCCGGCTTCGACTGGGCGGCTTGTGCTGGGCAACTCCTGAGCTGGTGTCCGTCGTGCGAAAGCGATTCCATCACGAGCCTGGGCTGGCGGCCTAAACAAGCGCATGACGGCAGTCACGACTGGATCCGATACCGGCGCGGTGAGTGCCAGAACTGCGGCGTGACGGTTAGCTTCCTCCCGGCTTTCTCCCTGCCTTACACCCATTACAGCCTGGTGGCGCGTAGCGAGGTGCTACGGCGGCGCTTTGTGGAGGGCCGTTCCTGGGAAGATGCCGCCCCGCCGCTCAAAGATCCCGATCGCGTGCCTGCCCCTTCCACTCTACGCCGCTGGTGCCACAGCTTGGATGCTTCGCAGCCCGCCTTTTCCTTTCTGCGCCGCGCGGTCAAAACCATCACGCAATGGCTGGAGTGCGGCGAGTTGCCCGTTTTCGGTTCCTTGCGCCTGTCTTGGCCTACGATCTATCCCTGTCTGCGCCTCTGCTGGCCCTGGCCTCTGCGCCGCTGAGACCAACTTTTTCCTTGCTCACCCACCATCCTCGGCTGGGAATCCGGGGGAAGGCCCCCTAGCCTGACGCTGGGAGGTGTGGACGCCATGGGCGCGGATCTGGAACGGCTCAAACAACGCATTCCCCTGCTGGAGTACTTGCAACGGCACCATTGGACCGGGCATCAGGTGGTGGGCACCCGCTCCGAGTTCGTGGGACTCTGTCCGCTGCATGAGGACACCCATCCCTCTTTTTACGTCAACACACAAAAGAACCTGTTCTACTGTCACGGCTGTGGGCGCGGCGGGGACCTGATTCGCTATGTGGAACTGAAGCAGCATCTCTCCTTTCGCCAGAGCGTCGCCTACCTCGAAGAGGAACTCGCCCCCACCGCCCAACTGCTGGCGCACACCGCCGCCTTCTACCAACTCGAACTGCACCGTCTTCCCGAAGGCATTCAGTATCTGACCCACCGGGGAGTGCACGATGCCGCCCTCATCGAGGAACTCGGCATCGGCTATGCGCGCGGGGGAAACTTGCGCCCCCACCTGCAAGCCCTCGGCTATTCTCTGGAACGACTCCTGCAAGCGGGATTGATTACTCCGCAGGGTCGGGATGCTTTTTGCCAGCGCGTGATCTTCCCCTGCCGCCAACAGGATCACATCGTCAACCTGTACGGCCGCAGCATTGGCAGTGCTTTCCCGCATCGTCTGTTGCCCCGCTCCAAAGGCGGCCTCTTTGCGTGGGAATCGGTTCGCCAGTTTCGCCACGTCATCCTGGTGGAAGGACTGTTCGATCTCGCGGTGTTGTGGCAGGCAGGATTCCGCAACACTACCTGCGCCATCGGCACCCGCTTAACCCCGGCGCAATTGGACCAACTCCGCGAAAACCCTGACCGCTGTGTCTACATCGCCTTCGATCAGGACGAAAACCAAGCTGGCCAAAACGCCGCTGACGCTCTCCTCCAGTGCCTCGATCAGGCGGGCCTGTACGTACGCCTCGTCAGCCTGCCCGCCGGCCACGACCCCAACAGTTACTTCGTCGCCGGCGCCAAGGCCCAGGATTTCGACCACCTCCTCCAGGAGGCAGTCTCGCTATGAGCTTTCATGTGGTAACCAAAAACTCCTTGCCTGCCAGCGCTTCCCCTTATCGTCTGCAGGATGACCGTGGCCGCGAAATCGCTTGGACCAATCAGTTCCTTGATGCCCAGAAACTGCGCCAACTCTCGCTGCGATCTCTGCGCGCCTATGCCTTTGACCTCCTACACGCGGCACGATGGTTCCAAGCCAAACGCCACTCGCTGGCCCAGCTCACCCAAGCCCTTCTGCTGCAGTATGTCCACGACCAACTGCAGGACCCACCCCAACCTACTCCCCAAACTATCAATCACCGCCTGGGTGTGCTGCGCTGTCTGTATCGTTTCCATTACGGAAGAGAGATTCCGGGCAAGCCGGCTTTCCGGCACACTTACACCACCCGTTCCCCTCTCGGCTATGGTCGTCCTCAGCGAAAGATCACTACCAATCTGCGTCTGCGCCAGCCGCGGCGGGTGATCGTCCCCCTTTCCGCCGAGCAGGTGGCCCATTTCTGGAAAGGTTTTCGTAGGTTTCGCGACCTGGCGATCGTGGCTCTGATGTTGCTCGACGGCCTACGCTCCTGTGAAGTCCTCCAACTCCAACTGGATGACCTGTCGCTCTCCGACGCCCGGCTCAAGGTTCGCGGCAAGGCCCATAAAGAGCGCTTCGCACCCCTGTCCGCCGATACTCTGCAAGTCCTCCAAAACTATCTCCACCTGGAGCGCCCTTTGACCAACTCATCCCTGCTGTTTGTCTCACTCAAAGGCCCTAGACGAGGGCAACCTATGACCACCGCCGGACTGCGCTCCCTATTCCGCCATCACCGACTCATCAGTCGGGTTCCCCAAGCCAACCCCCACCGCTTTCGCCACACCTTCGGTGCCGACATGGTGCGCGCCGGCATGTCCTTGCCCGCCTTGATGCATTTAATGGGACACGCCCACATTCACACCACCATGCTCTACGTGCAGCTCGCACCCCAAGACGTCTGGCGGGAGTATGCGCGAGCCGTCCAACAGCGCGTCGCGACTTTGCCGGTGCCGGAGAGAATGCCATGAAGCGATTGCCACCTACCTTGGACAAGATCTTGGAAGCCCAAGTTCAGCGGCTTGCCACCACCCTCCGGCCGCGCACGGTGCAGGAATATCGCTCTTGTGTGCATGGATTCCTTGCTTACCTTCACGCCAACTTCCCCCACCTGCATAAGCCCTCCCAGCTGCGTCGCGATCCTCATCTGCTGGGCTGGTTCCGCTTTCTCTGCCAGCAGCGGCCTCCTCTCCGCAACGCAACCCGCGAGCTGAATCTGATCTTGCTCCGCCGTTTGCTGCGTGACTTGGCCGACGACGGTCATCCCCTTCCCCCGGATCTGATTCGCCGCGAGGACTTCCCCTTTCGCGACCATTACTTGCCCCGACCGCTTCCCCCAGACGAGGATCAGCGCCTGCAACAGCAACTCCGTCAAAACGACGCGCTGGAGGCCAATGCCCTCCGCCTCGTACGAGCTACTGGAATCCGCGTCGGTGAATGTCTCGATCTTCCCTTGGATTGCCTGCAGCAGGTCAGCCAACAGCAAGCGGTGCTTCACGTGCCGTTGGGCAAGCTCCATTCTGAGCGCTGGGTGCCGGTCGATGAGGAGACACGGCGCGTGCTGACACGCCTGCTACAGTTACGGGCTCTCGTCCCTTCTTCCTGCTTGGACAAGTCTCGGAGGTTCTTGCTTCCTCGCTGTGGTGGACGCAGTGCCCTCTACAATCGTCTCCGCCAAGTCTTGGCCGACACCGCCCGCTGCGCGGGTTGCACCGGCAAAGTCACTCCTCACCGTCTTCGTCACAGCTTTGCCACAGAAATGGTGCGGCTCGGCGTCAGTTTGCCTGTCCTCATGCGACTGCTCGGACACAAAGACATCCACATGACTTTGCGCTATGTAGAAGTGGCGCAGCTCGATTTACAGCGAGAATTTCACCGCGCTCGCCAAAACCCGGTCTCCCTTCACCCGATTCCGCAACTCCACCTTCCCGCTACCACTGTGCCCCAGCAGGCCGACCTCCCTGCTCTGCGCCAGGCTATCGCCGCGACCCACCACCTGTTCCAACTACTTCAACCCCAACTGGCAGAAAAGCCCCGCCGGAAACTTCGCCGATTATCGCAACGGCTCCTCAACATCGGCCATGAACTCGATCACCTCACCCCAAAATGAGCGCACATTGGCCAGTCAAGCTATACTTATTATTCTTCCCCTTTGCGGCGGCGCCGGGGTTGGGTGCTCCCCGGTTGAATCGATTCCAACTTCGCGCGCGCCCGCTCAATTTTCTTCAGGATGTCCTGTAGTTGAGCTGTCCACACGAAAGGCCGCGGATTCTCATTCCATGCCCCCAGAAACCCCTCGATGGCCTCAACCAGATCCGGCACACTGAAAAACGCCTTCCGTCGTACTGCCTTTTCCGTCAGCTCCCGAAACCATCGCTCCACCAGGTTCAGCCAACTGGAACTGGTAGGAATGAAGTGCGACACAAAGCGGCGATGGCGTTTCAGCCAACCTTTGACCTCCGGGGTTTTGTGCGTCCCGTAGTTGTCCAGGATCAAGTGCAGTTCCCGGTCTCCCGGAAACTCTCGGTCCAGTTGGCGTAAGAACTTCAGGAATTCTTGATGGCGATGCCGGCTGTGACACTGCCCAATGACTTTGCCGTCCAATAAGCTTAGGGCCGCGAATAGGGTCGTAGTTCCGTTGCGCTTATAGTCATGCGTCCTCGTGCCGCAGCGTCCTTTCTTCAGCGGCAGGCCCGGCTGGGTTCGGTCTAAGGCCTGAATCTGGCTCTTTTCATCCACGCATAACACAATCGCCTTCTCCGGCGGGTTCAAATACAAACCCACCACATCGGTCAGCTTCTCGACAAACTTGGGATCGCGCGACAATTTGAAAGTCCGGCTCAGATGCGGTTTGAGGTTGTGTAAGTTCCAAAGCCGGTTCACCGTGTTCTTGCTCACCCCCACGGCTTGGGCCATCGTCCGGCAGCTCCAGTGCGTCATACCTTTAGGTTTGGTTTCCAGAGTCGCGGCAATCAGCGCGTCGCGCTTTTCCTGGCTATATTTGGGCTTGCGTCCCCGGCCGGGTTGAATCTCCCACACCGAACCGATCCCAGCGGTGCGCACCCGCTGCCGCCACAAGGCGGCGGTATGCCGGTTGACCCCATAGCTGGCCGCTATTTCCAGATCCTGCTTGCCAGCCGCAGCGGCCAACGCCAAGCGGCAGCGCAGGGCCACCTGCTGAGGCGTGCTGGGGGCCGCTTCCCAGCGAACCAACTGCGCTAGATCGTCTGCGGATAAGCTTACGACCGGGCTGACTCTAGGCACACTTAGGTTCATACCACGACAGCTCATATATGCCTATTCATTAATGGGACACTAGACTAGCGGAAACGAGGCGCCTCTTCCTGTGGTTTCCGCGCCCAATGCATGTCGTTTGCAGCAAGACGCGCCAGGCGCCGGCCAACGCTCATCCCGGTCAGAATCGCGCACAAATAGCGGTACACGAGGCCAAACACGAAGGTCGTGGGTACGGCAAACCCTAGCGCGACGCTCCATGTCGGAAAAACTCCAGTCGTCTCGATGGCAATAACGGAAAACAGCAAGACGGCTGAACTCACAATCATGGAATCCACGACGCGAGCGAAAATTCGTGGTGAAATGTCGGTGGGCCACCACGACAAGCGCAGCGGCACCTCTCCTGCCTCATCATGCGCTTCAAGGCCAGCCGCTGCCCTTTGCGGTTTCGCTTCGGTCAAACGTATTGCCGAGATCGGAGCCGCCGAGAAAAGCAAGCCATCGTACTCGTCTTCTCCCAATCCAAGGATCGGCGCCCGGTTTGGGGCTAATTCGCTGGCAGCGGCGAGCAGTTCGGTGAAAACCCATTCTTTCACCACTTGCCGCATCCGGGGAGATAAGTCGAGAAAGCGCAGTCCTGCCCGTCCGGTGGCGTCCGCCCAAGCGACCATGCCGCTAGCTTCGATCCGAACTCTGGGCTTCAGGAGTTCAAAACGCAGGTGCACGGCCTGCCCGGCCTCGAGACACGCCACCGCCTGGACGGCCATGCCGGATTCGCTCAGGTCGCGAATAACTCCGCCATTGGCCTGGTCGAGCCGCACGTAGGCCAATGAACTGACGTCGTGTCGATAATGTTGGCGCCGATTGCGCACGCTAGCTCGGACGATTATAACCAGCCCGCACCCCACCGGGCTTTGACCGCCCAGTTCTACAAGTGGATCTTAGACTCGGTAAGGCTAAAGCCTGAATAACCGGAATGGTTCGGCGAGAGGGGATCAGGAGGCGGGCCGTTTGGCTTCCTGCTCGCTATGGCGATGCAGCCGCATGCGGCGAGCGCGTTCGCAGGCGATCAGGTGGTGCAGGTCGTACGAATAAGGGCCGTAGCTGCGGAAGCCTTCTTCGTCGAATAGGCGCTTAACTCCGCAGCCCAGACAGACCTGGTAAGAATGCTCTTGGGTGCGAATCGGCCAGCTCATATTCTGGTGCCAGCAGCCGCGCAATACCGCTACCGCCGCCCCGGCCACGCCCGTGGCCATCAAACCCAATGGCCACAACCACTTAGACTTCTTGCCCTTTGGACTCACCGACCCACCACCCGGAAGACCCACTCGCCCCTAGGATATGCTGTCAACGCCTCCGAGGCAAACACAATCGGTCACCGGGGTCAGCGGGGAAATGGACCAGCCCGTTTCCCGACCTCGCTAAGGCACTAGGCGTACTTACCTTAGACCGTGTCCGCAAGGCCGATGTTACTTTAGCGTAAGGGAAACGTTGCGCTTCTGGTGAAAGGACTGTAATTTACCGTAAGCACCGGAAAAAGCGCGGCCGGAGGCTGGCCGTCCGCCTCGAGGAATGGTCCCGGCTGTCGAGCTTGCCCATTTGCTTTGCGTTGCCGGTAATAAGACCCGGATTGGAAAGATCAAGGCAGCGATAGAAGAAAGAATTCATGGCCACGAGCCCTAACAAGCCAGAGTTGGATGCGTCCAAGTCCGCCAGCGCGGCTGCCGCGCCGAGCCAAGCCGAATCAGCGCCCGACCATGCCGTGGGCCGTGGTCGTGATGCATTGCAAGCTCTGCTGGCCTTTTCTTCCCTGCACGAGCAGATTCGTCAACGACGCGCACGCGAAGCCAGAGACAGCAAGGGTGGCATCGCACCCATCTACCAAGAAAGTCCGGATGAATTTGTCCTTTATGAAGTGCTGCAACTGGTCGCGGAACGTGCGCTGGCACTCACGGGTGCCGATGGCGTTGCCATAGCGCTGGTGCAGCAAGGGCAAATCGTCTGTCGCGCTGCAGCAGGCCCGATTGCTCCCGATCTGGGCGTGCGGCTCGATCCCAATTCCGGCATTTCAGGCGCCTGTTTTCGCACCGCGGAAATCGTGCGCTGCGATGACACGGAAACCGATCCCCGCGTCAATCTGCAAGCCTCTCGACGCCTGAACACGCGCTCGATGGTCGCAGTTCCGCTGTGCGGACGCCGCAGCGTGGTGGGGATGATCGAAGTGTTCTCTGCGGAAGCCTACCGCTTCAACGACAGCGATGTCCGCGGCGTCAGCCTCCTAGCCGAGTTGATTCTCGGGGCGATGAAGCCGGAAGAAGAAGAGCGCCTTGAGGCTTTGTCTCCGGTGGCCATACACTCGTCCCGGGTGCCGCACGTACCCCGACCCAAGCTGCCATCTGCACCCGCGCGTACCCCCGCTAGGCTAGAGGAACCGGTTCTCAAAGCTCTTCTCGCGCCAGCGGCACCTCCACGCGTGTTGCCGGAAACGCTGGAGTCGCCCGCGCCGCAATTGCCGACTGTGGCCGAGGTTCCCGCCGCGCTGGTACACCCGCCTGCGACATCGGCCAGCAACTTTCACGGGTTGAGGCTCATAGCGGCTTTGGTCGCAATCGCGATCTTCCTGAGCCTGGGACTCTGGTGGAGACTGCACAGCAAGACCGTGGCATCAGCTTCCGCAGCGCCTTCTGCCAGCGTCGAGACCGCGTCTCCAACGCCGGCGCCAAGCACCCCGGTTCCAACTACTGTTGATCTGCCAGCGCCAGCACCAATTTCACCGGAAGACGCCGCCCGCAGTGTGCTGCCTCAGGTCACTGAAGTCCGCCACTGGGAATCGAATGACTCAACCACGGTAGTCATCGACATGCAGGATCAAGTGCAATACGAAGTGCACCGCTTGAGCGCTCCGGAGCGCATTTATTTCGACTTGCACGACACCGTCCTGGACCCGAGCCTTTCCGGAAAGACCATCGAAGTCGGAGATGCCTTGCTGCTTCGTATCCGCGTAGCCCAACCGGTCCCGGGGGTTTCGCGGATTGTGCTGGAAACGAAAGATGTCTCTACCTTCTCCGTCAGTCTGGAAGCGAATCCCTACCGGCTGGTCGCCGAAATTCGCAGCGTTGCAGGTGATAGCCGACCTACCGCGAAGATTGATTTACTCCGTCCCGAAGCTCAGCCCGAACCCAGCCGGCTGAGTGCGGCGGCCCAGCCTTTGAGCAAGGAAGATTTGCGGCTGCGCGCCCACGTGCCAAAGATGCGGATTGTGGTAGACGCCGGTCATGGCGGGTGGGACCTGGGCACGGTGGGGCGCAAAGGGCTCCTGGAAAAAGACCTGGTTCTCGATATCGCGCAGCGCCTCGGCGATCTGCTGCAAGGCCGGCTAGGGAGCGAGATTATCTACACGCGCGCCTTTGACACCTACATTCCTCTGGAAAAACGCGCTGAGATTGCCAACGAGGCGCAGGCGGACCTGTTTGTTTCCGTGCATGGCAACTACAGCGACTATGCCTCCGCGCGGGGGGTGGAAACGTACTACACGAATTATTCCCTGCCGGCCAATTCGCTGGAAATTGAGAAGCGCGAAAATGCCACGGCGAACCATGTTGCTGGCTCTCCGGCTCTAACCGGCGTCGCCCTGAGGGAGAGGACGGAAGAATCGCGGCACCTGGCGGCCAGCGTCGAACGCGAACTCTACGCCATGCTGTCGCCGAAAAATCCCGACCTGCGCGACCGAGGCGTAAAAGAAGCGGGGTTCGTGGTCCTGACCGGGACTTCCATGCCCGCCATTCTGGCCGAGGTTTCCTTCGTCAGCAGTCCGACCGACGAAGACAACCTGCAATCCTCGTCCTACCGCCAAAAAATTGCCGAAGCCCTCTACAGGGGCATCGCCCGCTACGCCGCGAATTCCAGCCACATCAAGATGGCGAGCGCAGCAGGCAAGCCCAGCGGCCGCTAGAACTCCCGTGCTCAAAGCAATTTAATGGGGGGGCCGATCTCTGACCCGTCCGGGCGGCTGGGAGACCACCCCTCCACATGACAGGAAATGACTAGAGCTGTTTTACTTACGCATTCGCCTTTTTGGTCTGCACGACCTGAGCCGGAGAATAAGGACTGGCGAGTGTGAACCAGAAGGTGGCTCCCTGCCCCGGCTCGGTAGAAGCCCAAATACTGCTGCCGTGGCGGTGGAGCAGCGGCCGCTAAAGCCGGGCAGACGATGATCGGAAACGATCAGGTCAATGCCACCAGATTCTACGGCCGAGACGACCTCGGTCGCGATGGGCGCGTGAATTATTTCCAAGGGGAGCCCGCTCTGCTGCATCGCCCGCTGCACGAACAATGCATCGCCGGGATCATCCTCCAGGTGATGAACGCGCACCGGCGATAATTAACGCACAGTTGCTGACAGGCGCCTCATAGCAAAAGCAATTACGCAGGTAACTAGATCTTCGTCTTAGACCATCGCCCACCCGGGGTTCCACCAGGACTTTCCCTAACTCGGTCAGGAAACACGTACAGCCATTTTGCCCTTGAGCAGTTTCCGCAGAGCGGCGATAGCTTTCCGAACCTCTTTCAATTCAGCCGGCGTGCCGGGACGAATCCCCCATTCCGCTGCCCTTCCTTCCAGCGCAAGAGTCGCCTGTTCGACGCGGGCAAGCAACCTCCTGGGATCGGAATCTCGGAGAGCCGAGGTGTAGACCTTCTGCCAGGAATAGCGCGCACGCCCCATCTGGAGCCTCTTCCAGCCAAGACGAACTGACGCGAGCGATGCCCAAAACTCCGGCTATAGTAGATTCCTCTTAGCATGCTATCGCTTTTATCTCCAGTTGGAAAATGAATTTATTGGATGAACTTTGATCTCTGCCCGCTATTTTTTTCATCCGTGGAGATCGCGATCGAGAGGAAACAATGACAGGGCGCGGGGCGCCAGCCTGGGCTTCTGGCGCCCAGGGCCAGGCGCCCAGCGCCGCTCTTCTCAACGGTTGCATGCCAAAGGCGTGCCGGGCCGGCCGGACCCCGGAATCATTGGCTGCAAGTGTCACTGACCATCTTTAAGCTGGAGACCCGCAAATCACCGTATTCCTGCTTTTGCGCCGCCTTCTCCATCGTGCCCTCTTTCTTTCCTTCGGCCTTTTCCTTCTTTGCTGCGGCCTTCGATTCGCGCACTGGAGAGCCGGTGACGGTCACTTTATGGCCGACGTGATCGGCGAGCTTCACGTCGCTACTGCGCAGACCCCAGGTCTTGCCATCCTCGCCTGTGATGGTGAACTCGTCCGGTTCGTCGCCTTTCTGCAGGCAGCCAGTCACGGTTTTGGGACTGTGTGACGCCTTCTTCTCCGCCTTGGTCTCCTGCTTTTCTTCAGTCGCTTTCTCCTGGGCACGGAGGATCACCGGGGAGAAGCACACCAACAAAATGGGAACCAGCCAATAGGATAACTTCACGATTTTCTGAGACATGGTCGACCTCCTTATCAAGCTCCGGGCAAAAAATAGAAGGGAACGGGCTGAACGTTACAACCCAGTGGCCAGGTGGTCAATACGGGAAATGCCCGATGACGAATTGATTACGCCCCGGTCGATTCCCCGAAAACTCCCTAGCGACGCTTCCCCACGAATCCCACCGCTCGTACCAGATGCAGTTCTTCTCGTACTTTGTGTAGTCTTTGGTTCATCGCATCGACGGTGTCCAGCGCTTCCACGGAGAAGTGGCTTGCCTGGGGAAACTCAGCTTTCGCGCGTGACAGCGCTTCATGCAGATTTGCCGCCCCATCCGCACGGATCGGGGCCTCGATCTGAAACAGGACGTACACGCCTCGCTTCCGGGGAAGCTTCTCAATCTCGGACTCGCTGAAGGGATGCAGTTCGTGGAGAGCCATGGGCGGGATGATACCAGTTGTGGCCGTACACGCGTCCTGTCGGGGTAGTGAGCCTTGTTCAATGGGACACTCCCTTCCGTGACCCCGGTCACCGCACACTCTGGAATTAAACCAAGCGGCTGTTTCAAAGCTAGAGAACCAGGTCGCTATGTACGTCAGCACATTGCGACGGTTTGTCGAGGCAATGGGCGGAGAGCTGGTAATTTCCGCTCATTTCGCGGATGGGGCTGTTCGCATTAACCAGTTCGAAAATGTTGACGATCCTTCTCGCCGCCGAGAGGCAGAGGAACCCTGGCCGAGTGCCGCACGTACGTGGATGGAGGCCGCCAGGGAAGGAGGCCGATTCGACCAGCACCAGCCAGACATCGTGGTGCAGCGGCCAAAACCGGGCATATCGCGCTGCCCGTGAGCAAAACCAGCCAGCGACTACCAAGACCGCTGGCGGACGCTGACACTATTAGCGGGCCTTTCCTAGTAGGCACAGGGAACCCCCGCTAGGACAACGACAACCAAACCATCAAACCGCCCGCTAAGTAACCAACCAAAACCCAACCAGCAGCCGCCCCGCAACCAGCCAGCAACCAGCAGGACAACCGCACACTCCCGCCGAGGCACTAACTTGTTCCAAATGTGGAACAGACGCTTTAAGAGCACGCACCTAACGGATGGGCTAATCTTTTAAAATCGCAAGCCTGCTCGTTATCACATGCGACTCTTACCGGCGCAACCGCTCACGGCGCTGGTTCCGCATCTTTCAGAGCATCATCCAACCCCTGGTTGCTCTTGGCAGGGCTGCCTTCCACCACGCGCCAGCCGTCATCGTAACTTTTGAAGGTCACGGTGGACTTGAAATTCACACCCCCAGCGACCAAAGCGGCGCCCACTTCGTTTAGCGGCACCCACTTCCAAGTGAAGTCCACATCGGCCAGGTTGCCGGTGCGGCTGATGCCAGTAATGCCGACGAATTCCCGACGGGCAGTAGGAATCGTAAAACGCTGCGTGGCGCCGCCGTCGCTGGGAATGAGGGTGCGAAAGGTCTCAACCCCGATGGGCGTCAGAGCCACATCCCAACACGGCGGCGGCGAGACTTCCGCGCTGCAGCGAACCGTTGAGCCCGTGATCCAGCCGCGCCGTTCGAGGACAAGGTATTCCGGCGATAAATAGTCCTTGTTGGAAACCACGCCCAACCGCAGGGAGAATTGCTGCTGAGTTTTGAAGGCGTCGGCGTAGGTGATGAGATCGCCCGCCAGACGGCGCGTCAGGAAGTTGCGAGGCGAGCAAGCAGCGCCTAGAAGGCACACCACGAGGGCTATGACAAGTTTGGGTCCCTGCATTAGGGTTCGATTAGCTGTTCAGAATTGTAACCAGCCGGGAGGCTCTGCGCGGCAAAAAAGGATGGGCGGTAATCTGGCCGGCAAATTCCCGCGCCCAGCGGCCGGGAATGGCGGTTCCGCACGAAGGGCAGGAACCATCAGGACGCAGGCGATAATCCTCAACTAGGTAGCTGTAGCGCTTCACCAGGGTCTTGCCGCAACTGTGGCAACGCGTGTCTTCCATGTCACCCACCCTGCCGGGCAGATTCCCGGCATAAATGTAGCGCAGTCCGGCTCTCTTGCCGATCTCTGCGGCTCGAAGCAAGTCCTCCGGCTTCGTGTCCTCGGGATCGGTCATCTTGTAGTCCTTATGGAAGGCGGTCACATGCCAAGGAATGTAAGGTGACACGCCGACCAGGAATTCCGCTAGCCGCTGGAGCTCATCGTCAGAATCATTGAAGCCGGGGATTAGGAGGGTGACGATTTCCAACCAAATGCTCATTTCATGCAGGCGGCGGATGGTGTCGAGGATCGGTCCGATGCGGCCGCCGAGCTCGCGATAGTGGCGGTCGTCGAAACTCTTGAGGTCAACCTTATACAGGTCAATCCAGGGACGCAGATATTCGAGCACCTGCGGAGTGCCATTGCCATTCGATACGAACGCGGTAAGCAGGCCGGCGGCTTTCGCCTCCTTGAATACGGCGACCGCCCACTCGCTGGTGATGAGCGGCTCATTGTAGGTACTGACGATCAGCTTGGCACCCTGACGCAGGGCATCGCGCACCAGGGACTCGGGAGTAGCCTCCAATGGCGGCGAAACTGCGCGAGGATCACGAAGAGCCTGGGAAGTAACCCAATTCTGACAGTACGAACAGTGCAGATCGCAGCCTAGCATCCCAAAGCTGTAAGCCAATGCGCCCGGATAGGCGTGAAAGAAAGGCTTCTTCTCCACGGGGTCGCACTGCACGCCGCCTACGTACCCCCAGGGCACATAGAGCGTCCCACCCTTGTTGTAGCGGACTTTGCAGACCCCTGGCTGGCCCTCGGGAATCGGGCAGCAGTGGCCGCAGGAGAAACAGCGTACCCGGTTTCGATCGAGCTTCTCGTAAAGTTCGGGAGCGCCTTCGCGAACGTTCTCGTTGAGGATGTCGCGCAGCGTGGCAGGCATGCGTATATTTTACGCTTCTGCTGGAGGTATGAAGTTCCTAACGAACGTTGTCGACTGGAGCGGGTTCGGAGCGGTCTCGCGCGGACGATATGCCGGTTGCGCACGCGGGGATCCTTCGCGGCCTGGCAGCCGTTCAGGATGCCGACACTCGGTAAGTTCAAGATGGGGAAAGAGTCAGTGAGCGGCACTGGCTTCGCTCTGGTGCTGCCGGAGCCACTCATCAGCCGAGCGCTGGGCCTCGACAACCTGGCTGTGCGACATGCGGGAGGCCAGCGAGGCCACTCGGTACTTGCTACCTTCGTCTCCGCCAGCCCGGGCCAGGACGGACCAGAAATATGCTTTGCCCAGGTCGACGGGCACGCCCCGTCCGGCCCAATAGTAAACCCCTAAAGCAGCCTGCGCACCCACGTGCCCTTGTTCGGCAGCCTTGGTGAACCAGCTCACAGCTTCAGCCTGATCCTGTTTGACATCCACGCCCTGAGCATAGCGAGCCCCCAAGGCATACTGAGCCACAGGATCGCCCTGCGCGGCGTACTTGTGGAGGTCTTCCACCGTTTCAATCGGCGGCTCTTTTTGCTGTTGCGCCTGAGCGGAGGGGGAGGCGCCGACCCGGCCTGGACGACGCAGCAGCCAGGTCAGGAGAGTGCCCACGATGAGGAGCACGAGGACGGATGCGATGGCCAGCAGGAAAAGGTTGCTGCGTGTCAGCGTGAGTAGCGGGTTCCGTCTCCTCTCCGGAGTGCCTTCCGGCAGGATGACCGCTTGCTCCCCGTCGATAACTACACTGCTCGCCGCCTTGGCAACGACGTCAGCCAGCCGGCGCAACGCAATGGCATCGGTTTCCTCAAAGGCGCCTGCATTTGGCGAGAAGACCTCCAGCAACCCGATCACCCTCTCGGACGAGAGCACGGGAGCTGCGATCATGGACCGAATACCCAGGGCGCGGCAGGTTTCGCGATCCACCAACGGATGGATCTCGGAGTCATCACAGCGCTGCAACTGGGCGGTGCGGACGCATTCTCCGGAGAACCCTGACCCCACCTGAAGGCGCGCACCCAGCGGGGGAGCCTCACCCGACGAGGCGCGGCACACCGTTTCGCTTCCCTGCTCCAGTGCGATGGCAGCTCCGGAGGCCCGGGTGATCATCTGCGCACGCTGAACGAGGAGTGCCAAGGCTGCGTCAAGATCGGAACCTAGCGCCGCGATCTGCCGCTGGATCGCATTCAGCGTGGGGGCGTCGACGGCTAATTGAGGCGGTTCGACAATTAGCGCGCGGGTCGACTGAAGCTCATGCTTTTCCTCCACCATTGCGTTGGCCTGCTCGACCTCCCCTTTTTCGACCTCCATCAGGAGGAGGTCGCCCGGGTCAACTTCCTTCAGAGCGGCTTCATCTCCTTCCACTGCTTCCAGGATGATGGGATCAGCTTCGGCGTCGTCCGCTTCGTGTGGGGACTTATGAACGGCATTCAAAAGATTCACAAACAGCCACTCCTTGAGCTGGCGCCGGTTGGTCTCGGAAAGCTTAGAAAAGCGGATACCTGCGCGACCAGATCGGTCGGTCCAGACCACCAGGCCACTGGTGTTGATATATGTCTTGGTGTGGGAGAGATCCAGAACCAGGTTTAAGGTCCGGTTTGTCGCTACCGGCGCCGTCGTCTGGATGCACACACCCGTTTCGCTGATGTTCAGGACCTCTGTGAGATCAAGAACCGTTCCCCCGGATATCCAATCGAAGGTGGCGCAGGTCGGAGTATGAGGTTTCTGACGCACACTACGGCGCCGCTCGCCGGACTGGGGCAATTCCTCGAAAGACGAGACCCCCTGGGACACCATACTCAAAGTGCTAACATATTACTCCGGTCGGGTGTTTAGCGAAACAGGGTAGGAATAAAAATTAGGCATAAAAATAAGGGGTACACCTTACGGAATTGCCCGTCCCGCTTGGCTTCCGGCGGGATGGGTGAGGCGACGCGACATGGCGGCCACAGGTCAATCCGGGCGGCCTTGGCATGGGAGGCTATGTCCTAAGGGATCAAAGGCGTAGGGACCAAAGACAGCGCCTCAAACCAGCCCGGAAAAAACCCAGCCCGAAGGCTGGCCTGAGTCGCGCCAGCCTTTATCAGCTATCAGAAGGTGAACTAGTTTGCATGTGCCGCATGTTGATGGCCGTAGAGGTTATAGGCTCAGGACGAAGGCGATGTTAACAACGTTGGCGAATCCGCTGAGGTTCGTGTGATTGAAGGCGCTGTACACCTCCCACCGGAATTGGTTCTTCCCCTCGGTGATTGTGGTGTCTTTCAAGAGGGCGAAATCAAAGTCCCGAACTCCCTCGAGCCGTTCGGACAAGGAGAAGATCAGCCGGCTGGAGCGATGACGTAATCCGCGTTCCGGTTGCTGTCTCCGAGAGGAGCTCTATCTGGGATATGAACGCACGATCCAAGGCATCGGCGAGGGCGACCGGAAAAAATGGAAGTTTTTTCTGGCCCAGAACCGCCCGCAGCCGGGCATAACCACTGCGGCTCACGGGAATCTGCGGCCCGTTACCGAGAAGCGCCGTAAAGCCCCGCCCTTTAGGGCTGGGGATATAAGGCGTGATTTTGCCTTGTCTTAGATTGCTTCA
>QIAU01000300.1 GCA_003225055.1 Acidobacteriota bacterium
CATCCTTGCCTATACGGGAAACGTCGCCTCGGTTGGCGGAGCGGCCACGTTTCGCTTGGGCAGCGATCCCAACAGCCCGCGCCTCTATTCCGACTACGCTTCCAACAATCAGAACTTATACATCGTGCCGGGAACGGGTTCCCTGACCGGCGGGTCGATCCAACTGGGAGCGAATTCCAGTTACCCGAACAGCATCAATTTTCGCGCCTACGGAAAGAACGGGATTTCGGGCGGCTTCAGCCTCCTGGCCTCGAACGATGGCACGGGCGGGGATTTGATCCAGTTTGATTCGAACGGCACCGCTAACTTAGGCAGCAACATCGGAGTGTGCATCGGCTGTAACGGAGGGACCAACAACGTTCTGCGCATGGGCACCTTTAATGGTTCGGCGGGCAACTGGAACCTGAAAGTGCCGTCCGGGATTACGTCCTGGACCATGACGGTGCCAACCGCCGTGCCCGGCGGCAACGGCTACGTCCTCTCGTCGACGACCGGTGGAGTCACCTCGTGGGTGCCGAATGCGGCTTCCGCCTTTGCCTGGTCGTGCTACTACTCGGCGAACCTCGCGCCAGGCGTGATTCTGTTTTGCCAGTGGACGCCGCTGCGCTCGATCACCCTGCGCGAGCTGACGGTTACCTTGGGCACGCAGTCGACCGGCTGCACCACAGGAGCCACGATTGCGGTCTTTGACTCGACTTCGTCCACCACGCTGACCTCCATCACCACCACCAACAACACCTCCAATTTCGCTGCGGCCAGAATCCGGCTAACGCCATGGTGCTCGTGCAATACGACTAATCCCATGAGAAAACTTCGCTTTTTGCATCTGTCGCTCCTGTCGCTTCTGTTGCTTTCGCTGCCGCTGTTCGGGCAGACGACGACCTACCACTCCACGACTGGAACGATCACGCCAAGCTTCATCGCGACCATGAATCTGGACGCGGGCGGGGCGGTGACAGTCTATGTGAGTCTGCCCGGCTGCTATTACCCTGGCCCGTGCGGCTCGACGTCGAGCCGGGTCAATTACTCGCTGGCGGATGGCTCGATGGGATCGTTCTACCCCGTGGCGCTTACCTTTCAGAGCGTGGCTGGCACGTATTACGGCACCTATAAGATTGAGACCACGGGGCCGCTGTCAGGCACCGACACCAACGGCAATCCAGTGACGGTTACGGACGTCACGTTCTTCCTCGATGCGGTTCTCTGCCATCAGCCGCGCGGCACCTGCGCCCCCAAAAAAGTGTACGATTCGGGCGATGTGACGATAACCCGGTAACCAAATGTCCAACGATATAGCCTTGTCGCTCATTGCGCTTTCCTGTGTCGCCATCGTCGTTATAGTTGCATGGCCATGGGGGAGAAAATTGTGACCTTCGCGAAACGGCTGAGCCTGTTTCTTCTTGTCCTCTCGACTTGCGCCTGGGCGCAGATGACTCCGACTCGGAGCCAGCATCACCGCCTGATGGCCGCGCGGCAGAAGCTTTTCACCTTGCAGGCGAAGATTTCGAACCTGCAAGCCGAGCAGGTTTTTGTGAACGCCGAGGTCCTCGCGTTATGCCGGCAGGTCGTAGTCGACAACCGCTGGCCGCAAGACACCGAATGCGACCTGAACTCGTTAACCTTTTATTCCAAGCCGCTACCGCCCGCAAAAGCGGAAGAGCCCAAGCCAGAACAGAAGAAAGAAGAGCCCAAAGCGGACAAGAAGTGACCGTCCTCTCCAGCCTCGACGAGTTGCAGGCTTTCGCCGCGACGACTCGGTGCCCGGAGTGCCAACGAGTGGCGCTAGAGATGATCGCCTACGCTTCCGAACATGACGCCGGCGACGCCGAGATCGAATTCGACACGGCGTGCGAGCACGGATATTCCCAAATCTTTTAGAAACTCAAGCCACAACTCAGGAGCTAAACCAACATGAAACTCACTCGCCTTTTCACGGCGTTCGCGGTCCTCTGTCTGACGGTCTCGAGCGCTTTCTCGCAAAACACATTCAAGGCGGCCTTCGAGGCCGTGGACTACGGCAAATGGCAGATGGTCATCTTTTCGAGGCGGTCAACGGGCGCACTTTCCGACCGTTCCAGGTAGGCACCCCCGTCACCATCAACGACAGCAACCAGGAGACGGTGACCCCCACGGCGGTGGTCAACTCCGCCACCGGGTGCAGCTTTACCGCTACGCTTGCGAATGCCCATGCTGCCGGCACGCTCGTCAGCTCCGGCACCTTCGGACTCCAGGAAGCCATTCAAGACGCCTTCACCATGGGAGGCGGCACGGTGACAGTTGATCCCTTCTGGACGGCTGCGGGAGGCACCGACACCCTGCTGAGCGCGGCCCTGCCTTACACCAGCGTCGCCATCAAAGACACGCGCCGGGGAATCGAGCAGGACTGGAACACTGCCCCCTCGACGACCTCTCTTTTGGCGGCCCCGACGACATTAACCTCGCAGGCCGCTTGCGACGCCACTCACACCTTCTGCTCCGACGCGACCGTCGCTGGCTCGGCTTCCTGGGGCGGCACAGTATTCGGCTGCATCACGCTGGTTGACATCAATGGCAACGAATCGCCGTGCTCTGCGACTGCCAGCTTCACGTCGGTCGCGAGCAAAGCGATCGACATTGGCGCACCCGCATCTCGCGCTGACAACGTCGTTGGCTGGAAGCCGTATCTGTCGGTGTCTGCCGGCTCCTATGCGCTGGCCTATTCCCTGCCGCTCCTGACTCAGCCCACGGTACTGCTTGCTGCTCCGGTTTCGGCTGGCGTCTGCACGCTGACGACCCTGGAAACCACGACTCCAGCTTGCGCGATTGCCAACACGCTTTACGGGCAAGCGGCGTCGGCCACGGGCGCGGCTGGCTTGTTCTCGAAAGGCGGCGCGCAGTTTACCGGTTATCCAGTGGTCACCAATACGCTGGCCCCCGAGATTGGTTCTGCCTCGGCGCTCGCGCACAACCCCAACGAAGAAGCC
>QIAU01000060.1 GCA_003225055.1 Acidobacteriota bacterium
CCTATGACGCGGTGGGCACCGAACTCGGTAAGGAGCCGAAAGAGAAGGCCACCTCAGCATGCGCCGCTTCTCTGGAAGGCAAACAACTAAAGTAGGACTCTGCCGTCGCGTTCGCAGCGAAGCCGATGGACTCGTAGTCGATTAGCTTTCCTGTTCCGAATGGAATCCTCTCTTCGCGGTGGGGAAGCCCGAGGGACCCGACGTCAATTGCCTAACTTCGAGTGACGGAGAGCGCCTCTTCGGGGAGAAACATGTAAATGTAGTGGTTGTGAGCAGTTCTCGTGACAGAGACCATACACCATAGTCTCGAATCCCAACCTGGACGATTCACGATTCGCAATGCCACGATGAGCTTGGGTTCCCCCTGAAGGCTGTAAACGCGCGCGCACCCTGGCCCGGAAATTACCGATATACTTGAGACTCGTTCTTTCCCGATGGCAAACAATTTATGAATTCTTTGTAAAATTCCGCCTCAAAGCTCCCGTATCTCGTTGAGGTCTTGAGCCACGTCAGATTTCTCCCAGAACATTCATTCATTTAGAGGTAGATAGTAATGTTCCCACTTTCCTAAGATGTCGTGGTGTGCTTTGCAAGCGCCGAACCTCAGTTCCGGGCTTGTTGACTGGCGATCTAAGCGCGGTGGCTGTTAGAAGTTGAGGTTGTATATTTTCTGCCTTCGCCCTCGCGTCTATGGTTGGGTGTTTCTCTTATGTCTTCGATTCCACCGCGCCTCGGGAAAGTTGCCGATACACATCAGGTTTCTAAATCGGCCGCACGAAGACGTCGTCTCATCTGCATCGAGTGGCCTCCGCTCTTCGAGGGTCTTTCCGTAAGCGAGTGCGCTGAAATAGTTTCCTTCGCCCAGGACAAACTCTTCTGGCCTAAAGAGACGATCTACGGGCAGGACAACGTGGAGCGCATCATCTCTCTGCTTGTCCGTGGCCGAGTGAAGACTGTGCGACTTAGTCCGCTCGGGGGCCAGGTTATCCTCAGGATAGAAGAGGCAGGTGACCTGATAGGCGAACTGGTACTGCCATCAGAGGCTCTTGACCGGTTGAGAGTCCAAGCTCTGGAGCGATGCCAAGTTCTTGCTTGGGAAGTACAAACATTCGATGCTCTTTGTGAACGATTTCCTAGGCTGCTTCACAACAGCATGCAAATTCTGGATGAGCGCTTAAGAATATTGGAGGAGCGTTTTGTAGAACTCGCCACAGAGAATGCTGACTCGCGGCTAGCGCGGACGCTCATCCGCCTGCTCGATCAGAACCGATCTGCGGCTCGCCAGTCTGTAAACATCAGCTTCTCGAATCATGAATTAGGCCAGATGTCCGGCATGTCGCTGTTCACGGTCAATCGACTCCTCTCGAGTTGGCAGCAGTCGAAAATCATACAGAGACAGCGTAAGAGGGTTTGTGTTGTGGATCTCGCGAGCCTGATGGGCTTGGGCGGTATAAAGGCATCAGGTCGTCTCCCAGCCAGAGCCACCTGCACCAAATCACCTTCGAGAGTAACTTTCCAACTGCTTGCGTGAGTCGGCTCTAGCTGCCAGGCCCCCAAACGGGAAAACCGTAAAGTGCTAATTCAAGAGCAAACGGGATGAAACTAGCACTAGCTAAGCTAGTAACTCGTGGCTTTGCGTGAAACTCGCCGCCTCCCAGATCTCTGGGATGGAATCGTGCATGAGTACTTTGTTCAATCAGTTTTGACAACCAAAAAGAAATCAAAAAAAATAATGCTGTTGGCCAGATCGCTAGCCACGGCTTGCTGCGCGCTTTCTCAATATCCCTTTAGCTTGACTCCCAGTCCGCCTGAATCCTTAGGGGAAGGCAAGGCAGTGAGCTTTGTGAGAACCCCACAACTGCTGTCCTTACGCTCTGCTGTAACGGTCGTCGCTGTTTAAAACAAAAGCACCCCGGCTCATTGAGTCGGCAGGCGCTCGTCGAACAGCCTATTCACCGAAGACGCACCCACGAAATACCACTCGCCCGAATCAATACTGAAGCCACCGATAAGGCCAACGCACACGGCGGCATCGACCCGCACCTCCCAAAGGTGGATAACTGATCACACGTGGCGCCATTGCTCCGCCACGCCTACCCCGCGCACCGGACGAGTACTGCCAAAACCTTCGCTCAGAGTGGGATAGCGGTTCAAGGGGGAATTCCAGAGCCCCAGAGCTGCAAAACTGCCTTCCACTCTAAGTTAAGTTAAGTTGTTGGTTATGCGTTTGCGGGTGATTTCGACTCGCACACGCTTCCGCCAGATATTTTTTCTACGAGTTACGTTGTGTTGACTGGCATCGCAAGCTGAGATTGCACGGGAGGCCAGATATTTTAGTACATCAGGTTTGTGAGGGCTCCGAGCCCAGGTCGCAGGGCTCAGGAGGATTCGCTCCTCTGATCGTGACGCCAGCGCTTCGATTCCGCCTCGTATATCAGTTCGTTCTGCAAGAGCTCCAGTATTTGCTCCCGATTGCCGCTGTTCAAATCGCGTTCCAGTTCGTGCAGCGCCACCGAGACAATGCTGTAGTGGTGAAGACTTCGGTATCGAGGATCGGACGTGATTTCAAGCCAGATCTTGTGAAGTAGCTCGAGGTCTTGTTCACGCAAGTGTGGCGTATGGGGCCCGAGCAGGTAAACAGCGGAATCGCCATCTGGGGACACAACTTCGAGCTTGAGCCGAGGACGTGGTTCAGGAAGGCGTTCCCAGGCGTCCCCAGTGAGCTTAGCTTGTTCATCGGCACTCAGCTTGTTCGAGAGGCCGCAGACAATTCTGCTCGAATCGAGCCTCTGAGCCGTGACGACAATTGCATCGAACACGTTGGTGGCCGGCACCACCAGAAGGGCGACCGGTTTACCTTCTTTTTCGGCGACCGCGACCACAGCCGTGAACAGTTCCTGTTCGTACTGGTCGAATACCTCGGTCGCTTCCATGACCGTGCTGCCGCTGAACGTGTGTTCGCGATGGTAAACGCGCGCGGTCATGACCACCACATCCTGCTTGGTGGTGTCCGTGGCGGCAAGGGTTTGGCGCAAGTAAAAGAGGTTTCGCGGGTCGCGAACTGTTACCAGGATATTGCCCGGGCTCGCCCCTAACGCACCACTGCCCAGCTCTTGGTTTGCATACACGCGAAATTTATCGAGGCCTTCGTGTTTACCTTCGCGCTGCCGAGCAACGTGACGTTCCGAGACGGTAAAGATCGCGAAGAACACCACCGTAAAGATCACGCCTGCAATCGTTGCATCCTTTTTTGTCATCAGATTTACGATCGCCGTGAGGAAAAGAACAGCCGTTATGAGCAATACCCCAAGGGGTATCTCTTTGCCGCAGAAACGAAAATTTCCGGGGACCTTCCATTGCCTTTGTTCCGGTTCGGTATAGCGCAAGACAAGGACGGCCAAGCCGTTGAACGCAAAACTCCAAACCACCCCAAAGGCGTACAAACCAGCCAGCAGATAAACGTTACCGCCGCTGGCCACAATCGTGACGACTTGGAGGCCAACGATCATATTAATGATGCGGTAACTAGTCCCGTATCTCTTCTGTGGTTTTTGGAACCAGTCCGTCAAAACCCCGCCCTCGGCCAATCTATTCAGCACTCCGTTTGCGCCGACGATCGAGGTGTTTTCGGCGCCCGACAGGATTAGTACTCCCACGACCACAACAAAGCCATGAAACAGAAGCTTGAGAGTGTGCGGTCCACTCAGGTACATCGCAATTCCGCCGATCAGGTTGGCAAAATACTCGGGCCTCACGTAATCAGGGATGATCATCACGCCGAAGAACGACACTAGCGACGTGAACAGGAGGCTGTAGACGAAGATCACCAGCCCTGTCTTTTGCAGGTTTTTCAATTTCGGATGCTCGATTTCTCGATTGACCTGGGCCAGGGTCTCTTCCCCGCTCATCGCCAGGATCGAATGCCCGAATCCGACGAAAAGAATGATGAAGGTCAAATGGCTCAGCCACGTGCCATTTAGCCACCCTTGGGAATGTTCATCCAGCTTCATCGCCCCGGGCTGCAAAGGGTTCGGGGGAAGCGGAGCAGGTGTCTTGATCAGAGTAATAACGCACCAGACAATGAGGATCACCACCATAATCGTAGTGATCTTCATAATCGTCATCGCCTTATCACTGCTTTCATGGATGCCCTGAGTGTTCTTCCGCCAAAAGTAAAGGACAACCAGAACACCGAAAGCAGCAGAGAAAGCATTCGGGGGCAAGTGAATCGAATGTCCTGCATACCGGCCAAGATCTTCAAGAAATCCCGAAAGATACTGGCCAGCTGAGACCGCACTGATGGGGCCGGTTAGCACATAATCGAATAACAAAGCTGAGACCGACATTTTCGCTAACGTACCGCCCATCGCCTCCCTGACGACGCGATAAACGCCACCGCGAACGAACATTGCGCTGGACTCGATATAGAGCGCGCGTACGGCATAGCTGAAAAGCATGACGGCGAGAATGAACCACGGCGCACTCTTACCGATGTAATGCTCGGCTTCGCCGCCGGCGTAGTAGGCAGAGGAGGCAAGATCAGATAGCACGATTGCCGCCGCGCGCCAGAAAGAGATGAAGGTCAGCATCACCGTCGTGGCGATGAAGACTTGTGCGCGAGGTCGGCTTGGGAGATGCGTCGACATTCAGTACGTTCGGAGTTTTTGCCAGCTCTTTGAACGATTGGGAGAGGGCCCTGAACTGCTTTGGAATTTATGGGGGCCTGCGAACGGTCAGCACCGGGCACTTGGCTTGGCGCACGATCTCATAGGCTTTTGCCCAGGTCATCTCACGCTTGGATGCTTCTTCAACATGGTGTAGCCCCAGCACAATGAGATCCGCTTTCCACTCCCTGGCTATCCCCAATATCCTTTCCGGCACCGCGCCAAACTCGACAAATAACGCCGGCTGGGACCGAAGAGATTGTTCCGACGGGATCACAGTTCGAAGCCGAGACAAATGTTCCTTCCTTACAGCCTCCTTGGTCGCCGAGAAATCATCGTCGCCGGTCACAACATTGACAACCGCAAGGGATGAGTCCAGATGTTGCGCGAGCGTCGCCGCATACTTCACCGCAAAAATCGAATGCGGTGCAAAGCCGGTCGCAGCAAGAATTCGCCGCGGCGGACCTTCAGGCTCCTCGGCCGTCACGCCAGGGCCCACCGTGAGTACTGGGCACGACGCCTCCCGAAATATTCTTTCCGCGACTGAGCCCAAAATCAATTTCCGTAGTCCCGTCCTGCCACGAGTCCCAAGAACAAGCAGATCGATTTCCTTTTCGGTGACAAGCTGTGCTAGCACTGGCCAAATTTCACCCTGCCTGACTATTAACTCGGACTCAATACCGTCCAAGCGATTCGCGATCAGGTTGTCGGTGATCACTGTCTGACCCGCACGCCATCCGTCCATGAGAGCGCTCTCGGATGCCGAGGTGACCACGTGAGCTACAAATAACTTGGATTGGTTGCGACGCGCAATTGAAGTTGCGTAGAGGACCGCCCCTTTCGAAGCCTCCGAGAAATCCGTGGCCACCAGTACGTGGTCAAGCTTCTGTTGGAACGTGTTGGATGGAGCTCCCATTTTGGAAGGTGCTAGTATAGCGCCCAAGTGCGGTGGGGGAACGATCAAGACACTCCAGGTATCCTCAAAACCGGCGGGCGCCGGGTTTGCCCGTCGCCGGTGCGTTCGAGTCGCGCACGCTTCCGCCATTACCAGACCAAGCAGCGAGACCGCACGACCTCGCCCAAAGTGCGCCTCTTTTCGGTAAGAGCTGGGCAGCAGTGTGGCTCTAGCCGTGCTCGGGGCAGCTGCAGTATCGTTCACCGCATGCAATCGGGCCCAGAGTGCACCGTCCACCCAGCCAGCGACAGCTATTGTTGCGCGGTCGGCGCCGCCGCCGCAGCCATCTCGACCCGCCCAAGCAGCATTGCCGACACCGCCAAGCGCTCCGGCAGCATCATCATTCCCTTGGCCCCCACCAGCGCAGCTTCCCCGCCGCAGGCACCTGTTCCGAAGGTGATTATTTCTGACTTATTTCTGACCACAGCCAGACTCTTACCGTCGCGCAGCAAACGTTCCGCTTGATAACTAACTCAGGTGCAGAGCCTTGCAGGGACAACGGAGGAAAGCGTGCAATGGTGGGAGTTGCGCGATCCGAACGAGCGGGTGGTTTATCGCGAGTCACACCCGATGGCTTTTGAGAATGGCGCGTTCCAGAGGACGGTTGCAATCAGCGCCACCTCGTTCCGCACTAAACAGGGCAGCGGCATACTGGTTCACGGAATGGAGCTGCCCTCAGCTCCAGGCAACGGAGGCTGGGTGCAGGTCTTCGGGTTCAAGTATGGCCGCGACAAATATGGCGCCGATTCAAGCCTCTTCGGCCCGTTTGCCCCGCCAATATTGATTGATGGAGAGTTTCTCGATGTCGACACCGATTGGCTCCGTCCGAACCCAACCTCCTGGGGAGGGACAAGTGCCACGGTAATGCAGGACGTCCTGAAGTTTCAAGTGTGGACGGGAAACGTCAACATCGTTTATCCGGTGCTGGTCAATTGGATCTCCGGCAAGCTGCAACCGGCCTGGCGCTGCATTGAGACGACCTTTAACTAAAGGACGGGTCGAACGCTGCTCGTAGCCCATCACGGTCGAAGCGCGCCGCGATAATCAACCCACGTGTGTGGGCCTCTTTCCCGAAGCCGATGATGGCTTCGCGCCCAAGCAGGTAATCGTACAGCCGCCAAGCAAGATCGAATACCTCGAAGCCCGCACTACCCGCACGCCAGTCGTCCGGTATGAGGATGCCGAAGCGATCTCTTTCAGGGTAAACGGAGACGTATGGATCAAGGTCCGGATTGACGGCGTAGAAGGCTGGATCCACACCCAAGAGGACTTTGACGCTGTGGGTCTGCCGCTTGTCGGCTAACTTGGGCCAGTCGTTCTCTGCTAGTAGATCTGCCTGCCTTTTTCACCTCGCACCCCATCGAATTCCGCATCGAAATTCATATGCTTTTAGATCTCGCTCAGGTCGCCAGACGCCGGGGCAGTGGCACCACCGCTTTTTTCCGGCACCTGGGCGCGTTCGGCCTGTTCTTCCTCGCTATTCTGGACAGCTCACCGCTGCCCACCTTGGGCGGCCCTGATATCTTGACTGTCATTCTCGTGGCGACTGGTCGCAACCCTTGGTACGAATATGCAGCCGTCGCCACGGCGGGTTCGGTTATGGGCGCGTACATCACTTTCAAATTGGCCCGCCGAGCCGGCAGGGCTTATCTTGACGGCAAGTTTGGGCGGCGCCTGCCGATGTTCCTGAAAATTTTTGAACGGTGGGGAACGGGAGCTCTGATCGCCTCAACCGCGATTCCGTTCCCATTCCCGACCAGCGTCTTTTTTGCCGCAGCCGGCGCTTCGAATCATTACGACGCGCGGAAGTTTGTCACTGTCGTTGCCATATCCCGAGGCGTGCGTTATTCGGTGCTGGCCCTCATTGCCGATATGTATGGACGCCACATCATCGGCGTGCTGCGGCACCCGGTTCAGTACTGGGGATGGCTATTGCTGTTCTTTGGCATTTCTGTCGGCGTGATTGTCACCGGGATACTGCTTAACCGGCGAGTGGCCGAGGAATCCAGCCGATAGGAACCCAGTCGAACCCAGTTAAACAGCGTACCTGACGAACCTATCCCAGCCTGGTAAACCTCGGTAACCTCTGCTAACCAGTCGCGAAATACAAAGGTTTACATTCCCTGACCGACTCTTTACACGTGGCGGCTTCTGTCAAGTGTTTAAAGCTAGTGCTAGTGATAAAGAGAGGAAAGCAAGCCCGGGCCAGCTGTCCGGGTTGAGGAAACTATGAAGCACCTAAAAAGCAAATGGACCGTGATCATCACGCTCCTGAGTGCCATTGTGCTGCTCGCCGCGTTTACTTTCGGCCGCGGTGCGCCCACGCAATACGTTACCGCCAAGGTCGAGCAGGGGGATGTTCGGAATGTGGTGCAGGCCACCGGCACCATCAATGCCGTAACGACGGTTCAGGTGGGGTCCCAGGTTTCCGGCACGATTTCCAAGCTGTTCGCCGACTTCAATTCGCCGGTTAAGAAAAACCAGATAATCGCCGAGATCGATCCTTCGCTATTTCAAGGGGCAGTTCTCCAGGCCAAGGCCGACTTGGAGGATGCGCGGGCCAACGTTGCCGCCGCCCAGGCCAATCTGGAAAAAGCGAAAGCAAGCGTCACGCAAACCAGGGCTGACTACGCCCGCACCGTGGAACTGACCCGGGAAGGCGTCATGAGCCAGCAGCAACTCGACCTCTCCCAGGCAAACCATGATTCTGCTCTAGCCGCAGGGAGTGCCGCTGAGGCTACGCGCGAACAAGCCAAAGCTCAGGTGGCGCAGAAGGCTGCCGCGCTGCAGGTGGCGCAAACGAATTTAAGTAACACCATCATCCGCTCTCCAATCGATGGCGTGGTTACGAACCGCACCGTGGACGTGGGACAAACTGTCGCCGCCTCGCTGCAGGCGCCCAACCTGTTTAACATCGCGCAAGACCTCGGCAAGATGCAGGTGGGCGTCAGCACCGACGAATCCGACGTAGGTCAAATCAAGGTCGGGCAGATTGTCACTTTCACGGTTGATGCTTTTCCCAATGACACCTTCCGCGGGAAAGTCGCGCAGATTCGCATGAACCCCGCCACCGTGCAGAATGTTGTCACCTACGACAGTGTGGTCGCGTTTGACAATCCCGGCAACAAGCTGTTTCCAGGGATGACCGCGTACGTCAGTATCCCGGTCGCGGCAGCCAGCAACGTCGTCAAAGTGCCGAATGCCGCGCTGCGCTTCTCGCCCAGCTCGAGCCAGGATCAAAAGACTCACCGATCCGGAGTATCGCCGGGCTCCGCGTCGAAGCCTGATGCGGCGGTTTTGTGGAAGCTCGGAGCCGACAGTGGCCTGCAGCCGGTGCAGGTGAAAACTGGCATCACCGACCACACCTATACCGAGATCGCGCAGGTTTTGTCCGGAACGCTCAATCCGGGAGACCTACTGATCACGGCAACCCTCAATTCTGGGTCCAAGCCGCCTTCCCCGTCCGCGCCCGGCATGAGTTCTCCCCGCATGGGGACCGGCCGGACGGGACCCTGATTAGGGAAGAGGAGCTTATGGCAACCGCTACGCTGAATCAAATCACCACTGCCGCCGACCACCGGGCGGCAACCGCGGTCATCCGCGTGCAAGATGTGCACAAGTATTACGAGTTGGGCGAAACCAAGGTTCACGCTTTGCGGGGCATCAACCTCGAAATCGAGCCCGGAGAATTTGTTGCCGTCATGGGCTCCAGCGGGAGCGGCAAGTCCACGTTCATGAACTTGCTTGGCTGCCTCGACAAGCCCAGCAGCGGTCGCTACTTCCTCGAGGGCACAGACGTCTCGCAGCTCGACAAGAAAACTTTGGCTGGGGTTCGCAATCGCAAACTGGGCTTTGTCTTCCAGGGATTCAATCTGCTGGCCAGAACCACGGCTACGGAAAACGTGGAACTCCCCACCTTGTACGCGCAACTCCCCAAGGAAGAGCGACGGGAGCGCGCGCGCAAGGCTCTGGAGATGGTTGGCCTCGCCGACCGCATGGAACATTTTCCCGCGCAGCTCTCGGGAGGCCAGCAACAGCGAGTAGCCATTGCGCGTGCTCTGGTAAACCGTCCGTCTATTCTGCTGGCCGATGAGCCTACCGGCAACCTGGATAGCAGGACCTCGGTCGAGATCATGCAGATCTTCCAGGATCTCAATGGGCAGGGTTTGACCCTTGTCCTGGTCACGCACGAGCAGGACATAGCTCAATTTGCCAAGCGCATCGTGGTGTTCCGCGACGGCCGGATTCGTCGCGATGAGGTTGTTAAGAATCGTCCCCGGGCCGCGGACGTGCTGTTCGAACTCCCTGCCCAAGATGACTAGGGGCGACCCGCCGGACCAGATACGGTCGGCGTCTCGCCGGCATGGCTGGTCGGAGAGGAAAGAGGGCTGGTATGGAATTCACGGCAACATTGAAGATCGCGCTTCGCGCTCTGTCGCGCAACAAAATGAGATCCATTCTCACCATGCTTGGCATAGTGATCGGCGTCGGCGCGGTTATCGCCACCGTCGGTGTCGGCCAGGGCGCGCAGCAGAAAGTCCAGGAGCAGATCGCCGCGATGGGCACCAACCTTATCTATGTAAGCTCGGGAAGCGTGAATCGGGGCGGTACCCGTCTGGGCATCGGCGCCACCAAGAGCTTGGTTTATGACGACATGACCGCTATTGTTGGCGAGGTGCCCTTGATCGCCAGCGCGGCTCCCGGCGCAAGTGCGACTTCCCAAGTCGTGTTCCAGAATCAAAACTGGTCTACCCGTATTAACGGCACCGAGCCGCAATTCTTCACCATCCGCGACTGGTCGTTTGCCGCCGGCAGCAGCTTTACCGAGGACGACGTCACTCATGCCGCCAACCTCGCCGTGATCGGGGACACTGTCAGGCAGAATCTTTTTCAAAGCGCGAATCCCCTCGGACAGACTATCCGCATCGGGAACCTGCCGTTCCAGGTGGTTGGCGTCCTTTCTGCCAAGGGCCAATCTGGCATGGGGGCCGATCAGGACGATGGCGTCTACATCCCGATCACCACTTTGCAGAAGAAAATTACCGGGCAGAACTGGCTGCAAAACATCGTCGCCTCAGCCGTCTCTCAACCTGCTAGCTACGCCGCCCAGGGGCAGATCACGTCACTGCTCCGCGATCGCCACAGAATCCGTGCCGGCCAGGATGATGACTTCCAGGTCCGCAATCTCGCCGACGTCGCCCAGCTGGCCGATCAGCAGTCCCAGGTGATGACCATGTTGCTGGCTTCTATCGCAGGCGTGTCGCTGATCGTCGGCGGCATCGGTATCATGAATATCATGTTGGTGTCAGTCACCGAGCGCACCCGCGAGATCGGCATTCGCGTCGCCATTGGCGCCACGGAGCAGGATGTTCAATGGCAGTTTCTCAGCGAATCGGTCGTGCTCAGCTTGCTGGGCGGGGCCGCCGGTATCCTGGTGGGAGCCGGAGCATCCCTGATTATTACGAAGCTCTTAGGCTGGGCGATTCTGATCTCGCCCACTGCTATCGTGGCCGCGGTCGTCTTCTCCATGGCCGTCGGCGTATTTTTTGGCTACTACCCCGCTCGCAAAGCCGCCCGGCTGGATCCCATCGAGGCTCTGCGCTTCGAGTAGACCGGTACGAGCTTTGTCCTGCCCCGCGACGTCTACGACAGCTTCGATTCCAGCAAACCCGGCTGGCAACGGCTACCCACAAATATGGCCAGACATGTCCGTATATGTATATGGTGGTATAGGTCATGAAATTGAGCACCGGGGCCAGGCAACAGGGACTTTCCTATAAGACGGCGTGAGGAGCCAGTTTCCTGCACGGCTTCCACCACCTGAAAACCGCGCTTGGCTGCCCCTCTGGAAAAACTGCAAAGACTTTCCCGGTGGCACAGCCGGACGAAGAAAGGCAGCCACAACCGGCGCAAATCCGCCATTGCGGCTCGCCCGCTTGCATGCACATATCGCCAACGTGCGGGTTGCACCAGACCACCACACGGCGGGTGCTTCTCCTCCTCGCTCCCCTCCCGCCTCCGCCAACCCACCACCACTTGCATAGTACGAAATAGCTCATCAGTGCCATTTACGGCCGTGGTGGGACTGGATAGCGTGTTGGCAACCTACCCCCCGGGGTGAATTAACGCAGCAACGATTTCCGCTTACCCCTGAGCCGGAACCGTGGTCCAACTGCCGAACATTCGAGGGCACTATGGCCAAACTGACGAGAGGTATCGACCTTATCCAGCTTTTCGAGTCGTCGGAGGACGTGGGAACCATCCAAGAAGTAAACGTCTACATGTTGGCTCTTTGCTCTTACCCTGACCAGTTCGCCGACAAGCCGCACCTCAGTTTCCAGCAGCATCTGCAGAACGTGATTCAGGCGGAACACGGGCGTCTCACCGGCATTTTGCCGTCTTGAGGGCTCCGGATTGTCGACCCACTGATCCTGCTCTGTCCACCCAGGACCGCAAAAATGGCTGTCCGCTATCGGTCCGGGTGCCTGGTTGAACATGACTCCTCAAATTGAGATGCTCAGGACGGGGCAACACCTCGTGGCTACTCCGCATCTTGATTTTGCCCGACGCTTTTCAGCGTAATTGAAAGACTTCCGATCATCGGGGAGCGATGTGCTGACCGTCCGCGTTCTGTTCGTTGATGATGAGGAAGCGATTCGTCTTACCCTTCCGCCTATTCTCGAACGGCATGGTTTCCTGGTTCAAGTGGCAGCCACCGTACCTCAAGCCCTCGCCAAGATTGCCCATGAACATTTCGACGTGCTTATTGCCGACCTCAATGTTGGCCGCCCCGGAGACGGCTTCACGGTGGTAAGCGCGATGCGGTGCACCCAGCCAAACTGCGTCAACTTCATTCTGACCGGCTTTCCTGCCTTCGAAACCGCTCTGGAGGCGATTCGCAGACAGGTGGATGACTACCTGCTGAAGCCTATCGAGGTCGAGAGCTTAGTTGAATCCATTGCAAATAAGCTTAAGGGGCGCGAGCCTCATAAGCCTCTGGCTCCCAAGCCCGTCGCCACGATCTTGCGCGAGAACATCGACAAGATAACGGCCCGAGCCTTGGCAAAGATGAAAGATCATCCAGAATTTCAAGGAATTCAGCTTTCCGATGGCGAGCGCACGGATCACGTTGCAAGCATCCTGCGGACCGTTGTAACCGCGCTTGAATCGAACGGCACCCAGCTCAACCAGGATCTGCTGCGGGGTGCGGCACAACACGGCGGAGCGCGCTTGCGGCAGGGTTATCGCCTGACGCTGATGGTCGAGGAGGCTCGATTGATCGACGAAGCAATTTACGAAGTAATCCAGGAGAACCTGCTCTGCGTGGATGTCAGCCATCTCATTCCCGACTTGCGAGTAGTGAATAAAACCCTGGATCTCCAGTTGAAAGAATCGATCGAATTCGCATCGAAGGCCGGCGCGTGAGGACCGGTAGAGAACCTCTAAGAGCTGAATCCCCTGCGAATATCAAAACGAAAGCGCCTCAGACTCATTGAGTCGTGAGGCGCTCGTCGAACAGCCCTCCCCCAGAACTGCTCGCAATCAGAGTAGAAGTTTCGGCAAGGCTCGTAAATGGCACAAAGGTGATCCTCCCACTACACTAGTGAGCTAAGGAATTTACGGTAGGCCTTCAACCAGCGGAAGCGTCTCCCACAACCAACTTTCTGAATCCGCAACTGCCACCGTCACCAGGATCCCTCAAAAAAGGAAGGCCGTTACCTGATTGAACCGCGCTCCCTCGGGCAGGTTCCTGCACCCAGTTCTGCAGCGGGAAGTTTCGATCCCCAAGGTAAGGTCCATCCGTCCTCCAAGATGCCCGACTAAGTCCTTATTTTCTGAATCGGGTTTGGCTAAAAGCCAAGGGCAGGCGCGGGGAAGACGGGGACTGCATATACAGTGAAAACTGTAGAGCCTGAGGCATATATACAGTAAAAACTGTACAGCCTAAGTACAGTCTTCATGGTAGAAATTGGGGTTAAGGCTCAGTTTTTCCCTCCGATACCTAGCGACGACTGACCCTAACGCGGGTGGAGTTTCTGAGGCCTGACGCCAATTAATTTAGGAGCCCGCGTTGTCGAAGCCGCATGCCACTAGGTGCCGCGCCGACTGACGGTCACGGGAAGCGAACCGATCTTCCACTCTGCAGAGGCTCGTTTGCTCATTTGCAGCAGGAGAACATTTTCATGAAGAGAAATTCCCAAGGAACGGCAACTAGCACCGCCAAAGGCAACGCGGCCCCGCGTGCCGGGAGCAATGGCAAGATCCTGCAATCAGCGGAAGTAATGCCGTCGGACCTGGGCGTCATTCTCTCTGGCCTCCAGACCATGCGAAATGGTGATTTCTCCGTGCGTTTGCCGGGCTCCTGGACAGGACTGGCGGGAAAAATTGCGGATACCTTCAATGAAATCGTGGCCGCCAACCAGCAGATGGCTCACGAACTGAAGCGCGTCGGCCAAGTCGTTGGCAAAGAAGGGCGAACTAGAGAACGAACCAAGTTCCACGAATCTCGCGGGGCGTGGGGCGCGATAGAGGTTTCGGTTAACGCCCTGGTAGAGGACCTGCTCCGGCCAACCACGGAAGTAACGCGAGCGATCGCCGGCGTTGCGCAAGGAAACCTCACCGAAACCGTCCGCCTAGACGTTGACGGCCGCCCGCTCGAAGGCGAGTTTTTACGCTCCGCGAACATCGTCAACACCATGATTCAGCAGCTGAGCGTTTTCACCTCGGAGGTGACGCGCGTGGCCCGTGAGGTCGGCACCGACGGGAAACTTGGCGGTCAGGCCGTGGTTCCCGGAGTAGCAGGCACCTGGAAAGACCTGACCGATTCGGTGAACTCCATGGCCAGCAACCTGACTGGCCAGGTGCGAAACATCGCCGAAGTGGCAACCGCTGTGGCCAGCGGCGACCTATCCAGAAAAATTACGGTGGACGTCCGCGGTGAAATTCTGCAACTCAAAGAAGCCATCAACACCATGGTGGACCAGCTTCGTTCGTTCGCGTCAGAAGTTACGCGCGTCGCTCGCGAGGTAGGTACCGACGGCAAGCTGGGAGGCCAGGCGGTTGTGCCCGGCGTCGCCGGCACCTGGAAGGACCTTACCGACTCGGTCAACGCAATGGCCGGCAACCTTACCGCTCAGGTGCGAAATATCGCCGAGGTTACGACTGCCGTCGCTCGCGGCGACCTCTCCCGCAAGATTACGGTTGACGTTAAGGGTGAAATTCTCGAACTCAAAGAAACCATCAACACGATGGTGGACCAGCTCAATGCGTTCGCCGGCGAAGTGACCCGCGTGGCCCGCGAAGTCGGAACCGAAGGCAAGCTGGGTGGACAGGCGCAGGTGACCGGGGTCGCCGGTACCTGGAAAGACCTGACGGATAACGTCAACTTCATGGCCGGCAACCTCACCGCGCAGGTGCGAAACATCGCCGAAGTAGCGAGCGCCATCGCCGGTGGCGACCTTTCCCGCAAAATCACGGTGGACGTTCGCGGTGAAATTCTCCAGCTCAAGGAAACCCTGAACACGATGGTGGACCAATTGAACCGCTTCGCCGGAGAAGTGACCCGCGTGGCTCGCGAGGTGGGTAGCGAAGGCCGCTTGGGTGGACAGGCCAACGTGCCGGGAGTGGCCGGTACCTGGAAAGACCTGACCGACTCGGTGAATTCCATGGCCGGTAACCTAACGGCCCAGGTGCGCAACATCGCCGAGGTTACGACGGCGGTGGCTCGCGGCGACCTTTCCCGCAAGATCACGGTGGACGTGAAGGGCGAAATTCTCGAACTCAAGAACACGATCAACACTATGGTCGACCAGCTCAACGCCTTCGCCGGCGAAGTGACCCGCGTGGCCCGTGAAGTCGGAACCGAAGGCAAGCTGGGTGGGCAGGCCCAGGTAACCGGTGTGGCCGGCACCTGGAAAGATCTCACCGACAATGTCAACTTCATGGCTGGCAACTTGACCTCACAGGTACGCAATATTGCCGAGGTAGCCACGGCGGTAGCTCGCGGAGACTTGTCACGCAAGATCACCGTCGACGTGAGGGGCGAGATTCTCGAGCTGAAAGACACCATCAACACCATGGTCGACCAGCTTCGGTCGTTTGCCTCCGAGGTAACCCGCGTAGCGCGCGAAGTGGGAACCGACGGCAAGCTGGGTGGGCAGGCTCTCGTGCCCGGCGTAGGCGGCACCTGGAAGGACCTGACGGATTCGGTGAACTCGATGGCCAGCAACCTGACGGCTCAGGTGCGCAACATCGCCGAAGTCTCGACTGCTATTGCGAGGGGCGATTTGTCCAAAAAGATTACCGTCAACGTCAGCGGCGAGATTCTGTTGCTCAAAGAGACGATTAATACGATGGTGGATCAGCTGAACGCTTTCGCCAGCGAGGTGACACGCGTAGCCCGCGAGGTGGGCAGTGAAGGCCGGTTGGGTGGACAGGCCAATGTGCCCGGAGTGGGCGGAACCTGGAAAGATCTAACCGACAACGTGAACTTTATGGCCGGTAACCTCACGGCCCAGGTGCGAAACATCGCCGAGGTTACGACGGCCGTAGCCCGTGGCGACTTGTCACGCAAAATTACTGTCGACGTTAAGGGCGAAATTCTCGAGCTGAAGAACACGATTAACACCATGGTGGACCAGTTGAACGCCTTCGCCGCCGAGGTGACTCGTGTGGCCCGCGAAGTGGGTACGGAAGGCAAACTGGGCGGACAGGCACAGGTGCCTGGTGTCGCCGGTACCTGGAAAGACCTGACGGATAACGTCAACGTCATGGCCGCCAACCTGACCGAACAAGTGCGTGGCATCGTGAAAGTCGTGACCGCAGTCGCCAACGGCGTGCTCACGCAGAAGCTGACGGTGAACGCCAAAGGCGAAGTCGCGGCCCTGGCTGAAACGATCAACAACATGACTGACACCCTGGCCACCTTTGCCGACCAGGTGACGACCGTGGCCCGCGAGGTCGGCGTGGAAGGCCGGCTTGGCGGTCAGGCCAACGTTCCTGGCGCCGCCGGTACCTGGAAGGACCTGGTAGGTAACGTGAACCTGCTGGCCGACAACCTCACCAACCAGGTGCGCGCCATCGCTGAAGTCGCAACCGCTGTGACCAAAGGCGACCTCACGCGTTCGATTCAGGTCGAGGCCAGCGGCGAAGTGGCGGAGTTGAAAGACAACATCAACACCATGATCAACAACCTCCGCCTCACCACGGAGCGCAATACCGAGCAGGACTGGCTCAAGACCAATCTCGCCCGTTTCACCGGCATGTTGCAGGGGCAGCGTGATCTCGGAACCGTGGGCCGGATGCTGTTGTCAGAACTCGCTCCCCTCGTCAACGCCCAGCAAGGTGTCATCTACCAGATGGAATCGGAAGACTCCGGTGCATTGGTGATGCTGTCTGCCTTCGCCGGCGACGGGCAGGGCGGCCACTTGAGCAGCCTCAAGCTGGGAGAAGGGCTGATTGGACAATGTGCGCTCGAGAAGCGCCGTATGTTAATCGGCGATCTCCCGCCGGACCGCACGGTTCCCATTCGATCCGGCCTGTTCGAGGCCGTCCCTCGAAATGTCATTGTCTTGCCGATTCTCTTCGAGGACCGGGTCAAAGCGGTCATCGAACTAGCCTCGCTGGGTGCCTTTACCGCTTCTCACCTGGCCTTCTTGGAACAGCTGACCTCCAGCATCGGAATCGTGCTGAACAGCATTGAGGCCACGATGCAGACCGAAGGGTTGCTCAAGCAGTCTCAGCAATTGGCGGCTGAACTGCAGGCGCAACAGAAAGAATTGCAGCAGACCAACGAGCAGCTTGCGCAGAAGGCACAGCAACTCGCTGAACAGAACGTCGAAGTCGAAAGGAAGAACCAGGAAATTGAGCAGGCCCGCCGCGCCTTGGAAGAAAAAGCCAAGGAACTGGCGCTCACTTCCAAGTATAAATCCGAATTCCTGGCCAACATGTCGCACGAATTGCGCACGCCGCTGAACAGCATTCTCGTCCTGGGACAGCAGCTCAGCGATAATCCGGAAGGCAATTTGACTCCGAAGCAAGTCGAGTTCTCCCGCACCATCCACGCTGCCGGCACCGACCTGCTCAACCTCATCAGCGACATTCTCGACCTGTCGAAGATCGAGTCCGGCACGGTTTCCGTGCAGGCTGAGGAAGTCTTCTTTAGCGGCCTGCTGGACGCGGTCGCACGCCCGTTCCGTCACGAGGCGGAGACCAAGCATCTCTCCTTCGAGATTCACACCGACCCTCAGCTCACTCGCAGTATTGTCACCGATTCCAAGCGCCTGCAGCAGGTGTTGAAGAATCTGCTCTCGAATGCCTTCAAGTTCACCGAGCAGGGAGGCGTCCGTCTTTCCGTCAGCCCGGCAAGTCGCGGTTGGACCGAAGATCACCCGCTTCTTTCCAAGACAGGGTCGGTTGTTGCCTTCGAGGTCACCGACAGCGGAATCGGCATCCCTGCCGAAAAGCAGCGGATCATCTTCGAAGCCTTCCAGCAGGCCGATGCCGGCACGAGCCGCAAGTACGGGGGAACCGGCTTGGGTCTGGCCATCAGTCGTGAGCTGGCCGCCTTGCTCGGGGGCGAGATTCAGTTGCGCAGCGCGCCGGGGAAAGGAAGCACGTTTACCCTGTACTTGCCGCAGGCTTATGTCGGCCCGGCTAGTGGGACAGGCGCAGTGGATGTCAAACCCTCGACGGTTGCTCCCCTCCAACTTTCGCGCGTTACCGCGGTTGAGCTGCCCGCCGAGCCTATTACCGACGACCGCGATAGCGTGCAGCCGGAAGATGCAATTCTGTTAATCGTGGAGGACGATCCGCATTACGCCGGCATTCTCTGCGACTTGGCACGGAACAAGGGCTTCAAGGTCCTCGTGGCCAACCGGGGAGCCGATGCTCTTGCGCTGGCTCGCCAGTATCATCCTTCCGCCGTCTCCCTCGATGTGTTTCTCCCCGACATGCTGGGGTGGACCGTGCTCAACCACTTGAAACAGGATCCCGCCACCCGACACATCCCGGTGCAAATGCTCACCATGGACGAAGACCGCCGCCACGGTCTCGCTCGCGGCGCGTTTGCTTTTGTCACCAAGCCGACCACTCCCAAGTCGTTGGACCAGGCCTTAACTCGAATTAAGGAATATGCAGCCCCGCGTCGCAAGCGGCTCCTGGTGGTAGAAGACAATCCCGCCGAGCAGCTCAGCATTAAGGAACTGCTGGGCTACGACGACATCGATGTGAAGGTCGTCAGTACAGGTAGGGAAGCACTCGACGAGATGAACAACGAACCCTGTGATTGCGTGGTGCTTGATCTGCGTCTTCCCGATATGTCGGGATTTGATGTGTTGGAGCGTCTACGGGAGACGCCGTCGCTAAGTGACTTACCTGTGGTCGTCTTCACCGGGAAGGAACTGTCTCCGGAGGAGGACGCGCGCCTTCGCACCTTGGCCCGCAGCGTGGTAGTGAAAGGGGTCGAGTCGCCGGAACGGCTGCTCGATGAGACAGCGCTGTTCCTGCATCGCGTGGTCGACAACCTACCGTCAGAGAAGCAGCGGATGCTGGAAAGGCTGCATCACTCAGATGAAGCCCTCATCGGGCGCAGGGTTCTGGTCGTGGATGACGACGTCCGTAACAT
>QIAU01000016.1 GCA_003225055.1 Acidobacteriota bacterium
CTGGCCACGCTGGCGACTGCCCTGTTCGCCCGATGGTGCCAGGCCTCGGACAACATCGATGGAGACACGATGAGACGGCTCACTTGCTTCCGAGGGCAAAAGCATCAACAGGAGGCGCTCAGCCGCTCGTATTCCGTGCGAGCCTGCCGCAGAATTGGCAGATCAGAGTCACCACCTTTCCAGAAATCGTTTCTAAGTGATTGCCTTTGAACTTGTTGCGAGCCCCTTGTTGATAGCTGTTGTCATTAGTAAGGCAGTTGGAGACTTTGACAGCCTCCAAAATTGACTCCTACAGTCAGATTCCCTCATTTCGATTTCTCGCTTAACATGGTATATGGTTTCGAAGCAATCAGAGACCTGCCAACTGGAGTGCACATGGTCGCCACAACCAAACTGACGTATGAGGATTACGAAAAGTTGCCGGAGCGAGAGGGAATTATCTATGAACTCGACGAAGGGGAGCTTTTGATGGAACCATCCCCCGCCCTGAGACACAACCTGATCCGACAACGCGTCGCCATGGAATTGACGCAGTTTATTCGACACCATCACCTTGGCGCTGTGGTTGAAGAAATGGATTTCCGGCTCGGCCTTGACACGGTCAGAAATCCCGACGTAGCGTTTATTACTGCAGATCATCTTAAGAATATCGATCCAGATCTCTCGCCAGTGGAAGGTGCTCCAGCCCTGGCGGTCGAAGTTGTTTCCCCGAGCAATCTCGCGCAAGATACGGTTAAGAAGGTGCGTCAATATCTGGCCGCGGGTTGCCGTGCAGTTTGGCTGATTTATCCAAGTTTGCGGTTGGTGGAGATACACGACGCGGCCGGCGTCCGCAGCTTAACAGAGCAAGACTCTCTCGATGAAGATAAGCCATTTGCGGGTCACAAATTCTCACTTTCACTTGCAGTCCTCTTCGAAACCGATCTCCAAAAGTGAGAAAGTGAGAATGGAGCTCAGACCCAATTCAGGTCACGTCACTTTTGAGCTGATGGCTTTTTCTTTAGCTACTTCTCATCAACCGCAGGCCCCGAGAAACTTGGCGGCGAGGAATCGTTGCATGGTCCTTGCGATATGCCATGCCCCCACGCTCCTGACTTGTATTGGTCCCCACTCATCGAGGGGGGAAATTCATCCTCGCCAAGGGAGCGCAAGGTATCAGCAAGAGGTCGACCTTTTCGTGGTAACCGGGATCCGGGCTTGTAAACACCCGTCGCGCCTTTCTCCATCTGTAACCAGCGCCGCAGGAGTCTGGCAAGAGTGCCTCTGGAAATAATCTCACCACATCATTGCTCATAGGCTTTAAGGAGTGCGAGCTGCGTCCAGCTTGTGCGGTTGATGCCAAGGGCGGTTGGCTTATGATGGAAGACTTCGAGGATGCGTTTTGTTCTGTCGGAAAACTGGGCTTCCCCGCCCATGTGGGGAGTCGTATTCCAGGCGAAAAGCTTTTCCACCCCGGCTTCAAGATACATCTTGTAGTATCGCCTTGTAGTCGAGCGTGAAAACCGAAGCGCCCTTGCAATCACAGAATTCGAAATGCCTCGTTTTCTCGCAAGAATGGTTGCCGCTTTCTTACGATGTCGGGATCGGCCATGTTTCAGCTGGGAAAACAGGAATTTGAGATCGGTGGGAGGAGAAAGCTGAGACTGAAGGCGTTCCACGGAATGTCTCCCGTTGACTAGCGCCAGCAACCATTGTCGTGCCGCCGCAACGGGGCGCCTGGGATCGCAGGCACGATTCAACAAGTGGTTGTTCCTGCAGAAACGGGTTAGTGTTGAATATCGGACGCTCGTACTGGCGTCGGCCAATGCCCGACGTACTCTGACAAGGTTTCTGTTGAATTCCACCAGCATCCGCGCGATTCTTTCACGGATGAGCATCGAGTTTACGCGGACGGAGGATGATTGGAGGCTCGTCTGAACCGGCTCTTACGACTTTCCTCACGGAATCGCGGCTCAAGGAGAGAAGGCGTGAGATGCGACGGAGACTGTGACCCTTCCTGCGGAGTAGAAGGATAGCGCCACGCGTTTGTTTATCGAGCATCTCAACGACCTCGTGGTTAGCACGGGTTCGCCACTAATCGCGCCCGCGTAGTCACGGATGCACCTGAGTGTGAACGGGAGACCAAACCACAAGCGCTGTCTCGATCGCGTTCCGCAACATAATCTCAGAATAGTCGCATTGCTCAGTAGGAAAGCAAGGCTTGAAAAAAAAGGGGCTGGGAGTAGATCTTTTCACGCGTCACCGGTCTAGCAAACGTCAAAGCGAGTTCCTAGAGAGATCGGTCTTACGATTTCGTGAGGACGTTGGCATCTTTCCGGATTCTCCGGATGACCGTTGCCTCGCGTATTACCCGCCAACCATTCCGAGCATGAGCAGCCTTGAGAACCAGTGCAACCAGTTCTTCCATCTGGTTACGGGGGAAAGAGAACGCACCCTCCGGCATTTGCCCGGCAAATGAGATCCGCGATCTGCGCCCGCCGTGCTGCGCCACGCGGGAATAGGCAGGCTGCGTGGCCTCGCCAAGGAAGACCGGCGTGTGATTGGACCGGATTTGATGCGGGTGCAGTTTGGATGGCCCATCGGAATGCCTTTGGTTCGAAGCCTAAAGGATGGCCTGTGGGGAGTACGCTCAACGCTGCCGAGCCAGCGGATTGCACGGCTGATCCTGTGTTTCCATCAGGGCACTCTTGTCGTGCTCCATTGGCTTTATCAAGAAGACCGGGAAGACGCCGGCAGAGGACCTTGCTCTTGCGAAGCGCCGGATGAGAGAGGTGACGAAATGAAGAAGAGGAATCATATCGGCTCATCGCTGGATGATTTCCTGAAGGAGGAGGGCATTCTCGAGGAAACCCGGGCCGCCGCGCTCAAGGAAGCGCTCGCGTGGCAGGTGCAGAAGGCGATGAAGAAGGCGAAGATCAACAAGGTCGAGATGGCGCGTCGCATGCACACCAGCCGTGCCGCTCTAGACCGGTTGCTTAATCCCGGCAATGCCTCAGTGACGCTACAGACATTGTGCAAAGCTGCATGGGCTGTTGGACGTGACCTTCGGATCGAGCTGGTATGAACGGGCGATAAGACAGAGCCCGGCGCTTCCGCTGCCTCAAGCCCGCAAGTTAATAGCGCAACGCGATCCGGACGAGGTTGATCATCTCGCCCCCTTGCGCTTCATATGGCCTGCCTCCTTAGTCAAACGATCACGCCTTTTGAGGAAACACAACCGCTGAACTGGATGTTTGCCTCTCCGGTGCAGCTGAGACGGCTTCGCTGAACTAGCATTTTGAAGGTCGTCCGCGTTTACCGCCGCTGCCAACCGAGACCTGGTATGACTCGGTCCGATTGCCGCCACTCACCAACAATAAAGGGGATCTTTGCAATTATTACTCTCGTGAAATTCACTCTGGGTCCGCTCTTGTCCCCAGATCTTTGTGCCCTGCTCTTTTAGGGTATGCCCGAAAGCGACAGTTTCAGCACTTGCACGCCTTGTCCGAGGGTATCTCTCGGCTCTGCAAATCGTTGGCAATTTCGTGAGCAGGGCCGACTGCCGTGGAGGATTCTACTTCCGCTTAACAGAAGTACGCCTCGCTCGCGCCAAATATTGCTGATCGAGTGCTTGGCGTATCAGCGTCTTGATTACCGCTTGTCGACTGATATTCAACTCTTTGGCAGCCGTATCCAGTTCTTCCAGCATCCCCGAAGCTAGATCAACGTTCACCCTTTGTATCGGACCCATCATGCGCCCGGCATTGGTGAAGAATCGTGATACATCCTGGCCTTCGTCGGCAAGGCGGGCGATGGCTTCCGCCGATATTGGTTTCCGACGTCTACGAGTGTTCTTCATAAAGTCGCTGCTCCTGCTTGGTCGCCTTCCAAAGAGTCACGAGGTGGTAGTACTCGCCTTCGTTGTCCTCCCGTACTTCGAAAATAACGGCGTACAACTGATCACCCACCCAACCGATCGCGCGGCACTGTTCAGGCAAGTCCGAGCGCTGGTCAAGGTAGTATGGGTGCGAGAAGATTTCTTGTGCCTCTTCGAATCCGATGCCCCTTTTCGGGTTTGCTCGTAAGCGTTCACTTTTCCGCTCATCGAAATGAAACCGCATTGGGTATAACAGTTATACCACATTCAGCAGAGTAGGGCGAAGACCTAGTGACAGTTGTGCGAGACTACTGTCTGAAGCATTTTGAATTACCTTGCCCGCTGGTTTCGAGCGGACGAAAAGCCTTGTCCCCGGCCCGGACATGAGAGGTCATCACCAGCTCGTCACCAAAAATCGCCTATTCGTGGCACGAACCTAAAACAGACGATTGAGCGCGTCGCCGTCGCGATGCGTGAAAAGGTCTTTATCGCAAGTCGCGGTTTGGGTGCCCCTAGCTCACAGCTCAATCACGGGTAACCTCCTGAGTGCGTGAAGTTTTGTCTGGGGCACCCATAACGGACGCACCAAGGGCTCGATTGTCCGCCAAACAAAAATATAAGTTCTTGAGAAGCTTGCAGTGAGGAATGATTTTAAGGGCGTGACCCCCTGGTCTCGATCCAAGGGGTCAATTGGGAGCCCTTTTTGGGTGCCCCCGCACGAAGTCAAGATTGCAAATTGTTGAAAAGATTGGTCGGGGAGAGAGGATTTGAACCTCCGACCCCCTGGTCCCGAAACAAAGAATTTCAGCCAAGGTGTTGATTTTTCAATCCATGTCAGTGGTGCTTCAGCCGTACAGACTCACGTAATTCTTGCTCGTCGCTCTCATTCGTTTTCTTATGGGTGCCCCGGAGTGGGTGCCCCGGACAAAGTATGATCCACCATCACAAGTCATGGCCAGTCCAACTGCGGCCGACGAGGCCGCATTCGACATACCAGGTTCGAGAAATAGATAATTTTTGACCTGCGGCTCCCATCAGGGATTTTAGCGGTTTTGCCGTG
>QIAU01000017.1 GCA_003225055.1 Acidobacteriota bacterium
CTGACCGAAGCCTTGCAAGAGCGAGAAGTACAGCGAGAAGTACACTCCCGAAAGTCACCAAGGCCGCTGCATCCACGACGGAGCAGCGCGGATTGACATGTGGATCCTCGCACTCCGGCGCTGAATCTTGCGGAGGAGCGACGGGGGTTCGCTCGTTGAAAATCCGTCTTCTCCGTTGATTCCACTGAAGATGACGAACAATTGGCCGAGGCGCCGAGCCGGCAAGTGGAAGACGAAATGGGCGCACTGAGGGGCCGAAGTCCTGATTCTATTCACTAAAAATCGCTCTTCCACTTCCATCCGTCGGATGGGCGCGTGATGGCCCCCATGCGCAGCCTGTGGTCGGCGGAGTTGCGGCTGGGATTGCCGGTGATAATTACATGGTCGCCCGGTTTGAGCGTGTCCTTCTCAATTCCCTGACGGCTCAGTTGGCCGGCGGTGCCCCACTCGGCGGCCCACGTGATCGTCTGTCGCTTTTCTCCGGGGGTTTCCACCAGAACGACCGAGTGTGGATTACGGAACAGAAACTCGATCACCCTGCCTTCAATCGTCACCGTCTCGAGAGAGTAGGTCGAGGCGAAGGCGTGGTGCGCCCAGGCGTGACGACCACAGAAGAGGGCCGTGCCGATCACCAAAGCCCACGACGCAAGCTTAGCCCATCGCGGCATTACACAATCATATCCGATTTGAGTAGACAGATGAGCTACAGCCGGCGCTGCGCCCATCCAGGGAAGAATGACCTTGGTGATGATGGGCTCAACCTGGAATAACAGGACAAGGGGAAGGCGCTTGTGAAGATCGTAATGCCGTACTTCGAGGCGAGGCGTGATTCGGGACGAACCCTTATATTCGCACCCTGAAGATCACCGCTTTCAGTTTCTTTGTTGATACCCGCAGGCGCTTGCGCTCATGGTGCTGCGGAAATGAAACGCGACTAACGCGCTTTGCTCCGGCAGCAGGCAAAACCTCATCCGAAGCACCAGATCGCGCATGGCGATCGCCGCGCCCCGCGTAAACCGTGTGGTTGCTTAGCGAAACCGTGATACGGTTCAACTTCGCACGCGCTACAGCTCGGGTACGATATTCGCGTGGTCGGCAACTTCTTTGCCCTCGACCCTGGTGTTTTCATCCAAGTCGCCGTAAATGGGAGTTGTTCAGTTTTCCTGGCATTCGGCATCTCGTCCCCCAGAGTTCGCACGGGCATGCACGGGGGGGTTCCCACGAACTGGGAGGGCCGCATGAACAGCGACAGTTATTTCTTCGGGCTTTGCCCCCCAGCGCCTAATTGAGTGTCACCGCCCGCGTTTTTGGCCAGCAACATTGCGCTCAATAAAAGCACGGGTCGAATGCCTTCAGCAACGCCGGGTCGGTGATCTCAACCGGCTGGTTAAGGCCCCCGCCCGAGATTAGGATCAGGTCCGGAGAACCCTTGTTGTAGGCGAGAGGCACTCCAGCCACAAGCATGGAGCAAAGCGAATACGCAACGACTTGCCATGGGCCCTCCATTGATTACACAAAGAAAGACGCATTCCGCGGTTCGACAGTTAACCACTATCCAACAAACATTCCTGGAAGAGCGCGCCGTCTCAGTGCGTCCCAGCCATGTCCTGCAGTACTTCTAATGTTGTGATGGGCGTTTCCGGAAACGTGAACAGAGGAGCCGTGCGGCTCGTCCAGTGCTCTTACAATGCGTGAAAACTGACGGAATGGGTTCCGGCTCAGATTTCTTCCGCAATCTGTTGACAAAAGCCGGCGGCTCTTTGCCACGATGTTTGCCCAAGATCCACTCAAGTCGATGCTGCAGGTCATGCTTATCCAACTCCCCAAGCACACGTGCAACCAGCTTTCCATCGGCGTCGAAGAAAGCAGTCGCAGGAACCGCTTCTCCCAACTGCAGTTTCTGCATTTGTTCGGTGGTGGCGCCCACCAGCAGGGGAAAGGGGATTTTGGCCTTTTCCGCGAAGGGATCGATGCGGGCCTGGGTTGTCGAGTCGTCGACTGAGCCACCGAGCACGACCAGACCCTTATCGGCATACTTGCGTTGCACATCCGCAAGCATTGGCATTTCATGCTGGCATGGTACACACCACGTGGCCCAGAAGTTCAGAAGCACAATCCTGCCTTTGTACTGACTGACGCTTTGTAGATTTCCTCGGGTATCGTGCCACGATAGGCCGCTCTCCGTGCCTTGTGTATGACCCGCGAGTACCATCGCAAGGCATGCTGCCAAGATGCAACCAATTCGCACTGCTCCGCCCATCTTAGAAAGAGGTCAAAACGATCGTGAATAGCCGACCAAAATCAGGTAATCGGCAAATGCTGCATCCCCCGCCCTGCCTTGAATCAGGTCAGGTACGCTGCGTTTGCGATTCCGTTGAACAGCTACAGGAATGTTCACACTCCACGTCGTCCTTCCGCGCTCATATTGCGCTCCCGGCTCCACAGACAGCGCGTAACCGGGGCGCCGGAATCCCAGGCTGCCGCCGATGAAGTCACGGACCTTGACTCCCTCGTAACGCATGCCGAACTTGGCTGCCAGTCCTCGAATCTTCGGGACGGGGTAGGAAACACCGCCATCGGCAAGGTACTGGTCTGGAATGGACATATGCGCAGTCAGCGGATTGGGCGGAAAGTTCACGCCGGCCAGCGACGCGTTTGGCGTACTGTTTTGCTCCTGGGGAGTCAAAAGGTAAGTTCCAGAACCATACAACACGAAGCGATTGATTCGCTGATATGCTTCTGTCCCGAGCGTAATTCCGTAACCGCCGGCACCCAATTGAATCGACTGGTCCACGAAAACGCGCTGCGGGCCATTGACAGTCTGAACCGTATCGCGCACATCGTAACTGCCCGTTGGAAACACGGTTCCGAAGGAAAACGCGATATTGTGGCCTCTCCGACGGTGGTCGAAGGACCCAGAACTGCGCTGAAACTCCGATATCGCCTATGCCGTTGGAGTGGGAAACCTGATCAGGTGCGTTTGGAATGTGCAGAAGGGTCTGGAAGAGTTGGTGATCGTAGGTTCGCGTGGCATTCATGATGGACATGCTGACCGTCATGCTCCACCGCGGATTGACACTGTACGTCAGCGCCGCATCAAACAGATTGATGTAATTGACAACCTGCGTATGCTGGGTTTCGCGCTGGGTTTGTTCTGTCGTTCCAACAAAATGACGGAACGAATGCTGGTACCGGTATCCCACGGAAATCGACCTGTGGTGTGCGGAGAAAGCCCCCTGCTTCTCCGAACGAAGGATGTTTCCCTGCTTGGGATCGGAAGTGCTGCACAACGCGCCAATCACGGGCGCGCTAGATCTCGCTGCTACTCAACCCTGACCCCATGCACGTAATGAGGTCATAAGCAGAAGTGTGAACAAAAGGGAAGCGATTCCCCGCCACGCCTGAGTTTTCAACGTTGCTCCAGAAAAAATTCTGCGGATCATAGGCCAGCTCGCAACTTGTGGACAATAGTGTTTTTGTATTAAAGGACATTGATCACAACTGGACGTGATAAGGTGCCTCGGGGGCGGGTATTCCTGCCAGAGTGTGAGACGAATGCAGAGACGCACATTTATGAACATCACGGCGGGCGCCGTATCAACACTGGCCTTTGATCCTTTGGCGGTCGCTAAGGGGCAAGAACCGAAGTCACCCGTTATTTATCCCGATCCGGCCGTTGAAATCGTCGATCCGCGCTTCTCCAAATACAAAGTCGGCAACGCCGCGATCGAACGCCTGTACACGGGTTCACGTTGGGCTGAAGGCCCCGTTTGGTTTGGCGATGGGCGCTTCCTCCTATTTAGCGACATTCCTAATAACCGCATCCTGCGATGGCTGGAGGATACAGGGGAAGTCAGCGTTTTCCGCAGCCCCTCGAACTACAGCAACGGCAACTGTAGGGACCGGCAAGGCAGGCTGCTCACCTGCGAGCACGATTCGCGACGCCTCACCCGCACTGAGCATAATGGCACCATCACGGTGCTGGCGGATCGCTTCCAAGGCAAACCACTGAACGCGCCGAACGATCTTGCGGTTCATTCGGATGGCGCCATCTGGTTCACCGATCCGGGCTATGGCATCATGTCCAATTACGAAGGGCACAAAGCGCCGTTCGAACTTCCCGCCAATGTCTATCGTCTGGATCCGAATACGCGTGAAGTGACTGTGGTTGCCAACGATCTGGATAAGCCAAACGGCATCTGTTTCTCTCCCGATGAGAAGAAACTCTACGTTGTCGACACCGGTGAACCCAAACATCCCGGCGATCCCCGCCCGATTCGTGTGTATGACATTGAAAATGGTGTGCGGCTGAAGAACGGTCGCACGTTTGTAAACATGGCTCCCGGTTCATCTGACGGCATTCGCTGTGATGTGGACGGCAATCTTTGGTCTGCTGCCGGGTGGGCCGGCCAAGGTTTCAACGGAGTGCACGTGTTTGCGCCCGATGGCGTCCTTATTGGCAGAATCCATATTCCGGAAAGCTGTGCCAATTTGTGCTTCGGTGGCGTGAAGAAAAACCGCTTGTTTATGGCGGCAAGTCAGTCTCTTTACGCAGTCTATGTCGGCACCGAGGGCGCTCAACTCCCTTGAAAAGTCTAGGGTGGTCAGAAAGCGCACGGCGCGTCAAAAGACGAAATCAGGCTTTAACGCTTATTGGCTACTGGTCAACTTGATCGCGATTTCACGCCAGCTATGCCGTGCCAGGGACAGAGTCTCCCACACGAGCAAAGGTGGCTGGGTGGGGCACCGGGCGAGCGGCTTCACGTGACGCCTAACGCCGGAGTTGTCAAACGCCAGCAATGCAGCCTAACCAGCCGCCGACGATGAGGCTGCGGCGTTCAGCGGCTGCGGCCTGGCGCCCTTGATCAGGAACC
>QIAU01000018.1 GCA_003225055.1 Acidobacteriota bacterium
CTCGTACACGACAACCGAACAGAGAACGATGTCAGAGCGTTTCGTCGATTGCCAGCGAGCAATCAAACGCGGCTGCTTCTGACGAAGCAGGGAAATGCAGGTGTTCGTGTCCGGAAGAAAGATCATTCGAGCGGAAGCCGCTCTTCGAATGCGCCTTGGGACCCGCGGCGGAGGTTCGGCATCGAACCGGCCACGCGGTCAAAGAACCCTTCCGGCCAACCGTTCGCGTCGACAGAAGATCCGGCAGGAACGGGCGTGACCGTCACGACAACCGCGACCTCTGCATCGGGAACGTCCACGTCGACGTTCAAGTTCAGCCTGCCGTCCTTTGTCGTGCGGGCCCGCGTTTCAATGGTCTTGCTCGCCATGCCCCAAGTGTACCGGAATTGGTGCGCTCGATCCAGCGGCGCGATTCAAGCAATTCAAGCAGGCTGGCAGCATCTACCTCAACGCTGCATGAGCTTCGTCCCAACAGGCGGGCCCCAATGATGTCATAAACGTGCCATGCGCTTCGAGCCCATGTGCGCCAATGTGAGCGTTTTTGCTACGTCGCCGAGATGCTTCCGTGCGGGCCTAGTTTTGGGTAAGTAGTGATTTCAAAACGGGATTTCAGAAGAGAACCTCATTCAAGTTTCTCTGATGCTTAATCAGCAGGTTGAAGGATTCCTTCCGCGCCTAGCAGATCCCAGTTTTTCCAAGCGGCTTCGCCGACGCTGAACAGATCAACTCCCCCAGCCAACGCCTGCACACCGTTTGAAGACGTGACATCGTGTTGGGGGGGGATAGGATCGATCTGCTCTTATATTTATCAGCAGCGGTCTCCGGAAGTGGGTGAGGGAAGCTGTGCTTGCGCAGCGGTGTGAATGCGGAGCGCAATTGCGAGCAAGATTGTACGATTTGTTGGCGGCTGTGGCGGTCTCATGCCGTGGGCAGCCATTCAAGTAAGGGGAACGGACGGCATGTTTCGTCCACGGGGCAGTACCTGAGTAGTGATTGGCCCCAATGACGATGAATTCGCGCGAGAACCGCCGGTGTGTCGTCGAGGGATGATTAAGGGAGGAATTGCGATTCCAGCAGGTTCTTCCAAATACCTTGAAGCTCAGCCCTGTCCGCGCAACTCGTTGAAATTACAGGTCAAGTTGCACTCATAACCCAAAGGTCGGTGGTTCAAATCCACCCCCCCGCAACAACGCAATCATAAGGTTACGGGTAATTCTTAAAGCACAATCACTGTCCAAAACTGTCCAATAAGGGGAAACTGCCAACCAGTTCCCCTTTTTTATTGAATGGAAACTCGCTGATTGGTACGCCTTCGCAACAGGCGCCGGACTACAGGCCGGTTGGTCTTGCGCTTTGCTTCGGTGGAAGCATTGCAGTAGTGGTCCATGGGCAGGGACCATCGCTGAGCGGCAGCGCGTTCAAAGTAGGGCATGGTTATATTCTTGGCCTCCCAGTTTGGGCACCGTAATCAGCCACGCACTCAAGATCTCCAGTAGCAGGGCTTCGATATTGTGATCGACTTTGTCGAGTTCGTCGACCAAAAACACGCATGGCCGATGCTCATGACGCAGCGCACGCAACACTGGACCTTCGGCAAAGAAATCCGGCGTGCAGGCGGTTGCGGAACCAGCATGAATGCTGTGGACTTCGAATTGCCAGGATTGGGTACTCACCTCTTCACCCTGGTTCCCGCAGACATGCTGCCATACAAGAGTGCCAGCGCGGTTGAGCCATTTGAGGACCACGGAAGACTTGTTCGACGCTTGCCCGGTTCAGTGGGCAGGGTGGACCAAGATACATATAGCTCCGGACCTGTAGAACCCGCACCTTCGTGCTATGGGGCCAGAGTCCAAACCGGATCAGAATTAAGATCGCTAGTCTCCCTCTGCCCTTCCTCTTGTTCGCTCTTCGGGAGCCTCGTTTTTAAAACTTGACAGTTGAAACAAAATGCAGCCCAAGGCTCTAAAATTCGACTGTCCGGCTTGCGGAGCAAAAGCTGGTAATCGTTGTGTGTATAACACCGGCGAGCTGCGGAGAAAGGCTCACAAAGAACGAGCCATGCTTAGTCGACCGAAAAAGTCCCTCAAAGGTCAGGCTTCAGCTGAGCAGAACTCTTCCGACGCTGCTTGAACCCCGCACGGGGGGGCAATCTTCTCAGTCAGAATGGCACCGAGGGGCCATTCCTCCCGTGCCTAAAACCGAATACAGTAGGGTTCGGTCAAGTTAACGCTGCCACTAGTCACCCTCTCCCGACCAAACAATCACAAAGTCAGTTCAGCACAGGCACCAGCCAATGACAACTCGAACAATCGCGAGTCCGAATCCGGACGAGCCAAAGAATCCAAAGCGGACTTACGAGGCTGCGCTTGGCGAACTTCGCGGAGAAGAGACTCCGGATCGAAAAGCCAAGACTCCTATTTATCGACGCAAGCAGGCAACCGGGACCTCCACAGATACGTCCACTGAGCCCAAGCGCGCGTTGGCCGATGCAGCCGATGCCTTGGCCGCTCTTTGGAAAACTTCTTCGCCCAAAGGGTCACCAAAGCATCAACGCCCCGCGAGACGTACCGAGAAATAGGGTGCCGTGATTTGAGCGGAAGCGTACCATGCACGCGTCGTCCCACATGCCTTTTGGGGGAAGGTATTGGGGGAGGATATATCGGAGAGATTTGGGCCCGGACCATCCAGTCGATGGTTTGGGCGTTGTTGTTAGCAAGCCCCAATACCCACCTGAAGGAACTTCCCTAAATGGCCAGCCTATCGGTGAGTAGTTAGCCAACTTTAGCAGAACGACAAGCCTCACCTCAGTTTCCCGCAGCATCTGCTGAATGTGATTCACGCAGAAAGCCGCCGGGCAGCGGGCGATTTGCAGTCTTGAGGCCCAAACAAGCAGTTGGCGTGCACTGCTTGGCAGTAACGTTGGCCACAAAACGCTGGCCCAGGCAGAGGCATACTCCGATCCGCTCTACTGCCAAAACCTTAGCCGGTGCTATGTGCTGGTCACTTTTGTGCCATTTATCGTTTTCAGGGGAGCATCTACGTTGTCGGCGAGCAGTTCTGGGGAGGGCTGTTCGACGAGCGCCTCACGGCTCAATGAGCCGGGGGCGCTTTCGTTTTGGACAACGACGACTGTGACGGCCCATGGAGACGTAGGGCTCCCAGCGCGGTCTTGGGCAAGGGGCAAGGTGACTCAGTCTGCGCCGAGGTCTACATATCGATCAGCATTGTGACGCCAATACTCAAATGACGGATAGGGCACCGGCAGGGCGGAGGCCCACCTGTCATCGCAGTATTCCCAGTATTCCAGCGTGCGAATGCCGCGCGGGTGATTGCGAACGGAAATCAGAATGGCATCAAACCAACCTTCTCTTTTCGCCTCGATGAAAAAATGATCGGCGACCCATACCATGAGCCTGTGCCAGTCCTGTTGAATCAGATGATCTTCGTCGCGGGCGCTTTCATTGAACTCAACAAATCCGGGACACCGGCACTGAAGTTCGGAAGCAACTATGTCGGGGAGTGGGGCACCGGCTTCGAGTGCTGGTCGGCACCAATAAGCAAATGCTTCCCACTCGATGTAGCTGGTGACAGCCTGGTCTAGTTTTTCAGGACTGACCAACTTGAAACATTGTCTTTCCTTACGAATCTCGGGTAGTAGATTGGCTGTGTCGTCACACTTGGCGGCTTCCGCGAGCCATTCCTCAAAGGACGGATGCAGGATGGGTCGCGCTTTCCTCCACCGATCCACAGATTGAGACCAGCAAACAGAGGCGCGCTGATACCGCGCTTCGCGAACCGCGTAGTAGGAAATCGCGTTAAGCCAGCCACTTTTCCTGGCAAACTCGAAAACGTGCTCGTCGATCCAAGAACCGAGTCTGATTGGGGTGAGGAACCCATCATCGGCATGTTCCGCAGTGTAGCGTCGGTCCTCTTCGATGAAGCCTGGGCACCGATCCTCGATTTGCTCCGCCAACCACGTCGGCACAGACCCTTCGCTCTCCATTACAGAGCGAGCCCAAAAATAAAACTCTTGCCAATCAATATATTGGCATCTTGCTTCCTGCAGGAGTTGCCAAGGAATAGCTTGCGCTTCTTCGTCAGCCCTATCATGGGCCTGCTGCTGAATGTTGAAGGCAAGGTCACGAGCTCCCAAACGTTTTGTCACTAGCAAACTCGCCTTTCTGACGGTCCGAACCCGCGTCACTGCGACCGCAGAAAAAACGCGCCCACAGTTTAGTCAAACCAAGACAAGAAGCAAGCGAAGCAAAGGGGCGGTTGCCGACGACTCGGGAGTTGAGCGCGCATCGTGAGTGCAATGCGATTTCTCGACAAACCCGTATATTGCTACCATAGCAGCGATTTGGTGAGGTGAACCATGACCAGCGCACCCATCACAAGCGTTAACGTTAAGCAGGCGGTGCCGTTCTTCAGTGTGACCAACGTGGAAGCTTCGCTGCGGTTCTATGTTGATGGGCTTGGGTTCACAATGAAGCACTCGTGGATTCCGGATCGTGCGGAGGACAATCAGGACGGGAGAATTCGCTGTTGATTCCTGCACGGTCAAACAGTCCACCCTTCGAACAAAAGTCGTTCTGCATGTCCACAACGACCACGGCCGTCTCCGCGCAGTTAACCGTGACGGGCTCGGGATCAGCCTCGATGATCGTTGTTCGCCCCACAATCATTTCACAGCCCTTCTTGTGCTAGTGCTCGTTTCGATCCCCCTCTCTTAGCGGAAACGGCGAACGGCAGACATCCATCCAAAGTCAACAATTCTTGAGGCGCTCATTCCAGCGGAGTTAATCTGTCTGCGTGAATGGCTTAGCTCTCGAAGATGTCCACCTTTCCAGTGCGATAGACTCTACGGCACGACAATGATCTCCCCCT
>QIAU01000148.1 GCA_003225055.1 Acidobacteriota bacterium
AAGAGGAGTGGCATCCGGGGATGGAGCGAGGGGGTAGATGGCTACCGCAAAAGTCGAGCCCAAAACTGCCCGTACGACTGCAGACGACGGCAAGACCTATGAAGGTCTTACCCGCGCCCAACTCATCCAGGCTTATCGGACCATGTACCTCTCCCGCCGGCTGGACGACCGGGAGATCCTTCTTAAGCGCCAACAGAAGATTTTCTTTCAAATTTCCGGCGCCGGCCACGAAGCCATCGGCATAGCCGCGGCCTTCTCCCTTAAGCCTGCTTACGACTGGTTCTATCCCTATTATCGCGACCGCGCCTTGTGCCTCGGCTTGGGTGCGACCCCGCTCGAGATGCTCCTGCAGGCCGTGGGCGCAGCCGATGACCCCGCCTCCGGCGGCCGGCAGATGCCGTCCCACTGGAGCTATAACCGGTTGAACATCGTGACGCAGTCATCGCCCACCGGGACCCAGATTCTGCAAGCGGTGGGTTGCGCCGAAGCCGGCCTGTACCTTGCCCGTCATCCTCAGGCCGCGCCGAAGGCAACCGGAGACTATCGCCAATTCAAGGACGTGACCTTCCAGGGGGATGAGATCACCTACGTCTCCTTGGGCGATGGCACTACCAGCGAAGGCGAGTTCTGGGAGTCGCTGAATACCGCCGCCAACCGCAAGCTGCCGGTCCTGTTCGTCGTCGAGGATAACGAGTACGCGATCTCGGTTCCGGTTGAGGTCCAAACCGCAGGCGGCAACATTTCGCGGCTGGTCGCCGGCTTTCCCAATTTTCATTTCGAAGAAGTGGACGGCACCGACCCGGTCGCCAGCTATGCCGCCATGACCCGAGCCGTAGCTTACTGCCGTGCCCGCAAAGGTGCAGGGTTTGTACACGCTCACGTGATCCGCCCGTATTCGCACTCGCTTTCCGATGACGAGCGGCTCTATCGTCCGGAAATGGAGCGCCAGCGCGATGCCGCCCACGATCCCATCTCGCGCATGCAGATGTTCCTGATTCGGGAAGGCATCCTGGACGAGAAGGCAATCAATCATCTGGAGAACGAGGTAGAACAGGAAGTCCAGGAGGCTACCGATCGCGCACTCGAGGCTGCGCCTGCGGCGCCAGAGTCGGTGACGCGCTTCGTATATTCGCCCGACCTTGATCCCACTTCTTCCGCGTTCGAGTCTCAGCTCGCCGTTGCGCAGGGGAACACAACCGACAACAAGAAACCGGCCAAAACCATGGCCGACCTGATCAACGCCTGCCTGAAAGACGAGATGCGCCGCGATGAGCGCATTGTGATTTTCGGCGAGGACGTGGCCGACTGCAGCCGTGAACAATATCTCGAGCAGAAGCTGGTCAAAGGCAAAGGCGGCGTCTTCAAGCTGACGTCCGGGCTGCAATCGGAGTTCGGCTCCGACCGCGTTTTCAACTCGCCGCTTGCCGAAGCCAATATCGTGGGACGGGCGGTGGGTCTGGCGACGCGCGGGCTCAAGCCGGTAGTCGAGATCCAGTTCTTCGACTATATCTGGCCCGCCATGATGCAACTCCGCGACGAACTCCCGCTGATCCGTTGGCGCTCCAACAATGGATTTTCAGCTCCAGCCGTGATCCGCGTTGCGATCGGGGGCTATTTGACGGGCGGCGCCATTTACCACTCGCAGTGCGGTGAGAGCATCTTTACGCACATCCCCGGTTTGCGGGTGATTTTCCCGTCAAACGCTCTGGATGCTGCCGGGCTGCTGCGCACCGCGATCCGCTGCGACGATCCGGTATTGTTCCTGGAACACAAGCGCCTCTACCGCGAAACCTACGGACGTGCTCCTTATCCGGGACCGGACTACATGGTCCCGTTCGGCAAAGCCAAGATCGTACAGCCCGGCACAGACCTGACCCTCATCACCTACGGAGCCGTCGTGCCTCGCGCCTTGCAGGCGGCTCAGAAGTTGAAACAAGAGCGGCACATCGGCGTGGAACTGATTGATCTGCGCAGCCTCAATCCGTATGACTGGGAGACCATCACCAACTCGGTGCAAAGGACCAGCCGAGTCGTCGTCGCGTACGAGGATTCTTTGAGCTGGGGGTACGGCGCAGAGATCGCCGCCCGCGTCGCCGACGAGCTGTTCCAGCACCTGGACGCGCCGGTTCGCCGGGTCGCTGCCAAAGATACTTTTGTCGCGTACCAGCCTCTGCTGGAAAATGTGATTCTCCCGCAAGCCGCCGACCTCTACCGCGCTATGAGCGAAGTGGCGGAATACTAGTACCTGGTACCGAGTACCGAGCACCGAATACCGAAGCCACGACTTGGGTAGCGCCAAGGGCAGGGCACGGAGTTCGGTCGTGCCATCCAAGCTTTTCAAAGAATGTTCGGGCTTTAGCCCTCAGGTCGGTTGCCGCGCCGCCGCGCGCTGAGCACTGGGTAGTCCGTACTAGGTACCTCTGCCGCCACGAATGTGGTCCAGCGCAATCGGTCCCGCTCCGAAGAAGATCAGCGAAAGTGCAATTCCAGCCACAGCCAGCGGGAACTCGTAGCCTCCCTGTCCTACCAGTCCGTTTTTGAAGTGCACTTTCGCGATGGCCACCAGCATGTCGATGAGGACGGCCGCTGCCGCGATACGGGTGATCAAGCCCAGCACCAGGAGAATTCCGCCGCCGAACTCCGCCGCCGCTGCAAGATAGGCCATCCAGCCCGGAATCCCCAGGCCACTGACCATGTGCACAAATCTTTGCATTCCGCCGAATACTTTGCCGTATCCGTGAGCGATCATGATTGCGCCCAGTACGAACCGCAAAACCAGCAACGCCAACGGCTGCAGCCGCTCTAGATAGCGCAAGTGGTCCTCCGATGAAGGACAACAGATTACTGCAGCGTCTGTGGAGAATTGAAGTGAGAAATCAGAGGGCTGGAATTTTCCGATTTTCGAATTGACCGATTAACCAACTGCTGGCGCCAGCCGTTTGAATTCTTCAATTCGAAGATCCGTCAATTTGTAAATCTCATTCGATCCCGTACTCGATCCTGATCCCCCGCCGCTCGATCTCCTCCGGGAACATGTCCGCCGGCAGGTCGCGCTGCCCGAGGATCCCGCCGTGTTTGGCACTGGCACCGGACGCGAGCATTTGCACGACGATGGATGCCGGGAAAGCCCTGGTGCGCATCCTAGCGCTTATGTCGGTCTTAGGATCGTAGCGGTCTACCAGGGAGAAGGTGGCCACCTGGCCTTTCAGCCGGCCGCCGAGCAAGCCGCGGACTCCCGGTGCCCGCACCGACTCATGCGCCTCCAGACCCATGATGCAAACAGGCGGGCCCTTGCCGGCGAAGTTGCCTTTCAAGATCTTGGGGAATCACCTGGGGCGTGGAGTGATCTGGAATCCACTCACTCGCCTCTTCTCGCTCGAGAACCTTTCCAAACCCTGCAACCCGCAGAGCAAGTCGTAGTGCCCCGGATAACCTAGCTATAGCTAGAGTCTTTTCAAAACACTCTCCGACCGTACCCTCAAAACCTTCCGGCAGCGTCGAGGTCCCGCCTGAGGTGCGAAAGACAGGTGGAAATCCTCCGGTTCCGTCAGCACCAGCTTTCCCTTGCCCAGGAGGCGGGCCGGTTCGACGTACTCGTTAATGGACGCTGCTTCACCTGACCAGGAGTTACAGTCAAGCACCCATGCGGGCTCGAGCGGTGTCCCAGCCTCAATGACAATGTGGTTGTAAGCTACGGCAACTTGGGATATTTTCTAGCTGACTGGAGGTCATTAATGAGTGCAGGTGCAACCGCCGCCCGCCCGCAACCGCTTCGGCCGCGCACCGAAGCCAAGCGGGCCCGCATTGTCGAAGTGGCCATGCTCCATTTCGCGCGGCAAGGTTACGAGGCCGCGCGCGTCAGCGACATTGCCGAGGAGCTGGGCATCGCCAAGGGTTCCATCTTCCAGCATTTCGGGAGCAAAGACGGCCTCTTCTTCGAGGCCTACAAGAAGGCCACACGTGCTTTCTCGCCTTACCTGAATGTGCCACCCGATATCCGCGCCCGCGGCTTCTTCGCAATCTTGCGCTACTGGCTGGTCCGCACCGAGCACATGGTGCGCGAGGATTGGATCCCTTATCGGGTTTACCTGATGGGAAATTATGGAACCGATCTCGCACTCAGACGCGACATCAACCGCTTTCTGATTGCGGAAGACCCATACGGCCGGGTCGCTTTTGTACGCTTCGGCCTGGAACGCGGCGAATTACGCCAGGACTTGGATGTCGAGGTAATCGTCTCCATTATTGACTGGATGGTGGAACGTTTTCAGGACGCGCTGCTCACCGAAGAACTCGATCCCGGTTTGTTCCGTCGCCCCGGCGACGTGGCCGAAAAGAAAGAAGCACGCATCAACCAGTTTCTGGCCATCCTGCGCCGTGCCATCGGGAAGTAATGTCGAGAAGACCATGACAAAAGCGACTTCCGTCGACCGCATCCTCTCCCTCTACAACGACCGTGCACCGTTGGCCGAGGCTTCGACCATCCCCGCACCCTGGTACGTCGATCCGCGCATCGCTGAGCTAGAAGCGCAAACGGTCTTCAGCAAAACCTGGCAGCTGATCGGCCGCACCGACCAGGTGGAAAAGCCCGGCCAGTTTGTCACCGCGACCATCGCCGGCGAGCCTGTCGTCGCCGTGCGCGGGAGCGACGGGGTTCTGCGGGCCTTCTACAATGTCTGCCGGCATCACGCTGCCGCCGTGGTCAGTGACCCCTGTGGACAAGCGCAGATTCTGCGTTGTCCGTATCACGGCTGGAACTACGGCCTGGACGGCTCGCTCAAGGGCATGCCGGAATTCGACGGCGTGAAGAATTTCGACCGCGCTGTCAACGGCCTCGTTCCCGTGCCAGTCAGCACTTGGGAGAAGTTCGTCTTTGTCAGTCTCGACCCCAGGTCCGAGTCGCTGGCCGAATTTCTGGGCGGATTGGTGAAGCGGGTTGCGCCCCTCGGAGTCAGCCGCCTCCACTATTTCACAGCGCGTTCCTACGAGATCGCCTGCAACTGGAAGGTATTCGTCGACAACTATCTCGACGGCGGCTATCACGTGCCCCATCTGCACAAGGGACTCAACAGCGTTCTCGACTACAAGCACTACACCATCGAGAACGAAGGCCGCTATTGCCTGCAATCCAGCCCCATGGTGGCGAGCACGGAAGACGCCGATGCCGCTGCCACCCGCAAAGGAGATCGTGCCTACTATTTCTGGCAATATCCCAATCTCATGATCGACTGCTACGAAGGTTACATGGATACAATCCTTGCCCTCCCGCTTGACGTCGATCACTGCCGAGTGATCTTTGACTGGTATTTCGCGGATGTCAGCGAGGCTGCTCGCGCCTACAACGAGCAATCGGTAGCGGTCTCGGATCGCGTGCAGGGGGAGGACCTGGATATTTGCGAGGCCGTGCAACGCGGCCTGAAATCACGGGCGTACGGCGCCGGGCGCCTGTCGGTGCGGCGCGAGGCCGGCGAACACCTTTTCCATCGCTTGCTGGCGGCTGACCTGAAGAGTTTGACCAGGTCCGCGGTTGCGGCGGACTAGGACAGGGGGCAGGGACAGACGCCGATATCTTGTCCAGCTCTAGCTGCCAGGTCTGTTGTGGTCGCAGGGTTTGCTGCTCCAAGAACGTGCGCCGAGCGATTCGAATTGCTTCCCGCTCCCCTGCACCTGGCGCCGGAGACTGAGGCCGATCCCTGATCCCTGACCCTCCCCTTTCCTGCCGGTCCTGCACTTCCGTAATCTCCCTACGCATTACTAACACGTACGATACTGCGCTAGAACAGCATGACAACCCTCCCCCACACCTCTTTCGCCCGTCGTCCCGCCCGCTTGCGACCTGCCGACCTCACTCCTGCCGTGCTGCGCTTTCAAGATGGAGCCTGCGCCACGGGAGAATTGCAGGTGGTCTCGCTGACGGGCGGATTGCTGGCTTTGTCTCCGCCACTTCACCAGGGCTCGGTGGTGAAGCTGATGTTCATTACCTCGAATGGGCCCGTGACGGGATCGGCGGAAATGCTGAGTCCTGTCACCCGCAGCCAGCAGCCCTTCCGCTTCCTGACGCTTCAGGGAGAGGCTCAGCGCCGCCTGCAGAGCGCTATTCAGGCGTCGCTGTATCCAAGAGGCCCGCAAGAAGAGTGGATCGAGAAGTATCGCGCCGCCATCAGCCAGGTCGAGCCTCCGCGAAGACGGTTCAGCCGGTTTATGTTGGGCACCCTCGCTCTGGGATTGCTCGGCTTGGCCAGCACGCTTTACGTCCTGCACACCCATTTGCTCAAATGACGCCCTCCCAAAATACGCGGCGCTGGCAGCGGCATGAAGCCGATCTTCCGGTGAGTGTCGTCATCTGCGATGGCGATTCCCGCACCCGCGTGGCAGGGCGCGGCACCGAAATCAGCGAAGGCGGCATGGCCGTGTTTGCTGGCGTGGATCTGAAGCCTTACGACCTGATGGAAATCGAGTTCGAAGCCCCCTCCCAGGCGCGCGTCATCGCGGTTATTCGCAATCGCTCCGGGTATTGCTTCGGATTGGAGTTTCTGACACCCCTGTCTCCGGACCAGGAAAACAATAGCGGGCCAGCTGCCGGTGAAAAGAAAAAGTTGGCTGCTGCCGTTAGCTCTTTGGTGGTGAGCGAGTTTGAGAAAATAAGAGCAGAGAAGGGACAAGCCGCAGCCTACGCCTTTCTCGCCGAGTCGCTCGAAGCCTCCGGTTGCAGCAATTGGGGACAGCAAGCCGCAGAGCAGGCCTTGGCCCTTTTTCTGCGAACCAAGGATTCTTATCTGAAAGAGAAGGAACACAAGATCGCGCGCTTGCGCACCGAGGTTGAGGCCCTGCGCCGCGTGGCGCCTCTGCTGGCTGACGCCGAAGACCCAGCCGATCCGAGAGTCCGCGAAATCGTGAAACTCCTGCCCGACCTGACCGGTCGCGAGTGAGCCGTACTTCCCCAAAAACATGGCTTCATCCTGGGCGGACAGCAGCTTGGCGAAGAGTCTGGCCAATACGTCAAGCCAAGCCTCAGCCCGGCGAGGGATCTCGCCTGTAGTGCCGAAACTTCCAACCGCTCGAGGGGAGATCCTTCGCCGGCTACGCTCGCCTCGGGATGACGCCAGACAAGTACCATCTACCAGCGCTGCTTCGAACCTAACCGGGTGTGAGTATCATCGAATCTTTATTCCGATTGGCCCTAATGATTCCCTTCTGCCGTGCCGAAGGCATTGCCATCGTGCCCCTGGAGTCCACTGGCGCGCGGTTTTGTCGCGGGGAACCGTCGTCGCCAGGATTACGGCGAGACCAGCCGCGCCAAGACCGATGACTACGCGCACCAGCTTTATTACCAGGATTCGGACTTTCAAACCGTCGATCGCATAACCGAAGTCGCGCGGCAACAAGGTGTGTCGAATGCGCAGATTGCGCTGGCGTGGCTCCTCGGCCAGCCCGGAGTCACGGCTCCGATCATTTGTCGCCAGCAAGCCCGGACAATTGGAAGATCTGGTCAAGGCGGTGAACCTAAAACTGAGCCAAGAGGAGTTGAAGAGCTTATCTGAACCGTATCGGCCCCATGTTGTTCTGGGGCATCACCGGAAGGTCTCAGGCAGCGGGTCGCTTAGCTTCCTCTATTTTCCGCCGAAGACGCGGCTGGCCGCCTCCGGGAGACGGGCAAGGAGACGGGGGGTAAGCTCGTCTCTACCCTAACGACGGGAAAGACTTGACTTGGGGCAGTCCACAAGCCCAAGAGCCTACAAAGCGTGGCAAGCGTTCCGCCCCAGGTGGGCGAGACCCAGATCGCCCGGCATCAGTAAGGCCGGGTGATGCCAATCGATTCCGTGGATTCCCCATCATCAGGTCGGCTCGCCCTGTTTCGGGGCGGCTACCGTCTGCTTTCCGCTCCCCCAATTGGAACCCTTGGCCGACAGGGGAGTCGCCCCAGTTTGGTTACGACGGGAGGAAGAATTTGTTAAAACGTCAGTGAATGAAGAGGTTGTAAGAATCCCACGCAAGTTACTGTGCCTGTTCGGAATAGCACCTTGGTACCGTCTCTAGTACCTTGGTTACCGGATTCCCCTTAAAGCGCAACTCGTCTGCATAAATACCGCTTCTAATTGGGTCCACTTCGGAGGGGACCACAATAGGTAGCACCAACCCGCATTTACCCTCGGGTGACTTTCCAGAAAAACCCTAAAAAACCCAGTAAAACGCGGAAATACACTCCCCGTCAGGAGCCTTCGGGCTTGAGATATGCTTTCGACACAAACAACTCCCCAACGGAGTCATATGGCCGAAGTTTTAAAGCTGATTTCTCCAATCCGCGGCATGGCAGCCGGTCTAAACACGGCGCCCTACGTGGTTTTTCTGTGGAAGGGGCGCTAACTATGGTCGACGCACGCGAAGTGATGAACATCCGCCAGGCGTCGCAGTACCTGGGGGTGAGTCCGGACACGCTGTACAAGTACGTGAACGAACAAAAAATTCCCGCCTTTAAGCTGGGCAACCGCTGGCGCTTCAAGAAGTCGAAGCTGGACCAGTGGATGGAAGAGCAAAGTGCCGGTGTGGAAGCGCGGGGCCAGAAGAAACCGAAAGCTGCGGCGCGGGCCGCAAGCACAACCTAGAAGGCGGGCACATGTTTGGATTCGGATCGAAATCGATAGTTGGCCTGGATGTGGGCTCCTCCAGCATCAAGGCGGTGGAGCTGAAGCGCACCCGGGCGGGCATTGAGGTCGCACACCTGGGGCTGGAACCCCTGGCGTCCGATATCGTTGTGGACTCGATGATCGTGGACTCGGGCACCGTCTCCAGCGCCATCTCGAAGCTGTTCGCGGAGAACCAGATCAAAACCAAAGCCGTGGCGACGGCCGTCAGCGGCCACTCGGTGATTGTGAAGCGCATCCCGCTGCCTTCGATGAGCGACCAGGAATTGTCGGAAGCGATTCCCAAGGAAGCGGCGCAGCACATTCCCTTTGATCTGGCGGACGTGAACCTGGATTACCAGATTCTTTCCGAAGACGCCAGCAGCCCGACCATGGATGTCCTGCTCGTGGCCGTCAAGAAAGACAAGATTTTGAATTACACCAACGTACTCTCGATGGCGGGCAAGACGCCGGCTATTGTGGACATCGACTCCCTCGCCCTGCAGAACTGCTACGAATACAACTACGAGCCCGCCCCCGGGCAAGTCGTAGCGCTGCTCAATCTGGGCGCCAGCGTGATGAACATCAACATCGTAAAAGGCACGACCCCGTTGTTCCCGCGAGACGTCAGCGTCGGCGGGCACCAGTACACCGACTCGCTGCAGAAGGAACTCGACTTGAGTTTTGAGGATGCCGAGGCGCTGAAGCTGGGCAGGAAGGTGGGCACGGTCAGCGAAGACGCCAAGACGCCTATCCTGCAGCAGGTGACCGAAATCATCGTGCTGGAAATTCAGAAGACTTTCGACTTCTTCCGCGCCAGTGCAGCGGGAGAGCACATCGAGAAGATTTATCTGGCCGGAGGTTCCTCCAAGGTTCCGGGATTGGTAGAGGCGCTGCGCCAGGAGTTTTCCCTGCCGGTAGAGATCTTCAATCCGTTCCAGAAGATCATGCCGCCCGCAGATGGAATGTCGGCGGATTTGATCGAGCAGAACGCCGGCCAAATGGCCGTCGCCGTGGGCTTGGCCCTGAGGAGCTTTGACGATCTATGATTCGAATCAACCTGCTGGGTTCACCCAAACCGAAAAACAAGCGCGGCTCTCCGGCCGTCGTCGAAATGAACATCGGCGGCGGGGTCAGCCCGGCGATTAAAGTGGCGGCCGTACTGTTCGTTGCGGCTGTGCTCAATGCCGGCTACTGGTACCGCCTGGACAGCCAGAAGCAGAAGATCGCCAAGCAGATGGCCGTCGCCACCCGCCAGAACCAGGAGCTGTCTCAGGTCAAGGCCCGCTACCTGGAGCGGCAGCGCCAGGCGGAGAACTATAAGCGCCGCGTGGACGTGATTGATCAGCTGCGGGCGAACCAGAGCGGCCCGGTCAATCTTCTGAACATGGTCGGCAGCACGGTCAACAACACCGAGGCGGTGTGGCTTAACACCATGAAAGACGAGGGCAACGCGATCAATATTGAAGGTTTGGCCCTGAGCCAGGACGCAGTGGCCAACCTGATCACGAATCTGCAAAAGACTGGTTTCTTCCGGAACATCGAGATCAAGGAAACCTATCAAGACGAGTCCGTGAAAGACATGCAGGCGTTCCTGTTCACCTTGTCCTGCGAGAAAGGCAAGTCCTAGAGGCTGGAAACTATGGGGACCTTCACCGATCTGTCAGATATCAAGCAATGGGGGATATTGGTTCTAGGCGCCGGGGTGCTCTCCGCGGCTCTGTACTTCACTATGTTCAAGAGCCAGGTGGACGCCAACCAGCAAGCGCAACAGCAATTGGATGCCAAAATGCGCGAGAACGCGGAGCTGGAAGCCTATCGTCCCAAGCTGGCGGAAATCGATCGGCAGCTCGCCAGCCTGAAACAGCAATTGGAAATTGAGCGTCGCATCGTGCCGGACGAAAAGGACGCGGACGATTTCATCCGTATGATGACGGCCGAAGCCATGAAAGCCGGCATCGAAGTCCGCCGTTTCACGGCCAAGCCGATCGCCAACAAGGATTTTTATACCGAGCTTCCCTTCGAACTGGAAGTCGACGGCCCGTATTACTCGATGCTGAATTTCTTCGATCGGGTAGGCAAGTTGGAGCGGATCGTGAATGTGTCGGGGCTGCTGGTGGCAACGAAGAACAAGCCGCAGGAAGCTAAGGTCAAGCACACCTATAACTACGCGGCCGGCGAGAGCGTTGTGGCGACCTGTACGGCAACGACTTTCTTCAGTCATGACTTGGTGCCGCCCGCAAGCGCGCCGGCAGCAAGGCGGTAAGGGAAACGTATGAAGCTGACGACAGGCATTCTTCTGACGACGATGATGATGATGACGGGCGCTGCCTTTGGGCAGAATCCCAACCTCATCCAGAGCACGCAGGACAAACTCAACGCGGCCGAGCAGCAGAAGGTGGCGAAAGAGAATGAAGCGCTGGGTACGCCCCAATCGCAGAGCCAGACTTCGGCCAAGCCCGGCGCCAAGCCGTCTCCTGCGGGCGCGAAGGCAGCTCCTAAGGCCGCCAAGCCCTTGATCAGGGTGGCACCGGCAACAAAGTCTCCGGTTACGGCAGCGAAGCCCGCTACACCGACAAGCAAGCCCGCTGGCCCGCCGACCAGGACTGTCGTCGTAGCCGCCAAACCGGCCGCACCAGAAACCAAGCCGGCTGCCATGGCGAAACCGGCGGTTCAGGGGACCAAAGCTGCCGCTAAGCCAGCCACTGCTGCGGACAAGAAGGATAACAAGACTGCGCAAGTTGCTCCCAGCAAGCCGGCGCCGACCAGAATCGCGGTTCTGCCGGTGGCGCCCTTGCCCCAGCAAGGTGCTCAGAAGACAGCTTCCGCTGCCAAGAAGCCGGCGGCCAAAGCGGCCACACCGTTTGCTCCACATAAGGCAGCCAAGGAACCGCCTAAACCGGCTCCGGCTGCAACCAGCCAGGCTGCCTCCAAAGAGGGGGCCGCGGCTGAGACGCCCAAGGCGAAAAAGATCATCACTGCCGAAGGGCGTCGCGATCCTTTCGTCAGCCCGGTTGTTTCTCGTGCTACCGGTCCGGTTTGCAGCGTGGGGAAACGCTGCCTGGCCATCGATCAGATCCTGGTGCGCGGGGTGGTCAAGTCTGAGACCGGCATGATCGCGGTGGTGGTCAACTCCATGAATAAGGCATATTTCCTCAAGGAAAATGACCCGGTATTCAACGGATATGTCCTGCGCATCACCGGCGATTCGGTGGTCTTCAAAGAGACTTACCAGGATCGTTTGGGCAAGGAACTGACGCGCGAGGTCGTGAAGAAGCTTACGACGCCGGCTGTCTAAGCGGCACGGGTGCGGCCGAAGAACCGCAAGAACGGAATTGAAAGACACGTCGCGAGCCAAAACGGCCCGCGCGTGTGGGGAGAGGGGAAATGCGAAAGCAACTGCTGGCAATTATGCTACCGCTGCTGATCGTAAGCTGGATGGTGGCGGCTGAGACCGAAAGCACGTCAGGCACAGGTACGGTGGCCCAGGCGGCAAGCAAGCGCGCTGCGCTGAAGCACGTAGACGTGGTGCGCGGGGACAACGAGATCAGCATCGAGATCACCGCCGTGGGCGATGTGACTCCGAAGCTGAGCACGTTGGACCGGCCCAATCGCGTGATCCTGGACCTGCCCAACACAGTGGCCGTGACCTCCAGGCGTCAGATCGCCGTCGACAGCGACGGCGTCAAGATGGTGCGCGTGGGGATGGATGGCCAAGTGCCGCCGACCACCCGGGTTGTCGTCGATGTGGAACAGGCCATTAAGTGTGACCTGGTGCCGGACGGCGACAAGCTGGTGCTCAAGCTGCACACCAACGAATTCGTGGCCAAGGCAGCCCCCGCTCACAAAGCGGCCAAGCCGGCGGCGCCTCGACTGGTGACGGTCAGCCAGCCGGTTCCGACCGTGAGCGCGCCCAAGCCGGCAGAGGAAAAGAAGCTGGTGACAAGCGTTCCGGCGACTACCCGATCGGCGAACGACTTTGTTTTCGTCGAGCCGTCGTATCAGCCCAAGCCCAGCGCCGCTGAGGCGAAAAAGCCGGTTGTAATCGAACCCTCGGTCCGGGCCGGGGAAGCCGCTGCCAAGTTTGGTGACAAACCCGCCGCCGAACTGTTGCCCAAGCCCAGCGCTTCTCTCGAAGCCCCGGGACAGGCCGCGAACGCTCCCCAGCCGGCCGTCAACATGGCTGCCGAGCAGAAGTCGCAGATAGGACAGCACAACTTGAACGGTCCCAAGTACACGGGCGAGCCGATTTCGGTCAACCTGAAGGATGTGGATCTGAAAGACTTCTTCCGCCTGATTCATGAAATCAGCGGACTCAACGTGGTCCTCGATCCCAATGTAAAAGGCACGCTGACCATCGTGCTCGATGACGTGCCATGGGATCAGGCCCTCGATATCGTTCTGAAGAACAACGATCTTTCTCGCCAGCTCGAAGGCAACGTTCTGCGTATCGCTACGGTCGAGACGCTGAAGAAGGAAGCAGAGGGTCGCCGGGCGCAGGTCGAAGCCGAAGCTCTGGCGGTGGAAAAAGTCTCGGTGACGCGCTTCCTGAGCTATGCGCACGCCAAGGACGTGGTGCCTACGGTAAAGAATTTCCTGAGCCAGCGCGGTGACGTGATCGCCGATGAGCGCACCAATGCTCTGATCATCCAGGACATTCCCAACGTAATGCCGCCGATCGATCGGCTTCTGCAGCAGTTAGACCGCAAGACGCAGGAGGTCGAGATCGAGGCGCGCGTAGTTGCGGCGACCCGCAGCTTTGCCCGCGATATCGGTACCCAGCTCGGTCTGGGTTGGGGCAACTCGGCCACGACCGTGGGTGGCGCCGGCGCCGTAGGAACTTCTCCGGTTGGAGTCTTTGGCCTCCAGCCACAATACACGATCGTTGGTACGCAAGCGCCAGGCGGAAGCACCTTGACACAAATTCCGCTGTTTTCGAACCTGGGGGTAACCAGCCCGTCCAGCGGATTCAGCTTCCTGAACTTCAGCCGCAAGTACCAGATCGACGCGATCCTCACCATGGCCGAATCGCGTGGCTTGTTGAAGATCCTGTCGCGTCCGCGCGTGGTAACGCAGAACAACATCCAGGCGCTGGTACGGCAGGGCGTACGCGTCCCCATCGTGACCCAGGCTCAGTTGGGCGGACCGCCCACCGTGACTTATGTAGACGCGTTCCTGCGGCTGACGGTTACTCCGCAGATCACGTCGGAGAACACGATCTTCCTGAACGTCGACGTGGAGAATACGACGCCTGACTTCGGACGCACCGTGCAGGGTAACCCGACTCTGATCACGCAGCAGGCCACCACCCAGGTCCTCGTGACCGACGGTGGCACGGTGGTGATTGGCGGGGTTATCCAGACTCAGAACAGCGTGAACGTTTCGCAGGTGCCTCTGCTGGGCAACATCCCGGCCCTGGGCAACCTGTTTAAGCGGCGCAGCGTCAGCACCTCGAACCAGGAGCTGATCTTCTTCATCACGCCACGCATCATTCAGACATAGCCCGTTTAACGAGTTGCAGTAAGACCGCCGCCGGAACGTCCTGAAGAAGCTCTGAGGGATCCGGCGGTTCGTCTTTTTTGACCAACCGCCGTGCGGTCGTCCACTTCATGCCGTCATCCTGAGGGCCGCTAGAGCTAGACCAGGGCCCGGCAAGCCGGCCCGGAGCGACACCGAGCACCGTGAGCTGGAGTCGAAGGGATCGGGCGTACAGAACTTGGACGGCGGAACCGGTCGGCCCACGGCCTACTTACCCGAGCGCTGCACGCGAAGCTTGTATTCCTTGTCATCGGGCAGGCGCCCGTCGATTCGAACCACCTTGACGGAGGAATCGGCGTCGGCGGCGCGCACGTATCCAATCGCGCCGGGCACGTTAAAGACGAATTTGCGCACCTCGACCGGAGTCGCCAGGGTCTTGGGCGAGACAAACACCTCGCCCGTGAACAGGCCGTGTATAAAGTGGTTGCTCAAATCATTCTCATTCATGTGGTAGATGTCGCGCAGCATGGTCTTCCGTTCCGGTCCAGGATCCATCATAACCAGCGTGATGCGCCGGCCGTTTGTCCAGTGGCTCTTTTCACCCAAAAAGACTTTGCGCAGTTCAGCAGAAGAAAGGTTTTCCACCGGGTTTGATTGATTGACGATGATGGCCAGGCCCTCCTCCGATGCCGTTTGTCCCTGAGCTAGGCTGGGCAAAACCTCAAACAGCGAGACGGCCGCCACGAACAGGAACAGGACGCGCGCTCGACGGTGCATCTTCGTACCTTCTCTCAGAAAGTAAAGCCGAGCTGGAGAGCTAGCCCGCTAATTGCTTGCTGATTCCGCAATAGCGTGTAGTCGTACTGCAACTTTACGGCGACCGACTCGCTGGCATCGTAGCGCAGGCCGGCCGAGGGCCCGTGTCGCAGGCCGACTGGCGCGTTGTAAACCGGCCCGAAAATCGGCTCGTGGTCCGGGGCGTTCACGTACTGATAACGAAAGTACGGCCGATAGGAGCCGAAACGTTTTGAAACTTGGCTATAGAAACCGGGGGTCTGAAAAACACGGGACAGTCCCTCGGGTGCATGGCGGATCACCAGTGCCTCGTTGAGCCACTCGAAGTTGGGCCGCACAATTACCCCGTAGGCGTCAAGGATGGTCTCGCCGATTCTGCTCTGGTTGAGGGGCGTCAGGACATCGCGATAGCCGGAAAATCCCACCTGCAACCCGCGAATTTTTTCCGGGCGCACGAACAGCGCCAGGTTGAATGCCTTGAGATTGTTCTCATCGACCAGGTTTTGCACGGCTTCGGCGCGGGCAGAACTTGAAGCGCGCCCATTGCCGACTTCCGCCACGTAGTGCAATCCCAGAGAACCTGACGGTATCAACCCTGTCGCTGATACCCCGACGTTGTGGATCGGCAAGATCCCGCCCTTATCTTCGAACTCAAATAGAAGAGGCCGGCCGGTGGCGGTCTGCAGCCACGTGCTGTGGTGATAAGCAGTGTTGTAATACCCGATAGCCGTGTGATACCGCCCCGCAGACAGGTTGAAATAATCATTGGGAGAATACTGCAGGAGCAGGCGCTCCACATCCACGCCAACCGCGTTGTCCGGCCCGGCCTCAAAGACAATTTCGCTCAGGAACCTGAATTTCTCTGAAACATCGGACGTGACAAACAGGTTCAGCTGTCCCAAGCTGAAGGAGGTCGTGTCGCCTTTTCGGTTGTCGCCGTGGTAAGTGACGTCGCCGAACCCCCGTATGTGCAGCAGGGTCTTGCTCAGGTCCATTCTCTCCGGCTCAACCGTCGCAGGCATGGGTTCAGGGGGCGAAGGTGCTTGCGCAGTGGTTTCGGTGGTGGCGGGCCGCTTGGCCCCTTCTAATTGCGCGACTCGGGCTTCCAATCGATCGATCCGTTCCATCAGCGTTTGTATGGTCTGCTGGTCCGGATGGGGCGGGTCCGCGGCCGGCTGAGCGGACAAAGCACCGGCACTCGCCAGAATTACGATGAGCAGAGAAACCATGGGCATTGCAGTTATCCGGAGCTCTGGTGCGAGCAGGATTTTGACGGTTAGGAACTTCCGAAGCTTCATTGCTTCCTCCGTAAGAGAGCTCAGCGAGCCGCAATCGTGATCGGCGTTCTAAAACCTCGAAACCATTCGCGGGTAACCAGTCCCGCCGAACACACCTGTGCGACTTGCACCTTGCGAGCTAGCATCCGAAAACTTGGGTCCCGACAGCGAAAGAAATGATGGGTGGATTCCACCCCTGGGGAAGGGATTCGAAATCTACGTCACAATCAACGCAAAAGCCGCCAGCAAAAACACGACGCGGAGGCGAATGATAACCTTGCTGCCGCCATGGAATCAAGGTAATTAGCGAATGCGGCTTGCCTCCGGGGAGTCTACTTAGTCAAATCGCGGATGAGAACCACGTCAGAGTCGGTATGGCTGCGAAGGATGGCAAGGCTCTTACCGTCCGGAGACCAACGGAAGGTAAGAATCCGCTCGGAATTGAAAGAGGTAATCTGCCGGCCGGCCGAGCCGCCACTGAGCGGCTGCACCCAGAGATTATCCACCCCGTTCTCGCGGATCGGGTAAGCCACTGCTTTTCCGTCGGGCGTGAAACTCAACCCTCCGCTCGAAATGCGCTCATCGGCTTCAATCAAGTGCGGCGATTTTCCCGAAGACAGGTCCAGCAGCGCAATCTTGTATTGCGGATAGGGATCTTCCTTGGTGGGCACAGTAGACAGAACATACGCCAGGAGCTTTCCATCGGGCGAAGAGCTCAGTTCAGTGCCGGCGGGGAAGGTTTGTGCCACAGCGCTTCCCGGCAGCATTTCAGGGGGCTTGGAGCCATCCACAGGCACTCGCCACAGTTGCTGCGACGCACGGTCCGAGTAATAGACCCATTTCTCGTCGGGCGAACAAACTGGAGCATGGTCGTTTTTGCCGTCCGTCAATTTCACCGGGTTGCTGCCGTCTATGTTTGCGCGCCAGATGTTGGTCGCATTGGTGTCGCCGTGAAAGGCCCAGGAGAACACCAGGTAGTGACTGCCGCACCCGGCCACTTCCACGATGGCCGCGTTCGAATCCCCCATCAGTTGCGTCGGAGTATTCCGGTCGATACCGACACGCAAGAGCCGCACAAAATCGCTGAACACCAGGTTCCCATCCGCAGACCAGTCGAACCAGTCCACATACTCGCCTTGCGTCAGCAAAGGTTTCGCTTCCGAAGCCTGGCTCCCGGCTCCTGAAATTACATACAGGTTCTGAGTCGTCTTCTCCTGCACAGTGGACAAGGTCTTTCCGTCGCCCGAAAGCGTCAAGGTCGCATAGCTGTTGGTGTCGCGGGTGATGGGCTGGAACTGTCCTCCGTCTTCGGGGAATAATCCGATCTGCAAACGCCGCAGGTAATCGGGACCCTTCTGAGCGTAGAGGGCAAGGATTCCGCGCCCGTCCGGCAGCCATTTAAAGTCTTGGGTGGTCTTGTCGTCGAAGGTGGCAAACCGATCGATTTTGCTTTTCTTGACATCGAAAAGCTCGATGCCGCCAAGCGCCTTGTCAGGACTCTTCAGACTGTAAGTGAGCTGCCTGCCGTCCGGCGACCAGGCGATCGAGCCCGGAGCATCGGAGGCGGGGGCCGCAACCCGCAACTGTCTTTCTTCGGTGCCCTCCAGATTGGCAGTAATCAGCCGGTACTTACCCGGTTCCGGATCGTTGCGGCGCGCGAACGCAATGCGTGTTCCATCGGGAGAGAACGCGATGTCACTGTCAATGCCCCGCACCACGGTGTGGGGTACCCCGCCCAGTACCGGCGCCCGGTAGAGATCGAAATTGGTGTTGGTGGCGTCCACCGCCTTGATGAAGTACAGGTAGTTTCCGTCTGGCGAGAACGCGAGATTCTTATACGCATTCGGCGACGGCGGGATCACCTGGGTGTCGCTGTTGGTAGGAATATTGCGCAGCCACAAGCTTTGCAGGCCTTTGTCGTTGATAACCGTCAGCACGTATCGCGCATCCGGGGAGATCGCGGTGAGCGCTGCCTTTCCCGTGGTGGTAACCTGGATGACACTGAAATTTTGGAAATGGCTGGCGCCCGTACCGCGCAGCAGCGAGTACACGCCGAAACCAGCCGCCGCCAACACCATCAGCGCCACGGCCGCAATTCCAGTCACACCCCATTTGTGCTGCTTCACCACGGCTACAACGGCGGAACTGCTTGACGTGTGCGGGGTGGACGGCGCGGCCACCGAAATGGGAATGACAGCCGAACTCCGGGCCACGGCTTGCGCGCTATGGCTGGAATCTGTCTCCCGCTTCAGGCGCTTCAGGTCAGCGCGCAAGTCCGAGGCGTGCTGGTAGCGCAGCTCGCGGTCCTTCTCCAGGGCTTTGCTGATAATCTCTTCCAGCCGGGGCGGCAGATCGGGATTAAGGCGCAACGGCCGCAACGGCGGGCGGTTCAGAATGGCATCGAAGATCGTGGCGGAAGTATCACCGCGAAACGGCAAAGTGCCGGTGGCCATCTCGTACAGCACTGCCCCGAACGAGAACAGGTCGGTGCGTGCATCCAACTCCTTGCCTTTGGCTTGCTCCGGCGACATGTAGGCTACCGTGCCTACGGCCGAACCCGGGCCGGTCAAGTGCTCCAGACTCATCCCGGCGGTCGCTTCCACTACTACGCCGGCGGCTTGTGCGATCCTGCTGCCCACCAGGGTCAGCTTGGCAAGACCGAAGTCCAAAATCTTGGCATGTCCGCGCTTGGTAACAAAGATGTTGGCCGGCTTGATATCACGATGCACAATGCCTTCGCTGTGGGCCGCGTCCATGGCATCGGCTACATCAATGGCCAGCGACACCAGAGTCTCGTTGTCCATGGGGCTGGTGATCATGTGTTTGAGAGTCACACCCTCCAGATGCTCCATGGCAATGAACTCTTGCCCGTCGGCTTCGCCGATGTCGTAAATCGTGCAGATGTTCGGATGATTCAGGGCGGAAGCTGCCTGCGCTTCACGCTTGAAACGCGCCAGCGATTGGGGATCGCGGCAGAATTCTGCCGGCAGAAACTTCAGCGCGACAAAACGGTGGAGACGTACGTCTTCAGCCTTATAAACCACACCCATCCCGCCACCACCGAGTTTCTCGGTGATTTTGTAATGCGAGACAGTTTGGCCGATCATTGAGGTGCGATCCAGAACCCCCCCACCAAGCCGACGCAAACCTAGGTCGGGCCAAATCGCGCGTCGAAATTATGAACCGGCTGCCAGCATTGAGCAAGCAGGAAAAGCGCAGGAAGCGCAGGAAGAGCGTGGCCAGCCTGGCCCGGCGGATCTCATCCCTTTCTTCTGGCTGGCGACCTGGTTTCGTTGGTTCGTGACGGCTGGCAGATGTTGTTAAACTCCCCAGGATGGACCACAAAGGCCGTCTGCAACGGCTGCAGCAAGCTCTCCGGCAGCAGCGGTTCGATACTCTCCTGGTCACCCATCCCGCAAACGTGAGTTATCTCTGTGGCTTCACCGGCAGTGCCGGGGTGATGGCCCTCTCCCCAAAAGGCGCCACGCTCTTTACCGACGGCCGGTATATCGCTCAGGCTAAAGAACAGGTCCAGGGAGCGCGCGTCGTCATCGCCCCCAAGCCGCCCCTGGCGGCCGCGGCCGTCCGGCTTGCTAAGAGTCGCGGCAGGAGGACTCATGTCGTCGGGATCGAGGCCGAACACATGTCGGTGGCATCGCGCACCCGCTTGTCGGCTGCGCTTCCCCGGTCTTTTCGTTTGAAGCCGGCTCCTGCCCTGGTTGAGCAGAGCCGCATGATAAAGGATGGGGAGGAGATTGATCTAATCCGCGGTGCGGTCCGGCTTGGCGCCGGGCTCTTCGATACCATCCTGGAAAACATCCGCCTCGGAACCAGAGAGTCCGACGTTGCGGCCGAGATGGAGCATGCCGCCCGTCGGGCGGGCGCAGAAGGCATGTCCTTCCCGACCATCATTGCGGCCGGCCAGCGCTCGGCACTACCCCATGGGCGCGCTTCCACCGAGCCGATTCCCGAAGGATTCGTGGTGTGCGACTTCGGTGTTATACTCCGAGGTTACTGTTCTGACATGACCCGCACTCTGTACGTGGGTCGTCCGACCGCGGAGGCACGCCTCTTTTATCAGGCCGTATGGGAGGCACAGCAGGCCGGGATCGAAGCTGTGCGGCCCGGGGCCCCGGTAGGCCAAGTGGACCGAGCAGCCCGGAATGCACTGAAAAAAGCCGGTCTGGCACGCTATTTTACCCACTCAACCGGGCACGGAGTGGGATTGGAAATCCACGAAGCTCCTCGGATAGCCGCTGCTCAGCGGGAGGTACTCAGTCCGGGCATGGTCATCACCATCGAACCGGGCGCCTACGTGCCCGGGCGGTGGGGCGTCCGGATTGAGGACATGGTGGTCGTCACCGACAGCGGTTGCGAAATACTGACGCCTACTACCAAAGAGCTGATTACGATTTGAACTCCTGAACCCGGGCCACCTCGCGTCATCTGCCCGGCAAGTCTCCCGCGCGCTGGCGAGGGGAAGAGAAAGCGGCCCACCGGAGACCATGAATCAGAAAGAGCTGAAAGAACTCATAGAGTTCTTGAAAGAACAGGACATCGCCGAGTTCGAGCTGGAACGCGGGGACGTGAAGGTCCGGATTAAGCGTGCCACGCCGAATACGTCCCTGCCGCATGACGCGCGCTTTGTAGCGGTTCCAGCAGCTCCGCCTCCTCCCTCGCTGCCCGGACACGCCCCCGTTACGCCGGCAGCACACTCCACCCCCGCTCCGGCAAAGGAAGCGCCCGGGGAACCTCCCGAAGAGGCTTTGCACATGGTGCGTTCGCCCATTGTTGGGACCTTTTACGAAGCGCCCTCGCCGGGCGCCCCGCCCTTCGTCAAAATCGGAGATTCAGTGGAAGTCGGCCAGGTGCTCTGCATTGTGGAGGCCATGAAGCTGATGAACGAGATCGAGTCGGACGTGGCGGGCGAGATCACCAAGAAGCTGGTCACGAACGGGCAGCCAATTGAGTATGGGCAGGAGCTGTTCGTTATTCGGCCGCGGAAGTGAAAAGCACCGGCCACCCCTTTGGCCACTTAGCATCTGGCATTTAGCCGTGGCCTCCCTCAGATCGCGACCAAGGTTCGGGGGCCCCATAACGGAACTAGCGACCCATGTTCAAGAAAATACTCGTTGCCAACCGTGGGGAAATCGCGCTGCGGGTGATCTGCGCCTGCAAGGAACTGGACATCCGGACGGTGGCCATCTACAGCGAAGCTGATCGCCACTCGCTGCACGCCCGCTTCGCCGACGAAGCCATCTGCATCGGCCCGCCACAATTGGCGCAAAGTTACCTGAACATCCCGTGTGTTATCAGCGCCGCCGAAATAGCTAACGTGGACGCGATCCATCCCGGCTATGGCTTGCTCGCGGAGAACGCCAACTTCGCGGAAGTCTGTGAAGCCTGTCACATCAAGTTCATCGGGCCTCCGCCGGAGGTTACACGCCTCATGGGCGAAAAAGAGAAAGCCCGCGCCGCCATGAAGAAGGCGGGTGTGCCCATCCTGCCCGGCTCAGAGGGCGTGATCGCCGCGGAAGGCGAAGCCATGGAATGGGCACGACAAGTCGGCTTTCCAGTCATTATTAAAGCGTCGGCAGGTGGCGGCGGCCGGGGCATGCGCATCGTTCGCAACGAGGAAGAACTGCCGGGTCTGTTCAAAGCTGCATCCTCTGAGGCTGCTGCCTCCTTCGGCAACGGCGACCTCTACCTGGAGAAGTATGTCGAGCGGCCGCGCCATATTGAGTTCCAGGTACTCGGCGACGCCTACGGAAGCGTCGTCAGCCTGGGAGAGCGCGAGTGCAGCATTCAGCGCCGCCATCAGAAGTTGTTGGAAGAATCACCCTCCACCCAAATGACACCGGAATCGCGTGCCCAGATCGGAGAGGTCCTCTGTAAGACGCTGTCGGGCATCGGTTATGTCAATGCCGGCACGGTCGAATTTCTGATGGATGAAGACGGACGGCTTCATTTCATTGAAATGAACACTCGTATCCAGGTGGAGCATCCGGTCACCGAGATGGTCACTGACGTAGATTTGGTCAAGAGCCAGATCTTGCTGGCGGCGGGCGAGCGCATGAAAACCGTGCTGCAGGGGCCCATTGTGCACCGGGGCCACGCCATCGAATGCCGCATTAACGCCGAACATCCCGAGAAGTTCACGCCTTCCGCCGGAAAAATTACCGCCTTCCATCCACCGGGAGGGACTGGCGTGCGTATCGACACCGCCGCCTATGCCGAGGGGGTCATTCCCCCGTACTACGATTCGCTGATTGCAAAGTTGATCGTCCGCGGACGGGATCGTAACGAGGCGGTCTCCCGTATGTCGCGCGCGCTGGAGATGTTTATCGTCGAGGGCGTGTACACCAGCATTCCCCTCCATCGCAAGATTCTCGCCGACCCCGACTTCCGCGCCGGAAGGATCAATACGAATTTCATTGAGCGATTCCTCAATACCAGCAAGAAAGAGAGCGCCACTTAGGGTGGCAGGAGTCATCAATTCATGTCCTCATCCTGAAATTCATTCAATGTCGTCATCCTGAGCGGGCCGCAGGCCAGCGAAGGGTCGCGCGTGCAGTATTCATGATGCTAGGTGGTCGACGCCAGATCCTTGGCAAGCTTCCGACTCGCTCAGGATGACGCCATCCGATAGCTCATGATTCTTCCCAGCCTCTACGCCATCGCCGACGCATCCCATTTCCCGGAGACGGCGGCCCTTTGTGCCTTCGCTGAAGAACTCCTGGGGGGCGGTGTTACTCTGCTCCAATACCGCAACAAGACCGGCCATCCGCCCCAGATACTCGATCAGGCACGCGAGTTGAAGCGGCGGGTCGGCGACGGCGCCGGGCTGATCATGAACGACCGCGCCGATCTTTGCCGGGCGGCGGGATTCCAAGGTGTGCACGTTGGCCAGGACGACCTTTCCCCCGACGGCGCACGCATCGTGATCGGCCCGAAACTCTGGCTGGGAGTGTCCACCCACAACCCCGAGCAGCTGGCAGAAGCTGATCGGACCTCGGCAGACTACCTGGCCATCGGACCGGTGTTCGCGACCTTGAGCAAAAGCAAGCCCGATCCGGTGATTGGTCTCGAAGGTGTGCGCCAGGCGCGTGCCCTGACGCGCAAACCCCTGGTGGCAATTGGGGGAATCACGCGTGCCAACTGCCGGTCAGTCATCGAAGCCGGAGCTGACTCGGTGGCCGTGCTCGCCGATCTGCTAGGGGATCCCCGCAAATCAACAGAGGAATTTTTGCGCATCTTGAGGTAAAGTCTTTTCGCTCCCAACATAACTGTAAGGAGGCGCGTGAGTACGGAGGCCAGGAACGCTGCCGCAACGGCGACCAAGTGGGAAATCGCCACCCATCAAGACCAAGAGCTCGTCAAAGGTCTCGGCTTAACCAGCGCCGCTACGCTTGTCATGGGGTCGATGATCGGCTCCGGCATCTTCATTGTTTCCGCCGAAATCGCCCGCGAAGTGAACTCGCCCGCCCTCTTAATTGGTGCCTGGCTGGTCACCGGTTTCATGACGATTGTGGCCGCTGTTTCCTACGGCGAACTTGCCGCCATGATGCCGCGTGCCGGTGGACAGTACGTTTACCTCCGCGAAGCCCTGGGACCGCTGTGGGGATTCCTCTACGGCTGGACTTTGTTCCTCGTCATCCAGACCGGTACGATTGCCGCGGTAGGTGTTGCCTTTGGCAAGTTCCTCGGGGTCTTCTTTCCTTCGATTTCCTCTGCCGCTTGGATCCTGCACTTCTGGAAAGTGCCGCCCATCAAGATTGGCCCCATGGTGCTCGGCAATATGGACGTCGGCCTGAATACGCAGAACCTGGTTGCTGTCATTGTGGTCATTGTGCTTTCCGTGATCAACATCTTCGGCGTGAAGATTGGGGCCTTCATCCAGAATATCTTCACGATCGCGAAAGTCTCGGCCCTCGCTGGATTGGTATTGCTGGGATTGTTTGCGGGGCGCAATGCTCAGGCGCTGGCAGCTAATTTCAGCGGACACTTCTGGCAGAACGCCGGGCTCGGTGCAAAGCATGCTATTCAGGTAGGAATGGGGGGACCGACGGTATGGGTCGGAACTCTCACGATTCTGGCCGTGGCGCAGGTAGGTTCGCTGTTTTCCGCCGATGCCTGGAACAACGTTACGTTCACGGCTGGTGAAGTCAGGAATCCCAGCCGCAATCTGCCTCTATCGCTGGCACTGGGCACCGGCGTGGTGATCCTGCTGTATGTGCTCTGCAACCTGATCTACCTGACTACCCTGCCGCTGGACGGCGGCCCCAATGGGGCAACCATTCTTGAACGGGGCATCAAGTACGCCAGCGAGGAGCGCGTGGGTACCGCAGTGATGACCCAGATGCTGGGCTCGACCGGGGGAGCGCTGATGGCGGTGGCTATCATGCTCTCCACCTTTGGTTGTGCCAATGGCCTGATTCTGGCGGGTGCTCGTGTCTACTATGCCATGGCGCGGGACGGCCTGTTCTTCCGCAAGGTCTCGAGGCTGCATCCTAAATATAAGACCCCCGCAGTCTCCCTGATGGTACAGATGGTGTGGACCTCGGTACTGTGCCTCTCGGGCACCTATGGGCAGCTTCTCGACTACATCATTTTTGCCGTGCTGGTGTTCTACATTCTGACCATTCTCGGGCTCTTTGTCCTGCGGCGGACCCATGCTCAGGCCGACCGCCCCTACCGGGCCATCGGATATCCGCTCCTGCCTGCGATTTATATTGTGATGGCTTTATTCATTGATGTCGTACTATTGCGTTACAAGCCGCAGTACACTTGGCCGGGGTTGATCATCGTGCTGATCGGAATCCCGGTGTACTCCATCTGGTCGAGGCGGCCGACTGCGTTTCCATCAAGTAGATAGAGACTTGATTCGTTCAACATTGAGCACCTAGGAGAACTGGATGGCTAGTCTTGTAGCCCAAAAACCGATTGACACTATTCTGGCGGAGGCGCACGAGACGGGTGAACACTGTCTTAAGCGAGCGCTGGGCCCGATCAACCTGATCACGCTGGGAATCGGCGCCATCATCGGCACCGGCATTTTTGTGCTGACGGGGGCGGCGGCGGCTTTGTACGCCGGACCGGCCATTGTGCTCTCGTTTGTGCTGGCGGGCATTGGCTGTGTTTTTGCCGGACTGTGCTATGCCGAATTCGCTTCCCTGATTCCGATCGCCGGCTCTGCCTACACCTATGGTTATGCCACGCTTGGCGAAATCTTTGCCTGGATCATTGGCTGGGACCTGATCCTGGAATACGGCTTCGGCGCGGCTACGGTGGCCTCGGGATGGAGCGGGTACGTCATCAGCTTGTTCCAGGATTTCCGGCTACGAATTCCTCCTGCTCTGGCGGGTACGCCAGGCCAGCCCTTCGTGCTCTATCACGGCCGATGGGAGAGCCTGGCCCGCATCCGTCGGGCGCTCGATTTGGCCCACATTGATCCCGGCACCTTGCCTCACCAGATGGGCGTGTTCAACCTGGTTGCGTTCCTCGCCATTGCCGCCGTAACTACCGTGCTTGTCATTGGCATTAAGGAGTCCGCCAACTTCAATTCCTTTATTGTCATCGTGAAGGTTGCGGTGCTGCTGGTCTTCGTGGGCCTGGGTGTGAATTACCTGGCGGCGCACAAAGAATTGTCAACCGCCAACTGGCATCCGTTCGTTCCCCCCAACCTGGGCGAATTCGGCAAGTACGGTTGGTCGGGGGTGGCGCGCGCAGCCGGAGTGATCTTTTTCGCGTACATCGGATTCGATGCCGTTTCGACCGCGGCCCAGGAAGCGCGCAAGCCGGAGCGCGACATGCCGGTTGGCATCCTGGGATCGCTGTTAATCTGCACCGTGCTTTACATCCTTGTGTCCGGCGTGCTCACCGGCCTGGTTAAATACGACAGCTTGAACGTGCCGGACCCGATCGCGGTTGGCATTGACCAGACAGGGGTAAGGTGGGGCAGCCTGCTGGTGAAAATTGGCGCCATCTGCGGTCTCAGCAGCACCATGGTGGTCATGCTACTCGGGCAGTCGCGCGTGTTCTTCTCGATGTCGCGCGACGGCTTGCTGCCCAAGTGGGCCAGCAAGGTGCACACCCGCTTCCGCACGCCTTATCTGTCATCCATCTTTGTCGGACTTTTCGTGGCTGCGTTCGCGTCCGTCATTCCGATCTCGATTTTGGGTGAACTGGTGAGCATTGGGACGCTGCTCGCGTTCGTGATCGTGTGCGCGGGGGTATGGATTTTACGGGTGCGGCGGCCGCAGTTGGCGCGCCCCTTCAGGACGCCCTGGGTGCCGCTCGTCCCCATCATGGGAATTCTGATTTCCGGGCTCATGATGGTCAGCCTGCCCCGCGACACCTGGCTCCGTCTCATCGTGTGGCTGATCATCGGCATGTTTATCTATTTCTTCTACGGCCGCAAACACAGCAGAGTGCAGACCGGTACCGTCGAGGTCTCGACTCCTCCGGTCGGCGCCACCTACACCCAGAGCAACAAGTAGAACTAACTTTCTACCTCGGGCCTTCCGCACCTACGCGGAGGGCCTTATTGTTTTATAGTCAGGTCTCGGGCGCCAGGTGTCAGGTTTCAGTTCGGACTGGAAAGGAAGGTACAAGTATGAGAGTGGCGCACGACGAGCGTTTGCCGACACCTGAGACAGACGACCTGACGCCTGATACCTGGGAGCTGCGACCTGAGACCTTGCCTTGAAAGCCCTGAGAAATCTTCGCCTCATCGGGCTGGCTCTGGCGGCGGTGATTTTAGTCGGCACCGCCGGTTTTCATCTCATCGAGGGCTGGCCTTGGTTCGACGGCTTTTACATGGTGGTGACCACGCTGACCACCATCGGTTATCAGGAAGTTCATCCCCTCTCCCACCCCGGTCGCATTTTCAATGTGTTCGTCATCCTGTCTGGCGTGGCGCTGGTGTTGGTGGGCATCGGGGCGATCACGCAGGCTTTGCTAGAATTCGAGCTGCAAACTTTCTTCGGCAGGCGGAGAATGCAACGCGAAATCGGCCGGCTCTCCGATCACTACATCATCTGCGGCGCCGGACGCGTCGGACGCAGCGCTGCCCGCGAGCTGGCCCGCCGGCCTGTGCCTTTCGTCATCATTGAACAGAGCGAGGCCAAAGCCCAACTCTACTCCGCCCAGAATTGGCTGATCATCGTCGGCGACGCGACTCAGGAACACACTCTCCGCCAGGCGCAGATCGAGCGCGCCCGCGGACTGGTTGCAGCGACGACCACCGATGCAACTAACCTTTACATTGTCCTGACTGCGCGCGGACTGAATGCGCGGCTCAAGATCATTGCCCGCGCCAGCGAAGACGATGCCGAGAAACACCTGCTCACCGCCGGGGCTGACTCGGTAGTGTCGCCTTACTTGTTTGCTGGGCAACGCATCGCGCAATCGTTCCTTCGCCCGCACGTTGTGAGTTTCCTCGACACGGCAACCACGCACCTAGGCGTGGACCTTGAGATCGGAGAGGTCTACATCAGTCCCCGGTCCAGGTTTGCCGGAACGACCATTGAAGGTTCGCGCATCCGGCAGGACCGCGGCGTGATTATTCTTGCCATCAAGCGCGAGCAGGGTATGCATTTCAATCTTGCTCCTGATGACCGCATCGAGCCCGGCGATTTCCTGATCGCCATGGGCGAACCCAACCAGCTTCGCCAACTCGAGCAGACCGCCGCCGCCCACTCATGAAAATCGTTTCTGCCGCCGAGATGCGCGAAATCGATCGCATGACCAGCGAACGTTTCGGCGTGCCGTCGCTGACGTTGATGGAAAACGCCGGCACGGCGGTCGCGGAATTTGTGCTGCAGCAGTATCCGGCGGCGCGAAAAATCGGCATCGTTTGCGGTAAAGGGAACAACGGCGGAGACGGCTTCGTGGCGGCGCGCAAGTTGCACGAAGCGCGCAAGCAAATCCACTTACTTCTCCTCGCACAACCCTCCCAGCTCGGTGGCGACGCAGCGGAAATGTTCAAGAAGCTGCCTGACGCGCCGGTCGTCGTGCGTTCTGGAGATGATCTGAAAGGAGAGCGGGCGCAGGCAGGCTTCACCGCCGATGTTCTCGTCGACGCCATTCTGGGCACCGGTTTTCGTCCGCCGGTCACCGGGCTCTATGCCGAAGCGATCCGGGAGATCAACAACTGTAGCGCACCCGTCGTTGCCGTAGACATTCCTTCCGGTGCGGACGCCGATGTCATCGGACCTCAGACCGGCGCAGTAGCTCGGGCGAACGGCATCATAACCTTCACCGCGCCACGTCCTGCACACGTGTTTGGAATGCTGGCCAACGGCCCGACGAGAGTCGCTCCCATCGGTTCACCGCCCGAGGCCATCGTTTCCTCGCTAAGTATGAACCTGATCACTGCGCCGGATATCGCGCCGCTGCTTGCCCCGCGCCGTCCCGATGCTAACAAAGGAAGCTTTGGCCACGTACTGGTAATAGGTGGCTCCGTCGGCAAAGCTGGCGCTGCGGCGATGGCTGGCATGTCGGCACTGCGGGTAGGCGCCGGATTATCGACGGTCGCCACTGCCAAATCTGTTCTGCTCACGGTGGCCGGGTTTCATCCCGAAGTCATGACCGAGCCTCTGGAAGAAACCGATGCCGGGACGATCTCTCTGCGCGCGCTTGAGTATGGCCGTCTCGATGCGCTGGTTCAGGGAAAGACCGTCTTGGCCGTCGGGCCCGGCATCTCACGAAATTCCGAGACTGCCGAATTTGTCCGGGCGGTGCTTGGCAAATACAAAACCGCCATGGTGGTCGATGCCGATGGCTTAAATGCGTTCGAAGGCTGCGCGGAAAAACTGAATGGCAAGGACCATGAACTGGTGATCACGCCGCATCCCGGCGAAATGGCGCGCCTGACCGGCCGCACCGCAGTCGAAATTCAAAGAGACCGCCGGGACAGCGCCCGCGCTTTTGCTCGCGAGCACCAGGTCATCGTGGTTTTGAAAGGCCACCGCACCCTGATCGCTCACCCCGACAGAGGAGTTTGGGTGAACACCACAGGCAATCCCGGCATGGCCACCGGCGGCACGGGCGACATTCTTACCGGCATGGTGGCAGGCTTGGTCGCACAAAATCCTACTCGCGTTTTCGAGGCGGTTTTGACTGCGGTTCACCTCCACGGCCTAGCAGGCGACATCGCCTGCCAAAGCAGGGGAGAACATTCGCTGGTCGCAACCGATCTGGTAACCGCTTTGCCCGAAGCGTTCTGGCGCACGCGCAGAGAGGCGGAGCAAAAACTGGTGCAGATTTGCTGAGGTGGCGCCACCGTCCCGGCGGCTGTCGCGCAGGCGTCTTGTCTCGGCTTTGACGCCCTACTCATTAGTACATTATCTAACTGCATAACAGCCGCATCTGCTTGAACCGCTTGCTGATCTTGTCTCTAAATCAACATCGCTTCTGAAATCCGTACAAGGCTCTTCCGTAATCTGGCGAGCAACCAGGGCCCCTGCCATAGTTCGATTCGGCTATGACCCATTTCCCCCAACCGCACCCCACGCGGCGCGCCCCGCGGGTACAGCTGGGCGGGTCGGTTGCCGCTGCCATCCAGCTCGACGACGGCGCGCGCGCCAAAGCCAAACTCCAAGCCATTTCCAGCACCGGCGGTCTCTTGCATCTGGCACGGGCCCTGGAGCAGGGGGACTTCGTCGAAGTTGCCTTCCAGACCAAGTCCGGCCCCGTGCATGGGATGGCCGAAATGCTCAGCCCGACCCGCAAACTCGTCGAAGGCTATCTGCAGCCCTTTCGCTTCATTGCCTTGGGCGACGATGACCATCGCAAGCTGCGCATCGCCTTGGATTCGGTACTGGATCGAACTCTGAGCGGCATCCCCTCCAGTTCTTTCCTGCCCAAAACTTTCTAACCGTCTGCCGAATGCGGGAGGCGCGGTAAGCGGGTCTCCGCCCGCAAGATTCGAACTGTAGAGACGGGGCTTGCCGGCTGTCGGCGAGTTGCAAAATCCGCGGGCGCGTCTCTTGACTACGTTCTGCGCAAAGGCTGGCCGCTGCTGACCCCACTGCCAGCGCCAAGCCCGTCCTCGCTCCTGCCCAAGAAACTCCCTCCTCGGCGTGACCTCTCTGCCGTATCAGCTCGCTCACGGCTTCCGGCTGTGCCGCCAACACTACAAAAATTAGGAACCAGCATCAGACCCGAGATGCCCGCCGGCTGGATCGCATGATTTGTTTGTTGGAGACGCGGCAAGCCGCGCTTCTGCCCGCAAAGACCCACGTAGACCCGGCTTGCCCTGCCTCAGCGTGCTCGTCTGAAACAACGCGGCTCCAGCCGCGCCGACTCTCTTCTGTTTTTTTACTTTTCCAGTTCCTCTCTTTTGACATCCTCCTCTCCCTTAAGGGAGGATTCCTACAGAGCTTCGCTGGTTTTGCGAAGTCTCTTGGGTGGGTTCCTGCTTCACCGAGATGCCTTACAGCGCATTCTCTCCACAGGCTAACCAGGCATGCCCTGCCTCTAATGAGGACCTTAAGGCAATCCGCTCCGAAATTCAAGCTCGCTTACCTCGGCTCGCTTACCTCGGCCTGAAGTTTGAGGCTTGCGCTCGCAACCGGTCACTCGCGTCCACGCCAGTACGGGGGCATTCTTTCAACAGGGAATTTCCATGCCCATTCGCTGGACCTCGTCGGCGACTCTTCTCGAGTACCCGCTGGTCTCGATCGCGCTTGGTCCCGATCCATCCAAGAGCGAGCTTCGTGGTCATGCGCGAGCAATCATCGCCATTGGAGATATTGCTACCGGGGTGATCGCACCAGGTGGAGTCGCTCGCGCAGCGGTGGCCCTCGGAGGACTCGCTATCGGCGGAATCGTGCTCGGCGGTTGCGGGATTGGCATCCTCGCGCTCGCGGGGCTTGCCTTGGGATGTCTCGCGATGGGCGGACTAGCCATCGGTTATGCTGCGATCGGAGGTCTCGCCGTCGGCTACTACGCCATGGGCGGAGCCGCCTTCGGCCAGTTCGTCATCGGTCCCCTACACCAGGACCCCCAGGCAGTCGAATACTTTTCCAAACTTTGGCCCGGCCTGCCTATTCCGCCTGGACGAAAGCTGAGATAGCGCATGCGCTGACGTGCCGGCGATTTGCTGAGTATGGCCGCTGGTCGGAGTACATCCTTAAGCACACCCGCTATCTTGACGGCGTGCCAAAACCCCGCCAAGCTGTGTGTCCATGATTCGCGCAGAAGAGCCCTTTGTTCGGCCTGCGAAGCCACGCTGGCTGCCACCGGAGATGAGCACTCCGCCCAGGCTTCCGGATGTCGGAGCGAAGCATCCCCCGGAGCTGTTCTGTGCTTTGCTCGTCAATCCTTTCTATCCCAAAGACCCGAGGGCGAGTTTTGGCAAACACGTCCTCACACCCACTCTGGCACTGACCAGCTTCGCCGCCACAACGCCGGATCGTTGGCGAATCCGGTACTGGGACGAAAATCTGCTGGCTGGGCCGCCACCCTTCGATCCCGTTCCTCAGGTTGTCGGCATCACGGTTCACCTGACCTTTGCAGCGCGCGCTTATGAACTGGCGAATTGGTACCGCCACCGGGGCGCGAAGGTCGTTCTCGGAGGTCTGCACGTTCTGTCTTGTCCCGAGGAGTGCGCGCCTCATGCGGATGCCTTGGCGCTGGGCGACGGCGTTCAACTCTGGCCGCGCATCCTCAACGACATCGAGCGCGGATGCCTGCAGCCACGTTACCACGCAGGATATGAGAACAACTATTCCGACGATCCGCCGCCCCGCCGATCAATCCTGCCGCGGCACAGCTTCCTGACCACAACCAGCCTGATTGCCACTCGCGGTTGTCATAATCGCTGCGGGTTTTGCTATCTCGCTACCGACGGTCTGCGGATGCCGTATCGCATGCGCCATCCCAAGCTGGTGGTGGATGAGTTCGCGGCCGATAACCAGCCCTACGGCGTGTTTATTGACAACAACTTGGGCTCCCGCCGGGACTACCTGCGCGCGCTCTGTCATGCCCTTCGGCCGCTCAACAAGATTTGGAGTGCGGCCCTGTCAATCGATGTCACCGACGATCCGGATCTCATTCGCGAGATGGCGCTGGCTGGCTGTACTGGAGTCTTCGTTGGCCTCGAGTCGCTTTCCGACGACAATCTCGCCGATGCCCGAAAGAAGACTCCGAAAACGTCAGACTACGCCCGCCGTGTCGGTCTCCTGCACGATTACGGAATTCAGGTAAACGGGTCGTTTGTTCTGGGCTTCGACCACGATCGTAAGGATGTCTTTGCCCGCACCGCGGAGTGGGTCGAAGAAAACCGTCTTGAATGCGCGACCTTCCATATTCTTACGCCGTACCCGGCAACGCCGTTGTTCCAGCAAATGGAGGCAGAGAACCGTCTACTGCACCGCGATTGGAGTCTTTACGACACCGCCCACGCGGTTTTCCGGCCGCGGCATATGACTCCGGAAGAACTGGAACAAGGCTATGCCTGGATTTACCAGCGCCTCTTTTCTCACCCGTCCATCTGGCGCCGCCGTCCCGCGGACTGGCGCGCAGTGCCCCTGTATCTCGCCATGTCTTATCTCTACAAGCGGTCCAATCGGTTTTGGCACCTGCTGATCAAGCATAATCTTGTGCACTCCGTGTGGTCACCGCTGGTCGAACTCACCCGCCTTCGACACGTTCGCTACCGAGCGCATCTTCTGCGGCGGAATGAAGCCTGTTCAATGACTGGATCAGTCCTGTCCGCCGGTGTCTAGCACCGAGCCGGCGGGAGTCGATCCGCCCTGCCGCTCGCTATACTGGTTTCGGATGACCATGGGCACCCGCGAAGTCATCACCCACTCCCCAGAAGAGACCATTACCTTCGGGCGCACCCTGGCCGAGACGCTCGCCCCGCCTAAACTCGTGCTCCTACGAGGCGAGTTGGGAGCAGGCAAGACCACGCTTGTGAAAGGCATTGCAGAGGGGTTTCACGCCGCCCGCGAGGAAGACGTCACCAGTCCCACCTTCACTCTGGTCCACGAATACCGAGGCCCGCAGGTGACGGTCTACCACATCGATCTTTACAGAGTTGATACAGCTCGCGAATTGGAGACTCTTGGCCTCGATGACCTTCTCGCCCACGAGAGCCTTCTCCTGATAGAGTGGGGAGAGAAGTTCCCCCGCTTGCAATTAGAGCGGGACGTGGAAATCGCCCTCGAGCGAATGGGAGAAAGCCAGCGTCGGATCCTGATCACCGGCCGCTAACTGCTTGGGTATCCTCAAAGTGGAGTTCCGCACAAGGTGAGAGTCATTTCTTTTTTTCTAAGCCTGCTGTTGTCAAGCGTGCTTTGTGTCGCGCAATCCGGAAGCGAGCCTTCCTCTGATTCGGCGAAGGAAGGGCCGAACTCGCCTTCTCCCGGCCAACTTCCTGCCCAAGCTCAGCCCGATTCTTCTCCGCTGCCGGATTCGCCCGCGGCCCAGAAGGCACAAACGTCCGCGCAGGTATCGGCGGATAAGACCAAATCGGATCCACGAGACAAGCGCAGGGAAGAAACAACCGGAACCTCGGACGATCGGCTCTTCTGGACTCTGCCCAATTTTCTAAGTGTGTCCGGCAAGGATGTTCCGCCGCTGACGACGGGCCAGAAATTCAAAGTGGTGGCCCGGGGAACTTTCGATCCGGTGGAATATTTTTACATTGCTTTTCTTTCGGGAATCAGCCAGGCGCAAGACAGTGAACCCGGCTTCGGACAGGGGGCTGCCGGTTACGGTAAACGCTATGGAGCCGCCTTCGCTGACAACGCCATCGAGAATTTCATGACCGGCGCTGTTCTACCATCCCTGCTGAAGCAGGATCCTCGTTATTACGAATTGGGGAAGGGCGGATTCCCTCACCGAGCCGGGTACGCCATAGGCCGGATTTGCCTGACTCGTTCCGATTCCGCTCACACCCAGTTCAACCTCTCGGAAGTCGTGGGTAGCGCCCTTTCCGCCGGAATCTCCAACTATACCTATCACCCGAAGGCAGATCGCAGCCTCCGAAACGCCTTGAGCGTTTGGGGTACCCAGGTGGGATGGGACACGCTCACCTTCGGTGTCAAAGAATTCTGGCCCGACGTCCGCCGCAAGTGGAACAAAAAGAAGCAGAAGGTAGGATCGATCGCGGCGCCACCCGCTAAAGGCGATCCGGCGAAGACTCCGAATCGCTAGCGCGATTCAGCTGGAGCTCTCATAGTTGATGGTTGACAACCGGGAACTCGGAAACTGACCACCAAGAACTGTCCCTAAAACCCCATGATGTTGTACCCGCAATCCACGTGAACGGTTTCCCCGGTAATTCCCGAGCTGGCGTCGGAGGCGAGAAACACTCCGGTTGCCCCAACCTCGTTGACATCCACATTCCGTTGCAGCGGGGAGCGCTCGGCATGGGATTTCTGCATATCTCCGAAACCGGCGATGCCGCGCGCAGCCAGTGTCTTGATCGGTCCCGCAGAAATCGCGTTGACCCGAATTTTGCGCTTACCCAGCTCGTAAGCCAGGTAGCGCACCGTGCATTCCAAGGCAGCCTTGGCTACGCCCATGACGTTGTAGTGGGGCACAACTTTTTCCGCACCGTAGTAGGTCATCGTGATGATGCTTCCCCCATCCTCCATCAACGCAGCCGCGCCGCGCGCAACCGCAATCAAGGAATAAACGCTGACGTCGTGCGCGATGCGAAACCCTTCCCGAGTGGTGTTGACGAAATCTCTTTTCAGTTCGTCAGCCGGAGCGAAGGCCACGCTGTGCACCAGGACGTGCAGCTTGCCATAGCGTTGCTTTAACTCAGCGAAGAGACGATCAATCTCCTCGTCCTTGGACACATCACACATGAAGTCCTGCGCGCCGGGCAGGGAAAGAATCAGGTCCTTGGCCTCCTGTTCCAGACGCTCGTTCTGATAAGTGATCACCAGCTCGGCGCCGGCAGCATGCAATCCCTGCGCAATCGTCCAGGCGATGCTGCGCTTATTAGCGACTCCGAAGACAACGGCAACGCGGCCTTCGAGATTCGATGACATGTATGTCTCCTGAGGAAATTAGAACGGAAAGAATACCAGCGAGTGCGTGCGCTTGACCACCGACGATGGATTTACGAATTTTCGCATTGTGGGATTGGGGATGGAGCCGGATTTTTTCAATTCGTCAATTCAAAAAGCGGTCAATTCGACTATCGGTTCACTCTGCCTCGCTCGCCGCCACGGCTGCTCGACCTGCCATCGACCAGCTTGCGCTGACCAATGCCAGCGTATACACCAGGCCTATCATGGCGTAGCCGGTGCCCAGGCCTATGTTGTGGGCCGCTGCTCCTACAACCAATCCCAACACCACCTGCAAGGCGGTGCCGAAGAAATAGAAGATATTCTGCACGCGTCCCATGAAGTGGTCGGGCACCTGTTCCATGAGGCTGGTGTTCATGGCGACGCCGCTGACGCCCCGCGCTGAACCCATCACGCCATAGATCAGGACCGCGATGGCCAAAGCCAGCGAAAATGGCGCCACAAACATCGAGAGCGCCAGCACTGCCATGGAAAGAGCAATCGAACGGCGCGATCCCAGACTGGCGATCACTTCGGGCGCATACAGCGCGCTGAGAAACGCTCCCACTCCCCATCCGCCATTGAGCCATCCAAAACCGGTAGCGCCGGCGTGGAAGACCCGTTCACTCAAGGACGGCGTGACCACAATTCCAGTCAGCATTGCCCCCAGAAACAACGCCCAGCAGGCGCCCAATAATGCGACCGGCCGGTTATCGCGCAGAAACTGTATCCCTTCCTTCATTTCCCGCCAGAAGCGTTCCAGTTGCGTTTCCGCAGCGATGATATCGGCGCGCAACTCGGCTGGGCGCGGCACCACGTGACGGCCCTTGCGAACCGCAAAATAGCACAGGAACGAAACCACATAGGTGGAGAAGTCGATGAGGAGCACGCCGCCCAGTCCGATGTGCTCGTAGACGAATCCGACGATCGCGCCCGCGATCAACCACCCACCCTGCACCCCGGCCAAAAGAAACGTGTTGGCTTGCACAAATTGTGCGTCCGGCGTCAGTTCGCGGATCAGCGCCGTGATCGTCGGCCAGAACATCCAGAAGCCTGCTGCCACCAGCGTGTTCATCAGGTAAAGTTCCCAGACCTGCGCCTTGCCGCGGAAAGCGAGAATAGCCACAACCAGGATCACGATGGCACGCGCCGCGTCCAGCATCATCACCAGACGCCGCCGGTCTTCACGGTCAATGATGACCCCGGTGAAGGGAAGCATCAGCATGGCGGGAATGGTCTGCAAAACGGCGAGCGTGCCCAGGGCCATTTCGGAATGCGTGGCCTGAAGGATGAACCAGGCCACCGCGGCCGAGTTCATCCCGCTGCCCAGCATCGAGATGACATTCGCGCCAAACACGTAGCGCAGCGCCCGCTTTTGCAAAATGGCCCGCATTCGTTCACTTTAAATGAAAAATAAAATGCCCGCCAACTCGCATGGCAACTGCCCATCACTCCATTTGGACTTGTCATCCCCGAGGTACATGCGGCGGCTGTACCGGATACCGTTGATGCACCCGGCTGTGTGCATTTCTTTGCGCGCCCGTTGCCAGCCGGTTCCCGGCATCGATCCTTCGCCCGCGCGTCGCGCGCGAGGGCGCGACAGGGTTCCCTGAGGACGACAACGAAGCCGACTCGCGAGTTATACTGCCCGTGCATGCGCCTCGACCTGAAGCGCCTATTCCAGAAAAAACAAAAGCAAGAGCACAAGATCCTGCGCCAGATTCAGCGCACCGGCGACGTGCTGCAGTCCGAATACCATCGTGCCACGCCCGAGTGCCCGCATCCGGAGCGCTGGAGCATGTACGACTCGATGACCGCCGAGGTCGAAGTGCTGGAATTCCTGCGCACGGTCGTAACTACCCTCAAACCCGAACTGGTGGTCGAGACCGGCACCTTCAGCGGCATCAGCACGCTTTCCATGGCCGAAGGCCTGAAACAAAACGCACGCGGAAAGGTCATCACCTGTGAATTCGATCCTCTCGTCTTCGCCGACGCTAAGAAACGTATTGAATCTTCTGGCCTCGCCCAGTGGATCGAATGCCGCAACCAGTCGAGCCTGGAAATGAAAGTAGACGGTCGAATCGACCTGTTTTTCAGCGACAGCGACATGCCGGTGCGCGAGCAGGAAGTTCGCCGCTTCCTGCCCCAGATCAACCCCTACGGCCTAATCCTCATGCACGACGCCAGTTCCCATCTGAAGCAGGTACGCGAAGCTGCCCTGAAGCTGGAGGCCGAAGGGCTGATCTCAGTCGTCCTCTTGCCCACTCCCCGGGGTCTGGTAATCGCGCAAAAGCGGGAAGGACGTAAGTAGGCAGGCGTTTCTCGCCCTTGCCCGTTGCCCGTTTCGGCGATACGATTCGCCCGTCAAGTACCTTGCCATCGCGGAGGTGACTCATGCGTCGCAACTACCATTTCGCCGCCCTCATTCTCATTGTCATTCCGCTGTTTTCTCAGGCACAGCTCGACAAGATCGTGATTCCCGCGGGAACTCCGGAAGACGTCGCCCTGTCGTCGATTTCCCGTGAGCAGGACGCGCCGAAGAAGCTGGCCATGTACCTGGACTTCGTGCAGCAGTTCTCCTCCAATCCGGCCGCCGTCGCGTATGGAAACTGGCAACTCGCCCAGGCATACCAGACTGCGGGCGACCTTGACAAGGCCATCGATTTTGGCAACAAGGCATTGGCCGCCTCGCCGCACAATCTCGATATCCTGGTCTCACAAGCCAACATCGCTCAACAGATGAAGAGCAATGCCAAGCTGGTCGACTACGCCGTCCGAGGCGGAGAGGCTTACAACTCGATCGCCAACCAGACCAAGCCGGACACCATGAGTGACCAGGATTTTCGGAACCAGGTGGAGGGCGAGAAGAACTCAGCGAGGGGCGCCTATGATTTTCTCGAAGCGGCGGCTTTCAACGCGATCGCCGACGAGAAGGACCCCAAGGCCCGCATGGCGTACGTCGAGCGCTTCACCGCGGCCTTTCCTGACTCTCGTTTTCAAGACCAGGTGGCGCAATACGCCATGTACACGCTCGGCCCGGGGCAACTCAACGATCCAGCCCGCCTGGTTGCATACGGAGACAAAGCGCTCGCGGCGCACCCGAACAACACTGCCACGCTGCTTCTGCTGGCTAATCACTACGTCGAAGACACCAAGCCCGCCAGCATCAGCAAAGCCGCCAGTTACGCCGAAAAAGTGATAGCGCTTTCCAAGGCCGATGCGCCGGACGCCGACCAGCCGCGCAAGCTTTCGGCGGCCGTGGCCCATTCGACGTTGGGTTACGCATTGATGAAGCAGGACCGGACGGCAGCCGCCATTGCGCATTTGAAGGCAGCGTCCGAGTTGCTGAAGGGTCACGACGACGTAGCCTATGCGACGGCGCTTTATCGCCTCGGCTGGGGCTACGCCAAGCTGAACAAGCTGACCGAAGCACGCGAAGTGCTGACGGAAGCGGTAAAGATTTCCGGCCCCATTCAGCAGCCGGCACAAGATCTGCTGGCCAAAGTAAACGCGGCCCGGGCAAAAGGGAAATAGTGGTGTTGTCGGGCGGGGATTTTGTCAGTTGTTGGTATCAGGGTACGGCCCTTAAGCCGTACCGACGGAATGCCCACGCATGTACTCAGCGGCTTCGGCCGCTGAAGAGCTTCTAGCCACACGGAACTTCCATGAGAGTCCTGGTCATCGGCGGCACCGGTTTCATCGGCCCCAATGTGGTGCGCATCCTGACGGCCCAGGGGAACGAGATTGCCGTCGTCCACCGCGGCAAGAGTAACCCCTCGTTGCCGCCTGAAGTTCGTCAGATTCTTGCCGACCGTGCCCACCTCCGAGACAAGCGGCCCGAGATCGAGAGCTTCGGCCCTGAAGTTGTCATTGACCTGATCATCAGCTCGGGAGCGCAGGCAGAAGCCTTGATGCGAATGTGCCACGGCCTGACACGGCGAGTGCTGATGATCAGTAGCATGGATGTCTATCGCGCCTGTGGCGTGCTGCACGGAATCGACGCGGGTCCGCTTGAGCCGTTGCCCTTGACCGAGAATTCCGCGCTGCGCAGGACTCGGCATCCGTACCCTCCCGACCGCTTGAAGGCGGTGCGAGCTATCTTTCCATGGATGGATGACGACTACGACAAGATTCCCGCGGAACGCGCTGTGATGAGCGACCCGGAGCTGCCGGGAACTGTCCTGCGGCTGCCCATGGTTTATGGGCCGGGTGATCCGCTGCATCGTTTCTATCCCATAGTGAAGAGAATTCTCGATGGCCGCCGAACCATCCTCTTTTCTGAGCCGCTGGCCGTCTGGCGCTCGCCGCGTGCATACGTCGAGAATGTTGCCGCTGCCATTGCGCTTGCCGCGGAACGAGACCAAGCCGCAGGGCGAATTTATAACGTCGCCGAATGGCCAGCCTTCTCAGAGTTGGAATGGGCAAAGAAAATCGCCGCCCAGATGCGCTGGCAGGGAGAATTCGTCGTCATCCCGCCGGAGCGAGCCCCCAAGCATCTCCTGCCGCCCCCCGGAAACATTGCCCAGCACTGGGTAGCAAGTTCAGAACGTATTCGTGGCGAGCTCGCGTATCGTGAGCCTGTTCCACTGGAGGAAGCCATTCGCCGATCTGCGGAATGGGAAGCGGCGAATCCGCCTGTTGGCGCTACCTTTTACCAGTTTGACTATGCTGCGGAAGACGCGGCGCTCGCCGCCTGAAAACTCAGTGTTGAACGAGATCATCGGAGAGCAGATGGGCTTTCATGGCGAGGTTGTGCCCACGTTGCAGATCGCCCACCTTAAGCGCGGCGTGAGCCTGCGTAATGAAAGCTCGAATTTGCTCCACCATAGCCCGCTCGTTTGCGGTTAGGGAGCGTCCTCGGGTGCGCTTGAGGTTTTCTTCGGTGGACGCCAATAGCTGGTTAATACTCTGCCGCGAGCGCGACGCCTCGTCCCGCGACATGCCGGGAGCCAGCTGGCCGCTAGGCTCGGGCGCGCCGCCATTGCGCACCACAACCTTCCTTGGTTCCGAGTTTGCCGGAGGCGGGTCCTTTTTCGTCGTCGCCGCCTTCGTGCCCCTGCCTTTTCGCGCCGGCGGTTTTCGAGATGGCTCCACTTCCGGCGCTGGTTTTTCTGGCACGGCTTGGGGCGGTTGCGCGGGAGCCGGGTTAGCGGGAGCCGGCGGCGGCGTGGGCTGCTGCGGTTGTTCCTGGGGTGGTTGTGCCTGCGGTTGCGTTTCTCCGGGTTCCGGAGGCTTGCCCTCAGGGGGCGGTGGCTGCTGCTCGGGCTTCTCCTGAGGCTGCCTGTCCTTCGGCGATGGCTCCTGCTGTTTCGGAGCTGTCTGCCCTGAGTTGGGGTCAGGCGTCTGCTGTGACGTTGGCGTCTGCGGGAAATACGAATGAGTTGGCGAAGACGGGCCCAGCAAAGCCCATAGTCCGAGGATAAAGGCCAGAATCATATTGTCCCAGCGCCGGCGGCCGGTGCGAAAAGCGAGGGGTGCTTCGAGAATTCTAAATCCGTACGCTGTTTCTTGTCCCAGGCGCAAATCACCCCTGGGCAGTAACTTCTTTCTCCTTCAGAGTCTCGCCAGGCAATTCTGTCAGCGGCAGCCGCAGACGGAAGGTTGTGCCTTGTCCTTCCGCCGATTCGAAGTCGACCGACCCGTAATGCCACTGCATGATCTGGTAGGTCTGTGCCAGGCCAATGCCGCTGCCGCCCTTTTTGGTCGTGAAGTACAGCTCGAAGATCTTCTCCTGAATCTCTTTGGGAATGCCGTTGCCCTGGTCTCGCACCTCGATGACGGCATTGCCGTTGTCCCGGCGGGCGGCAATCCTCAAGGCGCCTCCGCGGGGCATCGCCTGTTCTCCGTTGATTACGACGTTCAACAGCGCCTGTTTCATAAAATCAATATCAACTTTAACCGGCAGAGGCACGGGGGGAAGTTCGCGCACAATGCGCACACCGTGTACTTCCGCATCCGGCAGCGCCAGCAAACCTACTTCGTCGATCAGTTGCCGCAGGTCGACCTCCTCGATGTGGAGTTCGCGCTGGCGCGTGAAGTCGACCAAGGTCTGGACCACCCGATCCAGGCGGTGAATTTCGCTTTCGATGATGTCCATGTGACGGCGCGTATCCGGATCGGCCTGCTTTAATTTGTTTTGCAGGAGCTGCAAGTGCAACACGATGGCGTTGATCGGATTTTTCACTTCGTGCGCCACGCCGCGCGTGATGCGTCCGCTGGCCGACAAACGCCGCGAGGTTTCGATTTCATCCTCGATGCGTCGCACCGATTCGTTGTCCCGCATGGTGAGTAAGGCGCCGATATGCGTTCCGCCCTGCTGAATGAAGTCCAGCGAAACCTGCACCGACTTTCCCTCCGGTGCCTTAACCTCGCGCTGCGGGATCGGACGCTGCCGCTCGAACGCATCCAGCACGACCGTCCCCAGCGCGGAAGAATCTGAAAATATTTCGTTGACGGTGTGACCCAGCATCTCCGCGCGAGGCCGGCCCAGAAAACGTTCTGCCGAGGCGCTGACCAGCACTACCCGGAACTCTTCGGTAAACAGCATCAAGCCGTCCTGCAGGTTGGCCATGATCTGGTCAACGTTGTCCTTGAGGGCCGAGAATATCTCCTTCGTGTCGCGCATCTGCCGCCCAAGATGAGCGATCTTCAGCGTCACCAGACCATACTCGTCGTGAGTTGCCTCCGGTTCGGCCAATACTTCGGTGGTCTCACCGGCGCTTACACTGTCCAAACTGCGGCTGATCCGCTCCAAGGGACCTAGCGCCAGGTGAGAAAGTCCGGCCGCGAGGATGAGCGAAGTCAGCAAGGCAAGGGAAGAGTAGACCACGGCCCGCCGCAGGTGAGGCGTTACCTCGCTCTTCAGAAAGACAGTCGAAACGCCCACCCGAACCGTGCCGAAAGGTCTTTCGTCCAACTCCAGCGGCATGCGAATCTCGAAAACTGCCGCCGGGCTGTAAACGATCGCCAGTTGCCGGCGGAAGCTGGTGTCGCGCACAAAGGCAAAATCCGGCCGCTCCGGCATGTGTTTTCCGATCAGGTCGGTATTGGTATGCAACAGGGCCTTGTTGTTGATGTCAACGATGGCCGCGTCGTAGATGATCGGCCAGTTTCCGACCACCGACTCCAGCATGTCGTTGAGATTCACATCCTCGGAGAGATATTCCGCGATGCCCGCGCGCAACGCTGCCGGATCGTTGGTGTCAATCCGCGTGCTGCTCAGATCGGGCTGAGCGTTGTAGGTGGCGTACGCCAGTTGCTCGCTGAGCAGAGAGGCCGCTTCATAGGCGGAAGTAATTCGCTGCCGGAGCAGTTCGGAAATGTAAACGTAAGAGAAGGCCACCACCAGCAGGAAAACCATCAAGGTGATGCCCAATACGATTTTGGTTTTGCGGCGCATAAATCAGCAGCGAGACAAACGGCTGATCTTTAAAGAAGTGGCGGCCGAGCCCAACTCACCCGTTTCCCGAAACTATTCCTCCTCTTTCGCGGCGGCGACGTCGGCCTGCGCGCTGCCGTACTCCTTCAGCTTATTATGCAAGGTTTTCAGGCTGATGCCGAGTATTTCCGCAGCCCGGGTCTTGTTATTGCTGGTCGCCTCCAGGGTCTTCAGAATGAGCAGCTTCTCGGCTTGCTCGACGGTCGTGCCCACCCCCAGGCGCACGGCATCGGGATCGCTGGCTGCCGCCCGCACCGTGCCTTGGCCGAAGCCCGGCGGCAGATGCTTGGTCTCAATCACCGATGCTTCACAGACGATGACGGCCCGTTCCAACGTATTGCGCAGTTCACGTACGTTCCCGGGCCACGAGTAGTTCTGGAATACGTGCAGCACCGCCTCGCTGATCGTGCCCACTTTGCGTCCATGCTTGGCATTCATTTCGGTTAGCAGGGCCTGCACCAGCTCGGGCAAATCCTCTTTGTGTTCCCTCAGCGGTGGCATGTGGATGTTGAAGACGTTTAAGCGGTAATAAAGATCATTGCGCAGTTCGCCGCGAGCGACCGCTTCGTCCGGCACTTTGTTCGTCGCCGCCAGCACTCGCACATCCACCGTCGTTTCCACCTTGCTGCCCAAACGCCGCAGCTTGCGGTCTTCGAGAACGCGCAGCAACTTGGCCTGGGTCGCGACCGGCATTTCTCCGATCTCGTCCAACAACAGGGTGCCGCCCTCGGCCAGCTCGAAACATCCCGTGCGCCGCTCCAGCGCGCCGGTAAAGGCGCCCTTTTCGTGGCCGAAGATTTCGCTCTCGATCAGAGTTTCAGGGATGGCCGCACAATTAATTGCGATGAAAGGTTTGCTGCGCCGCGGGCTCAGTTCGTGAATGGTGCGAGCAACCAGTTCCTTGCCGGTTCCGCTGGCGCCCGTGATCAGGACTGATGCCGTACTGGGCGCCACCATCTCGGTAAGCCGGAAGAGTTCCTGCATCTTCTTGGAGCTTCCCACCAGCGAGCCCAGCGACCCGGCATCGCGCAACTTGCGCCGGGTGACTTCAAGTTCGGCGCGCGTCCCCAGCAGCGCGGAGGCGTTCTGCAGGATGGCCCGCAGCCGGTTGGTGTCGATGGGCTTCTGAATATAGTCGTAGGCGCCCATGCGCATCGCCTGGACCGCACTGTCGATCGTGCCTTGTGCCGTCACCATGATCACGGCGACAGCCTGGGCGTGCCCTTCCATCTTCTCGAGCAGCTCCAGCCCGTTCATGCGTGGCATTTTCATATCGGTAACGACGATGGAAGGCGACCAGGTATTCACCTTCTCCAGACCTTCCATGCCGTCGCGGGCGGTTTCCGTGCGGTAGCCCCAGGCTGAGATCAGTTCAGCCAGGCCGGTTCGCTCGTTTTCCTCATCCTCAATGATCAGGACTTTCTCGTGGTTCATAGGAGGTTTGACGTCATTATTGTGGCTCATGACGAATTCCGGCAAGCTGCGGGTGACTGGCCTCTGCCCCGCTAACTTTGGTGAGACCACAGACGAAAGAATATCAGTATGAGACTGCAAAACACTGTAGCTCAGAAACGGCTTTCCCACCAGCCCCGTCCATCGCCGTCCCCCTCCACCGCCGAGCTCCTCGAACTTATTTACTATGTTTTGTTTTCACAGAGGCGTGCTGTAGAATTTTCTCTACTTCGTCAGGCCCCTTTCCATTAATTAATTGTTAAGAAGTCCGCCTCATTCCTCCCGGAGGTCTACATGTCACTTCGCCGCTACGGACTTGGTAGCCGGGTGAGAGTAACCGGCTCTCTGTTGGTGTTCGTCGTCGCTCTCATCTCTATCGCGACACATGCGCAGCAGGAAAATCCCCCGAAGGTCGATATTCTTGCGGGCTATCAATGGTTGAATCCAGGCGGCAATATGCCAACCAATGTTGGCGGAACGGTTCAGTCCACCAAGCTGCCCAGTCTGCCGCGCGGTTTTGCTTTGGCCTTGGGCGTTAACCCTTATCCGAATGTCGGGCTGGAGTTTGACTTCGGCTACAACTTTCAGAGCGGAGGTCTCAACAACTCCACGTTTTCCGGGGGACCTCGCTTCACCTGGAGAACGGAAGGGGTCAATTTCTTTGGGCACACCTTGGTTGGACTTAATCGGCTCGAAGTACCGGGCTTTGGCAATCACAATGGAGTCGGGGGGATCCTGGGCGGCGGCATTGATGTCACGGCAGGCCGCCACCTGAGCATCCGCTTGATCGAGGCCGACTATCAGGTGGCGCATCAGAATTTTGCCGGTAGAGTGCCGGCGAGTCTTAAGGACCTGGAGCGCCCGAACTACCAGGGAGTGCGTCTGCGCGGCGGTTTGGTTTTCAACCTTGGCGGCGGCGCTCCCTCCCTCGCACCGTCCGCCAGTTGCTCGGCGCAACCTACGGAGGTCATGGTCGGCGAGCCCGTCACGGTCACCGCCACTCCAAACAACTTCAATCCTAAGCACACGGTCAGCTACAACTGGACCAGCACCGGCGGAAAGATCACGGGCAAGGACAACGCCCGAAGTATCGACACCAACGGTCTGGCCGGCGGCTCCTACACCGCCACGGCGCGGATCACCGATCCCAAGGCGAAGAAGAATAACCAAGCCAGCTGCAATGCCCAGTTCACGGTCAAAGAGCCTCCCAAGAACCCGCCGACGATGAGCTGTACCGCGAGTCCGACCTCGTTGCCGGCGGGCGCGACGGCCACCATCACCTGCGACTGCAAGAGCCCGGACAACGTTCCGGTGAGTGTGGCTGGTTGGAACGCAACCGGGGGAACGATCTCGGGCACCGGCAATACTGCCACTTTGAACCCGGCGGGGGCCTCTCCGGGAACGATCACGGTGAGCGCAACCTGCACCGACTCGCGCGGCTTAACCGCCTCCGCCAACTCCGAGGTGACGATCGAGGCTCCGCCTCCGCCACCGCCGCAGGCCAGCAAACTCAGCGACTGCAGCTATCCGAACAAAACTAGGCCCTGGCGGGTCGACAACACCTGCAAGGCAGTGCTGGACGACGTGGCACAAGCACTGAAAAACCAAGCTGACGCCAAGCTCGTAGTCGTGGGCTTTGCCGATCCTGATGAGCTCAAAAGGCGCAAGAACCTCGCGGGTGAGCGCGCCGTGGACGTCAAGGCCTATCTTTCCGGAGGCGAGGCCAAACAGGCTATCGATCCCAGCCGCATCGAGACGCGCACCGGTCCGGGCGGCGGCCAGAAGACCGAGCACTGGATTGTTCCCCCAGGGGCGAGCTTCACTGAGCCGGAGACCCAACCGGTGGATGAAAGCACAGTGAAACCGATTCCTGATCATCCCGCCGCAGCCGCCAAGAAGAAACCGGCCAAGAAGGCCGAGTAGGGACCCCAAATCAGGGCTGGTCAGGACGCTCCGCCGTCCGACCGGCCCTTTGCCTTCTTTGCCCTTAAGTAACTTGCTGGCAGGGTGTTACCCTGTCACTCTGATGCCATCCCTGGACTCCCCGCAGGGTCAACCACACCACAAGGGGCGCATCGGAAGTATGACTCTCCTGTATATGGCACGATCTACGCGTAATTGGCTGATGTCGTTGGTCTTAGGGCTATTCTTGACACCCATTCTGCCAGCCGCGCAATGGACGTCTTTAGGGCCGGAAGGTGGTGACGTCCGCAGCTTGGCGGCTGATCCAGCGAATCCCGACCACATTTTCCTGGGCACCAGCACCGGCGTGCTGTTCGTTTCCCATGACGGCGGTCGCAGCTGGAATCGTTTCGCGCATTTGGGGAATGGCGATGATTATGTTCTTGACCACATTGTCTTCGATCCCCAGGGCAGCAAGAGAATCTATGTGTCCGCTTGGAGCTTTCAAAGCCAGCAAACTGGCGACATCTTCCGCAGCCAGGATGGCGGCAAGAATTGGGAAACCCTTCCCGCCATGCACGGCAAGTCGGTTCGGGCTCTGGCCGTCTCCCCATCGGATCCTAAGGTTCTGGTAGCCGGCGCGCTCGATGGCGTGTACCGCAGCAATGACGGGGGTAATAGTTGGCAGCGCATTTCGCCTCCCAACCATGCCGACATAAAGAACGTCGAGTCCATCGCGGTTGATCCGCAGAATCCCAATATCGTATACGCTGGCACCTGGCACCTCGCCTGGAAGACTCCTGACGGAGGCACCACCTGGGAGCACATCAAGAAGGGAATGATCGACGACTCCGATGTGTTCTCCATCATCGTCGACAAAAAGAATCCTTCGATTGTTTTCGCCAGCGCCTGCTCCGGCATTTACAAGAGCGAGAGCGCAGGCGCGTTGTTCAGCAAGATTCAGGGCATTCCGTTCTCGGCGCGCCGCACTCGCGTGCTCAAGCAGGACCCGAGCAACTCTTTGATTGTCTACGCGGGCACGACGGAAGGATTCTGGAAGTCGATCGATTCGGGCAAGAGCTGGAAGCGCCTGAGCAATACCGACGTGGTGGTGAATGATGTCATGGTAGACCCGCGCAATTCCGAGCGTGTGCTGCTCGCGACCGATCGCATGGGTGTGCTGGCCAGCGACGATGGCGGCCAGACTTTTGTCGCGTCCAGTCAGGGATATTCGCACCGCTACATCAGCGCGATTGTGCCCGACCACAACGATGCAAGAATTGTCTACGTCGGCCTGATCAACGATCAGCAATATGGTGGAGTCTTCCTGTCTACCGATGGCGGCGCACACTGGCAGCAGAAGAGCGCCGGACTTGGCGGACGTGACGTATTCAGTCTCAGCCAGGCCAGCAACGGCACCTTGGTTGCCGGCACCAATCGCGGCATTTTCCTGCTCTCGCCCAACGCCAACGAGTGGCGTCCCAGCAACACGGTTGTGACTGAAAAAGGCACGCCGCGCATGATTACCGCCAAAGGCAAGCCGCGCAAGGTTATGGCGCACACCGCGGTCCGCAGCATCCTGACCGCCCGCGTCAGCGGTATCGAAATCGCGCCTAACCGCTGGCTAGCGGCCACCTCTGCCGGCCTGTTCACCAGTTCCGATCAAGGCAAGATCTGGTCGGGCGGTCCGGTAATGGGCAAGCAGGACTTCATTGCCGTGCGCACCAATCACGAACTGGTGGTTGCTGCGACCCGTTCCGACCTGTTCGTATCGACCAATGGCGGCACGGACTGGAGGCAGGCTCCTACCAGTTCTTTAATCAGCAGCATCTACGCTTTGTCCGTCACTCCCGATGCGCACATTTTCCTGGCCACGCGCGAAGGCGGCTTCCATAGCGCCGATGCGGGCGCGACCTGGGAGCACATGGCGAATGGTCTTCCGGCCAAAGAGATTGGCTCGATCACTCCCGATGGCAAGCGTCTTTTGGCTACCAGCAATGCTTCGGGCGTGGTGTTTGAGAGCTACGACAACGGTCGCAACTGGTTCCGCGGCTCTGATTCCGGATATACCATCCGCGCCCTGAGCGTGGTGCGCGGACGCGTCCTGGCTGCCACTCCGTTTGACGGCGTCGTGGCCCAACCCGACAAAGAAGCGCAAACCGCCTCGGCGGGCGGCGCTTCCCGATAGACCTCCGCCCTTCCCCTCACTTCGCCTGCGCCAGCGTCCCTTGCTGGCGCAGTTTTTTCTTTAAGCCGATCCTTGGGCCCGCAATCCCCCAGTAAGCGCTGAAGATTCCCGTAAAAAATACACACCTCCAAGCAAGTTTGAGGTCTAAGTGACTGATTGCATTGGGCAAACATTGGCACCTTTCGTGCCTTTTGTAAGCTATCCCGTGGGTCGGTGGAGGAATGGCTGGGATGAAAAGTAATTGGTATAAGGCCGGGGCGGCCGCTGGGGTAGCGTTGGCGCTTGTGCTGACGACTGCTTGCGCCCGACAGCCCAATGCGGCTGGGGCGGAGGAGACGGCGCAGACGGCCGGCGATCACGAGAAGCTGCCATTTGAGCGCACCTCGCAGAAGAACGGAATCTCACCATCCGAATCCATTTTGCCGACTCCCCAGAGTGTGCCGGCCGGAACCCCGATCACCATCCGCCTGCAGTCTGCAGTCTCCAGCGCGACCTCGCACGCGGGAGATCCCTTTGAGGCGGTGCTCGATGAGCCCATCTTAGTGCAAGGCCAAACCATAGCGCCGCGCGGCGCTACCGTGACCGGCCGCGTGGTGGCGGCAAAATCTTCGGGAAGGCTGCATGACCCCGGCTATCTCCGCCTGACTCTCGCCAGCATTACCGTGAAGGGCAAAGCACTGCCCGTGCAGACCTCGAGCATCTTCTTGAAAGGCGGTTCTCACGAAAAGCGTAATTGGGAGATGATTGGCGGAGGCGCCGGTGCTGGTGCCCTGATCGGCGCACTGGCTGGGGGTGGTAAAGGCGCACTCCTCGGCAGCAGTGTGGGCGCGGCTGGCGGCACTGGCGTAGCCTACGGCACTGGTAAAAAGGATGTTGGCTTCGGAGCCGAACGCCGCCTTACATTTCGCCTGACCGAACCGGTCCCGGTCCACGGATAAGCCTGTTTCCCCCCTCGTCCCCGTCTCAGCCTGAGGGCGCTATCATCGGCGCCTTTTTTCCGTTTTTCTGCGGTTGACCATCCCAGGAATATGTGATGCATCGAGGAGCCTGCCGCAACTCAGAGCTAAGTTCCCGGCCTGGGGCAACTCCGGATACCGAACCCTGCCGGACAAGTTGTGCAACTTATTGCAGCCCTTGCTCTCCCAAGCCATTAAAACTCTTCATCTTCCCGGCGAACCCCACTACAATAAACCCACGCACCGGCGCGGATGGCTTGCTGGTTGCGGTTTCTAGGTTCTCTGGGAGGCCCGGGTTGCACGTTCTGGTTACGGCCGACACGCTGACTGGCGTCTGGACCTACGCGCGTGAACTGGTTACAGGACTCATCACCGGCGGCATGCGTGTGACTTTGGTCAGTTTTGGCGAGATCCCGTTCCCGCAACAGACTTCCTGGATGCAGAACCTGCATGGCTTGGACTACCGACCCACCGCATTTCGTCTGGAGTGGATGCAGGAAGGCGAAGCGGACCTGGAGGATTCCTGTAATTATCTGCAGTCGGTGATTCGAGACGTCAAGCCCGACATCCTCCACTTCAGCCAGTACAGTTACGGCAGGCTCTCCACCAGTATTCCGCGCGTAGTGGTGGCGCATGGCGACCTGGTAAGTTGGTGGCTCGCCGTTCACGGACATGAACCCCGAGATACACGCTGGCTCCGCTGGTATCGCAGTACCGTGAGTCGTGGGTTGGCGGAAGCCACCGCCGTAGTCTCGCCCTCGAATTGGATGAAAGAGAGCTTGAGAGTCTGCTACGGCGAGCCGCGTCACGACTTGGTGATTCATAACGGTCGCAACCCCATCTACTTCAACCCATACGTCAGCAAAGATGATTCTGTTTTATCGGTAGGACGTCTGTGGGATGCGGGAAAACAAGTCTCACTGCTGACCCAGCACGCGCACCCGCTTTCGGTATGCATCGTGGGATCGGACAATCCCACGTACGCGCCGCGCACGCCGATTCGCGCCGACGTCAAGCTGGCTACTGAGCAGGTATCGGTCGCGCTGAAAGGGCCGCAGACCGAAGCGCAGCTGAGAAATCTCTATAGTCGCGCCGCGATTTATGCCGCCACCTCGCGTTATGAGCCGTTTGGTATGGCTGCGCTCGAAGCTGCTCTCTCGCGCTGCGCAATTGTCGCCAACGATATTGCCAGCTTCCGCGAAATCTGGGGAGACTGTGCACTTTACTTCAAAGCTAACGATGCCGACAGCCTGGCCGAAGCTCTCCGCACCCTGAGCGCCGACCGCGATCTCTGCCGCGCCCAAGCCAACCGCGCCTACCAGAGAGCCCGCGAGCGCTTTACTGCCAGGCGCATGCTCGACGACTACCTCCAGCTTTACCGCAGCCTGATCGCCGCCAGATCCGCCGCGGCTTAGAATCCCTGGACGTCTTGTCATTCCGAGTCCAGACTTCAGTGCGGCGGGGAATCTCGATTGTTTCATCTAACGACGACTGCCCTCGCGTGCTATCTTCTTTATCGAGGAGACAGACATGGCGCACGTCAAAATCACCGTCAGGAAAAACGGACCCTACCGCGTAGAGGCTCCGGAAGGCACGATCGAACTCGTCGATGCCGATGGCAACCCATACGACCTGACCGGCAAACCCGCCTTCTCTCTCTGCCGCTGCGGCGGATCGGTCAATAAACCTTTTTGCGACGGAACCCACACCAAAATCGGCTTCCAGGCCGCCGAGGCGGCCGTGAGAGCTACGGAAGAAAACAAGTAACCCAATACTCAATCTTGTCATTGCGAGGCCGTTCTGCGCTGAGGAATCTGCTTTTTCCCGAAAGCCGGCTGGCATCCCTCACCTGCTCCGGTTAAACTCGCAAGCCGGAGGATCCCGTGGACCCAAAGGATCGAGCCCTAGGGCTCGACCGCAACATCACCCGCCGCGACCTGCTCAACGGAATCGCACTGACCGTGGGCTCCGCCCTTCTTCCTGCGCATTTATTTCCATTCATTGAAGACGAGAATTCTCTCACTTACTACCCGCCGGCGCTCACCGGACTGCGCGGCAGCCACGTGGGCTCCTTCGAAGCCGCCCACAGCCTGCGCGATGGCGATTTCTGGACGCAGGCCGGCCCGCCGATTGATACGCGTGAAGCCTACGACCTGGTAATTGTCGGTGGAGGCATTAGCGGCCTCGCCGCCGCACATTATTTCCGCCAGACAGCAGGACCGAAGGCCCGCATCCTGATCATTGAGAACCACGACGACTTCGGGGGCCACGCCAAGCGCAACGAATTCCGCGTAGGGAATCGAAGCCTGCTGGGATACGGCGGCACCTATGCCATCGAGAGCCCCGCGCCCTACAGTCCTGTAGCCCGGGCACTAGTCGAGGAACTGGGAATTGATGTTCCCGGATTTCAAAAGTACGTCACAAGAAATCTCTACCGCTCGCTGGGCCTGAACCCGAAGATTTTTTTCGACAAAGAAACATTTGGCGCCGACCGGCTGGTCATCAACCCTGCCCCTCTGGCGGGCAGCGAAACCGACGATCAACCGTCGCCCCAATCGGATCTCTGGAAGACGTTCATGGAGGAAGCGCCCCTTTCCCAGCCGGCTCGTCAGGATATCTTCCGCCTGCATCACGAGAAAAAGGATTATCTTCCCGGCCTGTCCTCCCCTGAGAAGAAGGCGCGCCTAGCGCGCATGAGCTATGCGAAATTCCTGACCGAGCTTGCCGGAGTCAGCCAGGAAATCGTCCGCTTGTATCAGGCCGCACCGCAGCCGCTCTTTGGTGTGGGCATCGACGCCGTCTCGGCTCAGGACGCGTGGGGACTCGGTCTGCCCGGCTTTGATGGCATGAAGCTCGACCCATCGCCGGGGAAGGGAATGAACCGCGATGCCATCCGCAACGAAGAAGCCGAAAGATACTTCTTCCATTTTCCCGACGGCAACGCCAGCATCGCTCGCCTGCTGGTGCGCCAATTGATCCCCGATGCCATTCCCGGCAACTCATCGTCCGACATCGTCACTGCCAAAGCGGACTACGCCAAGTTGGACGAGTCTTCCCGAGCGGTGCGCATGCGTCTGAACAGCACCGCTGTTCGCGTAAAGCACGTGGGAGAGCCCGCGACAGCCAAGGAAGTTGAGATTGCCTACGCGCGTTACGGCAAAGCCTACACCGTCCGAGGAAAGAACTGCATTCTCGCCTGCTGGCACGCGGTAATCCCTTACATCTGTGAGCAACTGCCGGAGACCCAGAAAGCAGCCCTCGCCTCCGCAGCCAAAGTTCCTCTGCTCTACACCAACGTGGTGCTCCGAAACTGGACTTCGTTCCAGAAGCTGGGCGTCAACTCGGTTTATGCTCCGGGCAGCTATCACACCTTCCTCAACCTCGATAACCCCGTCAGCATCGGCGACTACCGTTGTTCCCGCATGCCGGAAGAGCCCATCGTCGTCCACATGGTGAAAACTCCCTGCAAGCCGGGCTTGCCCGCCCGCACGCAGCACCGTGTCGGCAGAGGCGAGTTGTTTCGCACCACCTTTGAGACCATGGAGCGCAACATCCGCGACCAGATCGCCCGCACGCTGGGCTCCGGAGGTTTCGATCCCGCCCGCGACATCGCTGCCATCACGGTGAACCGCTGGCCGCACGGCTACGCCTACGAATACAACTCGCTATGGGACAAGTTCTGGCTGGAAGGCGGCGAGACTCCCTGCGAAATCGCGCGCAAACCGTTTGGCCGCCTGGCGATCGCCAATGCCGATGCCGCCGCGTACGCCTATACCGATGCCGCCATCGACCAGGCCTATCGCGCGGTGCAGGAGATTGTTGGGCGAGCGTGAAAGAGGCGAGGCAGAGGGGGCCCCACGCTTCGCGGTTTTCGAAGATTGTGAACCATCGGGAAGCATGGGCCAGCCCGCCTTCATTTTCAGACCCGTGTTGGCAAGGCGCAGCAGGCGGCCTACAATCTGGCTCCAGGGCATATGACCCCAGCAGATTTTCGCCGCATCGCGCTCACTCTTGAAGGCGCCGAGGAGGGCTCCCACATGGGAGCGGCCGATTTTCGGGTTGGAGGTCGGATCTTTGCCACGCTCGCCGCTCAAAGCCTAGGCTACGGCAACCTGATGCTCAGCCCAGAGGTGCAAGCCGAGTTCGTTTCCGAGTTACCCAATGTGTTTATCCCCATCGCAGGCGGCTGGGGCAGGATGGGCGCGACTCACATTCGATTGGCGGCAGCAAACGAGGACCTCCTGGCGGGGGCTCTGCGAACCGCCTGGAAGATTCGATTGGAGAAAAACGCCAGCGCTAAGAAGGGATCTGCGAAAGGACGTAAGCGGGGAAGGGAAAGGTAACTGAACACACTGTCGGGCGGGAGGAGGCTGGTCCATCTCTAATTTCGACAGCTACACTGCCCCAGGCACCGCTCTTGTGGTCTTATTTCTATGTACCTGCGGAACGGGCTGCAGCCAATGGTGCAGGCAAGCGAACCTCTCTCACCGACGGGCACGTCATGAAAAGTATGAAGCCCCGGGAAGGCAGTCAGCAATCGTCGTCGGAAACCAAAGATCTGGTTGTGTTCGACATTTTGTGCGACTCGAAATGCGCAGAGTGCTTCCAGGAATTGTGGAAGGGTGATTTTCTGTTTATGGAAGGGCAGCGCCCCCTTTGCCTGAGCTGCGCCGATCTCGATCATTTGGTTTATCTGCCCAGGGGCGATACCGCCCTTACGCGGCGGGCCAGGAAACACAGCGCTCTTTCAGCCGTGGTGGTTCGTTTCAGCAGGTCTCGTGGCCGTTACGAACGCCAGGGTGTGTTAATTGAAGAGCCTGCCCTTGAGCGAGCGGAAGAGGAATGCCGTGCGGAGCCCGCAGAGCGCCGTGCCAAGCGCGAGCGGGACAGATTGCTGCGTGCTAAACAGGATCGTGATCTCACCGCATTAATGATAGAAAGAATTATTAAACTGTTTCCCGCCTGCCCTCCGGAAGAGGCCCGGGCCATCGCCGCACATACCAGTGTCCGTGGCAGTGGGCGGGTGGGGCGCACCTCCGCCGGCCGCGCGCTCCAAGAAGATGCATTGACGGCTGCTGTAATTGCCGCCATCCGCCACAAGCACACCCCTTACGACCGGCTCGGATGCGCGGTTACAGCCGCAGGGATGCACGTAACGCCATCCGCGAGGCGGTGGATCGTGTGATCGAATCTTGGCGCTGCCCGCCCGGCAGCGGAAGCTAGCGATAAGGCAGAAAGTGCCGGTCGATGAAACGTCATGGTTGCACTACGCGCCGGGTTCCGAGTAGGATCCCTAAAAGCTGATCTTCAAAATCCGCCCGTCTCTTCCCACCAGCCAGCCCGCTTTCGGAGTCGCAAAAGCCACCGCCCAATAGCCGCTGACGTCGGGCAAAGTGAACCACGTGCTCCCCTCGTCGGGGGTCCAGGCCGCTCCCCCGGTATCGGCCGTGATCACCACCGCGCGATCTATGTTGTCTCCAGCGCCGCTGCCGGTGCGGCCCACGTAGCTTAAGCCGAAGATGGCGCCCGTCACGGGCGGCTTGTTCGTAAGTTTCCAGCTTTTGCCGCCATCAGAAGAAACTGAGGTCGCGGCGTTATTCGGATCAGCCGGGTCCAAATCCCCGCCGCCCACGATGCCATGCCAGGGATCGCGGAAATCCACGGTAAATGCGCCTGCGGTCGGCGAGCTGACCAGCGGAGTGGCATACGCGTTCCAACTATCGCCTCCATCTCTCGTGGCCAGCACGCGCGCCGTGGTCGAACCGCCAGTCGCAATCCACGCGTTCCTGCCACCCTGCGTTGCCACGCACGTGCCGCTCGCCGCAAAGGACGCTTCCCCAGGCAACGCCGGCGGCATGTTGTTGCTGATGTCCTGCCACGTCATTCCATCCGTGGTACGCAGGTCAGGAAATTTTCCGTTCACCGAGTCGCTGTGCGCGAGGCCGCTCTTCGGCGTCCAGAACGCGACACAGTCGTAGAACGCACCGGGAGTCTGGTTCTCAAACTGCATGGTCCACGTCGCTCCACCATCCACCGTCTTGTAAATTCGAAAATCGCCAGGGTTCGATCCAATCGACGACAGATACGCCACCTTTTCGCTCACGCCCTGCACGTCGCGGAATTGCAGCCTTTCGGCGCCCGGCACCACTCCGGCTTTCCAGGTTTGTCCCCCGTCGTTGGTGAGGACAAACGTGCCGCCCCGCCCCGATGCCCAGACCACACGCGGGTTCACCGGGCTCACCGCAATCAGCCCCTGCGTCGTGCCGCTGTTTTGGGGAGTCAGTCCGGGCTGATGAATGTTCGCGCCCGGTTGCACAGCGCTCAGGGTCGCACCTTCGATGATGACAAACAGGAGAAGGGTCGACGAGGGTTTCAGCATGGCAGTCTCTCCGGAAGGGAAATTCGTGGCGAGAGCGGCAGTATAGGACGGGCCGCGAAAGGGTGTCAAACCCCGAGGAGAGTGGCGAGAGTGGCGGAAAGGCTGAGCAAAAGAAAACTCCCTGAGTCTCTGACGCGGGGAGCCAAGTCACTTGTGGGGAACGGCTCTCCAACCCGTCCGGGCGGGTTCGCAGACCCGCCTTCCCACAAAATTCACAACCCAATTATTGATTGCTCGTACTCTGACTCGGCGAAGGCTTGTCTTTTCTCCCTGCGCGCTTCGTTCTTCTCCTTGGCAGCGAGGCTCTTCGCCTGCTTCAAATGCTCTTCCAGCGTGGCAGAGTCGTGAAGCTAAGCTCTTGAGGTCGTTATCCTTGGCCGTCTTGCTCTCATGGCGGAACGCGGCCACATCATGGCTGTGGTCCTTAACCATGTAGTTCGCATATTCCCGGTTGAACTGCTCGCCACTGATTTTGGCGAGCTTGTCCTTCTCGCCCTTGTCCTTGGCATTCAGGTCGTTGGGCAGAGTGTCACCCTTACTAGCTGCGAACTGCTGGAGTTGATGGTGGGCCTTTCCATGGTCATCCACCATTCGCCTCCCAAACTTCTTCACTTCGTCGCTGGACGCCTTCTCGGTTGCCAGCTTGCCCAACTCAACTTCAGCCAAGCCGTCTTCCGCGGCTTTCTTGACGAAATTCTGGTCGGCAGCGCTCAGTTGTCCCGAGCTCGTCCGGCTCGACGTTTTCTCCAGTGAGTTGGTGTCCTTGCTCCTATTCTGGGCTGCAGCTCCCATCGAGACCAGTTCTGCGATCGCCGCGCGCAGCGCGGCATCCCGAATAATTTCCTTCCTGGTGACCTCCTCACATCAATTCTGGTTCCAAGCCCGGGGCGGTGGGCACTTGTCGTTACGATGAGCGCCTTTTCAGTCAGGATGCCCGCCTTGGCTCTAGCGCAGATGTTGGTGGGGGATCATTATCTGAAAACGAACCAAAGATAGGCTCTAGAGGCGGGAGCTCAACCGCTGTAGAAGGCGAGCGCGTTGACCGTATCGGGTGATCAGTGGATGGTTTTTGTCTTGCGCGACATGTAGTCCATGAGCAGGTACTGGCCCAAGGTGTAAGGAGTCGTGAAGTACGCCTTCCCGCGGCACATTTCGCTGACCTTCTGCACGAACTGCACCAGCCCATATTCGGAGGCCAACATGAAAGTGTTGATCATGATCCCGGCCCGCTTGCATTTGGAGACTTCCTGAAGTGTTTCACTCACTACGAGCGGATCGAGCCCGAACGCATTCTTATAAATGCGGCCATCCTCCAGAGTCAGCGCCGAAGGCTTGCCGTCGGTGATCATGACGATCTGCTTCATGTCCTTGCGCTGCTTCTGGAGAATCCGCTGTGCCAGCCGCAACCCTTCTCGCGTGTTGGTGTAGTACGGACCTACCTTTACCCTGGCCAGCTGTGACAACGGAACTTCCTCAGCCGAGTCATGAAACAGAATCAGCGAAAGCGAATCACCCGGATACTGTGTCCGGATCAGGTGCGACAGGGCCATGGCTACTTTCTTGGCCGGCGTAAACCTGTCCTCACCATACAGAATCATGGAATGCGAGCAGTCCAACATCAAGACCGTCGCGCACGACGACTGGTACTCGCACTGATGCACCTGCAGGTCCGAGTACTCGATATTTAAGGGAAGCTGCAAACCCTCGCGCTGAATCGCGCTGGAGAGGGTTGCCGTAATATCGAGATTCAGTGTGTCTCCAAACTCATAGATTTTTGCCGCCCCGCTGGTCTCGATCCCGGTTGCCAGGTCCCGCGTGTCATGTCGCCCGAAGCTGGATTTGCCCAGCGACCCCAGCAAATCGCGAAGGGTCTTGAAACCGAGGAAATCCAGACTCTTGTCGGTGATCTCGAATTTTGCTTGCTGCTGCGCCTCCCCGATCTGCCCACCCATGCTCGATTGCCGCGCCGGATCGTGCGGCTCATCAATGGAGATGTAGTCCTCCCGCTCCATGCGCTCGATCAATTTCTCGACTAGCTCGTCGAGCTTGCCTTCCATCTGCATTTGTTGAAGGCGATCGCGCATTTCTTCGTCCAGCAGATCGCCTTCCATCAGTGCCTGCTCGATCATCTTCCGCAATTGGTCCAGCGTCTGCTCGCCTTCAGGCAGCTCATACCACATGTAGTCCTGGAACCCGCTTCGCAGCAGATAGTCCGAGAGCGCGCTGAGCAGGTCTTCCATGCTCATCTCGCTGGCCGGATCAGGAAGGTATTTGCTGTAGCGAACGCGTTTCATAAGTTGGCCGGACCTCTATTGCGGGCTCAAGGGGCCCCTCGACCGTGCCTAGATATCCCGTACGGTTGTCGCGAACGGCAAGGCGAACCTGCCTGTCCTTGCCAGGCTGCGAATCCATGTCCATATCCGCGGGTGATAGACTCTCCGTCAACATCGGCTCCTGCGGCCGGTAGCGCTCCAAGGCTGCGGTCAGCACCTGAGGATCGCTGGTGAAGTCCTGCACCATCTGCAGGTCGTCAGTCAAGGTGAGCACGGCCATGCGCCGGTTCGATTTGCTCTGCTCCTCGACATACTTGCGCATCTGCAGCCGGCCGTACGCCTGGTCCCGGAACGGCGTGTTCGCCGCGTCCAGCACGAAAGCGGTGATGGGGCCGCCGGGGGAAAGGAGCTCAGGCCGATTGGAATAGATTCCGAGGCCCAATTGAAGGGGGGCTGCGGCTTTAGCCGCCTCTTGCGGAGTCGTAAACGCAGCAATCTTCTGCCTCTTGCCGTTTTCCTCGAGAATGAAGTCTTCCGGCTTCAGATCTGTTACCGGCTGGCCTTTCTTATCGGTCACCACCACATCCACCAGCACCATACGTGTATTGGCGCCGATGGTAGAGGCGGGAATCTCGGTTATTGACTGCCGGGATCGAGCAGGAATTACGGTGAGAGTCAAACCGAGCAGCACTGGACAGGCATTTACACCCACCACGTGAGCCCCGATCGACTTCATGGTCATCCTCCCACACAGAAAGGCCAGAAAGACACTCTGCGCGTTATGCCCCCGCTTCCAATTGGCTCTGAGCACGGGTCTTCGGCTGTAAAGAGGCGTCAGTTATATGGCCGTCTCCCCCGAAACGGAGGTTCCTCTCGCTCTAAGGTCTTTTCCGGACGCTTCGGCTGTTTTTCTCCCGCGGTGAACACCCGCTCTTCACTGCGTCCAATCCGCTTGTGCGCGTACAAGCCTTCCAGCACAAATTCCGCGGCGGACACTTGTACCTCCGGAGCATCCTTGCCACCGACCTCCAGCGGTCCGAGTTTCTCCATCAACCCTTGGATGCCCTTCAAACCACTCAAGACTTCCTGGGCCGCCGCGCTATCCGACAAACCAATTTCTCCGCCCAGATCAAACCACTGCACGACCTGCTGCATGTTCACGCCGGCGAAGTATTCGTCAAAAGTTTTGGCGATGGCGGTGCGGATCAGTTCTTTGCTGACGTTGTCCGCGCCCTTCATTTCGCCTTCGTATTCGAGTTCCAGCTTGCCGGTGATAGCGGGCATGGCTGCATACACATCGCTGATGCGCGGCACCGCGGTTTTTTCTTCATTGCGCAAAGCGCGCCGCTCAGCATTGGAAATCACATTTTCCATGCAGCTGATGGGCAAACGCTGGCTCACGCCCGAACGTTTGTCAACGCGCTTGTCTTCGCGGGCGACGAAGGCAATCCGCTCGATCACTTCCTGTACATACTTCGGCAGGTGCAAGCGATATCCGTTTCGCTGAGTCCAGGCCTCCTGCGCCGTAATGGAAATTCCTTCTTCCACCGTGGCCGGATAGTGGGTACGAATCTCCGAGCCGATGCGGTCCTTCAGAGGCGTAATGATCTTGCCGCGCGCCGTGTAATCTTCCGGATTCGCGCTGAACACCAGGGCAACATCCAGCGGCAGGCGGATGGGATAACCCTTAATCTGTACGTCGCCTTCCTGCATGATGTTGAACAGGCCTACCTGGATCTTGCCCGCCAGATCCGGCAATTCGTTGATGGCGAAGATGCCGCGGTTGGCCCGTGGCAGCAGTCCGTAATGTACTGTCAGCTCGCTGCTCAGTTCATGTCCGCCCCGCGCCGCTTTAATCGGATCGATGTCGCCGATCAGGTCAGCAATCGTGACGTCAGGAGTCGCCAGTTTCTCAACGTACCGCTCTTCCGGTGTCAGATAGGCGATCGCTGTCGCATCGCCGCACTGTTGCACAAGTTCGCGGCAGCGCTTGCAGATCGGCGCATACGGATTGTCGTGAATCTCGCAGCCGGCAAGGTACGGCATCTGCTCGTCCAGCAGCGAGGTTAGCGAGCGCAGGAGGCGGCTCTTAGCCTGTCCACGCAATCCCAGCAGAATGAAGTTATGCCGCGACAGGATCGCATTCACGATCTGTGGCACGACCGAATCCTCATAACCTACGATGCCGGAGAAAATCGGCCCGTCCTGGCGCAGCTTCTTGGCCAGATTCTCCCGCAGTTCGTCCTTCACGTGCCGCGTTTTGAGAAGTGGTTCGGGAAATGGACTGTGGCGCAACTCGCCGAGCGTCCGAGGCAGACTCATGATCGCAAAAACCCCCACGGGAAACCGCCGTTCTGGCTTCGATTATACCCCCACTCGCGTCGAACCTCGTGGCACAATGCGTCCCATCGTCTGGCCTCATCCTGAGCCGACGAAGGTTTGCGAAACGACATTGCGCGCACAACTTAAAGGTCAGTCTTGCGCGCAAGATCCCTCGCCTCGCTGCGCTCGCTTAGGGCAGGCTCTTTGCAGGCTTCGAGCCCGCTCAGGATGACGCCATTACCTTAGTATGCTTGTGGTTGCGAAGTTGCGAAATTTCAACAGCCCGCTCTCACTGCGCGTGCCCGTTCCCGCCTGCCTTCTGGCGGACCTGCACGGTGCGCTTCAGCTTGGGAAGGATAGCTTCGAAAGCAGTGATGATGGCTTCCATCCGCTCGGCCTCCGAGCGCATCTCGAGAAGGGTTTGTTTGAAGTCCAGATCCAAAGGCAAAGACCCGGCCAGATAAAAGGATATCTTCTCTTCTCCTTCCGGCAGGTTCTGCTCGGCACTCGCCATGGCCATGATCTCCGCGTGCAGCTTCACCGCGTGTTCGATTTGCTGCTGGGTAGCGCGTCCCGGTTCGTCGTCAAAATAGAAAACCTCCGCCTGCAGGAACGGTCGTTCTTCGGTGATCTCTAGCACTTCAAAGCGTTGGCGCCCTTCGGTAACGATATCCATTTTCCCGTCCGGGTACTTCTTGGTGACCGCTACGATTTCCGCCGTACACCCGATATCCGCCAAGCCTTCCTCCTCCGTCTTCACGATGCCGAACACCTTTTTCTGTTCCAGGCACTCATGGATCAGTTCCCTATATCGAGGTTCGAAGATGTGCAGAGGCAGAGGCGTGCCCGGAAACAGCACAACGTCGAGAGGAAACAGGGGTAGGAGCGGCTTCACCAAGCCTCCGGCTCACCAGCGGTGTGAACTCTTCGATTGTACGCCAGAGCTTGACTTACAAACCGCCGGGAGACTACAAGCACGGCATGGAAATCTCCGGAAAAGTGGTCGTGGTGACGGGCGCCTCGATGGGCATCGGCGAGGCCATCGCTAAAGCTTTTGCCGACCGCGGCGCCAGCGTCGTTTTGCTCTCCCGCGATGCCAGTCGCGCCGAATCTGCCCGCGGCCGCATCGGACACGCCGAGCGCACCCTCGCTCTCGCCTGCGACGTGCGCAATCGAGAAGAGATCGAGCGCGTTCTCAGCCTCACACTCCATCACTACGACCGCATCGACGTTTGGATCAACAATGCGGGTCACGGAATGCCGGATTCGGTTGCCGCCATGGACATGGCCGCTTGCCGCGATATGTTTGAAGCCAACCTCTTCGGCGCCATCGACGCCATGCAGGCCGTGATCCCAGTCATGAAGCAGCAGGGTGCGGGCACGATCATCAACATATCGAGCGTTGCCGGACACATTCCGCTCCCTTATCACGCTGCCTACAGCGCCACGAAATTCGCGATGAATGCCATCGGCAAGGCGGCCAATATCGAACTTCACACTGCAGGCATCCACGTGATGACGGTTTGTCCCGGTTATGTCAGCACGGATTTTCGATCCCACGCCGCTCCGGGGAGAGAAGGGAAAGATCTTCGTCCCAACCCCCAGCGTGGCATCTCCGCCCCGCGAGTGGCTCGGGCTACTCTTCAGGGGTACATCAGGCAGAAGAGGGAAGTGATCGTCCCCTGGTACATGCACGGAGCCGTCAAGATGTACCAGTTGTTTCCCAGTGTGGTGGAGTGGAGAATCAGGAGAATGGCACAGGGAGCCGAGCAATAGGCTGTCCGGCCACTTCAAGGATTAGTTTAGGTAGTAGTCTCGGCGAACTCGGCGATGAATTGCCAGAGACGGTGAGTTTCAGGCCATCAGCATTAGAGATTTTTTCCATCAACAATAAAAAAAATCATCAATCAACAATTTCTCATCCCAGTTCCGTCAGCATGGCTTCCATCTCCGATTGCGCGTGCGCATTCCCAGAACGTTTAGCGCAAACGATTCCGTCGCTTAGCATTTTCTTCGCCTCGTCAACCCGGCCGGCCGCAGTCAGTGCCTGGGCTGCCATGAAGTAAGCCGCCGTATAGTCAGGATTTACAACCAATAGCTTGCGGAATTCTTCAAGCGCCTCGTCCACTTTGCCGGCCTTGCAATATTCCATCGCCAGCCCATAGCGCGCGAATTCGTCTTGCGGATTCTGGGCCAGAATCTCACTTAGCATTGCGACTCGATCCATAAGCCAAGCCTCAAATCAGAGATTACTACACGTGCCATCGACAGCTGGTGGGGTAACAATATTGCCCGCGTCTCACCTAGGCAGTTACAATGTCGGTCACCGACACAAGGAGTTTAGATTTTGGCATGCCCTTTTTTCATGCCGACCCGCAAATACGAGGGCGGCACCTGGCTTCATCCTTCCCGCCTTCCGCTGGGTAGCGGATGGAAAGGTTACTGTACCGCGCCTGGCCACGAGGGCGAGATTCCCAGCCCGGAGCAACTGCACGACGCCTGCAATCTGGGTTACGCCAGGACTTGTCCCCGGCATCCCGCTCAATATTTCTGGGACTCCATTCGCTTTACTGTAACCCGCGAATCCGGCCAGCGCATTCTTCTTTGTTACGTCTGTGAAAGGGATCACCGGCCCGGAGATCACGGGGTTCTTGAATACGATGCCGGCGACGATCGATGGACCGCCTCGCATCGCGACTTCCGCGTTCAAAAAATGGCGGAGTGCTACCTCGAATCTTACCTGCTCCGCAAGAACGGTTCGGCCGTTGCAGGCTGACACCATGGACGATTCCGATCACGCATTTCTGCCCCGGCCCGTTCGCGACTCGCAGTCCGACATGGCCGAAATCGTTCTCCCCAACGACACCAACCCTCTCGGCACGCTTCTGGGCGGCCGTCTCATGCATTGGATCGATTTGGCCGGCGCGCTTGCCGCCCATCGTCACTCGCGACACTATGTCGTCACTGCCTCCATCGATCACCTCGATTTCCTTTTCCCCGTGCGTGTCGGCGACCTGGTTATCCTGCGCTCCTCGGTGAATCGTGTTTTTCACACTTCCATGGAAGTTGGAGTCAAGGTGTGGGTGGAAAACTACATAGCCGACACTTGCCATCACGTCAGCTCGGCTTATTTAACTTTCGTCGCCGTGGACAGGAACGGCAAGCACCTGTCCCTTCCCGCCGTGATTCCCGAGAGCGACGAGGAAAGGCGCCGCTACGAGGATGCAGGCCGTCGCCGCGAAATCCGCCGTTCCGAGCTGGAGCGCCGGCGCCGCAATCAACTGCGTTAACGCGTCTTCAGGACGCGAGAGTCACATCCCTGGGCCCGGTTGCGCTTGAATAATTGTTGCTCGGTACTGAGTTCATCATGGACAGTCGGCTGTTAGTTGACTGCCTGCATTTTGCCTTCCCGCAGCTTTATGCTTCCAGCTTCAGCGGCTTCTATCTTCCTCGCATGATGGTGCTGTGGCTGCTGATGCTGCGCGCTATCGGCATCGAGTTTCGCGTGCACATCCCCAACCCGGTCTGGGAAAGCTTTTTCGACGCCAATCTTTTCCCTGGCCAGTGCGCTGCTGGCGATTTTCTTTGGAGCTGCCTTAGGCAACCTGATCCGCGGAGTGCGCTCGGTCCGGACGGCTATTTTTTTGAACCGCTTTGGACCAATTGGCGCGTCGGCCCCAATCCCGGCATTCTCGACTGGTGCACCGTCCTGGCTGGTCTGGTAGCTTTGGCCGCGATCGCCGTGCACGGTGCGCTCTATGTGGCAGTGAAAACCGAGGCAGCTCTTGCCGCCCGCGCGTGTGGCCTCGCCGTGACGGTGTCGCCCGTCCCGTCCCTTCTCACGGTCGCCAGCCTGGCGGCCACGGCGTTGGTCCGCCCCACCGTGATGAACATTACCGGCAACATCCGGTCGGCGTTCTCGTGCCCATTGTCGTCGTCGGGTCATTGGCCGCCATGATCTGGGCGGCGTCGAAAGCGAAAGAAAAACTCGCCTTCCTTGCGTCGGGCCTTTACCTCACCGGGATGCTCGGAGGGGCGGCGTTCGCACTTTATCCCACGGGGCTGCCCGCGCGCGTTGGTGCCTACAGCCTCACCATCCGCAACACTGCCGCCGGACACCATGGACTGTGGGTAGGACTGGTCGGGTGGATCTTCGGTCTGACCCTCGCGCTGGCCTGCTTCTTCTTCATCTATCGCAGGTTCAAAGGCAAGGTGCAGGTGGAAGGCGAAGGCTACTAAGCTCCTCACCCCTACTTCAGGGTAGAGACCCGGCTTGCCACGTTTCTCTCTTTCTCTCGAACAGATCGCATGCCGCTGTGATTAGCCGTTATAATCGTTTGGTTGAGGCTTTACTCCTGGAACTCAGAAGGTGATCCCGTGAGCCACATGCATGCGCCCCATCCCGGTCAGCAACCCGCAGGTCCCCAGCCGATCCCTGGCGTTGACACCATCATCGCCGTGGGTTCGGGCAAAGGCGGTGTAGGCAAGACCACGCTCTCGGTGAACCTGGCGCTCGCTTTGTCGAAGGTCGGCCACAAAGTGGGCCTGCTTGACGCCGACGTTTATGGTCCCAACGTTCCGCTCATGCTTGGCGCTAGCGCCACGCCGCGCGTTGTCGGCGACAACCGCATCGTTCCGCTCGACATTCACGGTCTGAAGGTGATCTCGGTTGGCTTCCTCAATCCCGGCGACAAGCCTCTCATCTGGCGCGGTCCCATGTTGCACTCGATCATGCGCCAGTTCCTGGGCTCGGTGGAGTGGGGACAACTCGATTACCTCGTCGTCGATCTGCCTCCCGGCACCGGCGACGTCGCGCTCTCGCTGATCCAGACCGTGCCGCTCACCGGCGCGATCGTAGTTTCTACGCCTTCCGACGTTGCCCTACAGGATGCCCGCAAGGCGATCGAGATGTTCCGCCAAGTCAAGGTCGACATTGTCGGCCTGGTCGAGAACATGAGCTACTTCGTCTGCCCGCATTGCCATCACGAAATTGACATCTTCTCCAAAGGTGGCGGAGAAAAAACCGCCCAGCAGTTTGGCATCGCTTTTCTGGGAAACGTAGAACTCGATCCCGACATCCGCAAAGCCGGAGACACCGGCAAGCCCGTCGTGCTGACGGGCGAAGATTCTCCCCCCGCGAAGTCGCTCTATGCCTTCGCGCGCAAGGTGGCCTCTCGCGTAAAGGAGATCAAGTCCACAATTCCGGAGAGCGTAATCCAGATTCAGTGAGTATGAGTAGAGACGCGGCTCGCTCTGTCTCCTTGGTCTCGGCTTCTAAAGCGAGCCGGATCATGAGTTCAGGAATCATCCGGCGAAGTCGAGGGACCTCGAGCTTTGGAGAGCCAAGAATCGAACCCCGGGCCGCGCAGCGGCGGGATGGGACGGGCCGGCCGGAAGCGCTGGGAAAAGGAACATCAATGTACTGCGTCAGGCAAGGGCCATCAGCTCTCGATCTTGTCATCGTGACTCTCGTTCTCGAAACCTCCCCAACCGGAACGCCGCCAGCGGGTCCCCATGTTCCATCACCAGACGCGCCACCATTTCTCCCAGCGCCGGTCCGTGTTTGAACCCGTGTCCTGACCCGCCGCCCACCAGCCAAATATTATCCACCCCGGGATGCCGGTCAATGATGAAGCCTTCATCCGGACTGTTCTCGTACTGGCACACCCTCGTCTCGACGAGCGGCGCATCTTTCATCCCCGGAAAACGAAAAGCCATATAGTCGCGAACCCGTTTCAGAGTTGCGCTGCTCACCACCCGCTCCCCCGAACTTGGATCAAATTCCGGCCCCCGCGTGTCATCAGCAATCTTGAAGCCGCGTCCCTGGTTCCCCGGAATGCCATACAAAAAGTGCTCACGATGATCAGCCCAGACCGGCAGCTTTCTCTCCTCAAATCGGTCATCCCCGGGCGGGGTACCGAAGAAGAACACATCTTGTCTGGTAGGACGAATCTTGTCTCCAATTACCTGCGGAAAAAGTCTTCCCAGCCATGGACCACAAGCAAACACATATTGATCTGCGACCAGCGTGGTGCCATCGGAGAGCGCTAATCCTTTCCAGTTCCGTCCGTCGATTCCTTCGGTGGACGCCGCCGCCTGCCGAAACTCCCCGCCCTCCGCAATAAATCCATCCACTACCGCCTGACACGCAATACGCGCGGTCAGGTACCCGCTCTCCGGCTCATAAATTGCCCAACCCACGCCTGCAAAGTTAATCTGTGGCCAACGCTTCTCGAGGTCCGCCCAAGCAAGCTCTTCGTACTTAACTCCCGCCGCCCGCAGCTCCGCCAAGGATCCCCGTTCGAACGAATCATCTCCTGCGGCCATCCACAGCACGCCGATGCGATGAAGGAATTGTCGCTGCCATCGGTGTTCGTGTTCCTGCCAGAGTTCGAGCGCCCGCGCAGCCATTTTGGTGTAAGGCTGGTTGGGACCGTAGGTTCCACGGATGACCCGTGTCTCCCCGCCGGAAGAAGCTCGCGAATTTCCCGGACCCCAGTTATCAATCAGGGCCACACTCGCGCCACGGCGGAGCAGGCACAAGGCGGTCCAGCCGCCGAATGCGCTTGCACCAACGACTACTACCTGAGTTTTTTGCATGGTTCCTTAACTAAGCCGAGACTTGCCCCGCACCTCCAGTTCTTCAAGCGGAAGCACTCTAACATGGAGAGTGCTAATGCTTGACAGGTGGTAAGTCGCTTCCTAGAATCCAAGTAGGAGCCCCCTGAGTCCTTTATCTAAGCTTCTGCATCTAAAGGTACTTAGGGAGGACTGAGCACAACGGGGGAAGAAGCGGAGTCCGGCTCGGGCTCAGCCGCACGCATGAATATGCCTGCCTTACCCATCGGCGGACGCGAACGCGAGATCCTCACGGCCATTGTGGAAACCTTCATTGCCACAGGCGAGCCGGTTGGATCGCGCACGCTGTCGCGTTCTAACCGGGAGGGGCTCAGTCCGGCCAGCATTCGCAATGTTATGGCCGATCTGTCCGACGCCGGCTACCTTGAGCAGCCGCACACCTCGGCCGGCCGCGTGCCCACTCCCGAAGCTTATCGCTACTACGTCGAACAGCTCACCGGCGAGGCCCGACTATCCCACGAAAACCGGAACATCATCCAGGACTCGTTCCAAGGCGTCAGCGACGTCGAGGAGTTCATGGAACGCACCTCGCACGTGCTGTCGCTGATTTCGCACAATGTCGGGGTTGCAGTCGCCACAACTGGCGCACGGAATGCCTTGGAGCACGTCTACTTCTCGCGCCTGGGCGACCAGAAGGTTTTGGCCGTGCTTGTCACCAAGTCCGGCCTGGTACGCGACCGTGTGCTCCGCCTCGACATCTCGCAAACCGATCTGGACTTAGCGGCGCGCTACATCAACGACAATTTTCGTGGCTGGACCATGGAAGCCATGCGCGCCGAACTGGTTCGCCGCATCGAACAGGAGCGCAGCGAATACGACCACCTCATGAAATCGATTGAGCAGCTCTATAACCAGGGAGCCTTGACGGCCGAGCAGCCTGCCCAGGCCGTCTATGTGGAAGGGGCCGCCAACCTGGTCGCGAACGAGCAGGACCGCCAGCGTCTGCAGGAGTTGCTGAAGACCCTGGAAGAGAAGCAAAAGATTATCGAGCTGCTCAGCGCCTACCTTGACGCCAAGCAGGAAGCGGTACGCGTCGTGATCGGTTTGGACGAGGCTTTGCCCTCGATGCGCAATTTTGTGCTAATCGGCGCTCCCGCTCGCGTCGGCGGCGAGGTCATCGGCTCGCTGGCTGTCATCGGTCCCACCCGCATCGATTACCAACACACCATGACTGCGGTCTCGTACATTGCGCGCCTGTTCGATAAAATTCTTAACGAATCTGAGTGAGTTGCATGGGAAAAACAAACGGAAAAACGGAAGTTGAAAATCCGAATCTTGATTTAGAGCACGAGCTGCCCGCGTCAGACGACGCCGAGGAGGAGCAGCCGTCAACCCGGGCAGAAGGGCCGTCCCCTCAGACCGTTGCGTCCCCAGAAGTGGAACGGCTCAAGGTCGAGCGCGACACCTTGCTGGATCGTCTGGCCCGGCTGCAGGCCGAATTCGAGAACGCCCGCAAGCGCGCCGCCCGCGAGCAGCAGGACTATCGTGAGTATGCTTTGGTCGACGCGGTCAAGGCCTTGCTGCCGATTCTCGACAGCTTTGATCTCGCGCTCGAGGCCCCCGGCCCGGAAGCCTCAGAATTCCGCTCGGGCATTGAGCTGATCAATAAGCAATTGCACGACACGTTGGTAAAGTTGGGACTCCGGCCTATTCCGGCCAAGGGCGAACCCTTCGATCCCCATCTGCACGAGGCGATCGAAATGGTCGACACAAGCGAAGCCAAGGATCACGAAGTGCTCGAAGAATTGCAGCGGGGTTACAAATTGAAAGACCGCCTGCTGCGCCCGGCGATGGTGAAAGTGGCGCGCAATCCGAAATCGTAAGAAGAAGTTTCGAGTTTCAAGTTTCGACTGGGCGTCGGCAAACTCATCGGAACCTTGCAAGAAGAAACTCGAAACTGTACCGGAGGCAAACAATTCTGACTTCTAACGGGAAACGCGACTACTACGAAGTGCTGGGCGTCAGCCGTTCGGCCACCGACGCCGAGATCAAGAGCGCTTACCGCAAGCTGGCCATGCAGTACCATCCCGACCGCAATCCCAACAACCCTGACGCGGAGGAAAAATTCAAGGAGTGCAGCGAGGCCTACGCCATTCTGGCGGACCAGGAGAAGCGCGCCCGCTATGACCGCTTCGGACACGCCGGCATCGGTACCGCTGCCGGAGCAGCCGGTTTCGATCCCAGCATCTTTCAGGATTTCAGCGACATCTTCGGCGATTTCTTCGGCTTTGGCGACCTGTTCGGCGGCGGCGGCCGTCGCCGCACCCGGGCCCAGCGTGGCGCCGATCTGCGCGAAGATTTGACCCTGGAGTTTGAGGAAGCTGCGTTCGGCGCCGAAACCCAAGTCAATGTGCGCCGCCACGAACCCTGCGAGGACTGCAAAGGCTCCGGCGCTGCCCCGGGCAAGGCTCCCGTTTCCTGCCGCACCTGCGGGGGGCGTGGCCAGGTCCGCTACCAGCAAGGTTTCTTCAGCATCGCCCGTACTTGCACTACCTGCCAGGGAACCGGCCAAGTCATTACTGATCCCTGTCCCAAATGCAAAGGAGAAGGTCGGACGCTGCGCCAGCGCACGGTGGAAACCAAAGTTCCTGCCGGCGTCGAAGACGGCACCCGCATTCGCTACGCCGGCCTAGGCGAAGCCGGCTATTTCGGAGGCCCGCCCGGAGACCTCTACGTAGTCCTGCATGTTAAAGAACATCCGTTCTTCGAGCGCGTGGGCAACGACCTGCACTGCCTAATTCCCATCTCGTTTTCGCAGGCCGCTTTGGGAACCGAGATCAAGGTGCCCACGCTCGACGGCGATCACGCCCTGAAAATTCCCGACGGCACGCAGTCCGGCACATCGTTTCGCATCAAGAACAAGGGCATTCCGATGCTTAACGCACACGGCAAGGGCGACCTGTTTGTGGAAATCCGTGTGCAGACCCCGACGAAGTTGAACAAGCGCCAGCGCGAACTTCTGCAGGAACTGGACGGAACCATTCGCGTGGAAAACCGCCCCCAACGCCGCACCCTGCTCGGCAAAGTGAAAGACATCTTCGCGTAATTCCCATAGCTGGTCATGCTGAGCGAGCCTGGGCTTTGGCGGGCGGAAACTCACGCGAGTCGAAGGATCCCTACCCTGTTAACTTCCCCTCGGTCGAGCCGTGAGGGATTTTCTTTCCCAACATCGCGTTTACAATGAGGCTTCCATGACACGCCGCCGCTGGATTGCCGACGAATCTTCCGCCCACCGCGCGGCGCTCACCGGCGCTCATGCCGATCACTTGATTCGAGTCCTCCGCGCAGAGGTCGGCCAGGAGTTCGATATCGCCACCGCTGGCGCCGTTCGCCGCGCTCGCATCACGGCCATCCACGATCATCGGGTTGAATTTGACCTGGGAGACGAAGTTGGAGCGGCCCGACCGCTTGAAATCACCCTGGCCCTCGCCGTCTTCAAGTTCGATCGTATGGAGTGGGCCATCGAGAAGGGCACAGAACTCGGCGTGTCCCGCATCGTGCCGCTGATCGCCCAGCGCAGCGATGCGCATCTTGCCTCCGCTTCTGCTAGCAGAGTGGAACGCTGGCGCCGCATTGCGCGCCAAGCATCCGAGCAATCCCGCCGCATCTCGCCGCCGGAAATCGCCCAGCCACTGGAATTGAGAGCAGCCGTCACCCTGGAGGGAGCCACACGAATCGTGTTGGCTGAATCGGAAGAGCAACTCTCCCTGAAGCAGGCCCTCGAATCCCACTCTGCGGAGGCCGGCGTCATAGTCGCCGTCGGCCCCGAGGGCGGCTGGACTCCTGCCGAGCTGAAACTCTTCCAACAATCAGGCTGGATGTCAGCCTCTTTGGGAGATACCATCCTGCGTGCCGAGACGGCCGCCATCGCCGCCATCGCCGTTATATCCTCAGAGCTTTACTAGAACTGCTCTGGCGAATCGGTCTTCGATAGGGCAAGCCGTCGACCCCGAGCGCGATCAGCCCCCGCAGGGGCGTCGCGATAAAGCCTGGCTCTTCAGGGCTGGGTCAACCGCAAGTAAATGTGCCAGGTCCCCGGAGGGACGCGCAAGCCCCACACCATGCATGAACGAACGCCACCATCATGGCTAGAACCCAGGTTTCCTGCTTCCGTTTGACCCGCCATCATTTCCTGGACCGCCGGCCATCGGATCTCATCGCCATCTGCGCCGATGTCTGCGGCATCCAGGCCCAACTTTCCTCCGCAGCCGAACTCGCGCTCTGGGCGAGGAACCAGGAACTCACGCACGCTGATATCCAATCCGCACTCTGGAAAGGGAAAACCCTCGTCAGAGACCTCCTGCATGCGCCAGACCCTCCACTGGCTGCCCGCCAGTGATTTTTCCATCTACATCAACGCGCTCCGAACCAGCCGCATCGCGGCCTTGATGCGGATCATGTCCAAATTCGGCATTACGGAAGACGAAATGGATGACATGAACCAGGTCATGGTTGATCTGGTCGCCGACGCTGCTGTGCCGCAAGGCGATCTGATCGCGCAGCTCGAACCGAAAGTAGGCAAGCGAGTACGCGCCTGGATGGAAAAGGTCTGGAGTCCCTGCAAAGCCGCTCAGAAGGTGTGATCTGTTACGCCCCGGATCAGGGGGGCGAAGTCGCTTTCCGGCGAGTCGAAAATTGGCTTCCCAGACAGAAGCGAGTTCCGGAAGACAAGGCTATACAGATCCTCCTGCGCGGATATCTGCGCGCCTACGGCCCCGCGCGCGTCCACGATTTCTCCGCGTGGTTGGGAATTGCGATGAAGGAAGCCAGGCGGGTCGGGGATTCGTTGCTCCCTGAACTGAAGGAAGTGCCGGTGGAGAACGAGAAGGTGTTCATTCTCGCTCGCGATCACGAAGAACTGAGGAATGACCTCAACGCGCCAATCCTGCGCCTGCTGCCCGCTTTCGATCCCTACCTGCTGGCCCACGCAGAAAAGGATCATCGGCTCGAAGACAGCCACTACAAGCGCGTCTTCCGCCAGGCAGGATGGATCTCGCCAGTAATCCTCCTCGACGGCAGAATCGTCGGTCTGTGGTCGTACACCCGCTCGAGAAACAGTTTCACCGTCGACATTGAACCATTCACATCGTTCCGTGGGCCGGTTCGCGCAAAAATCGAACACGAGGTCGAAAGCCTCGCGCACTTCCTGGAAGCAACCTGTGCGATTCGGTATGGCAATTAAGTCTAGTAGGGGTGGAGACGCGGCTGGCCGCGACTCCGATTCTGACTGTTCCGGATCCCTAGGACCTACGCATCCTTCTCTGCTATGCTCGTCTGAATGCCGTTGCCCAAGACCTCCCCTTGCACTCCCGACGATCGCCAGCGTCAGGCCATCGAACATGTGCATGGTCCGATGCTGGTTGTGGCCGGTGCGGGCACCGGCAAAACCACGGTCCTCACGCGCCGCATAGCGCACCTGATTCGTGAAGGTCACGCCTGCCCCGACGAGATTCTCGCGCTCACCTACACCGACAATGCCGCCCAGGAAATGCGCGAACGGGTGCAGAAGGAACTAGGCGCCGCTTGCGCGGTTCAGGCCAGCACGTTCCACGCGTTTTCGAATAACCTCCTGCATGCCCGCGGTAAGAACTTCGGCGTGCTCGATGATAAAGACCTCTGGATTTACTTGCGCAAGCGCATCCGCGAACTCCATTTGAATTACTTCGTCCGTGCCGCCAACGTGAGCAAATTCCTGGATGAGTTGCTCGACTTCATGCGCCGATGTCAGGACGAGCTGGTCGGTCCGGAAAAGTACGCGGACTATGTCGCTCGACTCGAACGGCGCGAACTGCCCATCCCGCGTGTCACGAAATCGAAAGATCAGATTCCGGACGAGGAAGTGCTGGGCCGTTGTCGTGAGATCTCGTCCGTGTTTGCCACCGTGGAACGGATGCTCGCCGAAGAGAACCTCGGCACCTTCGGACACATGATCACACGCGCCTGTGAACTCCTCGCCGCCCATCCGGAACTCTTGTCGCGCGAGCGCGCCCGGGCCCGCTTCATCCTGGTTGACGAATTCCAAGACGCCAACTTCGCCCAAGTCAAGATTCTGGAAAAACTCGCTGGGACCGAGCAAAACATTTTTGCCGTCGGCGATCCCGATCAGGCGATTTATCGCTTCCGGGGAGCCTCCAGTGCCGCGTTCGGATTATTCCAGCGTCACTTTCCGGCAGCCCAGCTGGTGTCGCTCGAAAAGAACCAGCGCTCGCTGACGCCGATTCTTCGCTGCGGCTTCGCAGTGATTTCCAAGAATCCGCCAATTTTTCCCGCCGGCCTCGGTGCCAGACTCCGTTATCGCCGGGCGCCACTGCAAGCGGCTCGGGCACTGGAGGGTCACAACGAGGGCAGGGAACTACCCGAAGATCCTGTCGAAGGAGTCCTGTGGCGTGACCGGGAACTCGAATCGGCGGACCTGGTCGGCGTGATTCGTCAGAAACACCGCAAGCTCAGGACCTCGTGGAAGAACTTTGCCATCATCTATCGCAACCACAATCACCGCGACGAGGTCGTGGAAGAGCTTTCCCGCTGGAACATTCCGTTCTCCATCGAGAACATGGATGTCTTGGACACGCCCGCAGTACGCGACCTGCTGGCATGTCTTGGTGCCGTGGTTTCAACCGCGGACAGCGCCAGCCTGTTCCGTGTCGCTGCGCTGCCGCAGTTCGCCATGGACCCGGAGAAGCTTCGCGCCGCCATGAGGGCCGCCGAAAAACAAACCAATCTGGCATCCGTGATGGAGAAGCTGGAACGGGGCCCGGCCGTTCTCCAGAAACTCCATGATGCACGGGAAGAGATCGCTCGTTCCAAGGCCCAAGCGCTTGCCGCCCTGGGCATTCTCATCCGAAGTTTCGAATTGCAGGATTCAGCGGTGGTTCATGCCGTGCTCAGTTTCGTCAAAAGCTGGGAAAAGAAGGCGATCACCAAGACCGGAGAAGCCGGAGAGCTGCTCGAATATCTCGAATACTTCAAAGAAGCCCGCGGCGCAATCCCCATGGCCGCGCGCGACCAGGATGCTGTCCACCTCATGACCGCACACGGCGCCAAAGGCCTCGAGTTCGATCATGTCTTCATCATCCGAGCCAGCGCTCCCTCTTTTCCGCTCGGCTACCGTGAGCCTCTTTTCGAATTTCCGCGTGAGCTCCGCGACCAAGATTCGCTCGCCGAGGATGAAGGCAAGCAGCTAAACGATCAGGAAGAGCGCCGCTTGTTTTACGTCGCCATGACCCGCGCCCGCGATTCCCTCGCCATCTATGCCAAGCAGGGCACCGGCAAGGACACGACGCCTCCCGGTTTCCTGCGCGACCTGCTGAAAGATCACAGCCTGGGACACGCCTTACGCCGTCGCAACGCCCGGCCGCTGCAAGTTGATTTATTCGCGGCAGAACAGCCGGCCCAGGCGGTTCTGTCCAACGCCAGCCAGTGGCTCGCGATGCCCCCCGGATTTGCCCTCGCCAACACTCTGAGCGCCACTGCGATCGAGAAGTACGAAGCCTGTCCTCTGCAGTTCAAACTCGAGCGCGAGTGGAGAATTCCTGGCGAAGTTCCCGCCGCCATGCAATATGGCGCTTCGATGCATCGCGTCCTGAGAACCTACTACGACGCCATTCAGTTCAATCGCCCCATGACCGGCGATCAACTTGTCGAACAGTTTCGCACCGACCTCGCCGAAGCCAAGATCGAGGATCGCTACCAGCACGAGCTGTACGAAAAGCAGGGAATTGAGCAACTGCGAGATTTCTTAGCCGCCGCCCGGCAGAAATCTCCGATCGAGGTCCTGCACACCGAACAGGAATTCAAGATTGCCATCGGCGCAGCGAAGATCATCGGCCGCGTCGACCGCATCGATCGCATCACTGGCGAACATGTTGCTATTGTTGATTACAAGACCGGCAAGCCACGTTCGCAGGATGATGCCGATGAGAGTCTGCAGTTGTCCATCTACGCCTTGGCGGCGCGTGAGCGATGGGGTTACCGTTCGGACCGTCTGATGTTCTACAACCTGGAAGACAACACCGCCGTGGTGACCGCGCGCTCAGATTTGCAACTCCAGGAAGCCCGGGCCAGGGTGGAAGACGCCGCGGCAAAAATCGCTGCCGGACAGTTTGAAGCGAAGCCGGGCTTCCAGTGTACCTTCTGTGCCTATCGCAATCTCTGTCCCGCAACCGAGAAGCGGATGTACACAGCAGACCCCGCCAAAAAGGCCGCCACTCGCGCCCATTGAAGCGACACCCAATTCTCTCCCGCGGCATTGCTGCCAGAGAGGTCTCGTCTCTTGTCATTCCGAGCGCAGCCAGGAATCTGGTTTTCAAATCCTGGAGCACAACCGAGCAGGAAGAACTTTCCCACAAAAAACTTTAGGGGACGCTTTTCGCGTCCCCTGGTTCGCTTCTAACTGAGCGATTAGTGTTTCTTTTTCTTCTTTGCCTTCTTCTTGGTTGCCATTGATCTATTCTCCCTTCCATTGTTCATGGACTGTGCAACGGTCTTTTGTTGCGACTGATTGAATGTATAGAGTCATTGAAAAACGATGTCAAGAGAAAAATGCATGTATGAGTCGCGTGTGACTGAGGTCATTCAGCCTCTCCCGCAGAAAAAATTCTCAGCATCGCTGTTGGTGTCAGGTTTCTTTCTCGAATTTTCGTCTCCAGGACAGAGATTGTGCCTCACGGCAACGCGTCCTGATCGAGGCTCTGCGCCGCGATTTCCGAGTTTGACATGGGTGGGCGCGACTATAATGAGTAGTTGTGAAGTCACCCAGGAGCGCTCCTATGGCAGCATTCGACGACGTCGTCATCATCTCGGGAGTCCGCACCCCCGTGGGAAAATTTCAAGGCAGCCTCTCCGACTTCAGCGCCCCCCGGCTGGGCGCGATGGTGGTTCGCGAAGCCGTGAAGCGCGCCAACCTCGATCCCAAGCAAGTGGACGAGTGCATCATGGGCAACGTCGTCCAGGCGGGACTCGGCCAAAACCCCGCGCGTCAGGCTGCCATCTTCGGCGGACTTCCCCCGGAAGTCGGCGCCATGACGATCAACAAGGTTTGCGGCTCGGGACTCAAAGCCGTCGGGTTGGCCGCGCAGGCCATCCAGACGGGCAACAGTTCGGTCGTCGTTGCCGGCGGCATGGAGTCCATGACCAACGCTCCTTATCTTCTGCCCCAAGCACGCAACGGCTACCGTCTCGGCAATGGCCAACTGATCGACTCCATGGTGCATGACGGCCTCTGGGACGTTTACAACGATTACCACATGGGTATCACGGGAGAGAACGTGGCCGAGAAGTACGGCATCACCCGCGAAGAGCAGGATGAATTCGCCTTGCACTCCCATCGCAAGGCGGTCGCGGCGATCAAAGAGTGTCGGCTGAAATCGCAGATTGTTCCAGTCGAGATCCCCCCCAAGAAAAAAGGTGCCGCGCCGGTGATTTTCGATAAGGACGAGTCTCCGCGTGAGGACACTACGATCGAGGTTCTCCGCTCGCTGAAACCAGCCTTCAAGAAGGATGGCACGGTTACTGCCGCCAATGCTCCCGGAGTGAACGACGGCGCCGCCGCCGTGGTGCTTACCAGCGCCGTGTTGGCCAAGCAACTCGACGCCAAGTCGATGGTCCGCGTCGTCGCGCAGGCCACCAGCGGAATTGATCCCAAGTGGGTGATGATGGCTCCCGTCGGGGCCGTCCGCAAAATCTGGGAGAAGACCGGTTGGAAGAAAGATGAAGTCGATCTCTACGAGTTGAACGAAGCCTTCTCAGTGCAAGCTTTGGCTGTGATGCGCGAACTCGGTCTCGATCCGAGCAAAGTGAATGTGAACGGAGGAGCGGTCGCGATCGGCCATCCCATCGGTGCCAGTGGCGCGCGCATTCTGGTAGCGCTTATTTACGAAATGATCCGCCGCGATGTTCACCGCGGCATCGCCGCCCTCTGCCTCGGTGGAGGCAACGCGGTAGCCATGGCAGTAGAGCGGTAGGGTACGCCCGCGTCTCGCCGGCAGCTCGGCTGTTCCTAAAAGTCCTGGGCAGAGGCGGGTCTGGTGTGGACAAGCTGGTGTGGAGGCGGGTCTCGGAACCGCCGGCTCGATTTCAGAGTACCGATTACAACAGAAGAGCCATATCGACCGTGGTTTCGAGTCGGAGAAACTTTCCCTGAGGTGCTGATGAACCGGAGTCTCGCATCCTGGAGCATCCTCTTCTTGGTCATTCTGCTCTCGTGCCGTCTGGGAACAGCGCAAGCTCCAGCCGTACCCGCCGCTCCCCGCCTCAATTACGAGCTAGTCCCGAACTTCTTCCAGCTTCCTCCCGACGAGCATTTTGTCGAGCCCGCCGGAGTCGCCGTAAACTCCAAGGGAACATCTATGTCTTTCATCGCGGCAAGCACCCGCTGATGGAATTTGATCCTTCGGGCAAATTCATCCACAGCCTTGCCGACGACCTGTTCGTCTCGGCTCACATGGTGCGAGTGGATTCCGAGGACAATATCTGGACTACCGACGTGGGCTCGCATGTAGTCCTGAAATTGAGCCCGGAAGGCCGGGTACTGCTGGCGCTCGGCCGCATGCGCATAGCCGGTGACGATGTGCTCCATTTCAATCAGCCCACGGACGTTGCCTTCGACCGCGATGGCAACATCTACGTGAGCGACGGCTACGGCAACTCACGGGTCCTTAAGTTCGATAAGTACGGCAATCCGCTAATGGGATGGGGTATGAAGGGCACCGGACACGGGCAGTTTGATACCCCGCATGCCATCGCAATTGACGGCGACCTGGTCTATGTCGGCGACCGTGAGAATACCCGCATTCAGATCTTCGACACGAATGGCCGCTTTTTGCGGGAATGGCGGCTCGGCCATCCCTTCGGTCTCGTCACTACGCCCGATCACTTCCTATTCATGTGCGATGCCATCGCTGCCCGCATTCTGAAGATCGACCGCGACGGGAAAGTGGTTGGCATTCTGCGTGGTCCGGAACGCGGGCAGGGGCCACACTTTGATCCTCACCAAATCGCCGTTGACAAAGACGGCTCGATCTTTACTGCAGAAGTTATCGGCTGGCGCGCTCAGAAGCTTCATTTAAAGTAAAGAGCTTGGGGTCACGGATTCCTCTTTGCTGGCCAGCGCTCGTCTTACTAACCACGGCCACCAACCACTGGCCACTTAGCCGGTTGCCTGCGACCCGGCCTCGATGGGCAGCGTGACCGTGAACACCGATCCGCCGCCCGGGGCGGACGTTGCTTCGACGTTCCCGCCGTGTTCCTTCAGCACTGCCTTACAGATGCTCAATCCCAATCCTGTCCCTCGCCCGGGCCGCTTGGTCGTGTAAAACGGATCGAAGATGTTAGGCAAATTCTCGGACGGAATCCCAGGCCCGTCGTCCTGAAAGCTAGCCGAGACGGCCTTGTCGGCCCGCCCAAGGCGAATCCGCAGTGTCCCCCTTTCCCGAACTTCGCGAATCGCCTGCTCCGCATTGAGGATGAGATTGAGGAAGACCTGCATCAGCTGGTTGGGATCGCCGATCACCAGGGGCAGAGAAGCGTCGGGCAAGTAATCCACGCTTATGTTGTTCTTGCGCAGCGAGTAAGCGTGAAGATGTAAGGTGCGCTGGACAAGTTCCGCGATATTAACTTTGCTTTTGCCCGGCGCTGGCGGCCGCGAGAAGTACATCAGGTTCTGCACGATTTCAGCCGCGCGTTTCGCCTGCCCGTGCATCATGGCCAAGTGCTTGCGCGATTGCTCTCTGACTTCCGTTTCCTGCAGCATTTCGCTTAGTCCCAGAATACTCGTCAGAGGATTATTGAGTTCATGAGCAAAGCCCCCGATCATTTGCCCCATCGCAGCCAGCCGCTCGGTCTGGATAATCTGTTGCTCCATTTTCTTCTCGACGGTGATGTCGCGAACCGACACGACCACGCCCCGAACGTGGTTTTCAGCGTCAAACAGTGGGCTGGCCGACGCGCGCATGGTCCGCCAATTGCCGCCACGGTGTTTAAACGGGTATTCGCAAAACCCGAACACCCGCTTCCCGGAAAGCACGTCGCGACACAATTCCAGGAATTCTGGTGACTGCTCCTCGACTTCGCCGACCTTCTTGCCCTTCAACATGTCGGCGTCGTATCCCCAGGTGTCGCGGATTCGCGAACTGGCGAACGTATATCGCTCCTCGGGATCGATCACCAGGATCAGGTCAGGGAAGCTTTCCAGCAGATGGCGTTGGAACTCTTCTTGCTGGCGCAACTGCCTTTCCATCTGCCGCTGCTCGCTGACGTCCACCAGCGTCCCCTGGTAGCGAATCACCTTTCCCGTAGGATCCCAGACTGCCCGCGAGCTATCCAGGCACACGACGGGCTTACCGTCCTTGCGGCGCAGGGTGATTTCCCGGGTACGCACGCCGCCGCCTTCATCCGGATCACGGCCCAGCACCGGCGGTTGTCCGGTATCAAAATTCAGACCGGTCACGTCGGTGTCCAACAGGCCGTCCTTGCTCTCATAACCAAGCATGTGAACCAGGGCAGGATTGGCGTCCAGCAGCTTTCCCTCCGGAGTACTGAAGTAAACGCCTTCCTGCAGGGTTTCAAACAGTTCCGTGAAGCGAGTCTCTTTTTGCCGAGCTTCGGTGACATCCCGTGCCAATCCGCTTATGCCAACTACTTCGTCATCTTTCAAGATGGCATTGAGCACGCAATCAAAATAAAGAATCCGGCCCGTCTTCTTCACTTTTACCCGCGTCAAACCGGACCAACGCCTCTTCTCGATGAAGCGCCCCAACCCTGCTTCGACAAAGCCTCGTTGCGGCTCCTCGATGAACTCGTCGAGCCGGTGTCCCACGATTTCACCGTAGGTGAGCCCCAGCGCGTCCGCCATGCGCCGGTTTACGGTGCGCAGGATGCCTTCCAGCGACATGGCAAAGGCCACGTCATCAAAGCTATCGATCAATTCCTTGAAACTGCGCTGTGACCGCCGGATAACCTGGCTGAGCTGATCAAGTTGTTCTTCTGAGGGAACTGCCCCTACCCGGTCCTGCAGCCCATGCAGCAGAACTTTCAGCTCGGAAACCTCGCGCCGTCGTCCATAAGCGTAGGCGGCGAACAGGATCGCGATGAGAAGCAGGACAACGGGAATTGCGCTCAGCCGATAAGGCAGGTTCTGGAAGCGTTCCCAACTCAACGCGGCCAGGGCCGTGGCGAGCAACACGACAAACAGAAGCACGACTCGCCACAGCTTCGATTCCTCCTGTTCCAGGTGGCTGGGACTTCGCTGCGGGTTGTGCTTCGGGTCGTTAGCCATGGGTTACACCGTACCCAAGCATTGCGGTGAAGGGGCAGTGGCGCTGGATATATTCGAATCCTAGTAGATACCATAACGGCAAGACAACAATAAGCTCGCAAAGGTTCTGACTTTGTAACTTGCCACGCGCTCTTCGCCACGCACTTTTCCTCCAGATCACCGGGCGACGTCAGCAGGGTCACCCTCGGTTCTGTCGCGCAGGGTTGTGGTGAGGGTGGGGTGGGCAGGCCTGGTTGCCCGTCCCTCCCGTATCTGCCAGACGGCCGGCCCCATTCCCCCGTCCCCTCACGCTTCACCAGACTCTCAGCACAACCGTCTGCGGCCTTGATGCCAGCCTGGCAAGCGAATAGAACTCCTTCGAATAAAGCAGGCTTGAAGCGCCTGCTTCCGGAGGAGGGGCGGGTCGGGAGCGATCCCATCGAACTGCTCGGTTGTTGGCGTCAGGAAACGGCGCCCGTGGTCAATGAGCACGTGCGAACCTGGTGACGCCAGGACCTGGGCGGCGTCAGCATGGAAATACCAGAAGAATCGCGGAACGCTGGGCACCAGTTCCACCGGGGTCGAGGAGATTCCCCACGACATCATGGAGCGATGCGTTGTCCCCATGCTGAAGCACATGACCAGCGCATTCTGCGGCGCGTGGTCCAGGAACGCCAGCGACACGGCCGACATCATCTTGGTAATCGGGGTGAGTACCGTCATCCCAACACCATTGACCAGCAAGCTTTTGTGCCTGCCCTGACCATAGGCAATGACCGTTGCCGTACAGTCGCGCAGCAGATTGCGTCTAGGGAGATACCTGTCAAAGCTCCTGGTGGTGAACCCCAGCACCAGGGACGCCCATCCAATGGCATAGGAGGTGAAAGCGCGCGGAGCCAAACTAGTTCGTACAGAATGCTGCAAAAACCGGACAGGAAAAAGAACTCAAAGTACCACCCCATCGCCTGGCCCGGCAGGGATACCAGGGATACCCCCGCGTCGGACGGCCCGCGTTCAAGCTTGATGCCCGACTCAAATGTCTCGGTCATCGGTTGCCCCGAAATTGCTTAGCCGTTTGTTTGCGTCATCCTGACGGAGCCGAAAGCTTTCGCTCGCGGAAGCTCTTCGCGAGTCGAAGGATCCCGACCCTGCCGATGCTGCTTTAAGACATGCTTGCTGCGACCTGAGTATGCTCCGCGCGATATCTGCCTATTGTCACAGACTCGGCTCGCCGCTGCTTGCAAGAATACCTCGGATGACCGCTGGCCTCAGTTAGGTGAAATTTTAAGCTCAATGGCACCCTGGTCACGCGCATCCTGGTGACGTTACAGAACCGTGGAGCACGTATTTTCAAGTGGCGCGCCTCAGCATTGTCTTTTCGCTCTGAGCGTCAAGGTAGTAACATGCCAGCAATCGGCATTGACACCTTACTATGATCGGGCAGGCCCTCTCTCGCTAAGTAATTCGTGAACAGGATCAATCCACCCGATCCTACATCCCCCTTATTTTTTCGCGACCCTGTATACCGCATTAGGAGAAAAGGAAGAAGCATTCCGCTGGCTCGAGAAAGCATACTCCGGAACGAGATCTTTACCTCGCTTGGATCAAATTCGATCCGGCCTTCGACCCGCTGCGCTCCGATGAACGTTTTCAAAAACTCATGCACCGCATTGATCTCTGACCCGTCTAGAGGCCCATCCAGAAAGGCCCATTTGTGAAATTCGTGCGACGGAAACAAACGACTTATGGCCCGAGAATTCGCCGAAACCCCTGTTTCTGGATGCTCCCCTAGGACGGCTCCGTAGCAGAGTAGGTGGTATACACCGCGGTGCTGCCCGGCCAATGACTGATGAGCACGCACCAGTAAGTCTCTTCTGGCGGCGGGTCCTTCTCCGGCTTGGCGGTCCCGTAAGCTTTCATCTCCCTTACGTTAAATTTGAAGGATGTGGTGGCCATTCACCCAGTCTTTTGGACTTTCCCGGAACTTCTTGTACTCGGTATCGCTCAGCCGCACGATGGCGAACTCTGGTTCCTTGTCGCTGACGCGCGGCAACTTGGCTATCTCGAGACCATCCGTCATTTTCCAAGGCGGTGGGATTCGCTTGTTGGCTGTCATCTTGTACTGGTCGCTTTTCGGGGTGCTTTCCTGGGCGAGAATGGACATGCTGATCAGCAGGGAAAACCCTACCGCCAGGCTTATCCTTCTCATGGCGCTCCTCACGTGGTGAGCCGCTTCTATACCCTTAAGGCCCGCAATGTCAATGGAATCCGGTTAACCGGGTTAGCCGCTGGCCTAGGTTCTCAACCCGGAAAGAGGGCTCGAATTTTTCCCTTGACCCTTCGCTCAGCGTTCGCTAAGCTAAATCGTACTCGGGAGTACCCGTTCAGTTGGCCGTCAGGAAACGAACCTCCGTTCACAACGGGCCAAATCCAGAAAATTGAGCAACTTTCGGAGACGGCGGAGCATCATTACGGATGTAAGTAACTGTCCCGTACAAAGCCCATCTAATAAATAAAGAGCCTGTCCTTGGGGACCGCACCTTTACCGCCCGAGGGCTGGCAGGGTGAGTCCGGCCGACTCTTGAAATTTAGGAGAAGCTAACATCATGCGCTCTGATCGCGTTTTTGACGCTTTACAGACCCTGCGTAACCGATATATGCTCTGCCAGCTTGCGTCGAAGGCTACGCGGAAATTCCATAAACCCAATACCCGTATCCAGGAGACCATGAACGAAGTCCTGGATCGGATTGCAGACTCGGAACGGCAAGCAGTTCTTTCCGAGCCGGAGAATGTTTCTGAGGCGCAGCGGCGGGCTGCCTGAACTCAGCCCCGCCGCGTGCCCGCGCGGTGTAGTGAAATCTTCCTTTTAGCGACCCCCCTTGAAAATCTCCAGTAGGTGACCATGACCATAGCTGAACTCAAAGAAAAGAACATCACGGAATTAACTAAGATCGCCCGAACTCTGGATCTGCCGGGCGCGAGCGGCTTGCGCAAGCAGGACCTGATCTTCAAGATCCTGCAGGCGCAAAGCGAAAAAGAAGGCCACATCTTTGCCGAGGGCGTGCTCGAAATCCTGCCCGACGGCTACGGCTTTCTGCGCTCGCCCGACTACAACTACCTCCCCGGCCCGGACGATATCTACGTCTCACCGTCGCAGATCCGCAAGTTCGACCTCAAGACCGGCGACACTATCAGTGGTCAGGTCCGTCCCCCCCACGAGGGCGAGAAGTACTTCGCGCTGGTCAAGATCGAAGCGGTGAACTTCGAGTCGCCGGAAGAGGCGCGCAACAAGATTCTATTCGACAACCTGACGCCGCTTTATCCGCAGGAGCGCATCAAGCTGGAAACTGCGCGCGAGAATGTCGGCGCCCGCGTTATGGACCTGCTGACGCCGCTCGGAAAGGGCCAGCGCGGCCTGATCGTCTCGCCGCCCCGCGCCGGCAAGACCATGATCCTGCAGAATATCGCCAACTCGATTACCACCAACCATCCCGAGATTGTGCTCATCGTGCTGCTGATTGACGAGCGTCCGGAAGAAGTGACGGACATGCAGCGGTCGGTCAAAGGCGAAGTCATCTCCTCGACCTTCGACGAGCCCGCCGCTCGCCACGTGCAGGTAGCCGAAATGGTGATTGAGAAGGCCAAGCGCCTGGTCGAGCACAAGCGCGACGTCGTAATCCTGCTCGACTCCATCACGCGACTCGCCCGCGCCTACAACACCATCGTTCCGCCCTCCGGAAAGGTGCTCTCCGGCGGCGTAGACTCCAACGCCCTCCAGCGTCCGAAGCGTTTCTTCGGAGCGGCCCGCAACATAGAAGAAGGCGGCTCGCTGACCATCATCGCCACCGCCCTGATTGATACCGGTTCGCGCATGGACGACGTGATCTTTGAAGAGTTCAAAGGCACCGGCAACTGCGAAGTCATCCTGGACCGCAAGCTCTCCGACAAGCGAGTCTTCCCGGCCATCGACATCCAGCGCTCGGGCACCCGCAAGGAAGAGCTGATCATCCCGAAAGATGACCTGCAGCGAATCTGGGTACTCAGGAAAGTTCTGAACCCGCTATCCCCGGTAGAAGCCATGGAGCTCCTGATCGACAAGCTGAGCAAGACCAAGTCGAACGGAGAATTCCTGGCCAACATGAGCTCGCTGTAAGAGTTTTCCCGTGTGGCGCGGACACTCTTGTCCGCGCCCACTCTACATCCCCAGCGATTCTCTCGGCAGCACTCCGAATCTTCGACCAGTAGTAGGATCCACCGCCGTGGCTTTCTCCCGCACCGAGCGCAACTGCTCTTTAACCGCGCGGAAGGTACGCTCCTCATCACTCGGTTCGCCCGTCGCTGTCAGCACAGCGCTCAGCCATGCAAACATGGCACGCAGGCGCGGACGAAACCACGGCCCTCCATGATCCCCGCCGCGCACCAGCCGATACTCGTGCGAAATATCCAGATCCCACAGCACCCGATGCAAGAACTCAGTTCCATCGTGCGCATTGACGAAGTCGTTGTCGCCGACCTCAAGGTAAATCGGCAGACCAGATTCCAGAATGCGGCCTGCGTTCGCTTGCGCCCGGTTCGCCGGATTGTTGGCGGCAAACAGCAGGGGATCGCGCCCCGGCCCGATAAGCCGCGCCGGACCGCCCGAGCTGTGATGCAGCCGGTTGCGTGCGCCAATTTCCGAATCGGCGCATCCCGGTTCGAGCATGGGATTCATGACCGCGACCGCCGCGAACTGCTGGGGATGCGCGAAGGCAATTTTCAGCGCTCCATAGCCGCCCATTGACATTCCCGTGATCGCAGTCGCGTCTCGATCGTCTCCCACATTGCATGCCTTGCGTAGGTGCGGGATGAAGTCTTCCATGAGGAACGATTCCCATCTCACACCCTGTTCCGGATCTTCGACGTAGTAACTCATGCCCGCGCTGGGTGTGGCCAAGACCATGGGAGCAAGCGAGCCCTCCGACCACCAGGCGTCGAGCAACGGCTGGCAATCGATCAGGCTCTGGCGGCTGCCGCCTCCGCCCATCAGCACGAGACAGAGGGGAAACGGAACCGACGCTCTGTAATCGGGAGGAGTGACGATGGCGTAGGGTACGGCTTCGGGAAGATTGCTAGACGACAGCTCAGATAATTCGAAGTTGGATCGCATGACACCGCGATTATGTCCGCGCACCCATCCAAGAAACAATCTAGTCATATGCGTGATAAAATGCGACTTCTACGCCCAGCCCTGTGGCCAGGGTTTCTTGCGGGCGCAGGCGCCCTCGCCCGCGAGAGTGCGTTTTCGTTTCCAGGCAATTGTCATGGGGAGCGAAGCGAAGAACCTGCTGTTTCATTGGCTCTTCTTATTCAGCAGGCTCTACGCCGAGGGATGAGTGTTGCCCTTAAGCTTGATCACCGAGCAGCCCAGGAAAAATTTACGGGATGAAAGCCTGGACTGCCCCAGTTACGGCCCCTTCGGTTGAGGGCAGTGAGGGCGTGCTGTGCCTCACATGACTCGGACCCGATCGCCTCTCTCCAGGATCTCTACAGGTTCCGCTTCAGTTGCTCTTGAAATCTATCGAGGCAACGCTTCACCACCTCGCCGGCGTCTCTCTCCGTGCCCGCGGAGCCTTCTATCATCAGCATCCGATCCGTTGCCCGGCGGATGATCGTGTACGGGAAGGGCACCGAGGGGTGGCGGTTAGGAACTCACGTGGGGCTGTTCACGACCATTGTAGGGTCCGCTTTCGATTCGCATAAGTCAGACTATGCCCCTGAAATCGATCCTCACTTCGCTTCAGAACAGCCACGGGCCATCAGGAGGCCGCCTGCTGCGGCTTGCGTTCCAACTCCGTGTTCGTTGTCTTTCCGGTAGGCGCCCGCTAGCCAGTCACAGATAGCTTTCTGCACCTCATGCAGCAGCACGAGCTTTCTCTTGGGAGCGCTCTCGGCGAACCCCCCTTCTGTACAATTCGCCGAAATCAATGGATGTGCTGGTATTCACGGATCATTACCTCCCGGGCGCGGGGTCTGTATTCAGTCGCGGGCGGGTTCAAAATCGCGCGGAGACTTACTCAGATTAATGCGCCTCGGACACTGTGATTGCGCGAGCAATACGTCGCGAAGCTACGCGCAGTCCTTTTGGAAGAGCTGTACTCTCCGTTCGCGACGGCGCATGAAAAACCTCGCAGGAGCACGGCTGGTGCGCATAAACCGGGCATTAAGCCAACCAAAGCCAACCCTTACGCCGAATCCGCCGCTGGTCGAGGACAATGACAAGCAATAATATTAAATTCACGTAAAACGATGATTTATTGCATGTCCCACCTCTGTTTTCCACAGCTTCCGCCAGCCCTTTTTTTTGAACCTCGCGACGCTGGCTAAGCACTTGTCGGCGGCCACGCTCAAATGATATTTACGTCATGCGCCCTTTGCCGGAGAGGAAGCCTTCATGAAGCTCCTGGTAGTCGTGTTGTTTCTCAGTGTTGCCCTTGTTTCTACCACTTCCCCGGACCCGGAGGCGCCCACCGGATTCGACAACAAAAGCAACGGCATGGTGGACGATGCTGCCCACCAGGCGGATCAGGCGAAATTCGACGAGACGGAGGGTGTCGACGACGGCCTTGGGCCTCTCTACAACGCTCAATCCTGCCGCGAGTGTCACCAGAACCCGACGTCCGGCGGAACCAGCCAGGTTTCCGAACTGCGCGTCGGCCATCAGGGGCACGATCACATTTTTCACAATCCGGAAATCCCCATCGCGCACGGCACAGAGATCATCAAAGGCCGCACCCTGGTGAATGATCGCTCGATCTGCCCTAGCGCAGCCTTCCCCGACATGGAAATCCAGGAGCATGTGCCTGACAGCGAGAACATCCGAACCAATCGTATGTCCGTTGGTCTCCTGGGAGACGGCTTCGTCGAGGCAGTCGCCGACCAAACGCTGTTGGACCTCTCCAAGAAACAATGCGAGGAATCCCACCACAAAATCTGCGGACAGGCGATTTATGTGCCCATCGTCGAGGCTCCTGGACAAACCGGCATCGGACGCTTCGGCTGGAAGGACCAGCACGCCAGCCTCCTGTCATTCTCCGGAGACGCCTACGTAAACGAAATGGGCATCACCAGCCGCCTTTTTCCCGATGAAGTGACCAAGCTGTGCAACACGGCTCCCGAGCCTAACAATCAACCCGGTACTGACGGCTTGGACGACGTCGACCACTTCGCCCGCTTCGTCCGTGCCTCCAAGGCTCCCGCCCGCGACGCCACGCTGGCCGACACTCCGCAAGCCAAAAAGGGCTCTCAGCTGTTTGACAAGATTGGCTGTGTCACCTGCCACGTGCGCACCCTGACCACAGCCGCAGCAGGCGCCAAGATCAACGGAGGCACGTACACCATTTCTGACGCCCTGGGAGGGAAGACTTTCTATCCGTATTCCGATTTTTTGCTGCACAACGTCGGGACAGGTGACGGGATGGTTGTCCCTATGATCGAACATTACGGGGTGAGAATGTATCAGATCCAGTGGAAGAGCTTTTCGCCCCAACACTTCCAAAAAGCCCAGAACAAGCTGCGCACCGCGCCGTTATGGGGCATCCGCTTCCGCAATCGCATGATGCACGACGGACAATCAATCACCCTGCGAGACGCCATTTTGAGGCATCGCAAGGAAGGCCGTGAGGCGGCTAAGCACTTCAAGCATCTGTCCGCCGCCGATCAGCAGGCGGTTCTCGACTTCGTAAACTCGCTGTGATGGAGCAGGCGCCCTCGCCCGCGGCGCTTTCTCCGGTGGCGCGTACGCTCCTTTCGGCTCGCTCAGGGCAGGCTCTGTCCGCGTCTTTGTTCTTAGTTGCGAGGGTGGCCCGTCCAAGCTCCACTTGGAGGGGAGGCGGATATCGGCTTGACGAAAGACGTAGCCACGGATCTCACGGGTCATGATCCGGGTTTATCCCTGCAAATCCGTGGCCGGCTTTTCCATAAATCGAGCCCAGTGTGTGATTTTTCGATACAGCCGAAAACTGACTTCGGCGTTGATCTGTACGGACACCGGTGCCCGTTGAATCTGGCAGGTTCGAATCTCCACTGGCGGACGGCCTCAACAGCCTTTTAGTCGAGTCCCTTGCCGATCGAGCGTGCTACCCGGATGTCGTATGGCTGTCCCTGGGTATCGACAATCATCCGTGCCATTCCGTGGCGGCTTTTCTTAAATCAACAGCCAGCAATCAAAAATCAACAATTCCGACAAGGGCAACCATTCACTCTGGTCCGGGTTCCAAGCAGAGTAGAGGCCGCTGAGGCCCGTGCACGGGGGGCGGTTCCATGAGGTTTCTCTTTCTGAGTTGCTTGGTTTTGGCGGTTCTGTCCCCTAGCTTTGCCGGGGATAACCCGCGCGTCTACGTCAGCGGCAGTAGGTCCTGGGAAGTGAAAGCCGGAAGTGGCGGAACCGCGGGCGGCTTCGGCGGTGGCGGCGGCGGTGGCGACCGCCCGCAGACCGCAGAAATCATTAAGACTTTTAACCAGCGCTGCCCGCGGGTGACGATCAATAACAATAAGGAGAAAGCCGACTACATAGTTCTGCTCGATCACGAGGGCGGCAAAGATCTGTTTTTGCGCGACAACAAGGTGGTGGTGTTCAACCGCGATGGCGACGCCGTCATGAGCAAGTCCACTCGCACCTTGGGCAACGCGGTGAAGGATGCCTGCGAGGTCATCACCCGCAACTGGAGCGGCGTGAAGGCCCGCGCGCGCAACTCCGAACCCCAGGACGACAAGCAGGCTGAGGGGGAAGACAAGAACTAGCGGGAGCCTTCCAGCACACGAAAAAAGCGCGGACAGCAGTGTCCGCGCCGCACAACAACTTCGGCCTACTGTTTTTTGGCCGTTTCGGCCGCTTTCTTGGGAACAGCGGCCATCACCGTCTTCTGACCCCAGAAGGTCGGATCAGCTTTTGCCCACTCGCTCGGCACATAGCTCATCTTGGGCTCAAAACTAAACAGGTTAGTTTGCGTCGACTCCAGGCACGCTGCCGACAATTCGTGAGCCCTCTTCATCGTGTCTTCGCCCATCGTTTCTTCAATCTGCTTGCCCTGGACGAAGTTGTGGTCAATCTCCGACGCCGTCTTCAAGGGCGAGAACACTATGACGGTGTTGCCCAGTGAACCGTATGCGACTTCGTATGTGGCCCAGTGTGTGTCTGGGACCTTCGAGTAGGCGTTGATGTAGATCTTGGCCAGCTCCTCGAAGTCCTTCTCGTGTCCCGGTTTCACGCGGAAGGCGGATAGTTCGAAGTAGCGCATGTGCGGAAGATCTGCGGCCGGGTTCAGGCTCAGATCCTCGCGATAGACGAATACGCCTTGATCGAAGTCGCTCAACAGTTCACCATCATTGAGCGAGGCACGATCGAGCGCCGCAGAAAGGCCGGCATTTTTTTCTGCCGCCTTATTGTCTTTTTCCATTGCCTCGAAAGAATCGTAGCCGGTGAGGAACAGGGAACGCGGCTTGCCGGACATCGAATTGATAGCCAGGTAATGCGTCGGCCACTTGGCCGTGGCAAACGCCTGCACGAAGGCGGTTTCGGATCTGTGGTGGATCATGCCCGCCTTGCCCGGCTTCACGAACTCGCGGGCGATGACCAGGACTTTCGGCGGCTGACTGAGACCCTCGGTTTTGTCTTGCGCTAAAGCAACGGCCAGTCCTCCTAGCAGGAGGAACAGGCCCAACATGAAGCTGGTGAGTCTTTGCATCAAACCTCCTTAAGATTTAAACGTCGGTCAGATGGGAAGAGTTTTGGATGTGGACTATGCCCGACAGCGGAAAGCTACTCCGAAAGTTGGGCAAAGTCAAACCAGCAGCTATGTGGCTTCTATGTGGCTATGTGGGGTTTGTGGAGGCGGGTCTCAGACCCGCCTGGACGGTTCAAAGATCCGTTCCCACAAAGCAACATCAACTTGGGCTGAATTCCCAGCGCGTCGCATTGGAAAAGATTTTTTTTCTGTCCACGCCAGCGCGATCTTCGGTCGCACGCACTAGAGCACGCTTCCCGGCACCAGCATGAGCGGCATTTTGTAGTTGGCGCGCGAGGCCGCATCGAGCTTCTTGAGCGTTGACTGGTCGCTAACCTCGACTGCCTCGCCCTCAAGAATCACCACATCGTCTCCCGATTCCAGGGTGCACCGACACCACGGGCTGGCGCGCAAGGTTGCGCGCCAGCCGCGACGAGCGTGCTGTGCCGAAGTACAATGCGCCCTCGAGCCAGAAGCCCCACAGCGGAATCGAATGCGGCCGTCCGTCAGGCCGTCTAGATCCAGTAATTGCGCGACTTCGTCAAACGTTCCTCCGCCTGGCTCCAGGGAAGATAGTTGTTGTCTTTCTTTAAGCCGCACCTGGGGCGGAACCTGCGGACGTCCAACTTTCGCATACGGCGGATCAGCCGTCTGGGTTTTTGCTTTGGCCACAATTCACCTCGCTAGGTTTCTGGTTCCAACTCGTCGGAATTTTCCAGCCGGGATTTCTGCCGGGTTTCGATGTTGGCGTTTCTGCCTACCGCGACCGCGCCCACAACGATCGCGGCCGCGATCAGCATGGCAGGCGTAATCGATTCCCGCAACAGCAAAGACGAGAACAGAAGCGTGCAGAAGGGCTGAGCCAGCTGTAGCTGTCCGATGCGAGCGATGCCGCCCGTCGAGAGGCCGCGCAACCAGGCGAACATGCCGGTCCACTGGCTGACCAGGGCGATGTAGATGAATCCGCACCACGCGCTTGCCGGCGCCGAGAGGCCGTGAGCTCGCACCGCCAGCAGGAAGGGAATCACGTGCAACGGCGCGGCTATCGCCAGCGCCCAACTCATCACTTGCCAACCGGGCATGACGCGCGTCAATCGTGCTCCTTCGGCATAGCCCAAGGCAGACGCCGCTACCGAAAGCAGCAGGATGAGGTCGGCGAGTTGAATGTGTCCCGCGCCCTTGAACTCGGCAAACGCCAGCACTGCGGCGCTTCCCACGATGCTCGCGGCCCAGAACCGTGGCGACAGGCGTTCTCCGGCGCGCAATGTCGCCACCAGCGCTGTTCCCAAAGGCAGAAGAGCGAGAGTGATTGCGCCGTGCGCGGAAGGCAAGCTGTGCATTCCCCAGGCGAAGGTCAGCGGCACGCCGATTCCAGCGCCGAGAATCAGCAGCGCGAAGTTCTTCCAGTAACGACTCGGAAACGTGTGCTGGCCGGTGACGAGCAGGAGAATCGCAGCCAGCAATCCTGCCAGCAGCGGTCGTCCGAAAGCAACGACCGCAGGATCGAGGTAGAGAACGGCAGCACGCGTGGCCGGCAATGTGAGGCTGAAAGACAGCATGCCCAACAGCCCAAACACCGTCCCGATTGTCTTGGGATTCGACAACTAACCTCCGCCCTTTGTCCGCTAAGAGGCGAGCTTAGCATAGGGATGGGAATAGAGAGGAGTTGCTCCCCACCAAGCAACGCGAAGCGTCAATCGAGGAAATGCTGCACCAGCGCGTAACCGGCCAGACCCAGGAGGAACAACATCATCACCATGGAGCAGATCAGATCGATTGGCCAGTGCCGTGTTTGCAACATTTGCCCTTCCTCGAAACACCTACAAGGGGCCTGACCACTCTGTCCGCTGCTCCAGCACGTCTTAGGGGAGAGCTGCGAAACCTAGCAGCGGATTACCGTTGACGTTATAACGCGCAAGGTAGCACAAGAAGATT
>QIAU01000301.1:0-409 GCA_003225055.1 Acidobacteriota bacterium
CTTGGTCGAGCGCATGGACGGCTTCATCTCCATCTCCTTTTTCCAGTGCAACGATTCCCAGCCACATCCACGCGTTGGCATCTTTTGGACTGATGGAGGTTTCCTTGCGCAAGGCAGCCACTGAAGCATCCAACTTGTTGGTTCGATATTCCGCGATCCCCCAAAAAAGATTTGCTCCGCGCAGCCTGGGCTTGAGTTGCAACGCTTTCTGGAAATCCGCAATCGCCTCTTCATGGCGGCCTTGTTCTTCCCGAACCAGGCCGAGGTTCAAAAATGCTTCCGCAAAGTTCGGTGCTTGCTTGACGATGGCGGCAAAACCGTCCCCCGCTTGGTCGAGATTCCCTAGCCGCATGGATTCGGATGCCTGTTGGAATTCTTGCATGACACCGGCCGGCACGGGTGTTTGTGC
>QIAU01000301.1:544-2923 GCA_003225055.1 Acidobacteriota bacterium
CACCCGGCAATTTTACACCCAACTAAAACGTCTTCCGGCAATAGTTGTCTGCAAGAAAAATCCTCCTGCTACGGGGTAGCAGGAGGATCCGGGGCTGCAATTGCAGCGAAACTTCAGAATTCATAACGCAAAGTAAACTGAATTTGCCGTGTCGGGCTGACAACGCCAAGGCTTTTGGGAGCTCCAAAGTTGCCGTCCCCTGGCCATCCATCCAAGGTTCCGAAAACGTGCCGGTTGAAGGCGTTCGGTATATCAGCCTTGAAGATAATCGCTTGGTTTTCGTAAAAAGGCGTTCGTTTCTGGATCGCGAAATCCTCATTGAAGTAGTGCTGGCTGCGGACGTTGCCAAGAACGAGAGGAGCGTTTCCGTAAACGTATCCACGCTGTGCAACCAAGTTCGAGGCATTAGGTTCCAGGAAGGCAGCGCAATTGAAGAAGTTGTTCGTGGAATTTGGAGTGAACACTCCATTCGCGTCTTCGGTGCACCCGCTATTGGCACTGTTTGTGTTGCTAGCGCTGAAGGAACCATGGTTCGGAGCCAATATCGGCGCGCCCGGAACCAGGCTAAGGCGGAATGCTCCGTCGGTTCCGGGGGGTGAGGGCACATAAGTGTTCAGGACTGTTGGCGTGCCGCTCTGGTAGCGTTGCACTCCCCCGACTTGCCATCCGCCTAAGACTTTGCTGGCGACTCCGTGATTCAGGTATTTCTTCCCCGGCCCCGCGGGAAGCTGATAGAGATAGCTAATCACCAACATATGCGGCGTGTCCTGATAGCTCAAGGCCTTTTGAGACTTTGGGTTGAAGGGATTCTGCGCGGCAAATTCGTTCGAGGAGAAGCCGGAAAACACGGGGATGGCGCTATCTGCGTTGGTCAGCGTCTTTGAATAGGTATAGGAGGCGAGCAGATTCAATCCGTTGCGGAATCGGCGTTCCAGCTTAGCTTGAAACGCGTTGTAGGTGGACGTTCCGAGATTTACGAGGCAGGAACACTTCCCATTGTTGCTGCCGCCGATATCCAGATATTGCGGAAAGGGCCGGAGCAGTTGAGCCACGGTATCATTGCCCGGGTTAACGCCCGTGGGGCCGTAGAGAGGCTCAAACCAGGGCGGCACGGTCACGCCGAGAGAATTAAGAGTAGCCTGGCCCGACGCACTCGTGACGGAATCGGACAATGCATTTCCCAAGCTATAGAATTCCGGATTGAGCGCGTTGACCTGGGCAATGTTGGTATGGAGGTGGTCGCCCTTGATGCCCACGTAACCCATACGGTTGCCAGCTGTTTCTGAACTTCAAGGCTCCAATTCTGGGTCATTGCCGGCCGCCCGTAGCTCTTCGCCATGTAACCGACGTTTTGAGCATTGAGGAGAGCGGCGTCGGTGCTGTTCTTGGGAGGCGTGAAGGTCGGGAAGCCGGCCGAGAGCGCCTGGACAGGGCTGAAATTGTTACCGGAAGTAAAGGTAGGTTGAACGGTCGTGCCGCTGCTGAACTGAATGGTGCCCGTGGGCAGATCGTCGTAGAAGAGTGCAGCGTAATAGATGGCATAGCCGCCGCGGATTACCAAATTTCGAAAACGGCCAAACAATTCATCCGGGGCAAAGGCAAAGCCGAGGCGTGGCCCGAAGTCCTTGTAGTAAATTTTTGCGCCGGTGGCAGTGTGGCCATAAACCAAAGCACCGGGCACACTGGGAACAATGGGCACGGGGTTGGGAGTAGGAGGGGCAGTCCCGTTGTTAGGAACTGTGAGATCCAAGACGGACTGGGCATCATGACCCTCATGGCGCGGGGTATCCACGTCGTAGCGAAAACCTAGGTTCAAGGTCAAATCCCTGCGGAACTTAAAATCGTCCTGGACGTACGCAGCGAAATAGTTGGAGTTCAGGCGAGGATTGACCGAAGTTATAGATACTTGCTCCTGGTTGGGAAGTCCGAGCAGGAAGCTGGCGAACGGATCGCCAGTGGCTGTGTCGTTGGGGGCGAACGCGGTCTGAAAATTGTTGAATCCGTAGTTAGGCGAAGTGTCCGCGGTGCCTATGAACGAGTATTGATAGGCCCTCCACTCGGAACCGAAATGGAAGTAGTGCCGGCCATTGACCCAACTGACGTTGTCCGCAGTGATCAGACTGTTGGGAATGTGGCCATTGTCGCTCTCCGTGCTGAATCCCGTATAGGCGATGCTAACCGGGCTACCGTTGAAACTGATCTGGGGGAACACGGTACCGCTGGCATTGGAAATCCCAAGCAGCGCCGGCCAGTTTGTGCCATTGTCGCTGGCAGCCTTGCTTAAATTGCTGAGACGGTTGAATCCGACGGTGAAAGTATTCAGCCAGTTGGAGCTCGGCGTGTAATCCCAGCCGAACCGCAGGTAGTGGGTAAAATTGA
>QIAU01000061.1 GCA_003225055.1 Acidobacteriota bacterium
CAGTGTACCATCATAGAAGAGGGGGTTCCTCGAATTCAAATATCGCAGAAAACTCTGTGTCGTTAACGGAGTGCCGTTCGCATCATTTCCCAATTTATCGAAGATGTTTGCTTGAGCCAACGCGGAAAGTCTTGGATCGGCAAGACGTGCCTTCAAATCATCCAATGCATTATAAATCGCTTCGTGATATCCAATACAACCCGGCGTAGTCGTGCAGTGTCCAAGCGATGGAAACCACTCGTGCTTCACGGCTACACCATTCGCGGAGGCATCTCCTCCTGTGAAGGCCCAAAAGCTTGTCGCTATGTTAGACGGTACAAACGCAACTTGCTTGACAGAGCCAAATTGATATCCGTTCCTCGTCCACGATTGAGTTGGAAGGCTCGCAAGCAGCCCGGTTTGGTTTCCATTTTGGTCAAAGGTAGTCACCTGCCCGGTGAGGTACGACTGGGCGATCACTCCGCCGCCTGCTGTGGCAGTGCTGGGAGGATAGTAGCCGGCCACGCTCCACTTAATGTTTCCCGCCGCGTCGAAATTGGCAAGGAAGTCATAATAGGGGCCATACGCATAGTCAACGAGGCCCAAATAGCTTCCGTCCTCGGCCTGGAGGTCGGGCTCGATGTATGAGATGTTGCTGGGTAGCGTGACGCGCGAATTTACGTTGCTAGGAGGGCTGCACTTCCAGGTCGCGGATTCTTAACATCATCCCGTTCTCCTCCACAACTGCCAACCAGATTGGGGGCCAATGGTCAAAATCGAACGCGTTCTCCGACGGGACAAGGCCTGGGATGTTTGCCAGCACGCACGACCAGCATTAAGAGTTGCGATCCGCCAAGTGCCATTCTGGTAATATCAGCCGTGCTTGCCGTGGGCACTAGGCTTCCCAACGCACGGCAATCATCGATGATTCAGCGGAGATGTGATGAGCCGGTTCCCATTGTGTCTTCTTTCGCTAATACCTTTCACCGCGGTACTGTTTTCGAGTTGCGGAGGCGGAAGTGCTCGCCCTAATCAGCAGCCGGCCGCCCCACAAATCGTGTCGATCACTGTGACACCGGTTAACCCCTCGGTGCAGTTGGGAACGACTCAGCAATTCACGGCCACCGGAACATTCTCTGACGGGAGCACTGAGAATCTCTCTTCATCGGTGACTTGGAGCTCCACGAGCACTGCGGTAGCTACTATCGACGCGAGCGGGCTCGCGACCAGTAAGGGTCAAGGGACGAGCACTATCACCGCAACCTCCGGAACGATTAGCGGGAGCACAGTCTTTACCGTGACCGCGCCAGCGCTGGTGTCGCTGACAGTCACAATTCCTGCAACGCTCTTCCTTGGGATCACTCAGCAGGCAACTGCGACGGGCACCTTCACCGATGCGTCGCAGCAGGACGTCACGGGCATTGTTGTATGGACCTCCGGAAAGCCTTTCGTCGCCACCATCGATGCTAAGGGCGTAATCACGCCAACGGCCACCGGGATTGATACAGTAACCGCGAGCATCGGCGCAGTCAGTGCTTCGGCCTCCTTCGTTGACTTAGCCACGCCTCGATTTATATACGCCAGCAGCCGCCACTCTGACGGCTTATCGATCCTGGCCGTTGATCCGCTAACTTCCAAAATGCGGAATATTGCCTATAAGGCTCTGGGCAGCGGAGTCTTTCCAATGGGCGTTGCGGCTCATCCTACGAAGCCATGGGTATATGTGCTCGAGGGAGCATCTAAGCAGGTTGCAGCTCTCGCTGTCGAAGCCAATGGATCGCTGAACTTCATTTCCGGAGGGCCCTTCAGCACTGGAGATAGCGCGACGGCAATCACAATCGATCCCGCGGGAAGACTCCTCTTCATTACGAACGCGGGGTCGTCCAATACAGTTTCCGCATTCTCGATTGATCAAAATTCAGGGGCACTGAGCGCAGTTGCCGGCTCGCCGTTTCCTACGGGATCAGCTCCGAGCGCTCTCATTGTCCATCCGAGCGGAAAGTTCCTGTATGTGGCCAACCGGCTGGCAAACAGTGTGAACGCATATAGTATCGACGCGAATACCGGGGCTCTCGCTGCTGTTGGGGGCGCGCTGGCGACGGGCGCGAATCCCCTTTCGATAGCATGCGATCCGTCAGGAAATTATGTTTTCGTGGGAGCAACTCTCATCTCCGCGTATAGCGTTTCTGCCACGACAGGAGCGCTCACTCCAGTGCCGTCGTCCCCTTTTGGGATAGCAGGAACAATTGCGGAATCGGTCGCCGTGGATTTCACCGGCAAACACCTCTATGCCGGCGACTTGGTTAACCAGACGATTCAGGAATTCTCTATCAACAGCTCAACCGGGGCACTCTCTCCATCAACGAGCTCACCCTTGAGCACTTGCAACAATCCAGACTCGCTGGCGCCAGATCCGTCAGGAAAGTATCTGTACGTTTCCTGTGGCGGCGATTCTGCCGTGTGGGCGTATCACATCGATCCTAATAGTGGAGCACTCACCAAGAGCGCGCAGGTGGCAGCTTTGGATGACCTGACCGGGATCACGATCACCGGGGGAGGAGCTCCTCTTGTGTTCGCGTCTACGCACGCTTATGTGGCCAACGCCACAGATCAGACCATCTCAATCTTCAATATCGATCCAACCCAGCATACCCTTGCCACAACTGGCGCAGCTGCGGTGAGTGGTCCTACATCTGCGGTGATCGACTGGCTCGGCAGATTTCTCTATTCGGCGAACTTGATGAGCAGTTCAATAACGCGAGATCTTGTGCTGACAGATGGGTCCCTTGCTTCGCCCGTATCGTTGTCGCTCTCACCTCCAGGAGAATTTCCTGAGTTTCTGGCAATAGATCCGTCGCAACGCTGGCTCTACGTTCCGGAGAACAACGGATATCTGATGGTCTTCAACATCGATCCCACGAGCGGCTCTCTTGCGCCGAACGTAGCCAACTCCGTCAACGGCCAATTTCAATTAAATGGAAATCCCGTAGCTGCGGCTGTACAGCCCAATGGCCAAGCAGTTTACATTGCAAACTTCAGCAGTAATCAGATCCAGGCTTTCGATATTGACGCCGACACAGGTGCGCTGAACCCCACCGTCAAGCAGCCCTTCACTGCTGGTACGAATCCGACCGCACTTGCGATCGATCCATCAGGAAGCTTCCTGTACGCGGCAAATTTTGGTTCGAATGACGTCTCCGCCTATTCGATTTTTCCTGGCAGCAACAACCTGGTACCCGTCTCGACCACTACTTTCCCGGCCGGGTCGCATCCGATTGCATTGGTCGTCGATAGTAGTGGAAATTTCCTCTACGTCGCCAATCAAGGAGATGGGACGATATCGGCATTCCACATTGATGCAGCCTCTGGCACGTTGCTTGCTTTGCCAAACTCGCCCTTTGCAGGCGTTGCAAGTGCGAGCTCCATGGCTCTCGACGCGGGCGGCCACTTTCTTTATGTGACCAGCCAGTCAGCAAACCTAACGGGTGCCTACAAAATCAATGCCGACGGCTCACTTGCATTTCTAGCGAACGCTGCAACCGGGGCGCAACCACGGGCGATTGTAACTAACACCGTGGTTCAGTGAAGATCCTGAAATTGAGAGTTTGGTCGGCCCTATCAGACGACTGTAGAACTCTCGTGTTCCCAGCCGCTAAGAAGATTCGTTTTCGTTTATCCCTCCACGCATGCCTCCGATAAGCGCGCAGGACTCCCGGTCTGCCCGGGCCGTCAATACGTTGACTTGTATATACCTTATTAATAAAGTGTATATACATATATTTAAGCGGAAGGTGGAACGTATGGCAGTGGCCATCACATCGATCAGGCTCGACAAGCACCTGGCGGACGAAGCAGCCGAAGTGTTAGGCGTGAAATCGCGAACCGAGGCGGTACACGCGGCGCTGCGTGAAATTGTTGCCCTGAAGCGTTTCATGAAGCTGATGTCGAAATACGGCGGGAAGCTTGAATTCTCGGGACACGATGAGTAATTTTGTCGTCTTCGACACCTCGATCTTCATCGACCATCTCCGTACCGGCGCCGCCACCAGCAGCGAATCGCAGCAACTACGGGTTGTGGAGCGACCAGGCCTGCCGAGCACGCGTTTGTCGAACGCCTTGCTCGCAGTCATCCCATCCTGACACCAACCGAAAACCATTGGCTCGAATCGGAACGCCTGCTTAGCAGAATCCATGCCGATCAAGGCTTTGGTCCGGAGAAGCTTCGCGATTTGCACTTTGACCTGTTGATCGCACTGATCGCCAGATCCGCAGGAGCGCGCCTGGTTACCTCAAATCGAGCGGATTTCGAATTGATCGCGAGCTATCGCAAACTGCAACTGGAGATCTGGTGAGCTACGCATCGCCGCTGGCTCCAGGCGTGTAAAACCGGCGCGCGCAGCTTGTCCTGATACAAGGACGCCACCACATTGCAGGCCCGAACCCGCATAGCCGGCGAGCCCATAATAACTCCCGTCAGGGGCCTGGAGGTCAGGCTCGATATATGAGATGTTGCTGGGTGGCGTTACCTGCGAGGTCACGTTGCCACCGGAGTTTGTCATCAAGTGTAGATGAATGTTTTTTACCGGATCGGGATCGATGGCGCGAGTTACGCGGTTGTTTCGGTATCCGAAAGGGGCGTTCGCAGGTCCGCTTCACCCACGCGGGAATAGTCTGTGCAGGTCAAGTCTGTTATACGCCTACTACCGCTGCTCCTACGCGCGCGGCAAGTGCGATTTGCCGTATATACGGGAAGTGCGGCTCTCGGACCAGATGGGGAGCATCCTGAAAGACATCTACGTTCCGGAGCATGTTGTTACGGCCATTGTCGATTCCATGACCGCCGACCAGAGCCGCGCGGAAGCGCAACGCACGGCTCAGATCACGAGCGCGCGGCAGCGTCTGACGGCCTTGCGCACGCGCATGGACCAGGCGTACGAGGACAAGCTGGACGGCAAACTCGACGAGGCGATGTGGACCCGCAAGATGCAGGATTGGCGCGAACAGGAGATTGAACTGGAAGGCCACGCTGCGGCGGCTTGAAACGGTCGTTACGCCCGAGCGCGTGCTCAGCGCGCAGCGAATTTTAGAACTCGCGAATCGTGCTTATTCTCTGTATCTTACGCGGAGTCACGCCGAACGCGGCCAACTGCTCAAATCGGTGCTTTTGAACTGCGCGACCGATGGCGTAAATCTCACACCCACATACAGAAAACCCTTCGACCTCATCTTTGAACGGGCGAAAAATGAAGAATGGTCGGGACGGGCAGATTTGAACTGCCGACCCCTCGCACCCCAAGCGAGTGCTCTACCAGGCTGAGCCACGTCCCGACACTAAGAAAACCGGACTGGGGTCCGGTGAGGTTGACCTAGAAATTTTACACCAGTGGGTCAGAAAAAGCAGACTGGCCAGGGGGTACACCGGGATCCCTCACTGCGCTTGATTCTTATAACAACAACGGCCCCCCGGCCACCGAGTATTCTTGGAAGAGTTGCACTACCAAGGCTCGGGCCGAACGTGCCGCTATATGAAACTTAGCACGGACGATGTGAGATTTGTCATAGGTTGTGATTTTCACACGAGCTTTCAAGCGATAGCCATGCTGGATCGAAAGACAGGAGAGATTACGAAGAAAAAGCTGCTGCATGCCGGTGGAGAGGGGCGACGCTTTTGCCAGAGTCTGCACGGTTGCAACGTGTGGGAATGGAAAGTTGCGGCAATGGCTTATGGTTCGAGCCGTTGCTAGCTTAGCCTTAGCCTAGACTCGGGCTGAAGCCCTCGCTCGGGATAACCAGGGTTTAGTCTCACCTCCGCTTGGAGCGCCTGTGCTTCCCTTCAGGCTCTGGTTGCAGCGCCGCGAACTGGATCTTCTTCTCCACCGGATCAATCCGGTCAACGATCACGCGCAGGCGCTGGCCCAGGCTGTAGGTTTTCCGACTGCGCTGGCCAATAATCTGCTTCGTGTTCTCGTGATAGATGTAGCGATCGTCGGTCAAGGTGCTCAGCGGAACTAGCCCTTCCACGAACAGGTCGGTCAATTCCACGAAGAAGCCAAACTTCGTGACGCTGACGATCAGTCCCTCGAAGTCCTCGCCCACGCGGTCCTGCATGAACTTAACTTTCTTCCACTCCATCAATTCGCGTTCTGCCTCGTCGGCGCGGCGCTCGGACTGGCTGGATTCTTCGGCAATATCATGCAGTTCCTGGGGCGATAGCGGCCCGCCCAACGGTTCGACCGCATCGCGATGGGCACTAGGGGAACCGGGTTTGGCCCAGGGCGACGCGCCGGCCCCTAGCTGGTTCTCTTGCGAGCGTTCTGTCCGCAGATCTCCGCGACCAACTGGTACGTTCCCGTCGCGTTCATCGGCCGAGTCGCGAAGAACGTCCTTCAGAATTCGGTGCACGATCAAATCGGGATAACGCCGAATGGGTGACGTGAAATGCGTGTAAGTGGGTGCCGCCAGGGCAAAGTGGCCATCGTTCTCCTCCGAATACCGCGCCTGCTTCAGCGAGCGCAGCATGAGGAAGCTCAGAATCCGTTCCTCCGGCTTGCCGGCGATTTTCTGAGTAAGCTTCTGATACATGCGCGGCGTGATGTGCACTTCCTTGGGGAGTTCGATCTCGTGCGCACGCTTCCCTGTTCCATAGCTGGCGCGCCGGTCCGCCTTGAGTTGTACCCGCTGAATTGGCAGAGCTCCTACTCCCAGCGAGTAACCGAGCGTCGCGGCGATGGTTTCGAAGTCATACACGCGCTTGGCGTCGGGCTTCTCGTGAACGCGGTAGAGCGAGCCGACCCGCTTATTCTCCAGATACTGGGCCACAGATTCATTCGCGGACAGCATGAACTCTTCGATAATGCGATGGGCAATGTTCCGTTCCGAGCGCGTGATGCTCTTCATTAACCCGTGCTCATCGAACTCGATGACCGGCTCGGGCAAGTCAAAATCGATGGACCCGCGCCGCTGCCGTTTGCGATTCAGGATCGACTCCAACTCCCGCATCAGCTCAAACTGATCTACCAGGTGGGCATAGCGTTTGCGGGCGCCGGGGTCGCCCTCCAGGCAGAGGTTCACATCGGTATAAGTCATGCGCTCGGCTGAGCAAATGACGCCTTCGCTGATCTCGTACTCAATAACTTCGCCTTGATGGTCAATCTCCATGATGCACGACATCACCAGCCGATCCAAGTGCGGCCGCAGGCTGCAAATATCCGTGGAGAGCTCAAGTGGAAGCATGGGAACCGCACGATCAGGAAAATAGACGGAGGTGCCGCGCCGGCGCGCTTCCTGGTCGAGTCCGGAGTCAGACGTCACATAATGCGTCACGTCGGCGATGTGTACCTGTAGTTCGTAGTTGCCATTCTTCAGCCGCCCTACCAGGACAGCATCGTCGAAGTCACGCGCAGTCTCGCCATCAATGGTGACGATGGGCAGACGGCGGTAATCGCGCCGCCTGTGCAGTTCGGGGGCAGAGATAACCGGCTCAATGGCTTCTGCCTCGTCAAGAACCTCGGGCGGGAACCGGTGCGGAATATGGAATTTCCGGATGACGATTTCGACATCAACGCCAAAATCGCCTTCATATCCCAGAATTTCAATCACCCTTCCTCGCGGGTTCTGGGTACTGGTCGGCCAATCGGTGATCTCCACATCCACGACGACCTTGTCCAGGTCGTCCCATTCGGTCCGCAGCGCGGCCTCATCTCCGAGCACCCGATGCACGCTTCGCTTGTTCTTTTTGCTCCTCTTCTTCTCGGCGCTTTCGGCGTTCTCGGCGGTGAGTTTTTCTGGAAATTCCATCCCCGGCGCAATGATCACATCCTGGGTGATCTTCTCGTCGATGGGCCGAACGTAGTTGTAGCGTTTGCCGTAGTGAAAGGTACCTACCACGGTGTTGTGCACCCGGCCCACTACGCGAACGATGCGGCCTTCCGCGCGGCCCTCAGCCCGAATCACGCCAAGCTCGACGAGGACCCGATCTCCGTGCATGGCCGAGCCGATGGCGGGCGGCGGAACGAAAATGTCCCCACCCAGCCGGGCCTTCAGCTTTTCATCGAGCGAGCTTGTCTCGGGAATGACGAAGCCATATCCGTCGCGGTGCATGGTCAAGCGGCCGACTACCATGTTCTTGCCGATCTTGGCTTGCGGCATGGCGTAGCGGTCTGAGTCAACCTGGATCAATTCGCCCTTCTTCACCATGCTGCGCAAGCGTTCGGATAATTCCCGGCGATCGTCTCCGTGCAAACCAAACTCGCGCACCAGTTGCTTGAAACCGGCCGCGTGCTTGGGCTGGCGCTCAATTTTGCGGAGAATCGTCGAATCGGAGACTTTCAAGACCTACCTGAGTGCGGACCTCATCCGGGAAGATAGCGGTTTCTTACTATCTGCATATGGTGCAGTTCATGACCGGCAATGATGTAAGCCACAGCGCGAACCGTCACCTGATTGTTATTGGCGACCCCACGGCGGCTCCAGGCAGCGGCATCAAGATTGCGAAAGAGCGTCAGAGTGGCGGCACGGACAGTCTCATATTCTTCCAGCAAGTCTGACAGGCTGCGACTCTCGAAATTCCCGCCGCGCACGTAGTCATCCTGCTCGAACCCCTCCATGGGAATCTGGTCCGCGCGGGCAATGCGGAGCGCGCGATAGGCAAAGATTCTTTCGCTATCGATCAAGTGCCCCAGAACCTGCTTGATGCTCCATTTATCTGGCGCGTAGCGAAGGTTCGCCTGCTGTTCGCTGAGGGACGACAATAGCACCTGGGTGGCTTGCACCTGCTTTTGCAAAGTGGCAAGAATGTCATGGCTCTCGACGAGCGAAATGTAGCGGCTGTAATAGGGCGCATATTCGGAAGTCTCGGGTGGAGCGATTGCAACGGTCGCGGTTTTCATCTCTAGTGTTCCTTGCCCTCTTCGCGCACAGCGTACAAAGGACACACCCAGCCGGGTCGCGAGGGAATTATTACACCCAACAGGCATTCTAATGCCTGGTTACTTTAGTTTGTCAGATATCGGGGAAAACCAAGCGCAACAACGATTTCCACAAGCTTCCCAAGGAGAGTACGGGGTAAAATGTATGTTGGTCAAGGAAGTGCGGACCAGATCGTACCCCCGCTACAAGGAAAGGATTTATTCGAATCATGTGGAAGCCCACGAATCAACCTGCATCTCCGGCGCGGCCGGGCACTCCGGAAGCTGAGCGTCCCACCCCGACCTCCTCGACGCCCCCCACTATCGGCGAAGCTCCGGCGGCCCCGCGTCCCGTATCCACCACCGCGGCCGATCAGGCGACTATTGGCAAGTCGCTGGTGATCAAGGGCGAGGTGACTGGGTCGGAGTCGCTCTACATTGATGGCCGGGTGGAAGGTTCGATCAATCTCGCGGGCAACCGCGTAACCGTCGGCCGGAATGGCGTGGTCGCGGCCAACATCAATGCCCGCGAAGTTGTGGTGCTAGGCAAGGTGCGCGGCAACCTGACCGCCAGCGATCGGGTGGACATCCGCAGCGACGGATCCCTGACTGGCGATGTCGTGGCAGCTCGCATCTCGATCGAAGATGGAGCGTTCTTTAAGGGCGGTATCGACATCCGCAAGGCTGGCCAGAAGGGCAACGGCGAGGAGATGAAGGCGACCTCCTCGACGAGCAGCGAGACAGCCGCCGCTGCGCGTGCCTAGTGTCGAGAGGAAATCACTGTGTGGCAGGTCTCCAACCCGCCTACCCGGTTCAAAACCCGCGCTCACACATTCCTACTTAGGGTTCGATGCCCGCACTGAGCTCTTCGGCCTGTCTCTCTGCTACGCGGGGACGGGCGGTTTCTTTTCGGCGCCGCAAATCGCGCGGCAAATCCGAGCGCAGGAGCCACAGCCCCGCGGCTACCGCTGCGGCCCAGGTTAACGTAAGCAGAGCGAGCGCCAGCATGTCAGACATCCGGCGGCCGTTGATCGGCACTACGCGCGAAACCCTATTGCTCAAATATCCGGCCACCGCTGCGGTGAGCGCCGCCTTGCCTAGTTCTCCCCAGTGCATTTCACTGACGGGGACCAGTTTTCGCCGATGCAGCAGGATCGCCAGCCCTAACGTGTTGGCAACAATGCCCAGATCAGAAGCGATAACCAGCCCTACCATCGAGAGCCGGTGGAATAACGCCGAGTACACCGGCAAAGATGCCACGGTGATGACAGTGGCGGCGATCATGGGCGTGAGCGTGTCACCGGCGGCGTAGAAAGCCCGCGAATACAAAGCCTGCGCCGCCCAGAACGCCAACGAGAGCGAGAACCAGAAGAAATAAAGCGCGGTAGATTGCGAATCGAGAAAGCTGAATCGACCGCGACGGTACACCAGGTCAATGACGGGCAAGGCCCCCGCCATCATCAGCCCCGCCACCAGGAACGACAGGGCCGAGATGCGGTAGACCGAGGCACTCACATTCGCCGAGAAGTCCTGCATCCGCTTTTCCCCGAACAGCCGGGCAAAAAACGGGAGGGAAGCCTGCCCGGTCGCCTGTCCCAGCACGGCAATGGGAACGGCAAACAACCGCTTGGCGTAATTGAGGCGGGCGATATCACCCACGCCATTCGACGCGAAGTAGCGCAGAATCCAGTCGTCGGCCGTCACCAGAGAGACTCCTAGCATCAATGGAACCGACAGCCGCACCCACTCGCGGAACGCCGCATTCTTGAGATCAAAGGAAGGTCGATAGCCTGTGCCGATCCGCACCGCGCCAATGGCATTGACCAGGAAAGGTCCAATGATGCTTCCCGCCAGAGCGCCGTACGCCAGGGAAGCAATCCCGAATTGTCGCCCCAGTACAACTCCGCCGAGGATGATGAAAACGTTGTAAATCAGCGGCCCGAACGCGGGGAAGAGAAACAAACGGTGCGACAGCAAGACGGCGGAAACGACACCGCCGACGTAGAAGAAAATCTGCGCCGGAAGCAGAATGCGCGTCAGGAATACGCAGAGCTGGAGTTGCCCCGCGTTGAAGCCGTGGAACATCCAGCTTTCAATCGGCGTCGTGAAAAGCTCGGCGCAACCGACCCCGATCAGCAAGACGGTTGTCATCACCGTGATGATGATCGAGAACGTCTTCTGCGCGTCGTGCTCGCGCTTCTCGGCCAGAAAACGGGTATAAATTGAAACGAAGGTGATGGAAGCGGTGCCGCCGGCCACGATGTAATTAAGCCAATCCGGCAAAGTGAACGCCGCGACATAGGCGTCGGTGTTAGCCCCGGCGCCGAAGGCATAAGCGATATAGGCCTCGCGCACGTACCCAATGACGCGCGAGAGCATCACTGCCGACATCAGCAGCACCGTGGCGGAAAACTCGCTGTGTTGATGCGACGGCCGGAAAAGGCGAAGAGCGCGAGTCACGGTACCGCCCGCGGGTGTTGTTTTTTGGGATTCTGCGGTCAATCAGCCGATTCTACACGGTCGCCACTAATTCGGTTGTGCACGGGCAACAAAATCCGGGACACTTGACGACTGCTCGCTAGATTCTTCGCCAGGCTGGCGCCTGGCTCAGAATGACAACATCTGAGGATCTCTCATCAGCTCAATGGCGCAAGTTGCGCCGGCTAACTAATCCGCCGCAGGATTGGTTTCCGCACCCTTTTCTTTGTACACCACGCCGCCCTTCATCACAAAACTGACATCCTCGAGTGCCCGGACATCGGCGAGCGGGTCGGCATCAACAGCAATGATGTCCGCATATTTGCCGGGGGTGATCGTGCCCACGTCGGTGGCGCTCCCAATCAGATCAGCGGCGTTAGAAGTCGCTGCGCGGATCGCCTGCGCCGGCGTCATAGCGTACTTCACCATGAAGTAGAACTGCCGGGCGTTCTCTCCATGCGGATACACGCCCGCATCCGTGCCGAAGGCCATCTTTACGCCCGCCTTCACGGCTTTGGCAAAGTTTTCGCGCTGCAGGCGGCCGACCATCTTTTCTTTTTCGAGGTTTTCCGCCGGCAGGCCAACTTTCGTTGCTTCGTTGAGCAGGTACTCGTCATTGTAGATGTCCATATCCAGGTAGGTCCCGTGTTCCTTCGCTAACCGAATGCCTTCGTCATCAATCAGGCTTGCGTGTTCGATCGAGTCGATGCCTGCGAGGATAGCGTTCTTGATACCCTGCGTGCCGTGGGCATGGGCTGCGATCTTCCTCCCCGCCATGTGGGCCTCATCAGCCGCAGCTTTCAATTCTTCCAGCGTGTATTGTGGCGCCCCCGGACTGTCCCCCTTGGAAAGCACGCCTCCGGTGGCCAGGATCTTGATGACGTCAACTCCATATTTCACCTGTGCACGCACCACATGGCGGATCTGATCAACTCCATCGGCAATCCGGTAATCGCGTTCCTCGGGAAACATCGTGACCCGGGTCTGCGGGGAGTAATTGTTGAGATCGCCATGCCCCCCGGTAATGGAGATTCCTGGTCCGCTAGCCACAATCCGCGGACCAACGGTGAAACCCTCATTAATAGAGTTGCGAAGATCGACAGCGAGAAACGCCGGCGAGCCCACATCACGCACGGTCGTGAAGCCCGCTTCCAGAGTTCTGCGAGCATTGCCCACGGCAAAGAAGGCATGAGTAAAGGGAGTGTCCTTGAAGTGGTAAATCTCGTTGTAGCGATCCGCGCGCGCCGACAAATGCGTGTGGCAGTCAATCAAGCCGGGCAGCACGGTGGAATGAGAGAGATCGATGACGCGAGGCCCGGATGGAATCTTCATCTCGGCCGCCGGCACTACCGACTTGATCCGCTCTCCCTCAATCTCAATGACCATCGTCTCACGTACATTGTCGCCGGTCGCGTCGAATAGACGCCCCGCCAGGATGTAAGTGATCTTGGGAGCGGGTCTGGTGCTTTTTGTCTGCTGCTGCTGCGCAAAGCAACTCGTGACCAAGACTGCGAGAACGACAGCGGCGAAACGGTTCATCGAACGGGGCTCCTGGAAGAAATTGGGGTTAGCAGTTTCCTAGCCAGCTCGCCTCGCTGTCAACCTATGATTTTTCCTATGATTTTTTCCTATGGTTTTTCCCTGAGAAGCAGATCCCTCGACTTCGTTTGATTGGATAACGACGTTGGCTCGGTCGAACGGGTAAATTGGTTTGCGAGAAACAGACCAAGGCTCGGGTAGGAGACACTGGCGTGCTGATACTAAGGGTGTGATTTTTCATTTCAGCTTTTAGCAGGTCGCGCGACCTTTAACAACCAGAGTGGGGGAGTACGAGGAAAAACGCCTCGGGGCTCGCGAAGAGGCGGAGCAGTTCTAGCGATTGCTGCAAGGGAAGGCGGTGCGAGTGGGAATGCAAGCCGGTGGGCACTATCCCTGATTCGAGCGGCTGGTGGCCGAATGCGGGCACGAGTTGCGGCTGGGGGGTGCGGAGAAAATCCGGGCGAAGTGTGCAAGCACAAGACGGACCTGTGAGATGCGCAGCAAATTCTGCGGTTGCTGACGGAAGATCGGTCTCCGCAGATCCGGGTGCCGAGCGTGGCGAAACGGGATCTACGGCAGTGGGTTGGTGCATCGGCACACGCAAGGGCAGCTGCGGACGCGGGTCAGGCCAGTTCGTTTCTACGTTTTCTGCTGGTGGAAGCAGGCCAGCCGGCGGCACGCTATGACGCCGAACTGGGAAAGTTCCATCGTCGCCTGGCAGGACAAACATCGCGCCCTGGCCAAAGTGGCGGTGGCGCGAAAGCTGGCGATAAGATTGTACCTAATCTTGCGCGAGGACTGGACCTACGCGCGACTGTGCAGGGCGGTTGTGCAAGGTGAGCCCGAGTCATTCCGTGGTCGAAGCTTAGAATAACCGACCGCTTGTGTGGGCAGCCTGCCCCCCAAGGAAGGGGAGTTGGAAGCCCTCATCATGGTAGCACGGACCAAAGAGATGGATGGTGGGACCCTGCGTCTCCCCCAACGTCGGTAGAGACGGAATGACAAGAGAGGACAAGATCAGAAAGCGGGGTCGCACCGGCCCGGAGCGCGAGTAGAACGCCCGGGTGACCGCCGCCGGGGCGGCGCCACAAAAGTCAGCCGTACATTGTCCTGGCGAGTCTCCACGATAGCGGGCCTTTAGGCGATAATCAAGAGAGATGACCTTCGCAGCTAAATCGCGTACTTCGGACACGCCTGAGGCACGGCACTATAACCGTATGCGCCGCTGGCTAGGGATCGCAGACTTCCTCCTCGGCTTGGCGTTTTTGTTGGTTCTGCTCATCACCGGCTGGACCGGCACCCTGCGCGACCTCGCCTACTGGGCAGCACACCAGAATTACTCGATAGCAGTGTTCTTCTACATTTTCATGCTCCTACTCATCAGCAAGATCCTGGGCTTTGGCCTGGATTATTACGGGTTTCGCCTGGAGCACCGGTACCAGCTCTCCAACCAGAAACTGCACTCCTGGCTGTGGGACGAATTGAAAGGCTGGGTGGTGGGCCTGGTGTTGGCCACGGTCCTGGTCGAGATCCTTTATTTCACCATTCGGCAGTCGCCTCAGAACTGGTGGCTCATTGCTTGGCTGGTGTTCATCGCGCTTTTCATTTTTTTCGCGCAGATCGCGCCCATAATTTTTCTCCCGCTTTTCTACAAGTTTGAGCCGCTGGAGAACGAGGAACTGAAGGAGCGGCTGCTGCTCCTGAGTGAGCGCGCTGGAACCCGGGTCCGCGGAGTTTACGAATGGAAGCTGTCGGAGAAGAGTAAGAAGGCCAATGCGGCGCTTACCGGCCTAGGCGCGACCCGGCGAATCCTCCTGGCCGACACCTTGCTTCAGAATTACTCTAATGACGAGATCGAAGCCGTGCTCGCGCACGAACTCGGTCACCACGTACACAAGCACATCGTGAAGAGCCTTGCCGTGCAGGCACTGGTCACGTTTGTCGGGTTCTGGGTGGGCGACCTGGCGCTGAACTACGCGGTTGAGCAGCATGGGATGTTCGTGACGCTTTCCGACTTCGCCAACTTGCCGCTACTGGTGCTGGTTTCGACCCTGCTGTCTTTCCTGCTCATGCCAGTGCTCAATGCCTACTCTCGCCATAACGAGCGGCAGGCTGACCGCTACTGCTTCGAGTCGATTGCCAGCGTCACGCCGTTCATCTCCTCGATGAACAAGCTGGCAGACCAGAATCTGGCGGAACGCGCTCCGTCGGAGTGGGTGGAATGGTTCTTCCATTCGCATCCGGCAATCACCAAGCGAGTAGCGGCAGCGAAAGCCTGGGCAAAACTCAAACCGGCTACGCACTCGCGTTTCTATTGAGCCCGCTGAGCGCGCAAAAGCGCTTCCACACGCTGCAAATCCTCTTCAGTATCGACGCCAATGGTGTCGTACGGGGTCTCTCCTACTGAGACTGGGATTCCATTTTCCAGAAACCGCAATTGCTCCAGGCGTTCGCTGCGTTCCAGCCACGACTCGGGAAGGGAGGCAAACCGGTCGAGCGCGTCTTTGCGGTAGGCATAAAAACCTAGATGTTTATATCGGCGCGGTTCGCCCGTTCCATCCCGATCAAAGGGAATGGTCGCGCGAGAGAAATAAAGCGCCCGTCCCGCCGTATCGGTGACTACCTTCACAGCGTTGGGATCATTGATGCTTTCGGTCGCCGCTCGCGTTTTCAAGGTTCCGACCTGAACAGAAGGATCCTTCATGAGGTTCAATAAGGTCGCAATGTGCTCCGCGCGTGTCATTGGCTCATCGCCCTGGACATTTATGTAAACGTCGGCTGCAACCGACTGAGCGATCTCATGCACCCGTTCCGTGCCGCTGCGATGCGCCGCCGAGGTTATCTGAACTTTCCAACCATGATGGCGGCAGACCTGGAGAATCTCGTCGGAATCAGTGGCCACGATGACATCATGCAACAATGGGGACGAATGCACGCTGCGGTAAACGTGGCCGAGCAGAGGCTCGCCGGCAAGAGAGCGCAGCAGTTTCCGGGGCAATCGAGTAGAAGCTAGACGTGCGGGGATGACCGCAATGGCTTTCATCGCGTTGTCTTCCGGCCTCCATCATAAACACAGCAAGCCCAGCAGCGGACGTTTTTGGAATGAGGGGAATGAGGGGGTAAGGTTTGACACGTTCGGAGGTGGTCTCTAGAATCGAGTTGTCGGCTGCGTTTTGCTCCAGCGGCGGCGGATCCTGGTTGGCTAGAAGCAGCAGCTTCCTCCACTCCTGTCTTCCCTCGATTGTGCATGGCGGTGTAGCTCAGGTGGTTAGAG
>QIAU01000062.1 GCA_003225055.1 Acidobacteriota bacterium
CCTTGCAAGGCCGCCTTCACCCAGCTGTAACTCAGCTCGATCGCGTGCTCTTCACCCAACTTCTGGTGAAAATGACGCACGTTGAAATCGAAATACTGCTCCCGGTACAGAGCCAAAACCTGCTCCACCGTCGCCAGCGGCACCCGCTTGGGGCTGGGCTTTCCCCGCCGCCGGTCGAACAGCCCGTCATAGCCAAATTCCTCGTAGCGCTGGCGCCAGCGCCGCATCTGCCGGTCGCTGATGCCGATAATCTCCGCGGCCTGCCACCAGGTGATCTTCTTGGCCATGGCTCGCAAAATCACTTCTTGTACTTTCATCGCCCGCTCCATGGCGGCCTTCGAGTAAGAGTCCATGCTTCGCATGGTCTCCTACTCTCACCGCCTGCAAAGCGGACATTTCATGTGCTAATTCGACCGGACATATCATGTGTTAACGACACGTGTTGAAACTTCGTGTTGAAACTTCGTTGCATCAGGCCGCCTTCTGCGCTAGCCTATTGCTGCTCCGGGTGATTCTCTCCTCCTCCTGCCCCACTGGCCTCTAAGGAATCGACAGGCATTGGGTGTGCAACCTAACGGGGTCCGGTCGAGATACCTACTACATATTGTGTTTTCTTGCTTGACCCGCGCCCGATTTCGTCGGTACAGTAGCTTGAATCCATGCCTTCATCCGGATGGAGGCGTATTTGTGTTCACCGGGATCGCGAGCCGGCATCAAAGTAGTAACGCCCGTCGCGGGAGCGGCCGGGCGGCTAAACCCAGAGCAGCGCGCGTCACTCAGCGCACACAGTGCGGCTCCCGCTTTTCTCCGAAGATCGGGTGCCGAAGGAGTGGAAGTTGCTCAAACTGAAAAAGCTGCAAATTCTCGGCTTCAAGTCTTTCTGTGACCGCACCGAGCTGAAATTCCACGGTGACGGGATCGCGGCCATCATTGGTCCCAACGGTTGCGGCAAATCCAACATTGCCGACGCCATCTCCTGGGTGTTGGGCGAGCAGTCTGCCAAGACCCTGCGTGGTTCGCGCATGGAAGACGTAATCTTTGCCGGCACCCGCGACCGCAAGCCGACGGGCATGGCGGAAGTGTCGCTCACGTTGATTGATCCCGAGATCTATGGCGGAGCGGATGCGAATCAGCCAACCGAAATTGAAGTTCGAGACGAAATGCCCGCCGAAGACTGGGACGAGGCGCAGCTTCGCGCCCAGGCGGCCGAGGACACCGAGCAGGCCGTAGAAGAAGCTCAGCCCGGAAAGACGGATGAAGTAGAAGCCGAGGCTGCGCCCGCGGCGGGCGGCGACCCGGCGAACGGCAGCGGCCCTCATGTCGTACTGAAGATCCGGCGGCGCAAGTTCAACCCGCAGCAGTTCCGGGCGGGCGAGATCGTGGTCACCCGTCGCTTGTTCCGCACCGGCGACAGCGAGTACCTATTAAACAGCAAACTCTGCCGCTTGCGCGATATTCAGGAACTTTTTATGGGCACCGGGTTGGGACCGGAATCCTACGCCCTGATCGAGCAGGGGCGCATTGGCCAAATCCTCAGCAGCCGCCCTACGGACCGGCGCGCCATCATCGAAGAAGCCGCCGGCGTCACCAAGTTCAAAACCAAGAAGCGTCTCGCCGAAGCTCGTCTGGAAGAAGCGCGCCTGAACCTTTCCCGCATCAACGACATTTTTGACGAAGTCACGCGGCAGATGAATTCGCTGAAGCGCCAGGCGTCCAAGGCGGAACGCTATGCCCGCCTGCGGGAAGAAATGCGGGCCAAGCTGCGCCTGGTGTTGTCCAGCAAGTTTGCGCAACTGGATCAGGAAAGCGCTCACCTGGATGAGCAGCTTAATGCGGTTTCGGAAGAGATGCGTAGCCGGACCGAAACCGTTCAGCAGCTTGAGTCTGAGCAAAGCGAGCGCACCCAGCGGGGCTACTCGATCGAAGCCGAGTTGCGGCAAAACCGCGAGCGGATGGCTTCGATCGCCCTTGACATCGATCGCGCCGGGGCTCAGTGCCGTCATAACGAGGAGCGTTGTCAGGAATTGGTGGTGCGCGCCTCCAATTCCGAAGCTGACTTGGCCCAGGTGTCTTTCAAGCTGGCCGGCTTACAGACCGAGCTTGAGTCCAACCGGCAAGTGCTGGAGTCGGCTGCCGCTGACCTCGCTGCTGCCCAGCAGGAACATTCTCTGTCCCAGCAGGAAGCGGCGGCGGCGGCGGCCAATCTCGCGGAATTGGAGCGCCAGCAGGAAGACTCGCGGATCGGGATCATGGAAGTGGTGGCCGCCGCGGCCAATCTTCGTAATCAGCTCACCCAGGTGGAGGAGCGCTTGGCGGCTGTGGGTCGAGAGACCAGCCGCCTGGAAGCGGAAATCGCCGGCGCGAATTCTCAAGTCCAGGCTTTCGGCGGCCAGCGCGGGCAGCTGGCGCTGGAGTTTGAGTCGGTGTCGCAGCGTCTTGCCGGCATTACGGAAGAAATTGCACAGGTGCGTGACCGGCTCGATTCGAAGCGCCGCGCCGAAACGGAGGCCAAACGTCGTCTTGACGGGCTGCGCGCGGAATATGCCACCGCCGTCGGCAAAAAGGGCTCGCTGGAAGCGGTAATCGCGGAACACGGCTATTCCACCGAATCTGTACGTCGCCTGTTTCAATCCGGTGTTATGCAGGGCGGACTGGCGCCTGCCGGCGTGCTGGCGGATTTCTTAGAGGTAGAATCGCGCTACGAGGGGGTGGTCGAGGACTTCCTGCGTGATGAACTCAATTATGTTGTGGTGAAGTCTTGGGATGCGGCTGATGCAGGATTGCGCATACTGCGCTCCGATGTGGACGGGCGCGCGACGTTCCTCGTCCACCCCAACGATGCGCAGGCCAAGTTCTCCTTTGCGGTGGACGAGCATGCGCGTCCCGCTTTGCCCGGTCAACCGATCGTCCCGTTGAAGAGTTGCATCCACGTGCTCAACGGTTTCGGCAAGTCACTGGAAGTGATCCTGCCCAAGCTGCGGGACGGGTACATCGTGCCGGATTCAGGCGTCGGCCGCAGTCTGGCATTGGAGAACCCGGATGCCTTCTTCCTCTCGGCGCAGTCGGGTGAGTGCTTCCACAACGTAACGGTTACTGGCGGCAAGCAGCGCGCCGAAGGTCCGCTTTCCATGAAACGCGAGCTGCGTGATGTCTTGCGCGTTCTTGCCGACCTGGAACAAGCCCTGGGTACCGAAGAGCACCGCGTTCTGACCTTGGGCCGCGAAATCACGGAGCTTAGTTCCCTCGTTGACCGCCTGGAGCACGATCAGCGCGATGCCGAGAAGCGGGCGCTGACCTCCGGCCACATGCTGCAGCAACTTGATTCGGAAATGTCGCGGGTCAACCAGCGCCTGGGCGTCGCCAGTCAGGAACTCGACCGCCTGGCGGTGGACCGGGCCGAGCAGCAGGCTTCCACCGAAAGCCGGCGGAACCAGATCTCCGCCCTGGAAGATCGCCGCGCGGAACTCGAACAGCAGACCGCCGCCGGCCAGGCGGCCCTGGCTGCGCTTCGCGAACGGCGCGATGTGGCGGCGAAGAATACTTCGCACCGCATCGCGAAGGTGGCGACCCTCGAAGAGCGTCACCGTGCGGCAGCGGCCGTTCTACAACGCATCGAGGGTCTGGTGACCGAGATGGCGGAGCGGCAGCAAACGCTGAAGGCGCAATTCGATGCTTCGCTGGTCGAGAAACAACAGCGCGAGGAGGAGAACCACGAACTATCCGAGCGGGTGGTTGCGCTGGAAGCCGAGCGCAATGCAGCCGACGTTGGTGAGAGCCTGTTGCAATTCGAAACCGAGCAGGTTCGGGCCCGGTTGACGGAAATCGACGAAGCTCTGCGCCATGCTCGTCAGCTCCTGGATCAGGCTCGGGATCGACGCGGCGAGCTTTCTGCTGCTGGAGCCAAGTTACAGTCCGATGCCCAGTACATGGCCGAGACCTGCCTCAACGAGCTCGGGGTCGAGCGTCAGGAGTTGATGGCTGACACCAGCCTTCAAATTGTCACCGGTGAGTTGCTGATCGAGCAAGACGCGCTTTATCGCGAAATGCGTACCCGGCTGGAGGGCATGGGTCCGGTCAATATGATGGCCCTTGAGGAATACAAAGAGACCGCCGCGCGGCACCAGTTCCTCGAGATTCAACGCAAAGATTTGCTGGAGTCCATCGAAAATACGGTTGCGACGATCAAGGAAATTGACATCGTCAGCCGTCAGAAGTTCGAAGAGGCGTTCGCCAAGATCAACGAGAACTTCCAGAAGACCTTCCAGAAATTATTTGGCGGCGGCCACGCTTTCATGCGCCTGACCGACCAGGAAAACAGCGCCGAAAGCGGCATCGACGTGGTCGCCTCGCCGCCGGGGAAAAAGCTGCAAAACGTGCTGCTGCTCTCGGGCGGCGAGAAGGCGTTGACCGCGCTCTCCCTGCTGGTGGGCATTTTCCAGTATCAACCCAGCCCTTTCTGCATTCTCGATGAAGTCGACGCGCCCCTCGACGAAGCCAACATCGGACGCTTCACCGACCTGGTCAAAGAAATGAGCGTGCAGACGCAGTTCGTGCTCATCACCCACAGCAGGAAGACCATGAGTATCGCCCCGGTGATGTACGGAGTCACCATGCAGGAGCCGGGGATCTCCAAACTGGTTTCCGTCCGCTTCGGCGCCAGCGCTTGAGCCAGCTGGGCAGGGTTCCCTGTGCAGAATCCCGCCCGCTGGGTTATATCGTGTGACGATGTAAAATTCCTGCCGGCGTGAAATTGCACAGGCTTCCTCAGTTTTTCCACAATTTCGAAACCCGGAGAACCCTTATCGCAAGCGGGTTTTCACGAGATCGGGCTTCCTGTCAACTTCTGTACGTCGATAGTCGCGCATGTTTCCCCGACACGGTCACCTAGGACATTGACAAAAATTTTGGGCCAGCTAGAATACGCGACGCTTCTTCGCGATAAAATTTTGATCATGACCACCGAGCTTCTCGACTCCGTTCTTCTCCAAACCGACTTCCCCGAACTTGAGCTTCACGCCAGCGGCAAGGTGCGAGATGTTTACCGCTTAGATAACGAGCACCTGCTGTTTGTGGCCACGGACCGCATCTCTGCTTTTGACTACGTTCTAGCTACCGGAATTCCCCACAAGGGGAAAGTCCTCACCCAGATCTCGCTGTTCTGGTTCGATTTCCTGAAGGATATTGTTCCCAACCACGTAGTCACCGCCGATGTCACCCGTTACCCGGCTGCGGTGAAGCGGCATGCCCGACAGCTCCGCGGCCGCTCCATGATGGTGGTCCGCGGAGAGATGTTCCCGGTGGAGTGCGTGGTGCGTGGCTATCTGTCGGGTTCTGGCTGGAAGGAATACCAGAGCACCGGCAAGGTCTGCGGGATCGCCCTTCCGGCGCTCCTGCGGGAAGCCGATCAGCTGCCCGAGCCCATCTTCACGCCGGCAACCAAAGCTACCACCGGTCATGACGTGAACCTATCGTTCGAACAGATGTGCAAGATCGTAGCGCCGGACGAGAGCCGGCAACTGCGCGATATCAGCCTCACGATTTACAAAAAAGCTGCGGACTACGCGCGGCGACGCGGCATCATCATCGCTGACACCAAGTTTGAATTCGGGCGCACGGCGGCCGGCATTACCCTGGCCGACGAGGTGCTCACTCCGGATTCCTCGCGCTTCTGGCCGGCCGACACCTATCAACCGGGCAAGGCCCAGGAATCTTATGACAAGCAGTACGTTCGCGATTACCTGGAAGAGATGCGCTGGAACAAGCAACCCCCTGCTCCTGCTCTCCCGGCAGAAGTGGCGCTTCGCACCAGCGAAAAGTACCTCGAAGCGTACCGTCGGCTAACGGGGCGCGAGTTGAATGTGTAGCTTCGAACTGGTCCGCGGAACGAACCCATGAACGGCGCGGACTGGATCATTATCGCGGCCATTGTAATTTCCATCGCAATGGCTGCCTCTCAGGGCTTTTTTTTCGAAATGATTTCGCTGGCCGGGGTGGTTTTGGGCTACCTGCTGGCGTCCTGGCAATACCGGTACCTAGGGGACTGGCTCGGCTCCTATGTGAAAAATGTTTGGATTGGCGAGATCACTGGCTTTTTCGTCATCTTTCTGCTGGTCGTGATTGCGGCCGGAGTGATCGCCAGGCTGACACGTTGGGCCATGAGGGAAGCCGGACTGAGCTGGTTTGATCGCTTGCTGGGAGCGGTATTTGGGGTGTTGCGCGGCTGTTTGATGGTGGCCGTACTCTTGGTCGGCCTAACGTCCTTCGTGCCAGCCTCGCGCTGGCTAACAGGATCTCAGCTGGCGCCCTATTTTTTGGTCGTGGGACGGGCGGCGATCTGGGTGGCGCCTTCTGAGTTACGAGCGCGTTTTTACCAGGGACTCGACATTGTGCGCAACGCTCGTCACCCGCGAGAGGGGGCGCCCGCGGTCAAGTCCGGAACCGACTGAAGCCTACGACCGCGATTCGGAGAGGCTGGCTTACCTCGTCTACCAGGAAAGAGAGACGCCGTGAAAGATCAGCTGGAAGCTTTGATCATGCAGATGTACAAAAGCAACATCCTCTATGCGGAAGCGGTGCGCGAGTTCAAGAAGAAATTCATCCTGACCGTGCTCCAGGAGAACAAGGGCAACCAGTGCCGCGCCGCCCGCGAACTGGGGATGCATCGCAACACGCTCAGCCGCACTATCTCCGAGCTGAAAATCGATGTCCGGCCACTCCGCGACGGGGTGCGCCGTCCTCCCCGTAGCGCCCGTCCTCTCACCCTGGAGAAAAAGATCGCCCGTTGAAGAGCCCTTTTGGCGCTTTCCCGGGTTCAAGCCGTCTTTTACGGCAACCAAAGAGCCAGCCCAGTAGTGCCTTCTTCTTATGGCTGTACCTTGCTAACGGGAGCCAGGTTTACGCCGGTGAACGGGGGTCCTCTTCTTAGTCGCGGGCGCGGCCTTGGTCAGTAGCGCGCCTTTTTCCATGACCATCATGAAGGGGCTGGGAGTGTAGGAGACAGGGGTACCTTCAAAATCCAGGGTTGACCCGTCCTTGGGCATCAAGCGCGCCGGAATAGGTCCTGTCATCGTCAACTCGATGTCCGCCCTTCTCTGCTCGATATCGTCCTGGCTGCCGGCAATTTCCAGCTTGGTTGACGAAGCCTTGATCACCTGCCCTTCCATCTGCAACGAGACGCCCTTGATGGCGTTCCAAACTTTCTCGGCGTCTTGCGCGTCGCCCGCGGACAAGATGAGTTCCCATTCCGCAAAGCTCATGTCTTTGGGCGCTTTGCTGGTAACCAGGTCATGGGCCTGCTGCTTGGGCGTGGGAGGCGTGTACTGGCTGATGGTGAAATTGGGCGGTGGCAGCGGAGTGTTGGCTGTCATGGCCAACATTTCGTTCCATCCCTGCTCCGAGCCGTGATACTTGCGATAGCGGCTGACCCCGAACTTCGTAATCTGATCCTTGCCGGCGGGATCCTTGGCCAGGCTGGCCGCCCGTGCGATGAAAAACAGCCCGTTCACATCGTCGGCAGGAGTGGCCGTCAAATAGGCCAAGGCGAGAGGATAAACATTCTCCAGATTGTTCGGGTCGGCTTCCACCGCAGCGCGCAAATATTTTTGCGCGCTAGCGTAATCCTTCACCTGCAGCGCGGAAAATCCGGCCACGTTGTTCATCAGCGCGGCCAGCTGCGTCTTCTGCTTCTCGAAATCGGCGTCGGAGACCATTTCGCCTTTCTGCATGCGGGGTAGAGCCTGGAGACCCTGGATAGCATATTTTTCTGCGTCGGCCCACTTCTGCCCCGCCTTGTTGCTGTAGGCGAGAAGCGCCAAGGCACGCACGTTATTGGGATTCACCTGCAATAACCGCTGCGCCGCATCCGCCATCTTGGCCTGGTTCCCGGTCTGCTGGTAAGCCACCATCAGCAACTCCAGTGCATCTTCCTTCATGATGCTGCTGGGGTATTGCTGGAGGAAGGCTTCCAGTCCGCTGATCTTGGCGGCCGCATCGGACTGCTGCACTGCTCCCACGTAGGCGTTATATTCTGCCGGATCCTTGATTTCTTTCTTTTGCTGGGCGGGTGCGCTCTGCTGCCCCGGCGCTGGTTGTCCCGGTTGGCCCGGCTGCTGTGCCCCGGGTTGCTGTGGAGCGGCCGCTTGCGCCTGCGTCTGCGCTGCCGACTGGTTGACTACCACCCCAGCGAACACAAGCACAATCGTCAGTAGCGTTTTGTTCATTCGTATGCTCCTGTGAGACTTTTCGGGAAACAACGACGACGTCCAGGCTTACCCAAGCTCAGCATGCCCGGAATTTCGGCAACATGGGCGCTCGTCCTGCCCACGCGACAGGTTCCGAAATCGGCCCGTAAACTGATGTCAGCCAAGGGTCAGGTTCCGGTGTGCCGGATTATAAGTATGTACCTTGCTCAAGGCAAGCTACTGTCCACGACACCAGTTCCCTTTTTGTTTAAGATGCAGAAACCGGCTTTTCCGTATGGTCTGGCCGGGATCGGTGCGCGAGGTACTTCGCTGATGAGCAATTCCAGACAGACTCCGTTGACAGGACAAGTAGGGGTCATAACCGGCGCGGGAAGCGGGATAGGCGCCGCCATCGCCCGCAGGCTCGCCGAATTGGGCGCGGTCGCGGTCGTCTGCGGGCGCTCCCGCACTACCCTGGAGGCCACTGCCCAGTCCATTCAAAAGGCCGGTGGCAACGCTGAAGTCGCTCCCTGCGATGTTACGGACCTTGCCGCTGTGGAAGCGATCGCCCGCCATGTGGAGCGCAAATTCGAAAGACTTGATGTGTTGGTCAACAATGCCGGCGTCGGCGGCTTTGGCATGCCCTTACACACGCTCCCGCCGGATTCCTGGGATCTGGTGCTGAACACCAACCTGCGCGGCGTTTACTACTCGATCCGCAGTTTCGCGCCCATCATGATCCGTGCGCGCAGCGGCCACATCGTAAATATTTCCTCGATCGCCGGCAAGAATGCGCTGCCTAATGGCGCTGCATATGCGGCGTCGAAATGGGGATTGAATGGCCTGACCTATTCGGTGGCCGAGGAGTTGCGGGCGCACCACATCCGCGTGAGCGTGATCTGTCCTGGTTCAACGCATACAGAATTGAGTCCGCACGCCGGCAAAGATCCCGGCAAAATGCTACAACCGGAAGATGTCGCCCACGTAGTGGAGATGCTGGTTACGCAGAAAGCGCAGTCGTTTGCCAGCGAGGTGATCCTAAGGCCAACGCAAAAGCCCTGAACACACGTGGACGCGGCTCGGCCTGGAGGCGGGATCACTGGGGTTCGCTACTTCTTGAACAGGTTCTCGAAGGCCTTGCGCGCATCGTCTACCCGCAGGGCGCTGGCAGAGGTTTCCTTTTCGACCATCACCCGCAGCGCGTAAAAAGTGCAATTGTTGCGCGCGTCCTTGCGGGCAATCCTCTCCGCAATGGGCTCGGTACACTCGAAACGGCTGCCCGGGTCGAAGTGCGTGCACTGCTTGCAGGAGTGCAGTTCGAAGCCGCATTTCGGGCACTGGCCCACCTCGGTCAGGGCATTCAGCACCGTACCGCACTGCGCACAGCGCGACACCGTCCGAGTGCCCGCCATCTGCAGCGGCCGCGGCCCAAAAGTGTTGTCCTTCCTGGCCGGTCTTTCGGGAGTTTGCTTTGGCTTCTCCTCGCCCCTGTCCATGTAGCCCGGCTGTCGATATTTTCTGTCGGACACACAGTCCTCCTCCGTGCATTGTCTCGCCAGCGGCAACTGTCGACAACTACTAATTGTGCTATGGCAGAGCGTTTGGACGCGAGCCGAACGCCGGGCTCGCTGGTTTGTAATTCGACAATGCGGATGCTACCATCCGATTAGTCGAAAGACCCAGGAGGTTAATCATGTCGGACCGAGACGGCAATAGTGTCCTTTGGTTTCTGGCGGGCTTAGGTATAGGTGCCGTGGTGGGCGTGCTGTACGCGCCGCACTCGGGCAGCGAGACTCGGCAAGTGATTTTCGACAAGGCAGAAGAAGGTCGGGAATACATGCGTAGCCGCGCCCAGGATGCGCGGAACCAGGCCTCGGAATGGGTGGATCGAGGACGGGAGATCCTGAATCAGCAGCGTGAACAGTTCAAGTCCGCCTACGAGGCGGGCCGTCAGGCTTACCGCGAGACCACCACGACGCCGGAGGGCGAACCTGCGAAGAACGTCTGATCTGGAATTCTGCCGGTGGGCTCTGTTTGCGCCCGCCACCGGCGGAGTGACCCTATGGACAACAATGTCTTGCTGACCATCTTTATCGGATGTACCGCGGCCGCCGTGATCATCCAGGCGGGAATCCTGGTCGCCCTCTACGTCTCTGTGCGCAAGACGAGTACGCGCATGGAGGCGTTGACTACCGAGGTCAGGACAAAAGCCATTCCGATGGTCGAATCCGCCAATGCCTTGCTCACCGACCTGCGCCCGAAAATCGAAGTCATCGCCGAGAATCTCAGTCAAACGACTACCGTGGTGCGCAGCCAGGTCCAGCGCCTGGACGCCACGGTGAATGACATCATCGACCGCACTCGGCTGCAAGTCATCCGCGCCGACGAGCTCGTCAACCGCACGCTCGACAAAGTGGAGGAAACCACCGAGATAGTTCACCACACGGTGGTCTCGCCCATCCGGCAGGTCGCAGGACTGGTGCAGGGTTTGAGTGCGGGTTTGCAGTATTTCCTCGGGCGGCGCCGCACTAATCGGGCTCGGGAAGCTATGGGCGTGCCCCAGGATGAGTTGTTCATCTAGCTGCAGTCAATTCAGCAAAAAGGCAGTGCGGGTGTGCGCTGCCTTTTTGCGCAAGTTTGTCTTATGGATTGACGCGAAGCACCATCTCGGTTCCGCCATCGAGTTTCACATTCTTCTTGTCCGAACTAATGACCGAACCCTGGGTCGAGTTGCTGGCCGAGGCTGACAAACTCAGGCCGGGCATATTCCAGACCCCGTGACTGCTGGCACCCAGATGTCCGCCGGCCTGGGTGGTCCCGGTAACCGTGCCAGCCGTGCGGCCCACGGTGTTGCCCGCGCTGCTCGCAATGTCTCCCGCAGTATTGGCTGCGCCGCCCAGGGTAGAACCGGCCCCGCCGACGACCCCTCCGCTGGCTGAGCTACGTCCGCCCATGCCGCTCCGAGACGGCATTCCCGAGGCAGGGCCACTCAGGTCGGAATTGTCATCCTGCGTCGCCAGCGCCGCGCCCGATTGCGCGTTGCCAATGGCCTGGATAGATACCCCTGACATAGGTACCGCGGTCCCATCTTTTAGCACCGCGCGATCGAAAGCAATGCCCAGGCTGGACTGTTGCTGGCCTTGCTCACGCGCCTTGGCTTCAGTTATGTGCCCGATAATCTTTGATCCTCTCGGAATCACCACTCTGCCCTGCGACAGGACCGCCTGGCTGGCTTTGGCTTGCACTTCATCGCCGGGCTTCGCCTTCTTGGCATCGACAGACTTGCTGAGCTCGGCATAGATCATGCTTCCCGCCTGCAGCTGGCTTCCTCCCGGCTGGGTTGTCGTCTGCTGCGACGCACCGGCAGACGTACTGGTTTGTGCTGGTGTCCCGGCCGGCCCAGCGGAAACTGCGTTGTTTTGCGATGCCGAGCCGCCGGTTTCCGCTGAACTTTGTGCCGCTGCCATCCCGGCCAGCAAAACCCCGGCCGCCAAAGAAAACCATATTTTCCTCATACCGCCTCCTCTACGCCAAGTGGAATGCCCGCTATCGCAATCTGATGCAGGCTCGATGCCAAGCCTGGGGATTCGGTGTAGCTGATTGGATTAATTAACTTTAGTATGCCCCCGCGATGGCCTTCTGTTTCTTGGGCCAGGAAAAAATTGCCCTGTGAGTGGCCGACTTCGCGGGCTGTACTCGGAAAATCCCAGCGCGCCCTACTGCTGCTTCTGCATTATGCCTACCAGTATTCGGAAGCTGTCGATATCAAGAAACAGTACCGTGTTGGCGTCGATCTGGTACGTCTGCATGGTGAAAGTGGCGCCCGGAATGTTGACGGTAGCCGTACCTCGGCCCTGGCCGTCCGCTGGCATGGTGTAGGTACTGGCCGATAGGGATACACCCTGCGTCCTGGTCGCCAACGTATTTATATCCAATGTGCCCGTCAGATTGCCCGCCCCGTCGGCCCTTAGCTGTCCGGTAATGTCTTCTTCTTCTCGAGTTCCGCCCCCGGAACTCAGAATGCCAGTGAAATTAGCGGCAAATGAGCCTACCAGGGAACTAGCGGCGAATGGAGATCCTGTCTGCGCTTTGGCCATGCCCGACATGACCGCCGTGACATCTACTTCGACCAGCTCGATCGTGTGGTTCTGGGCGGGGTAGAGAGCGAATTGCAAGTTGCCCAGCGCGGTATTGGTAATATTCAAAATGCCCCGGCCGTTTCCGGTGAAACTGTAGGTTCCACCGATGGAAGCACCGAGGGAGGCAATCCCTCCATCGTTAAGATCCAGCGTGCCGGAGGACAGATTTCCCTTGCCATCGGCGGTTATCACTCCGCCCGCGGCAACTGGGACGGCGCCATGGTCGGTGCCGCCTAGCGTGAATGCCAAGCCGCCATTCAGGCTCGCCAAAGTGTACGGCGCAGCCGCCTCGAGAACTTCTCCGGATACCGCCGGCACGCCATCGGTTTCGACGAACTTAAGGTCAGTGGCATCCACAACGTAGAAAACAAAATTCTGCGTGCCGTAGCCGCTGTTGATGGTTGCTGTACCACGGCCGTTGGAAGCGACCGCGTAAGTTCCGCTAAGAGCACTGTTCTCGAGTACCCCCGCCGTCTCGTCGCTGACATCCATCAACCCATTGTTGATGTTGCCTGCGCCGTCCATGGTCCAAAGTCCAGCGGTTGATAAATTAGTGCGGCTGGTGCCGATTCCAGAAAACCCGAAGACGTAGTTCGCTTGCAACTTCCGGGCGCTGAAGGCAGTCGGATCCTGTTTATCAAGGGCTCCACTTGCGGTAACGGTCCCGAGATCAAAGCGGATCAGCAAAGCATGTGAGCCGTTCAGCATGGTGAATTGCCATGTTGCGGCGCCGTTGGAGGTCTTGATCAGCGCCGTGCCACGCCCGTCGGAGCCGATGGCGTAGGTGCCAGTAAAGGTCAAACTCTGGCCGGTAGTGCCAGCCACGGTCACGTCTTCCAAGCCGTTCGTGATAGTCCCATTGCCATCGGCTGTGAAGCTTCCGGCAGCGATAATCAAAGAAGGGTTGGAACCAAAGAAGGAAAAGGCATATTGCCCGTTCAGCATGCCGTTATTCGGTCCTGGTCCGAGGTTGAGGAATTTGCCCGACCCGCCCCCGCATGCCGGCAGTCCGGCTAACACAAGCAAAATTACCATCAGCAGAACCGCCTGTTTGTAGCGAACCTGCGCCCGCTTGCTCGGCTCCATCTGACTCCTCCGGAGACTGTTGACACCAGGAGCTACTTCCCTTTTTAACGCACAGTAGGACAAAAAGTTGCTGTGAGTATCGCAAGCAAACCTGCAAGCATACTGAGAGATTCTATGCCTTCGGGCGAGAAAGGCTGAATGGGAATGTCCTTCTGAGTTAGGCGATCCAGCCGCCGCCCACCACGACATCTCCGTCATAGAAGACGGCTGCCTGGCCCGGCGTGACGGCTCGCTGCGGCTGGTCGAAGGTGGCCAGCACCTCGTCGTCTCGGACCTTCTCAATCGTGGCCGGCGCCGGCTCATGACGATGACGGATTTTTACGGCGACTCGCATGGGTGCGCTCAGATCAGCCGTGGAAACGAGGTTCACGCGCTTTGCGTGCAAGCTCCTGGAGAACAACTCCTCGCCGCGTCCGACTACTACCTGGCGAGTGTCGCCCTTGATCTGGATTACATAAAGCGGCGATCCGGTGGCTACACCCAGTCCCCTGCGCTGGCCCACTGTGAAGTTGTGGATGCCATGGTGCTCCCCGATAACTTCCCCGCTCGTGGTGACCAGCTCGCCAGCCGTGTCTGGCAGCGCCTCACCCTGCTCCTCAAGGTAGGCATCGAGAAAACGCTTGTAGTCGCCGCCCGGGATAAAACAAATCTCCTGAGAATCAGGCTTCTCCGCGAGGGCCAGGCCGAGCTTGCGCGCCAGTTCACGAACCTCCGGCTTGGTCATCTCACCAAGCGGGAACAGCGTGCGGCTCAACTGGTCCTGGGTCAGGCCGAACAGAAAATAGGTCTGATCCTTGGAAAGATCAGCGGGACGCCGCAGCAGCCAGCGGCCACGCCCCTGGTCGAACTCGACGCGTGCGTAATGACCGGTCGCGAGCATGTTGGCGCCAATCTGCCGGGCAACAATCAATAGCTGGTCAAACTTCAAGTGATTGTTGCAGAGGCTGCAGGGAATGGGGGTGCGCCCGGACAGGTACTCTCGAACAAACGGCCGCACCACGTCTTCCTCAAACCTCTGTTGGTGATTGACCACGTAATAAGGGACACCGATGGTCTCCGCCACACGCCGCGCATCGTAGACATCGTCCAAAGAACAGCATCGTCCCTGAACGGCCTCGGGCATGCCTTCGCGGCCCGCCAAGCGCCGCTGATTCCACAGCTGCATTGTCAGGCCGACCACATTGTGTCCCTGGGAACGCAGCAAGGCCGCGACGGTGGAAGAGTCCACACCGCCCGACATGGCGACGGCAATGTTTAGTGACTGTGCCATGAGCTCGTAGCTTTCAACAGTTAGCAAACTTAGCGGTTAACTTGAGCTTTTCTGTCCCGCGCCGTCCGTATGCTTTTCCTCCCAAGCCGAGCGGGGGATCTCAGGTTTTTCCGAGGCAGCCTCCTGGCCCGAGGAGCTAAGAGCTAACCGCCGCCTTATACACCGGCGACAACTCCCGCAGTCGCCCCACGGTTTCCGGCACCAGACCAAGTGCGAAATCCACGTCCTCGGAAGTGTTCTGCTTGCCTAGGCTAAAGCGAATACTGGCCCGGGCGCGATCCGGACGCACTCCCATCGCGGTCAGAACGTGAGAGGGTTCGATGGCTCCCGAGGAACAGGCTGCTCCCGTCGAAACCGATAATCCCTTCAGATCGAGGGCGATCACCAGCGCCTCGCCCTCAATGTGATCGAAATAGATATTCGCCGTGTTGGGGACGCGAGTCGCGCTCTTCCCGTTCACTCCCGTGGCTTGCACTGCGGACAGGATCGTCGACTGAATGCGGTCGCGCATCCGCCCCATCGCCTCAACCGCGCCCGAACGAAATGCTTCTGCGGCAATCTCCGCCGCCTTACCCAGCCCTACGATTCCAGGAACATTCTCGGTTCCAGCTCGTCGGGAACGCTCGTGAGAGCCGCCGTACAACATGGGATTCAACAGCGTCCCCTTGCGCACATACAGTGCCCCAATACCCTGCGGCGCGTGCAGCTTGTGGCCGGAGATCGAGAGCAGGTCGCATCCGATCTTCAGCACATCAATCGGGACCTTGCCTGCACCCTGCACTGCATCAGTATGGAAATAAATATCGGCTTCCGCTGCGATCTTCCCAATCTGTTCGACCGGCTGAAGCACTCCTGTCTCGTTATTGGCCATCATCACCGAAATCAGCTTCGTGTTTGGCCGCAGGGCCCGCTTTACATCGTCAGGGTAGACCTGCCCCTCGGCGCCGACTGGAACATAGGTCACCTCGCATCCGGTCTCTTCCAGACGCTTGCATGCATTTAGCACAGCATGGTGCTCGATACTGGAGGTGACCACGTGGTCGCCCTCGCTCGCCAACCCGAAGATAGCCAGGTTGTCCGCTTCGGTGCCGCCGCTGGTGAAAACGATCTCCGAGTTCCGGCACCGGAGGAGCACCGCAACCGACTCCCGTGCGCGCTCCACGGCCGCCCGCGTCTCCTGCCCGTGATGGTGGATCGAAGAGGCATTCCCGAAATGCTCGCCGAAGTAGGGCTTCATGGCCTCAAAAACCTCGGGCAGCACGGGCGTGGTCGCGTTGTTGTCGAAATAGACTCGGTGCATGGGGAACCCCACCTCGCTACCATTCTACGACGCCTCGCGGTCAGGGCGCAGGGGCCGGGCCCACCTGACACCTGTCACGGCCCAAATCCGAAGCTAAGCTAGAGGCCCGGGTCACTCAATCCTGGGTGGTCTTCGGGACAGCTCCCGAGTGGCCAGCGATATTTGCAATCGGATTCCAAAATGAGAAGGTCGTTGATTGACGCAAACCGTGACGCCATCAGCCCGTAGTCATTGAACTCCCAGTTCTCATGCCATAGGAGCGATACCCGTGACCCGAGTCATCGTGCCGCTCGTAAGCGAAGCGTACCGCGATGCGGTTGCCCGGTGAACGCTCACAGGTTCTTGATGAGCCGGTAGTCCAACTCCTTGGCCCACTTGCGAGAGAGCAAAGCAATGATTTCCTTTCGTCCATCGATGAACTCCGAGCGGTTCTTCCATCGTGAATCGATCGCGTATGCCAGAGCTACTCTCTCCGGATCGCGAGTGTTCCAGCCATCTTCGGCGACGCGCACCTTTTCAATCGCACTCTCGCGAGTCAACGGAGGCAAAGGTGGGCGACTCATCGT
>QIAU01000149.1 GCA_003225055.1 Acidobacteriota bacterium
GAAACAGGACTTGATATCACCCTCTAGCTAGAATCCACTGCGGATTGGGTTTGCACAGTGTATTAAAACACTGTTCAATCGCATCGGCGCAGGACCGCTGCTGGCGAAACCCACGACCCATAAGAGTTGTTGTCAGCAGTGGTTTCCACAATGGGGTCGAGAGCCAGCAAATACAACGCTTGCATCGCTCTGTCTTTCATAGTGGGAATTCCGAGCGGGCGCATCGTTCTGCCGTCCGATTTCGGTATGTAAACACGTCGCAGAGGCTGAGGTTGATAGCCTCTACACTTGAGTGCATGAACGGCCTGTGTCTTCATTTCCGGTGTGTCCCAAATTTCTTTGTCCACACCGGGGGTTTTCTTGCCGTTGTTTTCCGTCACTCGTCGAACAGCAAGAACTTTGCCGCTATACGAGTGGGTCAGCAACCGTTGCAAGGCTCGCACCTTGCCCCAATTGCCTTCCTTCGTCGCCTGCGCGATACGCACTTGGAGTCGACGAACGTTGCGGTGGATGGTTGGCCAGTCAACAGCGTACCATTCCGTCGCATCGCGTGAGACCGCACCAACAGCTTGCGCTGTCGTCATCTGCTTTGCCTCATGTGCCGATTGGCCATGTTCTCTCGCGTGAAGCACCCCAGAGAAGTCTGCCCGCTTGCGCGTCCGGTGATGTTGTCGGTGTAACTGACGCAGCCGGTATCTGCTCCATTACAGAACAGCATTCGCTTTTTCCCTGACCTGCTGTCCGCACCGTCATCGGTTCATCTTGCGATGTACTTTCCCTTTACAGGGGGCGGTACGGATTTACCCTGTTCCGCTGGAATGACACGATAGGTTAGGTCCACTTCGTACGCCGACAGTGCTGTTTACCCATGACGGCGGAGTCAGAAGCCGCCGTACTCACTGCAATAAGAGCCGCGCAGCATATTAGGCTCCCTCGACATCACGACGCTTACAAGTGTTTGAGTATTCTGACCCTACTATCAAGCCTGGGTCCTCTCCGCCTTATGCTGGCAGATACATCGTCTCCTCACGGTTCCGACGCCACTCTTGCGAGTGTGGGTACGTTGTCCGAGGGCTTCGAACGGTCCGTTGCCTCGCCGCTCCAACCTCGTAGGCTACGTGCGATGGGACGCACGGTCTAATCAGTTCCTCCTTGTCAAACAATCAATTCCAGCAGCTTTACAGGTCGCAGTCTGACAATGTCGGCGGTGTCAAGTACTTTTTTGCGCATACTACTGAGGGTGGAATACGGAACGGCTAGCTAGGGGCCTCTAGGGAATTCCGAGAACCTTGAAACCATGCGCTTGGGCGGCCGTTGCGAGCGCATGGTCGTGCGTGGCCACAACTAGTCGGGCATTCGAAGCCTCCCGCCACAGCAGGGCAGTGGCCAAATGAATGGCATCTAGAATGCCGAGTTCAGTGGGTAACGGCTGGCTAGCACGATCGAGAACCATAGCATCCAGTTCAACCAGTTCGAAGGAATCGAGCAATTGTAAGATCGTGGCCCGCCTGCGGGCTACTTCGGGGTCAGCGAGCCGGGTCCTCAGCCGCAAGCGATCCAGGGTTCGCAGGCTCTCGATCTTGGCCAACACGCTACAGACGCCACGCTCAATCTGACGCCATTCCTTCAGGGAATTCGCTTGTCCCAGTACGACGCGCAGCAAAACCGAACTATCGACATAGGCGATCACCGTTGGCCCTGCCGTTCCTCAAGCAAGAGTTCCAACACATCGATTGGCAGGTTCGCGGGCGGAGGAAGCGGCACACGATTCGGCGGAGGTGCGTCAGCGGCAGGCTTGCGCACGTGGAGACCCGCGCCGTGAACGGGGACAATTCTAGCAACCGGAGTCTCACGATCAAGAATGGTAACTGTGTCGCCACGACGAACGGCGCGCAGATACTCGCTAAGTCGGGCTTTCAAGTCGGCAATGCCAGTTTGCTTCATGACCATATGATAGTCACATATAGTCATCTGCGCAATAGCTAAGTCATTTGGATGTAGCTCCAGTGGATGGCGCGGCTGGTTCCAATAATCGGCCGCTACGGGGATGATAATCATGGAGACTTCAGGCGGTTAACCGGAGGGTTGTGGGTTTCGGGTTTCGCGTCCTACCTGAGGAGCCATTCTTTCACATGAATGGATACGCACTTCACTCAGGCAATCGCAACATCTTGTAGTCTGTGCTGCAAAATGTGCGAGGGATTGCGGGCGGCGGCCTACCTCATCTTCAAATACTTGCTCAGCCGATTCTTGAGTTCTGCAATGTTGACGCTGCGCATAGCCCTCGCCTTCATGGCTTATCGCCATGATCGAGACGAATGGGAATGTCCTCGCCAGTCTTATTGCCATGCTCCCATAAATATGGGATCATGGAGGCGTGAAGACGACGTTGGAGATCCCTGACCCCATTTTTCGCCGCGCTAAGTCGGCAGCGGCCGAGCGCGGGATCCCCCTGCGGGAGTTTGTGACGGAAGCGGTGAAGGATAAGCTGGCCTCGGAGGCCACAACAGGCCAAAAGCCCTGGGTAAAGCACATGGGCAAATTGAAACATCTGCACAAAGAGACCGAGCGGATTAATCATCTGATCGAGGAAGATTTCGAGAAAATCGATGTGGAGATGTGGCGTTGATCCTGGATACGAACGCCTTGTCGGCTGCCGCGGACCGGGAACCGACGGCGCTGAAAGTAGTCGCCGGCGCCGAGCGTTTGGCCGTTCCGGTAATTGTTTTGGGCGAGTATCGGCTGGGTATCGCGCAGTCCCGGCATCGAAAGGATTATGAGAACTGGCTTCGCGAGTGGATTGCCGCGGTGAGAGTACTGGATGTCGACGAACGGACTACGCACCACTACGCTACTATCGGCCTCGAGCTGAAAGGAATGGGGAAACCGATTCCCACGAATGATCTGTGGATTGCGGCTTTATGCCGCCAGCATTCTCTGTCTCTTCTAAGCAGAGACCGGCACTTCGACCTCGTCGCCGGTCTTCGGCGGATCGATTGGTGATGATCGCTTCGGTAGGTCGCCCGCCATCCTGAGAAGCAGGTCCCGCTGTCGTCTTCTTAGCTCTGCTGCGGCAGGCGTTCGCGATTGCGACGGCATCGCCGGCGCACATCGTCTTGCTGCAGAAGTTGCAGGGACAGCTTCACGACAAAGGCGCGCTTGAAAGCGTGGCTCGATTAAAGCCGATTAGGGTCGCCCCTTGCCGCTGATTCAAGGGAAAATTTTTGGTTGTTCCTCAGCTCATCAAGCCCCATGTCGCTGACCGGCACCAAAGAGGCTGGGTTCTGCACCCCGCGCTTACGGGTAAGTTCTTAGCTCTGGACCGATTCCCCTTTTGTCGGGAAACTCGGCTGGGAAGACGTATTGGTCACGCCGTCCTACGAGAGAGTTTCGGTAGGTGTTCGCTGATTTCTGCAGTCAGATGGCGTGAATCACTACTGCTTTTTGTTTACGTTTTGTTCCGTGTTTTCTCTGTTATGTTTTTGAGTATGAGCTCCTTATCTGATTCGAGTCCTACCTCAAGGAGCCATTCTGTCGGTGGGTTAGCCCGTGCGGCTTGCGTGCGGTTTACACTGAATCCGAGTCCCGAGACCTAACCTTCTCGCGCACCTGGTGGATCCTGCCATCCACCACCGCACCGTAGGCGTTCGTGGTGTTTCTGATGTCGCTGTGACGCATCACTTCTGCTGGACAGCAAAGGGCGTTCTCACCGCCTCCTCCGACCGCTCTGGAGGCCACCAACCCGGTTGTCTTCCGTTGCCCTCGTCCCAGCCTGCCGGGCAGACAATAGGGCCAGCCAGCGGCTCACACCTGCCCCAGAGCCCACCCCCCGACAATAAATCCCGCAGCAATAGGCACTTACATGTCCAACTTGATCGAGGAAATCTCTGTGGAGATCAGGGCTGCTTGGGCATCGAAGGGGTGTTTTTTGGACAGTACGTAAAAAAAATTGGACATAGTAGGCTATCTTTTGGTTTCTTCTGGCATCAAAGGTTGATGTGTGGAGAGAGTTCTTTAGGAAGTTTGCACACTCCGGTTAGGAGTGAGGACATTCCCCCCTTAGGAAGTTTGGATATTCCGCCCCATTAATTTGAACCTCCGCCCCGTGAGGAGATCGGGTGTGAACATCGCCGACGTGGTGTCGGGACGCGTTCAGTTGAAGAGTCTCCAGCGGCTGTTGCTTTCCCCGCCGGCCCGCAGGGTATTAGCAGATCGTCTGAGAGCCCTTCTGCCGGAGGGGGCCTCATTGGGACCGCGTCATCTAAGGGAGGTGCGATTCAAGCCCGGGCGCCAGCTCACGGCCTATCGCGATGTTCGAGTGCGCGTCGGGGCTAGCGAGAGGTATCGGGTTCGCCCCATCGCCGTAACCTGGGAATCGAATGCTGACGCCGATCGGCACGAAGAGACGGTCGATCTGGCCCAGATGCAGGACGAGGCGGTGCGTCGCGGCGTAGCAGCACCCTTCCTGCAACTGATGTTGGATTTTCCCGAGGGGTGCATGCAGATCCGGGTCTCGCCGCTGGATGCGCGATTCCCCCAGCTTGTTCGCTTGTCGGATCCGCAGCACGTGCGGGCGCTGCTCGCCGACGTCTTCGCGTCAGGTGATCGGGCAGCGGATCAGTCTCGAGTCAGCGAGTACACAGTTACCTTTATAAAATATCGGCCCGGTAAGCGGCACGTGCTGCGCTACGACCCGGTAGGTCCGGGAAAGGGGAAAGCCGTATTCGCCAAGCTTTACATCGGCGAAGAGGGAGGGCGCGCTTATCGCCGCGAAGACGGAGCGCGCGCCTTTCGCGTGGCGCGGGAGGTTGCAGACTGGCTGGCCGAGCGTGGCCAGGGTGTGAATTGCCTGCGCCCGCTAGCCTACGTGGCGGAGGATGCGGTTGTCCTTTACCCGCGAGTTGGCGGCGTGCCGCTGTCTGACTACGCGCGCCGCCCTCACCGCGACGTAGCACGGTGGCTGCAGCAGGCCGGGGCGGCGCTGTGCACCTTGCATCACCTGCCCGTCGAGTTCGCCGGCCGGCCCGAGCCCCATGATTTTGCGGCCGAGATTGGGGCGATCGCGCAGAAGAGCCTTTATATCCCCGTGCTGCTGCCGCAGGTGGGACCGGCGATTAAGGCGCTCTTCGACCGCGCGCGAGAATTGCACGAGCAACTGCCCCAGGAGGCGCCGACTTTCACCCACGGGGATATGAAGGCCGAACACATCTGGGTTGCCGCTGGCGGGATCACAGTGATGGATTTCGATAGCTCTCGCTTGGCCGACCCGGCACTGGATGTGGGATATTTCCTGGCCGATTGGCAGTTCCGGCAGGCCGCTTATGATCAGGCCGGCGTAGACGAGAGGTACAAGAGTTTCCTCGCCGGGTACGCCCCCGGTGCGCCGAAAGAGCGCTTGCTCCGCGCCCGTCTCTACGAGGCGGTCGAGTTGGTCAAATGTGCGGTGCGTCGCACGCAGCTCTTCGACCAGGACTGGGCGTCCCATGTGGTTGGGCTGGTTGGCCGCGCGCAGGTTCTGATGGACGATCTTCAACGTACCCTGGGCTTGCCTGCGCGGCCGCTCTCGCACCCCCGGAGCCTTAACCCGGGCTCCGCGGTGAAGAGCAGGTACTGACGTTAAGCGAGCTGGACCATGAGTCGAATGGCTTTCCCATCCTTTGGCTTGCTTGCCCAGAATCAGAACACTTCAGTCACCCCGCAACTCGGATCCATAGGAATCTGGAACTTAAATCCACACTACGGGGAGGCACATCGTCGACGAAATCCTGTCGGGGACGTGCTAAGTGGGGAAGACATCCAGCGGATGCTGCTCTCCGCCGTGCCACGAAGGATGTTACGGGATCGGCTGCGAGCGCTGCTGTCCCCTGGGGCTGTGCTGGGGAGGTGTCCCCTAAGGGACGTGACCTTCAGGCCCGGACGCAAGCTTACGGCCTACTACGACGCGGTGGTCTACAGCGAGGGCAGCGCGGCCTATTCCGTTCGCCCCATCGCCGTAACCTGGGGATTGGCTACCAATCGAGATCGGTGCGGCGCGGAGGTCGATATTAACCACCTGCAGGCCGAGGCGGTGGGCCACGGTGTGGCGGCGCCATTTTCGCAACTGATGGGGGATTTTCCTGAGTGGAACATGCAGGTCTGGGTCGCGCCGCTGGATGCGCGATTCACCCAGCTTGTCCGTGTCTCGGATCCGCGGCACGTGCCGGCTATGCTCGCGGACGCCTATGCGTCGGGTAATGCAGATCCGGATCGGTGTCGAATCAGCGAGTACACAGTTACATCTATCAGATATCGACCCGGTAAGCGGCACGTGCTGCGTTACGACCCTGCAGGCCCGGTAAAGGGAGAAGCCATATTCGCCAAGCTTTACACTGGCGAGAGCGGGGCGCAGGCCTTCCGCGTGGCAAATCGGACGGCAGATTGGCTCGCCGAGCAGGGACAGGGCGTGAATTCAATTCGGCCGCTTGCGTATGTGGCCAAAGACGCGGTTGTCCTTTACCCGCGCGTTTCCGGCGGCCCGCTGTCCGGCCACCTGGGGTGCCCCGGCGCCGGCATCGCTCGTTGCTTGGAGCGAACCGGGGCGGCTCTCCACACTTTGCACCGCCTGCCGGGAGCAGTTGCCGGCCCGCTCGAAGTTCGTGATTTTGTGACCGAGATTCAAGCGACCGAGCGGGCGAGTTCTCATATTCCCGCGCTGCTGCCGCAAGTGGGCGCAGCGGTCGAGGCGCTGCTCGACCGTGCGCGGGAATTGCACGAACGCCTGCCCCAGGAGCCGCCAACCATCACACACCGGGACTTCAAGTCCGAGCACGTGTGGGTTACTCCTGGCGGGCTGACGCTGATCGATTTCGACCGCTCTCGCTTGGCCGACCCGGCCCTCGACGTCGGGACGTTCCTGGCCGACCTGCGATGGTGGCACGCGACCTATAACCTGACCGGACTGGTCCAGGCGCAGGAGCGTTTCCTCGCCGGATATCTCCCCGGCGCGCCCAAAGAGCGCTTGCTCCGCGCCCGTCTGTACGAGGTGATCAAGCTAGTCAAAATGACCGTCCTTCGCGTGCACCTGTTTGAGCACGACTGGGCTTCCCGAACCTCTCAGTTGGTTGGCCGTGCCCAGGTTGTGATGAACGATCTTCAACATACCCTCGGTTTGCCTGGGCGGCCGAGCTACGACCGCCCAGCCTGAATCCGGCTGCTCTTCCCGCTGCCAGGTGGCCCTGCGACAACGAGCATTCGCGGACGAGGCAGTCTAGCCCAACTTAACTTCCACTTGCTAGCCGCCGAAGTCGGTACCTGAGTCCTCGCGCATGTCCTCGGGGAGTTCGCGTTTCAGAAGGCGGCCCTTGTTGTCGATGATGCCCAACCTAACCTAAGGGCTTCCTGGTACTACGCCTCATAGATTTTGTCACCATCGGCCAGGACCTGAGCGGTTAGCGGGTCTATTTCCTCGTCGTTGTCGAGGTCAAATGGACTCGAGCGACAGTGGTTTCGTAGCTTTCATCCTGTCTCGATTACGATATGTCTCGACCAACGGCCAGTTTGCATACTGGTACACCTGCTACAGGTGCGGTCTGCGAATTCCTGTTAGGCACTTAAGGGGCACCCCGCGGTTTGACAACCGCCGCGGGATGCGAGTACAAAGTAAACGTTTGCTTGCAACCCCCTCCGAGGAGGTTTGCCATGGCTCCTCCGCTTAGCCGAAGAACCTTCCTGCAGCTCGGCACGGCAGCCGCGGCCGCCTCGTATGTCTCGCGCGCCCTACCTGCCTCAGCCGCCGCTGAGGAAGGCTCGGGCGCCATTAATCCGCCCTTGTCGACGTTTCCATACTCTGATGTCCGCTTGCAAGATGGCCGGATGAAGCGGCAATTCGACGAGTTGCACGCCCGCTTTTTGAACCTGGACGACGACCGTTTGCTGAAAGTCTTTCGCCAGATTGCCGGTCTGCCTGCTCCCGGGGAAGACATGGGCGGATGGTACGACCTCACCGGCTTCAGTTTGGCAAAAAACGATTTTCACGGCTTTATTGCCGGTCACAGCTTCGGACAGTATGTGTCCGGACTTGCCCGCGCCTACGCTGTGACGGGCTCGGAGCCTACGCGCGCCAAGATCAATCGCCTGGTCAAGGGCTATGCCCAGACGCTGGATCCCAAGGCCAAGTTCTTCGTTGACTACCGGCTCCCGGCATATACGTATGACAAGCTGTCGTGCGGGCTCATCGACGCACACGAGTTCGCCCACGACCCCATGGCTATGGACGTCCATGAGAAGCTGACTCGCGCGATCGTGGCCTATCTGCCAGAGAAGGCTCTCTCACGATTTGAACAGCGCGCTCGTCCGCACAAGGATACTTCTTATACCTGGGACGAAACCTACACCCTACCGGAAAATCTGTTTCTCGCCTATCAGCGCAGCGGCAAGCCGTTCTACCGCGACATGGCCAAGCGCTACCTGGAAGACGAGACCTACTTCAACGCCCTCGCCGCAGGCAATAACGTTCTCCCCTTTGAGCACGCCTACAGCCATGTGAACGCCTTCAGTTCCGCGCTCGAGGCCTACATCACTCTGGGCAGCGAAAAGCACCTCGAGGCCGCGAAGAATGGCTTCGACATGCTGGTGAAAACCCAGAGCTTCGCCACCGGCGGCTGGGGTCCGAACGAAAGCTTTGGAGAGCCGGGTACTGGCTTCTTAGGCGACAGTCTTGACCTGACCCACGCCAGTTTCGAGACCCCGTGCGGGGCATACGGGCATTTCAAAATCACGCGTTACCTGCTGCGGGTCACCAAGGACGCCAGATACGGAGACAGCATGGAGCGGGTACTGTACAACACCATTCTCGGCGCGTGGCCGGTCGAGGCTGACGGGACATCGTTCTACTACTCCGATTATGCCACCACCGGGCAAAAGGTTTGGTACAAGGACAAATGGCCCTGCTGTTCCGGAACATTCCCCCAGCTCGCCGCCGACTATCACATCAGCACATACCTGCGCTCGCCAGACGGCGTGTACGTCAATCTATTTACGCCTTCTTCGGTCGAGTGGAGCCAGGGTGGCGGACGCTACGGGTTAACCCAGCAGACAAAATATCCCCTGGAAAATGCGGTTGCCATAAACGTGTCGGCCGCAAGGCCTGCCGAGTTCACGGTTTATCTCCGCATTCCTGGCTGGACTCGACCGGGAACCGCAGTGTCGGTGAATGGGAGCCGGGTGTCAACTCCGGCAGAGCCCGGAAGGTTCGCTGCTGTTCGCCGTTCGTGGAAGGATGGAGACCTGATCGAGCTGGAGCTCCCAATGGGGCTGCGAGTAGAAAGCATCGACGTACAGCATCCTAATCTGGTGGCCTTGATGCGGGGTCCGCTGGTGCTGTTTGCGATTGCCGACTCGCAGCCCAGCTTCGAACCAGCGGAGCTGCTCCGAGCCAAGCCGGCCAACAATGAGCAGGGGGATTGGCTTGCTACAACCGTGGAAGGGCAGGCAATTGCCATGCGGCCGTTCATGAATATAGATCACGAAAAGTACAGTACTTACGTTCGCCTGAAATCGTGAAACGAACACTCGGAAATAGCGATCTTCAAATTACTCCGATCGGTATAGGCGCCTGGGCCATCGGAGGCGGCGGCTGGTACGGCAGCATGGGACCGCAGAACGAGGCCGACTCCATCCCTGCCATTCACGCCGCATTGGACCACGGTGTGAACTGGATCGACACCGCCGCCCTCTACGGTCTCGGCCATTCCGAGGAGATGGTCGCTCGCGCCCTTCAGGGCCGATCGCCCCGCCCCTACGTCTTCACGAAATGCGAGAGGGTTTGGGATTCGGCGCGCAAAGTCGGGGCTTCCCTCAAGGCAGGCTCAATTCGCCGTGAATGTGAAGCCAGTCTGCGGCGGCTTAAGACCGATGTCATCGATCTTTACCAGATCCATTGGCCCGAGCCCGACGAGGATATAGAAGAAGGATGGTCGACGCTGGCCCGTCTGAAACAGGAAGGGAAGGTTGGTTACATCGGAGTGTCGAATTTCAATGTGCAGCAGATGAAGCGCGCAATGGCCATTGCGCCTATCACCTCGCTTCAGCCGCCATACTCAATCGTCACTCGGGAGATCGAGAACGAGATCCTCCCCTTTGCGCAGGAAAACGGTATCGGAGTCATTGTGTATTCCCCGATGTCCGCCGGTTTGCTGACCGGCGCCATGACTCGCGAGCGCGTCAAGAACTTCACGGCAGAGGACTGGCGAAGGAACCTGCCCAACTTCCAGGAACCGCTACTCTCGCGCAACCTGCAGATAGTCGAATTGTTGCGCGAGATTGGCGCCCGCCACCGGCGCACACCGGGAGAGGTGGCCATCGCTTGGACCCTGGCGAATCCCACCGTGACAGGTGCCATCGTCGGCGTGCGCAGCCCCAAGCAAGTCGCGGGCATCATTGGCGCTCTTGAATTTCGGCTCGGGGCCAAAGAGATGGCGGAAATTGAGAGAGCGCTGCTCGCTGACAGCTTCGGCTCTGGGCGACTGGCGTCCAGACCTGCATCGTAGTTGCGTTTCGATTCGCCCACGCTCGAACGCGACCAGGCCCTGAGCGGTGGCACTTCAAAGATTGCTTAGGATCCAGTTCGTGGGCGTGCTCAAAGTCGGCTTCTGCGCTTTGGCAGTCAGCCAGTTGGACGTAGAGAACGCCGCGGGCCAGGTAGAGCTCCGCCGCAGTCGGTTGCACGCGCATGCCATCGCTTATTACGTCAATGCCAACTTTGAACGACTGGTGTGCCCGGCACATGCTGGCAAACTCGAGCTACAGATTCACGTCCTTTGGATCGAGCAGGATGGCCTGTCGCAAGGCGCTGACCGCGCGCGGAGTATCCCTCGCGTCCTCGTATGCGGTGGAAGCCAGCTCCAGGGTGCTCGCGTCTCGATTTTAGCTTGGAGGAGCGGCTCCAGGGTCGCAGCTCGACGAGGCGATGCAAAAGCGGTATCGCTCTCCGATCACCCGCCTGATACTAGATCTGACTGGCACCAGCCAGAGCCGCAATGTAGTCAGGGGCAATCCTCAGCACTTGCTGGAAGGCTTCCAGGGCATGCTTGTTATCACCCTTGGAAGCAAATGCCATACCCTGCAAAGACCAGAGCTGCGCATTCCTTGGTGTCTGCTGCAAGGCGGCACGGCAAAGCTCTATGGCCCGGTCGAAATCGTGGGCTCTCAGCGCCGAAGTGATGGGTTCCACTTCAACTTTGTGAGCCTGGGGTTTCTTCGGTGTACCATTGGGCCCATGAAAAAGGGAGCTGCGCCCGGTCCTCGCCGCTGCCCCGTCCCCGCTAACCGACCCTCTAGCCCAGGACGGCTGGACTTTCTTACAACGGCTGCGGAGGATGGTACATCGTCGCCATCGGTTTCACTTCCGGGAGCGCTGGTCGCGTATCCCGGGCGGATTCCGTGGGTTCGAGAACATCAGTGCTGACGTGAAGATCCGCCGCTCATGAAAAATACTGCCATTCTTCTCGTCAGCTGTCCCGACCGCAAAGGAATCGTCGCCAGCATTGCCAACTTCGTCTTCCAACACAACGGCAACATCCTGCACGCCGATGAGCATTTCGACGAAGAGTCCAGTCTGTTCCTGACCCGAGTCGAATTTGATTCCGCCGACTTCGAACCCAATCTAAGTAGCTTTGCCCAGCATTTTGCGCCCATTGCAGAAAAGTTTGAGATGACGTGGCGCCTGGCCCGCTCCGCCTACCGCCCCAAAATGGCAATTCTGGTTTCAAAGTACGATCACTGCCTGGCGGACTTGCTCTACCGGCAACACAGTGGAGAGCTACGCTGCGAAATCCCGGTTATCATCTCCAACCATCCCGACAATAAACCGATCGCTGATTTTTATCGCATTCCATACGAGGTTATTCCCGTTCCCAAGGACAACAAGCCAGCAGCCGAGCGGAAGATCCTCGCCCTATTCGAACGGCACAGTCCTGACTTTATCGTACTCGCGCGCTACATGCAGATCCTCTCCCATGAATTCATCAACCGGTACCCGCATCGCATCATCAACATTCACCACTCTTTTCTGCCCGCATTCGTGGGCGCTAAGCCGTATCACCAGGCATTTCAACGCGGCGTAAAGCTCATCGGAGCCACCAGCCATTACGTCACCGAAGTCCTCGATGACGGTCCCATCATTGAGCAGGACGTCGTGCGCATCTCTCACCGCGATGCACTCGACGATCTTCTGCAGAAAGGCCGCGACCTGGAAAAAGTAGTCCTCTCCCGCGCCGTCCGCTGGCACATCGAGAACCGCGTCCTGCTTTACCAGAATAAGACTGTGGTCTTCGACTAGCATTCAGCGCTTCCTGCTTCCGGCCCAAACACTTGCTCGCGCTGCTGCCCGATTGCAGCAGCGTCCATGCTTGATCAGGTCGTATTCGTAGGGAAACTGGGCGAAGCGGAAGAACGTCATCCTCGCAGCGAGCTTCGTCTATGGCGGATCGACGTCCTGGGTACGCGGTTGCGCCTTCCGCTCTAAAACGGCGAGGCGCGCCTACGATCCTACCTCGCGCCGTTGCCTTTCTCCGGATGGTCCGCAGGGTCGCGATCGGCCAAGACAATCTTCGAACTCCGACTGGCCCAGGGAATCCACCTCCGGCAGCGGCGTTTCTGAAGCCAAGCTGCGCTCAATGGATGTCACTATTCGTGCCGGAGAGTTTAAGAAGATCGGCAGTATTCTGGTCGCCCGCCACGGCAGGCTGACTTTTCAGACTACTTCGACGGCGATGCCAATACGCTGCCTGATACGCGCTTCTTGAGCATAGTGAGGTGCTACGTGCCCGGCGCACCCACTGCGCGGAGGATCCGTTCAAACCGTGCCGAGCCGCGCAGCGGATCAAACGCCGGTTGCTGATGCAGCGAGAGCAGGCCCCCATTGCGCTCCCGCAACGCACTCTCAAGCAGTGCCAGCGCTTTGTCCTGCTCCCCGAGGGCCGTGTAGATCGCTGCCCGATCGAGCGATGATAGATGTTGCCGCTTGGAATCGGCTTCCAGGCGGCGCAATAGCTGCAAGCCCTTTTGTGTTTCGCCATTCTCGATGAGTGCCCGAGCCAGTTCTGGTTGACCTTCGGTCGTTTCACCTGCAAGGCTCACCGCTTTGCTGAACGCCCCAATCGCGTCGGCATACATCTTGCGTGATTCGTAAGCATAGCCCATGTGCACGTACACGCGGATGTAGTTTGGATCGAGCGCGATCGTCTTGTTGAACTGTGCCAGCGCCTGCTCGAAGTGTCCGCCCCGCAGATACGCCAATCCCAAATGTGAGTTCATGTGCGACGAGAGCGGATCGGCCTCAAGCAGCCACACGGATTCAGCAATGGCCTGGTTGTGGCGCCCAGCCAAGGTGAGATAGTGCGAATGGGAATGATGCGCCTCTTCGTAGGTCGGCTTGAGCTCGAGCGCACGCTGGTATTCGCGTTCCGCGTCGGCCCACTTCCACTCCCGGTACAGCAACTCGTTCGCCAATGACACGTGCGCTTCCGCTAGGTCAGGATTGAGGCTGAGAGCGCGGGTGGCCGCATCTTTGGAAAGCGTGAAAGCCCTGGCCGGATCCAGGTCACCATCAGCCTGCTCGGCGTACGCGTCGGCCATCCCCGCGTATGCCAGAGCGAAATTTGGATCAAGTTGAAGGGCGCGCTGGAAATATTCGAGTGCCACAATAATGGTTGCTGCACTCTTTCTGTCGAGCAGGATGTGTCGGCCCTTTAAATACGCCGCGTATGCTTCCCAGTTAGTCTGCACCGGCTGCGACGGTGGACCTCGACGCTGCCCCACTCGCACATCAATACGCGATGCGATTGCCTGCGCTACATCGACCTCGAGTGCCATGACGTCTTCGAGATTACGGTCGAAGCTCTCCGACCAGATGTGTATCTGGTCGGCCACGCGAATGAGCTGGGCCGTGATGCGTACGCGCGACGCCGACTCTCGCACGCTCCCCTCCAGCACGTAATCGACACCCAGCTCTTTTCCAATCTGGTCGACGCCCTTGCCGCTGTTCTTGTACTTCACCGCCGAGGTGCGCGCGATCACTCCAAGCCGGTTCGGATCCATTGCCCCGAGCTGCGCAATCATCTCCTCGGTCATGCCATCGGCCAAAAACTCCTGGTTCAGATCGCCGGTCAGGTTCTGGAATGGCAGCACCGCGATGCGGACCTTCGGCGGCCTTCTGCTGTTTGTGGAAAACCGATAACCAACCACGACTGCGATGAGAAGTGCTGCGGCTGCGAGCGCCACCCATAACCGCTGACGCCACCCGTTGCGCGCCGGGCTGCTACCCACATTCACGGGCGTCGTCATCGCTTCAGGCAATTCGCCGGGAACGAGTTCTGCTTCGGTCGCGCCTGCCGCGAGCCCCGTCTTTGCTATGAACCGGTACCCACGCCTCGGCAGTGTGGCTATCATTCGCGGATGGTCCGCGTCGTCATTCAGTACCGCCCGGATCTGCTTGATGGCCTGATTGATTGCCAGGTCGAAATCCACGAACGTGTCGCCCGGCCAAACATGCTCGCGCAGCTCTTGCCGTGTGACAAGTTCGCCCGGATGGGTCGCAAGGTAGGCGAGGATCTTGAACGGCTGCGGCTGCAGCTTCAGAGAGAAACTGCCCTTGCGAAGCTCCTCGGCGGCTTGATCCAGCTCGTAGCCTTCGAACCTGACGATGACCGGGGTTTTTGTGACCGGACGCATGCGGGAAAACGGCCTCGGGTGCGGCCTGATTTTAACTCAAAAGGCTTTTCAATTCCGCAACTTACATCATCACATCCTAATCACCGGCAAAACACCGGTTATACATTGCCATGCCGGGCGGTGACGAGCATCTTCGGTTTCTAAGGAGGAGAATATGTATCGCACACTGAACCGCTTGGCCCGCCCCGCCCTGATCTTTGCCATTGTGGCAAGTGCTACGTTCGCCATCTTGCTGCCCGTTCAGGCGCAGTGTCCGGCGACCCCAACTATCTTTCAGACCAGCCTTCTGGAAACGAACCAGCCCGGAACCGAGATCAGCACCGAGCGGCTTCAGCAGATCCTGGCCTCTGGCAGCATGCGGGTGTTCGACGTCCGTTTCCCGCTGGAATACGCGATTTCGCATATCGCCGGCGCAATGAACATCCCCCCGGAGAACAACACCATCGTGACCCGCGAAGTAAGCCAGATCACCGCCCTCTATCCTGATCCTCATGCCGAGTTCGTGCTCACCTGCAACGGGCCGTTCTGCGGCAAGAGCAAACGCGTCGCGGCCGCACTCGTCAGCGCCGGTTATGACAACTTCTATCGCTATCAGCTGGGCTTGCCGGTGTGGCGTGCCCTCGGCAACACGGTCGAGACCGATCTCGATGGCTTCGCCTACATCTTCAATGGCGACCGCACCGCTGTCTTCGTCGATGCTCGCACGCCGGAGGTTTTCCGCGACGACACCGTCGCCTGCGCTGTCAACATTCAACCCGGCGAGGCCGCGGCTGCCAACGAGGATGGCCGCTTGCCACTGTGGGACAAAGGCGCGCGTGTGGTCGTGTTTGCCGATAACCCTCAGCTCGCCGCCAAGGTGGCAGGAGAAATCGCCAAGAAAGCGTATTGGAGCAGCAGCTACTTCAGCGGGACGTTGAGCGACCTCGAAAACAGTCAGCGGGTCCACATCCACAGCGAGCGTCGCTGCCACACCGGAGAACAAAACTAGGAGGGTAAGCTGCCGGCCGATGTTGCGACATGGTGCTATACCTCGCTGTCTCTCTGAAAACATTAATTGCTGCCCAGCGCAACTCTGCCGTTGCGGAATCCGCGCTTGATTCCTGAGATCGGTGGCCTGTTTGCGGATCGCTTCTGAATCCAATGCGTCCACGGGAATCTGCCATGGCGCACAAACCACCACCTGACGCGCTGGCAGTATCTTCGTCTTCGATCATGCGCCGTACAATCGATTGGCTCACGTTGAGGCGTTCCGCGGCCACCTGAAGAGTTACTTCGCTGGGCTGATCATTCTGCGCCAGGGCTGGCAGGTGGTAATAGCAACGAGCCGAGTGAACTCGACTCGCGTTCCACGTGTTGCCTACTCCTGTGCGCAGCCTGAGCCGGTTCAGCGTGCCTGCGATCTGCTGGTCACCAAACTTCCCAGCCATTTGTCGAATGACCTCGATCGCCTTGGGATCCGTGCACCGCCGGCTCCTACCGGTCTCACTTTTCTTCACGCGCACTTCAGAATGACGCCCGCCGGCCCAGTGAATCAGCAGAACAACTTCTCGGCTTTTTTCCTCCACCTCGGCAATGATCTCGCGGATCAGAATCCGCACGATCCGCTGCTTCAGTCGCATGTCCGTAGCAGGCGAGTTCCAAATCGCCGGCAGATCTTGCGCCAAACTCAACAGAATTTGCGGATTCGGCACCGCTGCAGATTCACCCGGGTCGTCAAACTCGTGCAATTTGTTTTCCAGCAAGGAAAATCTATGGGCATCAGCTCTCCTCGGGCGAAATTGGGAAGAGCACGTAGTTAAAAACTTACGCGACCCGCAGTCGTAGATGACGCTTTTTGGGGTGAGCTGACGTTTTTTCGTTTTTTCTCGTTTTTTCTTGACAATCCTATCGGTATTTGTCACTGTGGCCGAAACTCGTATGGCAAAAGTGGTGTTTTTCACCCCTCCCCTCTTACTGAGCGTCGGCTCAAGCAAAGTTCGATAATACCGCCCCCCCCGAAAACTCGAAGCCGTCTGAGAAGACGGACACCCGCAATAACATGGGTCCGGCGATGACGCCTTACTAATAACTATGTCATCCGCTGAATGCTTAGACGAGCAGAGGAGACTGTGCAACAAAGCCAGCCGAATACGCTAGCAACCATGCTGGGCTCGGAGAGAAATCGGCTGCGGTCGCTTGAGGCCTGATGTAACCGGTGAAGTCGGTCGAGTCGGCGAGATGATTCGAATCGCCGCCACCGGATTGGGTCAGCATAATCATTGGAATCCCAGTCGACGGAGTGTTGTCGGAGATCTGAGCAGGTGACTTGTATCTAGGGGCTGTGGGAGCCACTATCCCGAGCGTGACAGGGAAGCATCATGCAAGCGTCGGAACCAAATCCGCAGAAGTCCCGGTCAGCCGGCGACAGCGGTGGACTTCGAGCCTGGCCACCGGTAGTGGGCTTTCTTGTGGCTGATGCTTCTATGAAGCCGCTCTTTGCCAACAATGAGGCGATTGCAATATTGACCTATCCGGGACCGACGTCTCAGAGCCTCGCGGACGTATTCCACAAAAAGGTCCGCCCCGGTCTTTTTAGCACTCAGGGCTCTCACGCAAACCGGAACCGGGCTTACCCCATCATAAAATTGAGGTCCGGACGCCGGACCTATTTCTGCCGGGCGTTTCTTCTGAACAGCAATGGCAAAGGTTCGAGCGACACTGCGACCCTGGTTGTGCTGGAGCGAGGGATGTCCGGACCTCTTGCCCTGTCCCAGGTCTCCGAGCAATTCCACCTTACCCATCGCGAGCAGCAAGCAGTAGCACTGTTGCTGCAGGGGTTGAGCAACAAGGAAGTGGCAGAGAATATGGGAATCAGTGCAAATACGGTCAAGGCCTTTCTGCGTATCGCTACCATCAAAATGGGGGTTTCCAGCCGGTCGGGAATCGTGACCAAGATCCTGGGTCTGCTTTTGTCCTCCAGCAACTCGGAGCTAACTGGTCACGGGGATAATGGAAGGTCGTATGAGCCCCCATTGTGACGGACGAAGATCAGATAGACAACCCTCAGCTTTATGCACGTTTCGCTATCGCTGCCAAGGAGGGGTTGACGGCTCAGTTTTGAGACCTGCACGCGTCACATCATTTTCAGTCCGGCAACGTAGAATCCATTCCGGCAAGGGAGAAGCCCGCTAGCCGACGCATGCGTAGGCGAGTTACACCGGCTGACGCTCCCCCTCAGCAATGTCGCCCAGTCCTCTGCCGATGGCCCCAGTGCAATTTTAGAAGTCTTGAAGCACCTTGATGTGATGAGCTCTCATACCGCTGATACCGCTATGGGTTCGTTGACGGAAGTCCAAAGCCCAGCCTAGCATTGGGCGGGAAAGGAATCCCCCTATGATAGGCCAAGTTCTCGGCCATTGCCGCGTCTTATCGAAGATCGGGGAAGGGGGAATGGGAGTTGTCTATCGTGCTTACGACGAAGTGTTGCACCGCGAAGTGGCCCTGAAAGTTGTTAACAAGGATTTGGGTCTGGATCCATCAGCAAGCCAGAATCTGCTCCATGAAGCGCGTGCCTCTTCTTCTCTGGCTCATCCCAACATCTGTACGATCCATGAAGTTGGGGAGACTGGCGGCGAGCTTTATATCGTGATGGAACTGGTCGAGGGAAAGTCTCTGCACGTCATGAGCGGAGAGGGGGGATTGCCGCCAGAGTCAGTCCTACGGTATGGCGTTCAGATCGCGAGTGCCCTCGCGCGAGCCCATGACCGGGGTATTATTCATCGGGATCTAAAGACGGCGAATATTGTCGTCACTGCTGACGGCCTGGTCAAAGTTCTCGACTTCGGTCTAGCCAAACAGGTAGGAAGCGGGATTCTCGAAGGTCCTACCCGATCCTTTGCAACCGTACAGGACGCTTCGAGCGTAAGTGGCACTTTGCCCTACATGGCGCCTGAAATCCTGCGTGGAGAGGCGGCCGACGGCCGTAGTGATCTTTGGGCGCTAGGAGTCGTGCTCTATGAACTCGCCTCCGGGCGCTTGCCATTTGAGGGGCGCACTGGCTTTGAGATCAGCTCGATCATCATGCGCGAACCCCCAAAGCCACTCGGGCCTCCGGTGCCGCCTGGCTTATGGGCGACTATCCAACGTTGCTTGGCCAAAGAACCGATGCAGCGTTATCAACGCGCGAGTGAAGTTCAGGCGGCTCTGGAGGCGGTTCAGTCGGGCGCAATCGTTGCAGCTGATTCCGGTACCGATCGAAGCGCCGGTGCACCCAGGACTACCGTCTTGCACAGTGTGCGACATGCCCATGTCAGGAAGGGAGACTTTCTTTTGCTGGTCGGAACGACCAAAGGAGCGTTCATCCTTCGCTCGAATGCTCAGCGCAGCCGCTGGGAGGTCGGTGGTCCCTACTTCCACGGGCACACGGTTTACGCGCTGGCCTATGATGGGCGTGGAAGCCGGCACCGCATCTGGGCTTCGACGCAGAGTTATTGGGGCACCCTCCTGCGGTCCAGCGAAGATTTCGGGAAGAGCTGGACGAATCCGCAGCAGGCCAGCATTCGGTTTCCCCCTGACACCGGTGTTTCCTTGAAGAACATCTGGCAGATAACACTCGGTCGGCCCGAGGAACCCGACGTCCTCTATTGCGGCGTGGAACCGGCGGCGCTGTTCGAAAGCCGCGACGCGGGCGAGACATGGTCGCTAGTGCGTGGTCTGTTCGATCATCCGCATCGTCCCCGCTGGATGCCAGGTAATGGAGGCCTGTCGCTGCATAGCATTGTGCTCGACCCGGCTGACAACCAGCGCATGTACGTGGCAATTTCCGCCGGTGGCGTCTACCGCACCGACGATGCGGGGCGCACATGGACAGCGCAAAACCGCGGCATCCGCGCTATGTTCATGCCCGATAAGTATCCCGAATTCGGGCAGTGCGTACACAAGATCGCACTGCATCCTGATCGTCCAGGACGCCTTTTCCTGCAAAATCATTGGGGACTCTATCGCTCTGACAACTGCGCTGAAACCTGGACGGACATTGCTAATGGCGTGCCGTCGGATTTCGGTTTTGCCGTTGTCATACACCCCAAAAATCCCGACTGGGTGTATGTCGTTCCAGTCGAGTCCGATGAGTTTCGGTGCGCGTGCGAAGGCCGACTGCGGGTTTATCGAACTCGCAACGCTGGGGCCTCGTGGGAGCCCCTCATGCGTGGCTTGCCACAAAAACGCGCTTACGAAACTGTCTTGCGTGATGCAATGTCCGCAGATTCATTCGATCCGGTCGGAATTTACTTAGGGACGCGGAGCGGACAACTCTTTGGCTCGCGCGACGAAGGAAGAACATGGCAAAAGATACTCGAAGGGTTGCCATCGGTGGTCTGCGTACGGTGTGCGCTCGTCGAGGACGCCTTTGGCGAATCAAAGGCATCGCCCAGAGAATCGCACAGGACTTCATCCCCAGCGAAATCGGCAACGACGCCCAAGTCGCAGCAAACGAAAAAGAGCTAATTGTGTCGGTGACCTTTCACATTCCAGGTGCCTTGCGCGAATTTACTGCCGGGCGCAGCACGGTTGAGATCGAACAGTTAGCGGGGACTCTGGCCGACGCCTTGTCCGGTCTATGGACACTTTATCCTGGGGTTCGAGATCGCATCGTGACGGAGCAAGGACAAGTTCGGCAACATATCAACATCTTCATTGGTGCAGAGAACGTCAGATATACGGGCGGACTCGCCAGTCCCGTCTCGAACGGATCTGAGATCTCCATCGTCCCTGCTGTCAGTGGCGGCTGACAGAGTTCCGATACTTTGCAATCATTGGGAACCGGCGGGGGTTCGCGAGGATGACCAGCGGCTCCGACAACTCGTTGCACAAAAGCCAGCGTTCCCGCTAGGTGTCGACCGACTACCCTTACCGCACGTGCTGGCGTGGCGTACCTGGGCTGTAGTTGGCTGATCCCCACTCTAGTCAGAGTGGGGATTTGGGGGCCTCCGGGTTGCTTGTGGCAGACAAGAAGGCCCAAACCATTCGTTATGATCTGGGCCTAAATCTCTCCGATTTTATCCTCCCCAATAGCCCTCCCCCCAAGGGCTACGTGGCAGGACACGTGCATTGTACACCTGAATTCTGGCTCTGGGCGGGCGTTTTGGAAAGATGACACGGGGAGAAGCTACTGACTACTGCTAACTAATGGTGCGGCCCTGGCTGTCCGCATCCCGGACCGCCAGGCGCTCATATCCGACGCCACTGGCTTTTGGAGCTGGGCATGTCTGGCAGCAGGTTGTCTATATAATAATGAAGGTGGTCTAGATCATTTGACCCGAAGTTTTGCAGGGGGGAACTACTTCTTGTCTGCCGACCGATGCGTAGAAGGCGGATAACTCCAAGCACGAGTGCAGACCGATGCGAAGAGGAAAACACGTGCCGTTTAGAAGACTTCGCTTTTGTAGATGTTCGTGATTTTCTGCGGGCTGTAGTGGATCCCGGAGAAAACGACTTCCCCTCCCTCGCCCGCCGGAGATTGTGATTCGAACCCAACTCTCGGCTTTAATCTTTCTCCCATGTTGAAGACTCTCAACACCTGCCAGTTCTTCCCGTCAGACGACGAATAGAAAACGTACGCGGAACCGCTCTTGGCAATCTGCAGATGGACCGTGTTCCCGGAGATCGGTATGGAGTTGCAATCGTCCGATAGCCCCCGCGTGACCACGGTTACCATGGTTGGCTGTCCGGCTGGTGAAAGTTCGAACGAGAGCTTCGCCCAATGATGGTCGTCCGCCCAGACCACGAGAGCTCCCGCGTCCCATTTCGCTTTGAATCCGACTTTCACCCTTGCGCTGAGGACATAGTCATCTGCCGGCCCAAACAGGAGCATGGGCGCTGTGTTGTGAACTGTGCCATCAAATGGATCAACGAACCAATCGGTCTGCTTCCGAACGAATCGTGAGTTCGCCATGTTGGACGTGCCAGCTGAGAGGAGCGTTTCGCCAGGCGAGATCACCGGGCACACCATGGACAGCAGGCTGCTGCGCGACCGCTGCTCCTGGAAGGGTAAGGACCAGAACCAGGCTGCACACTCCTGCCTGAAAGCGATTCACGCGTAGCCTCCTGGCTGCCGATCTGTCCCGCTTATCAGCAGGAAACGACCTGGCTGGATAGCACCAAAATCTCCCCCGATTCCAGACGGCTCTGGCAAAATGAAGCTCCCGACACACACGATCTGTTGTGGGCGGATGACGGGAGGCGGCCGCAACCTGCACACTACCCACGTTGAACAGACTATCAGTGTTCAGATGCAAGGTCCGCGGCGATATAACTTCGCGGCAACGAGATCGGTTCCAAGCAGGTTCGTGGACGAGCGATGGACACGGAATTTAGTTCACTGGCCCCAGATACCGGTCCAGCCAGTTCAGTGTTTCCTTGATCAGTTCGTTGCGTGGGATGTTGTGACCGGTTTCGTAGAGCAGGTGTTTCTTCTGGTCTTTCCTCGAACCCAGCAGCCGATAGAAAGGCTCCTGAGTGGATTCCACGGGGAAAAAGAAATCGTAGTGTCCATTCAGCATCAAGACCGGCTGCTTAACTCTTGAAATGAAGTTGATGGTATCGGCTTCAGGAAGCGATCGATGGAAGTCGAGTCCACCCAGCGCGAGGATACAAACCTTAATGCGTGGTTCGACGGCGGGCACAATGGCTCCCATTTCCGCGCCCCAACTGTAGCCGTAGTAGGCCAGCTTACTCCGATCCAGTTCAGGACGCGTCTCAGCGTAGTCGATGGCCCGCGAAGCGTCCTTCACCCACATGACGACGTGATCTCGCCAGTCGCTGGTTATGCTCGCTACATCTGTTTCCATGCCGTCGCCTCGTTCATAAGTGCTCTTGTAAACGGGGTACAGCACGGCGCGGCCGCTCCTGAGAACGGCGTCCAGAGCCGATGTCGCGTAGAGCGAGAACTTCCGTAGCAGGAGTGCATTCGATCCGGGGAAGAAGAGGACCGTCTGGAATGGCGGCTTGACTTTCTTTGGAAGGAATAAGTAGGCGATGGCCCGCTCGTTTCCGTAAGCCGCCGTGTAAGTGATCTTCTCGGCTTTCCAATCCTCTTCGTCCTGGCCAAAAGGCTCAACCGATGCGTTCAGGGGTGTCCTGTCATAGGAATAAACGCCGCGGTAGGCCTGGAACAGTTGGTCGGAGGCCGGTTTCTCCTTAGTTAAATCGCGCCGGGGCGAGGGCATCGGATCGGTCGCGACTTGGGGCAGCGATTCAGGTTCAATATACTTCACACAACGGAACCCAATATTCGATGCACGGAGAAAGGGCGACTGCGCGTCCGGGTCGATGAACATATAGTTGGGTTCGTCCCAGGCTCCACCGAGGACGTAGCGCTTGCCGGACTCTGCTTCGGTCCAGATCCACTCCTTCACGTTGCCCGCCATATCGTAGTTTCCCCACGGGCTCATGTCCGGCTCACTGCCGACCGGCAGAATACCCGGGCCGCCGAAGTTGCTTGCCGGCACGATGAACGCTGCGGAAAACGGTCCTGCAGCCCGGTTCCAGTGATAGATCGTGGGCAAATTCTTGCCCGCAAACTCCGCATAAGCCGCCGCTTCGTACCAGCTAATCCCAGTAACAGGGAAGCCGTCTTGTCCCTTGGGATATTCGCCCTGGATCCACTCTTTCGGTCCGGGCCGCCCGGCACTATCTCGGAATAGCGCCATTGCCTCTTCCCACGAGAGACGCTTTCCGTCTCGCAGGAAATCGACTTTCCAATACTGGCGTTTTTGATATCCACCCTGGTCCAGAAAGGCCTTGAACTGGCGGTTCGTCACCTCATATTGATCGATCCAATAATCTTTGAGGGCCAACTCCGGCATTCCTTCATAGCCCGGAATAAATAGTGTTTTGAAGTATTTTGCCGGCGAGACCCTCACCATTCCCGGAGGAATGGTTGCCACCTCGTCGAGCGTAACGCTTCCCTCTACGGGATCGCCGGGAGGCACCGAATACCGTGGAATCAAGGCGAGTGTCGTCCGCAAAGCGGTACCGAAACCCGGTTTCTCGAACTTCCAGACGAACATCCCGCGGGGCTGGCGGATATTCCTCAGCGGAGTTCTCCCGACGAATTCCCAGGGCGCATTGACGTTACCGTAATCCTGGCGGTAGACGTCTACGCCGGGCGGCGTTGTCTCGAGCGAAAGCTGGTAGGAAATTGCTGGCCACAGCTTGGCCAGCGCGGTATCGCCAGAAATCGATTTCTCAGCTTTCACAGCGAGCGCGTAAGCGGCGCCAAATTTCCCCTGGTCCGACAGTTTCGACATCTCCGGCAAGGCCACCTCTCGCGCCCAGCGAGCGTCACGGTAGCGCTTTACCTGCCAGGCCGCTCCTGTGCCAAGAACAATAACCGTCAGCAGGAGCGGAACCAGCACTCGCGGGCGGTGTACCTCTCTGACAATCCTTGCAGGGCTTAATATCGAGCCCGACTCGGGGAACAAAAGGTCGCGACAGCTCTTGAGTTCCTGTGCGAGTTCGGCGCCACCGGCGTAACGCGCAGCGGGGTCTTTTTTCAGGCAGCGGGTAACGATGCGGCGTACTTCCGGCGGGACCTCTCGTTTGACTTCCTGCAAAGGCTTCGGATCGTCCCGCATGACGGCCGAGAGCAACGCGGCGCTGGATTGGCCCTCGAAAGATCTCCGAGCAGTCAACATTTCATAGAGCACCGAACCGAATGAAAAGACATCGCTGCGCGCGTCGATCGGCTTTCCTTCCGCCTGCTCCGGCGACATGTAGGCCACTGTGCCCACGATCATCCCTGGCGTCGTTGCCATGGTGGCATCTTCGCCGCTCATCGCAGACGCCGGGGGAGCAAGTTTGGCGAGCCCAAAGTCCAGCACTTTGACCAGTCCGTTTTCGTCCACCATGATGTTCGCGGGCTTCAGGTCGCGGTGTACGATGCCTGCGGCGTGTGCGCGCGCGAGAGCATCGGCGATCTGTGCGGCGTACCTGATCGCTTGATCCGTTGCCATACCACCCGGAGGAATCAATTTGTCCAGCGTTTGCCCGCCGACGTACTCCATAACCATGAAGTCAACGCCATCCTCGGAACCGATGTCATGAACCACGCAGATGTTGGGATGTTGCAGCCCCGAGATGGATTTAGCTTCTTGCTCGAAGCGGGTATGCAGATCTGAGTTCGAGGACAGAGGTGCGGGCAGAACTTTAATCGCGACCGTACGTTGTAGCCTTGTGTCTCGGGCGCGATACACTTCGCCCATGCCGCCAGCCCCGAGGAGCGACTGGATCTCGTACGGCCCGAACCTTGTGCCAGGGACGAGTGCCATAGACCTTGGCGATTATACCCTCGGATTACGATTGTTCTTGAGATCGTACAGCGCGAGACCGGTTCAGAGCACGACTTCAGGCAGCGCAACAGGTGGTTCGGAGTCTCTCGATGAATTCCAGGCACAGGTTCAAGCCAGTGGGGCCGGGATGGTGTTGGATCTGAGGAGTCGATTTAGATGGGGTCCGCTGCCTGCGCGCCGGTGAAGACGAGGGCATCAAGCTCCGGAAATATCCGATTTTCAACAGGGGAGTGGATGGCACGCGAGGGGAACTGAGGGGGGCGGGGCCGGCAGGCCCTGATGATGTGGCGCGAACAGGAGCGAGCAAGTGTAAAGATGATCGACATTATCTGGGAGACTGAAGATGGCGCGCTCGACGCTCCGGGTCCCGCACCAGCCGACGTTCTCCGCCAAAGAATGCTTTCGGCTACCTCGAAAGGGGTATTTCTTGCCCGCCCTTCCGTGGTAGCAAAAAAAAACCGCTTTTCGTGATGCGTTTCTCTCTGCCATATGGCACAGTATCACGCAAGGTTTACCGAGCGCGGGGTAAACCGCAGAGCCTCAGCACTCCATCGTAGCTTCGATTGCGCCGGATAGGCCGCCGATACTTTCTCTGCCGACCAGAGCGCTGTGCGGACCTGCTTCTGGTGATCGCAAGCGACCAAACTGAAGCAGTTGATCTGAAAGGAGACGCATCATGATTTTGGGCATGAGCACCGCGACCTACACCTTCCTGCACGTGCTAATCAGTCTGGCCGGGATCGGCTCGGGATTGGTCGTAATGTTCGGGCTTCTTAATGGGAAACGGCTGGACCGCTGGACCGCGGTCTTCCTAACGACCGCGGCATTGACCAGCATGACCGGATTTGGTTTCCCATTCGATCATCTTCTGCCGTCCCACATTGTCGGGATCTTATCGCTCCTGATACTGGCACTCGCGATTCCGGCGCGCTACGTGTTTCATCTCGCCGGCGCCTGGCGTTGGATCTATGTAGTCGGCTCTGCCGTTGCTCTGTACTTCAACGTCTTGGTTTTGATCGTGCAGGCGTTTCAGAAGGTTCCGGCCCTGAAAACACTGGCTCCGACGCAGAAAGAGCCGCCTTTCGTAGTTGCCCAGCTCGTGGCCTTGCTGGTTTTCGCCACGCTCACCGTTTTCGCAACCGTTAGATTTCACCCCGAGCGAGTTCGTACGGCTTGATCGGGAGACTTTGCTGGCAAGGCATTTTAAAACTCAGAATCGTTTAAGCTAAGGAGAAAAAGTTCATGCCCACCATTACCACCAAAGACGGCACCCAGATTTACTACAAGGATTGGGGCAGGGGACAGCCCATAGTCTTCAGCCACGGCTGGCCGCTCAGCGGGGACGCCTGGGAGGACCAGATGATATTTCTGGCTGACCGCGGCTATCGCTCCATCGCCCATGACCGACGGGGACACGGCCGGTCAAGCCAGCCTTGGGAAGGCAACGACATGAACACCTATGCCGACGATCTGGCGACCCTAGTTGAGAAGCTCGATCTGAAGAATGCGATCCATGTCGGCCATTCCACCGGTGGAGGTGAGGTCGCCCGCTATATCGCTCGTCACGGCACGAAACGCGTTGCCAAAGCCGTCCTCATAGGGGCGGTCCCGCCACTGATGCTGAAGACGGCGGCCAATCCTGGCGGCTTACCCATGGAAGCATTCGACCAAATTCGGGCAGGAGTCCTCGCGGACCGCTCGCAATTCTTCAAGGACCTGAGCGCGCCGTTTTACGGCGCCAACCGGGCTGGCGCCAAAGTCTCACAAGGACTGCGGGACTCGTTCTGGTTGCAGTCGATGCTGTGCGGACACAAAGCGGCCTACGATTGCATCAAGGCATTCTCGGAAACCGATTTCACCGAGGATCTCAAGAAGTTCGATGTTCCAACTCTCATCCTTCACGGCGACGACGACCAAATCGTCCCGATCGGCGCGTCGGCCATGCTGTCATCGAAGCTGGTCAAAGGGGCGACGCTGAAGGTCTACCCAGGTGCGCCGCACGGCATGTGTTCGACTCTGAAAGATCAGGTCAACGCAGAGTTGTTTGCGTTTCTCGGACGAAGCCAGGAGGCGGCGGCATAGCAGGTTGCTTCTCGACGGCCAAGGATCGAGGGATCAACGATCGACGGGTAAAGGATCGACGGATAGAAGAGCGGGTGTTTGTTGACAACCCACCACCAAGAAGCTGAGCAGTGTTTTGTGAGGGCGCTGGAGGAATCCCCTCGAAACCCAGACTGGTTTCGGGGAATGGGTTCGGTCCTGGACCCGGCGCAGTGTGATCAAGACCGCAATTCGCGGCGTCTTCCCAGATCCTGCGGGGACCAGGAAACGTCCGATCCGTGGTGGGAGGAACCAAGTGAAACAGGGGCAGGTGCCACAATCGATGCCATAACCCAACTTGCCCCGGTGGATCGGTTCGTGTTTGTGATGTAGGTTCGGGAAGGTTATTCCACCAAAGAGTGCTCTCTCTGGCCGGATTGTGCTATGGAGACTGTCATCCAGGCGAGAACGCACGCCCGGGATGAACTCCGGTTGCTTCACCGAGTTGTTTCCAGCGAAGTGGTCGGAGCTTCCAACTGCCTGAGAGCGACAGCGTGACTCTGGATTTGAAGATAGAGGTAGTGCTCACGGCAGCCGCCAGGGGAAGAACGGGTCTCCCATTTGGTTTGAGAGTTCCGAATTTCTAAGCCGCCCTGTTCGAGTTGGAGGCTTCGCTGTGGCCACTGCTCGCATCGCGCCTGCGCACCCGCTCGGCTGAAAACCGAGTGGCCGAAGTAGGGAACTGGCGCTCCGGCGATCCCTCTGGCGTTGGCTCATGCTTTGGCCGTCACCCACAACTCGAACTCGTGAAAGGGAGGAAGAATCGAGCCCGGTTATGGGAGCGGTGCGGACATCGGCCCAATTCGCCCGAGGTAAATTCCTGCCCCTTTCGAGTCGTTCCCGAGATCTGCTGCATCCATTGTAGGAATAACCGATCTGGGAATAATCGACAAGCGACAGATCTCGCAGCTTCGCCAGCGTCAGGAAAGTCCGTTTGGTGATCGGAGGTGATTGCAATGTCACTCATAGCGTCGGCACACCATAACGCCATTAAGCTACTGCTCCTTGGCGGTTTTCTCCTGTTTCTCGCTGGCTGCGGCGGCAGCAAAGCGGCGCCAGCTCCTCCCCTGCCGGTCGTAGAAGTGGCCACCGTGGTGCAGCAAGACACGCCGATTTACAGCGAATGGGTGGCAATTCTGGACGGATACGTGAACGCGCAGATCCAGCCTCACGTTGCCGGATACATCATCGAACAAAACTACAAAGAAGGATCGGTGGTGAGAAAGGGCGATGTCCTCTTTGAGATCGATCCTCGTCCGTTCAAGGCCGCTCTCGACCAAGCCAAGGCCCAGCTCGCACAGGCCGAGGCACAGCTTGGCAAAGCCAGTCTCGATGTCGAGCGAGACACGCCGTTAGCCGAAGCGCGCGCCATCGCCCGAAGCCAACTCGATACCGAGATCCAGGCGAAGCTCGGCACGCAGGCTTTGGTCGAGGCCGCGAACGCGAATGTCGAGCAGGCTCAACTCAATCTAGAGTGGACCAAAGTAACGTCCCTCGTCAGCGGGATTGCGGGCATGGCGCAAGTGCAGATCGGAAACCTTGTCGGACCGAATTCAGTCCTCACTTCGGTATCGCAAGTCGACCCGATCAAAGCCTATTTCACGGTGAGTGAGCAGCAGTTCACGGATTTCCACCGCAGATTTCCTACCCAGGCGAGCGTCGAGGAACAGCGCCGGCACATGCCTCTCGAACTGCTGCTGGCCGACGGCAGCGTCTATGAGCGGCCTGGCACGATCTACTTTGCCGACCGCGAGGTAAACCCGGCTACCGGGGCCATACGGATTGCGGGCGTCTTTCCGAATCCCAGCAATCTCCTTCGTCCGGGCGGTTACGGGCGCGTCCGCGCATCGGCGAAGACGCAGAATGGCGCCTTGCTGGTTCCGCAGAGAGCCGTGATTGAGCTGCAGGGAAGTCGGCAAGTCGCCGTCGTGGGCAGCGACGACAAGATCAGCATCCGCCCGGTCACGGTGGGAGAACGAATCGGCAACTTGTGGATCGTCACCGAAGGGCTGAAGGCCGGTGAACGCGTCGTGGTCGAGGGCCTGATGAAGGTTCGAGACGGCACGCCTGTGAAAGTGGTCTCCGTCGCCTTTGCCAAGGCAGGAGGCTAGCGCGATGTCAAAGTTCTTCATCAACCGCCCCATCGTAGCCATCGTGATCTCGATGCTGACGGTACTCGTCGGCGCCATCACGATCGCCAGCCTTCCCATCTCGCAGTTCCCGGCAATCGCTCCCCCAGAAGTGCAGGTGCAGACGACCTATGTCGGCGCCGATGCACAAACAGTGGAAGAGTCCGTCGCCACCCCGATCGAGCAGCAGATGAGCGGCGTGGACAACATGAACTACATGTACTCGGTGAACTCGTCGACCGGCGAGGTGAGGCTGATCGTCGATTACGACGTAAGAACCGATACTAATACGGACCTGATCCTCACCCAGATTCGGGAGACGCAAGCCGCCTCGCAGCTTCCGGCCGACGTCACGAACTTTGGGGTGACGGTGCAAAAGACAGTCACTGCGCCGTTGATGTTGATCAGTCTCTATTCGCCCAGCGGTATCTATGACTCGAAGTTCCTGGCGAACTACGCGTACATCAACCTGTACGATCAATTGAGCCGTGTTCCCGGAATTGGCAGCGTTCAGGTGTTTGGGGCCGGCAGGTATGCGATGCGATTGTGGGTCAAGCCGGACCAACTGGCCAGGCTCGCGATCACCGTGCCCGAGATCGTGGCAGCGATCCAGGCGCAGAATACGGTGAATCCAGCCGGTCAGATCGGCGGCGAGCCGGCACCCCAAGGTCAGGAATTCACCTACTCGGTCCGGGCACAGGGTCGACTGACTACGCCCGAGGAGTTCGAACAGATCGTTGTCCGCGCCGCGCCCGATGGTGGGATCGTACGGATCAAGGACGTCGCCCGCGTGGAGATGGGGGCGCAGGACTACACGGTCATCAGCCAATTGAATGGCAAACCGAGTGCGATCATCGCGGTGTACCAATTGCCGGGTTCGAATGCCGTGCAGGCGGCAGACGGGGTCAAAAAACTTCTCGCTGAGCAAAGGCAGAGACTTCCTCAAGGCGTCAATTACACCATCGCGCTCGACACGACGCGCGCAGTGACAGAAGGGATTAAGGAGATCGTCCAGACCTTGTTGATCGCCATTGTCCTGGTGATCATCGTGGTGTACATCTTCCTGCAGGGATGGCGCGCAACGCTCATCCCGCTCCTGGCTGTACCAGTTTCGCTGGTGGGGACCTTCGTCCTTTTTCCTCTGTTTGGCTTTTCCATCAACACTCTTTCGCTGTTCGGTCTCGTGCTGGCCATAGGACTGGTTGTAGACGATGCCATTGTGGTGGTGGAGGCGGTTGAGCATCACATCGAAGAGGGTATGTTGCCGAAAGATGCGACATTCAAGGCAATGGAGGAGATCTCGGGGCCGGTGGTGGGCATCGCTCTGGTGCTTTCCGCGGTCTTCGTCCCTACAGCATTCATCCCGGGAATCACCGGGCGCCTTTATCAGCAGTTCGCCGTGACGATCGCCATCTCCGTCATTCTTTCTGCCTTCAATGCTCTGACATTAAGCCCTGCTCTCTCGGCGCTGCTGCTGCGGCCGCGTGAGAACCGTGGCGGTCTGCTGCGTAAATTTTTTGATTGGTTCAACCGGCTCTTCACGCGGGCGACCGATAACTATGTACGAATCGCCGGCGCGCTCATCCGCAAGAGCGCTATAGCCTTCGTGTTGCTTGTTGCGTGCGGAGTCTTTGCGGGCTTCTTCGCCGCCAAGCTGCCCTCGAGCTTTCTTCCGGACGAGGACCAAGGCTACATGTACATGAACCTCCAGCTGCCTAGCGCCTCATCGCTGCAAAGGACCGAGGCCACCGCACGTGAGATCGAGGAAGTACTCGCCAGCACCCCCGGTATCGAATCGACGGTCAGTGTTGCCGGATTCAGCCTGCTGAGTCTTACCCGGTCGAGTTACAGCGCCTTCTTCTTCGTTACCTTGAAGGAATGGAAGGACCGCCAGAAAAGGGAGGAGCAGTATCAGTTTATCCGGCAGAGTGTGAACCAGAAACTTGCCGGTCTTCGGCAGGGTATTGCGTTTTCGTTCTCTCCTCCGGCGATTCCTGGCGTGGGAACTTCCGGGGGCGTTACCTTCGTTCTCGAGGACCGCTCAGGAAAGGACGTGGGATTTCTTGCCGACCATGTGAACAGGTTCCTTGCGGCAGCCCGCAAGCGTCCGGAACTCGCCTCTGTCAATACCACCTTCCTCCCCAGAGTGCCGCAGCAATTCATCACTGTTGACCGGGACAAAGTACTCAAGCAGGGCGTTGACATCAAGGACGTTTATCGGACGATCCAGGCGTTCATGGGAGGATCGTTCATCAACTATTTCAACCGTTTCGGCCGCCAGTGGCAGGTGTATGTCGAAGCTGAAGGCGCCTATCGCGGCCGCGCGGAAAACGTCGGACAGTTCTACGTCAGGAATCGTACAGGAGATATGGTTCCTCTGTCGGCGCTGACAAGGTTCGAATCGCGTTCCGGTCCTGAATTCACAATGCGCTATAACCTCTACCGGGCGGCGCAGATCTTTGCGGGTGCCGCGCCCGGCTACAGCTCAGCGCAGGCTATGGCAGCGCTGGAAGATGTGTTCGCGCAGAGCATGCCCCCGGAAATGGGTTTTGACTACATGGGCATGTCGTTCCAAGAGAAGAAGGCCCAGGAAGGCGTACCTCCGTCAATGATCTTTGGGTTTTCACTCCTGGTGGTGTTTCTCATCCTCGCGGCACTCTACGAGAGTTGGTCATTGCCATTCAGCGTTCTGTTGAGCACCCCGGTTGCTGTCTTCGGCGCCTTTACCGTTCTTTGGCTACGTCGCGTCCTGCTCGGTTTCTTCTTGCCTCCCTACATGGTCCAGATCGAGAACGATGTGTACTCACAGATCGGGCTCGTGATGCTGATCGGACTGGCAGCAAAAAACGCTATTCTGATCGTTGAGTTCGCAAAAGAGGCCAACGAGAAAGGGCAGCCTCTCAGAGAGGCAGCGCTTGCGGCGGCAAGATTGCGGTTGCGGCCCATCCTGATGACCTCCTTCGCGTTTGTGCTCGGGTGCGTGCCGCTTTGGACCGCAAGCGGAGCTGGATCGGTCGCGCGGCAGATCATGGGTACGACGGTGATCGGAGGAATGTTGGCAGCTACCTTGATCGCCGTGTTCATTATTCCCGTGCTGTTCGTGGTTGTAGAAAAACTTTCGCAGAGGAAACCAGCCATGACGGTTGCGCCTGCGGTATCCCCCCTACCGGCGCGGGGAGATGATTGAAATGAACGCAAGAAAAGCCACATTCGGCGTTGTTTTTTTCGCCCTTTTGTCCGTGGGGTGTGCGGTAGGGCCCAATTACAAGAAGCCAGCGGTGCCCGTGCCTCCCGAATACAGGGGTCTATCACCGGACCAGGCGGGCAAGAGCGAAGTGGCTTCGTTCGGCGATCAGAAATGGTGGGATGCATTCCAGGACGAGACTTTGAGCGACCTCATCCGGACGGCTCTGAAGCAGAACTATGATGTGGGGATCGCAGCAGCCAGGATCCTTGAGGCGCGGGCGGCGCTCGGCATTTCGCGAGCAGACCAGCTGCCATCGGTCGCGGCAGGCGCATCCGCAACCAATGAACGCTTCCCCCGGACCGTCGCGGCTCCCAGTGTCGAGACCAGCGCGAACCAGATAAGTCTGGCGCTCGCATGGGAGCTGGATTTTTGGGGAAAATTCCGGCGAGCGACAGAGTCTGCCCGGGCCAATCTGCTCTCGCAGGAATGGGCGCAGCGTCAAGTCATCAGTTCGCTGGTGGGCGATGTTGCCAGCACCTATTTTCAGTTGCGCGAATTGGACCTCGAACTAGAGATCTCACGCCAGACGCTTGCCTCTCGCAAGGACTCGTTGCGACTGACCGAGCTCCTGGCTAATGGTGGTGCCACCTCCATGCTCGATGTGCGACAGGCCGAGCAGTTGGTGTATACCGCGGCGGCCTCCATCCCGGACCTTGAGCGGCGGATCGAGCAGCAGGAGAACTTCATCAGCATTCTTCTCGGCAAGAATCCTCAAGCTATCGCTCGCGGAAGGAAGCTCGTCGATCAGCCCCATGCGCTGGAAGTTCCCGCGGGACTTGCGTCATCTCTGCTGGAGCGTCGCCCCGACATCCGCCAAGCGGAGCAGCAATTGATCGCTGCTAAGGCCCAGATCGGTGTCGCCAAAGCCGGCTACTTTCCCCAGATCTCATTGACCGCCTCCGGCGGATATCAGAGCTCCGCCCTGACTGGCCTGTTCGCGGGCCCGGCAGGGCTTTGGACATTTGGCGGCAGCGCGGTCCAGCCGGTGTTTGAAGGTGGCAGAATCCGGAATCGGGTGCGGTTCGCCCGGGCCCGCGCTGAAGAAGCCACGTTGCTCTACCAGCGTACCGTGCAGCAGGCGTTTCGAGATGTTTCCGATGCGCTGGTTGGATACCGCAAGAGCCAGGAGTTCCGTATCCAGCAAGAACAGCTGACACATGCGGCCGAAGAAGCGACCAAATTGTCGAATATGAGGTACAAGGGCGGCGCGACGAGTTACCTGGAGGTACTCGACAGCGACACCAGATATTTCGCGGCTCAGCTCAATCTGGCACAGGCGGAGTTGAACGAACTGCGAGCATTCGTGGGACTTTACAGTGCCCTGGGTGGCGGATGGGAATGAGCTCTCCAGCCCGATCGGGTTAATGAGGGTTGGGCATCGGGAGCTGCTCGGGCAGCAAGATGTGCCCGGATCTGGTATGCGTACCCCTCTTTCTTGACCGAACGCGTCGAAACAAAACGAAGGGTACGTACGCATCAGAAAAACTGACTGCGGAGTTGGCAATGCTGATTGCAGGCGACATCGGCGGTACAAAAACCGACCTGGCGATCTACTCGATCGAATCCGGACCGCACGCGCCACTGGCTCAGACTGAAGTTCATAGTCGGGACTATCCCAGCCTGCAGGCCATGGTCGCCGAGTTTCTCGCTCAGGTGAAGGTGTCCGTGGACGCGGCCTCTTTTGACGTCGCTGGGCCAGTCATCGATGGGCATGTGAAAACGACGAACTTGCCCTGGGTAATGGATGAAAGCTCGCTTGCCAAGGACTTGAATCTCAAGTCTGTCCATCTCATGAACGACCTGGAGGCGGTCGCACGGGCAGTGCCCGTCTTGCGGATGCTCGACCTGCTTACGCTCAACGAAGGGGAACCGGTCCTGAACGGCCCGATCGCGATCATCGCGCCGGGGACGGGTTTGGGCGAATCATTTCTCACCTGGAATGGCTCCAAGTACCTGGCACACAGCTCTGAGGGTGGCCACTCGGATTTCGCCCCGGCGGACGTGCGGCAAATTCATCTGCTTGAATACCTGCTGCCCCGTTTCGGTCACGTCGGGGTCGAACGGGTCTGTTCCGGAATCGGCGTCCCCAATATTTATGACTATCTTCAGCACGAAGAGGGACTACCGGAAACGCCCGAATTTGCTCAATTGATCGCCTCCGCCAACGATCCCACGAAAGCAATCGTAGATGCCGCCTTGCACCCGGACCATCCAAGCGAATTGTGCCGGGCCACCATTGACATGTTGGTTTCGATTCTTGCTAGCGAAGCGGGCAATCTCGCGCTGAAGGTTTTCGCGACCGGCGGAATCTACCTGGCCGGCGGTATCTCCCTGCACCTGTTGGATGCGCTCGAGAAGCCGGCCTTCCTGCAGGCGTTTACCAAAAAGGGCCGCTTCCAGGACCTGATGGGGCGCATTCCCATTCACGTCATCACCACACGCGCGGCGTTGCTTGGAGCTGCGATTTATGGGCTGGAGAGCCTGAAAGATCACAAGGAGTAGGAAATGAGCGCAACGTTTCCCATCATTTACCTGGCCAGACACGGCGAAACGGCTTGGACAATTACCGGCCAGCACACCGGCCTCACCGACCTGCCGCTTACCGAGCGCGGAGAGTCGAATGCGCGCAAGCTGGGTGAGCGGCTGAACGGGGCGACATTTGCAAAAGTATTCACCAGTCCTTTGCGGCGGGCTATGCGGACGTGCGAACTGGCCGGCTTCGGACCGGTCGCTGAGACCGACGTTGACTTGGTCGAATGGGATTATGGCGAATACGAGGGTCGCCGCACGGTTGACATCCTTCGAGAACGTCCGGACTGGCAGCTGTTCCGCGACGGCTGCCCGGGGGGTGAATCGCCAGAACAAGTCGCTACGCGGGCGGACCGGGTGGTGCAGCGAGTACGCAGGGTCACCGGGGACGTTCTGCTTTTCTCAAGCGCCCACTTTCTTAGAGTATTGGCCGCGCGTTGGATTGGGCTGGAAGCAATTTTTGGCCGATCGTTCATGCTAAGCACGGCCAGCCTGAGCGCCTTGAGCTATGAAAGCAAGGCCGATCAACCCGCGATCCAACTTTGGAACGATACTGGTCATGTACTAGCGTCAAAGGAGCAGCAAGCCTGCTCCGAGCACGTGACCGCATAGCAAAAGCGCGGCGCAGCCCGGCCTGACGCCACACTTCGCCTCAGTCCCGAGGTAACGATCGCCATGGGGATGATGTCGCTGTCTCCGGGCGAAGGAGTCTCGCTTCAAACCGGTGAAATGGTGGCCAGCCGCTATCGGCGCGCCGATGAGATGGACGCTTACGAACGTGGCCCTGAGAGCGGCGATGACAGGAGAGAGCACGCTGTGCCCGGGAGGATTACGTGGAAGAAGCGTGGCGCAGCGTGGCTCCTGGGTTGAAAAAGAACACGCCGATCTATCCCTACGCGCCCGATACCTCGGGTCCTGAGGAAGTCGAGCGCGTGACCCCGCCCGGGGCTGGCAAAAGCCCAGCGTGGGCCAGGAACCGTTTGCGGTCGCAAGCCAGGCCGCGTAAGCAGGAATTGGGTCCGCTCTCGACAAAGGTCGGGTTTTCGCCGGACGGAACGGCTTGGGAGGTGACAAGTCAGGATGGGGGAAGCGTACGATGAAAATTAAAGGGCCGATGCTGATCGCCCGAGAAGGCGCTGCGCTCGCGGCTGAGGAGGCCAGGGCTGCGGTCCCAGGTCGCAGTTCCATCGTTATGGCCGTCAGCGGCGGGCCGCACCTCGTGGCTTAGCCTTCGTGCTCTAGCACGGGAAGAGGCGCCTTGGAACACTGTTCAGGGAGCCATGGGAAAAGAGTCACAACGGAAAGGCAAATCTACATGAGCGACAGGTTGGAAGGATCTGCTCCGGGTTGGCCCGGAATCCCGCCGCGTTGGACTTCGAGCGCCAAGAGCGGAGTGGGTACCTCTTTGGCGCCGCAGAGCCGTGTCTGGTTCACACTGAGCCACGGCATTTTGAATGAGATTTACTTCCCGCGAGTGGACCAAGCCTGCACACGTGATCAGGAATTCCTTATTACCGATGGGAAGCAGTTCTTTTCTGAAGAGAAGAGGGATTGCAGCTTCCAAATCCGTCCTTGGGAGCCTGGAATTCCGCTGTACTGCCTGACGAATACATCTGTCGAGGGGCGCTACCAAATCCAGAAAGAAGTGCTCACTGACCCTTATCGCAATGTTGTTTTGCAAAAAGTTCGGTTCCTGCCTTTGCAAGGTCAGCTCGAGGACTATCACCTCTATTCTCTTCTTGCTCCGCATTTGGCCAACTATGGCTATGGCAACACCGCGTGGAGCGGGGAATATAAAGGTTCCCCCATGCTGTTCGCCGAACGAGCCGGCACCTGCCTGGCGGCGGCGTGCTCGGTTCCCTGGCGGAAGATGTCGGTTGGATTTGTTGGTGTTTCCGACGGATGGCAGGACCTCTCGCAACACTATGAAATGCAGTGGGAATACGCTCGGGCGGAGAACGGAAATGTTGCCTTGACCGGTGAGATTGATCTGGCAGCTTGTGGCGGGGAGTTCGTGCTGGCGATTGGGTTTGGCTCAGACCCCTACGAGGCTGGGCAGTTGACTGTCTCCGCCCTTCTGGAAAAATACGAACTGGTGCGCGAACACTATGTCGCCTCTTGGAAGAACTGGCATGGCACGCTCTTCCCCCTCGATGCTGAAAAACGGGAACACGATTTGTACAGGGCCAGCGCGACGGTTTTGCGTGCGCACGAATCAAAGGATTTTTTAGGTGCCGCCATCGCCAGCCTTTCCGTCCCCTGGGGTTTTAATAAGGGGGATGACGATCTGGGTGGGTACCACTTGGTGTGGCCACGCGACTTGGTCGAGGTCGCCGGCGGATTTGTCGCCGCAGGGGCAATCATTGATGCACTGCGCGTGCTCCGGTATCTGGAGGCGACACAGGAAGCAGAAGGTAACTGGGCACAGAACCTTTGGCTGAATGGCCAGCCCTATTGGCATGGCGTCCAAATGGATGAGACTGCTCTTCCTATCCTGCTGCTCGACCTGCTGCGGCGTAAAGCCCCCGGGAAAATGGAAGCAATGGACCGCTGGTGGCCCATGGTCGGCAAGGCCGCCGGCTATCTCGTACGTAACGGTCCGGTAACCCAGCAGGATCGATGGGAGGAGGACGCGGGATATTCCCCCTTTACGCTGGCCACAGAGATTGCCGCATTGCTCGCCGCCGCAGACGTCGCTGAGCTGGCAGGCAAGGCCGATACAGCCCAGTTTCTCCGGGAAACCGCGGATAGCTGGAACGACAACATCGAGCGCTGGTGCTATGCCGAGGACAGCGATTTGGCCCGCAAACTCGGCGTGGGCGGCTATTACGTGCGGATCGCACCACCGGAGACAGGATCTGCCGCCGAGCCGGTGCAGGGGTCAGTTCTCATCAAGAATCGAATCGCCTCGCAGAGTATCGAGTCAGCTGTGGACCTTGTCAGCCCGGATTCGCTCGCCCTGGTGCGCTTTGGCTTACGCGCGCCTGACAGGGCCCTTGCTGGTATCGCTACAACGGCGATGGTTATGGCGAGCATGAGGACGGGTCGCCCTTCGATGGGACAGGCATCGGCCGGCCTTGGCCATTGCTTACCGGCGAGCGGGCACACTACGAGCTAGCGGCCGGCAACCGGGAATCAGCCGAGTCCTTGCTTGCCGCCCTAGAACATTTCACAAACGGCAGCCGCTTGATCCCGGAGCAGGTCTGGGACTCAACCGATCTCCCTGACCGAGAACTGTTTCGAGGGGAGGTCTCCGGATCCGCTTGTCCGCTGGTCTGGGCCCACGCCGAATACATCAAACTACGCCGCTCGCTCCTGGAAGGTGAAATCTTTGACCGGCCACCTCAGCCAGTCGAACGGTATCGGGTCCTGAAGCAGATCGCGACCCACGTTGACTGGCGTTTCAACAATAAAATCTCTTCCATGTCTGAAGGTAAGATCCTGAGGCTAACCCTGCTCACGCCCGCCTTGGTGCACTGGAGTTTTGATGCCTGGCGGACTTCTCGTGATACGAGTACCCGAGATACTGGACTTGGTGCGTACATTGTGGACCTCCCGACCAAGGAGCTACCCGCCGGCGCCCGCGTTTGCTTTACCTTTCACTGGCGCGAAGAGAACAAGTGGGAAGGCACGGATTTCCAGGTTATGGTAGAGCCGGCAGGATTGCGAGCACAGGAAGTCCTCGCGGTTGACCTTATGTCGGCTCAGTTGGGGTCAGCTAATGACCAGCCGCTCGAAACTCCAAACTCGAACCGTTAATAAACACTGAGAGGTATCTTTATGAGTGCCGTTGCATCCGCAGATCCCGTCAAGCTCTCTGTCACCAAGCAGCCACTTTCACCGGAAGAATTGCGCAAAATGAACGCCTATTGGCGCGCCGCCAATTATCTTTCTGTTGGGCAAATCTATCTGTTAGCCAACCCGCTGCTGCGTGAACCTCTGAAACTCGAGCACGTGAAGCCTCGGTTGCTTGGCCACTGGGGTACAACGCCCGGGCTGAACTTTATCTACGTGCACTTCAACCGTCTGATCCGGAAGTACGATCTCAACGTGATTTACATTTGCGGTCCGGGGCACGGCGGCCCCGGCATGGTGGCGAACACCTATCTTGAAGGCACCTACACGGAGCTTTATTCCAGCATTCAACAGAGCGAGGAAGGCCTGAGAAGGCTGTTCAAGCAATTCTCCTTTCCTGGAGGCATTCCTAGCCACGACGCACCTGAGACACCCGGCTCGATCCATGAAGGGGGAGAACTGGGTTACGCCTTGGTGCATGCCTACGGAGCGGTCTTTGACAATCCCGATCTCATAGCTTGCTGCGTGGTGGGCGACGGGGAGGCCGAAACGGGACCGCTGGCCGCCAGTTGGCATTCCAATAAATTTCTCAATCCGGTACGTGACGGAGCGGTGCTGCCCATTCTGCACCTGAATGGCTACAAGATCGCAAACCCGACTATCCTTGGCCGCCTCGGCGACGAAGAGCTAACGCAGCTGTTCACCGGCTACGGATACAAGCCTTACTTTGTGGAAGGGGACGACCCGCAACCGATGCATCAGCTCATGGCGGCCACGCTCGACGCGGCAATCGAAGAAATTCACGCCATCCAGCATGAAGCCCGCAGTAAAGGATCGTCCGCGGTTCCAGTCTGGCCCATGATCGTCCTGCGTACTCCGAAAGGTTGGACCGGACCGAAAGTTGTGGACGGCAAGCCCGTCGAGGGCACCTGGCGCGCGCATCAGGTGCCGGTAGCCGATCTGGATAGCAAGCCGGGGCACTTGGCGATTCTGGAAGATTGGCTGAAGAGTTATCGCCCGCGGGAGTTGTTCGATGATGAGGGCAAGCTAATTGACGAACTTTCCGAACTCGCTCCCAAGGGTGAGCGCCGCATGGGTGCGAACCCGCATGCCAACGGCGGGCTGCTCCTGAAAGACCTGCTGATGCCGCAATTCCGCGCATACGCGGTTTCGGTTCCCCAGCCTGGCAAGCAGACGGCAGAATCCACCAAAGTTCTGGGTGCTTTCCTGCGCGATGTGATGAAGCAGAATCTGGAGCACGCCAACTTCCGGGTATTCGGCCCGGATGAAACCGCCTCTAACCGCCTCGATGCCGTGTATCAGGCCACAGACAAGGTGTGGATGGAGCCGATTCTCGCGGTGGACGAGCACCTGTCACCAGACGGGCGTGTCATGGAGGTCTTGAGCGAGCACATGTGTCAGGGCTGGCTGGAGGGTTATTTGCTCACCGGCCGTCATGGGTTCTTCTCCTGTTACGAAGGCTTTGTCCACATCGTGGATTCGATGTTCAATCAGCATGCCAAGTGGCTCAAGACCACGCGTGGGATTCCATGGCGGCGTCCGCTCGCTTCGCTGAATTACCTTCTGACTTCGCATGTCTGGCGCCAGGATCACAACGGCTTCACCCACCAGGACCCCGGCTTCATCGATTTCGTGATGAACAAGAAGGCGGATATTATTCGCGTGTATTTGCCGCCTGATGCCAACACCTTGCTTTCCGTGGCGGATCACTGTTTGCGCAGCCGCCACTATGTGAACGTGATTGTGGCCGGTAAGCAACCGGAGCTGCAATGGCTCGATATGGACGCCGCCATCGCCCACTGTACCACCGGCATAGGCATCTGGTCATGGGCCAGTAACGATCAGTGGACCGAACCAGATGTGGTGATGGCGTGCGCAGGTGATATCCCGACCCTTGAAACCTTGGCCGCAGTAGATCTGCTGCGGCAGCACTTCCCCGATCTGAAAATTCGAGTCGTTAACGTCGTGGACCTGATGACCCTGCAGCCGCAGAGTGAACATCCGCATGGCCTTTCGGATCGCGAATTTGATTCCATCTTCACTACCGATAAACCGGTGATTTTCGCCTATCACGGCTATCCGTGGCTCATTCATCGGCTGTGCTACCGCCGCCATGGTCACGACCATTTCCACGTGCGCGGCTATAAAGAAGAGGGTACGACCACCACGCCTTTTGACATGACCGTCATCAATGACCTGGATCGCTTTCACCTCGCCGGTGATGTCGTGGACCGGGTGCCGAAATTGCAGGGCACCAGCGCCCACTTCCGGCAGCTTCTCAGAAACAAGCTAGTGGAGCACAAGCAATACACGCGCGAACACGGCGACGATATGCCGGACGTCAAGAACTGGACATGGCCGTACTGACCCATGAAGGTCCTCGTGCTCAATTCCGGCTCCAGTAGTCAGAAAAGCTCGCTATACGAGATTGGCGAGACGGTTGCTGACGATCCGCCCGCGTTTCTCTGGGAAGGCAAGATCGAGTGGCACGGCGATATCGCAGAGGCCGAGGTAAAGAATTCGCGCGGGACTGTGCAACGCAGTAGTGTCCAAGTTTTGTCACGCGCCGAAGCGGTTGAGCATTTACTCAGCACCTTGTGGCAGGATAAGACACGCGCTGTTGCTTCGGCAGCTGAAATTGATGTCGTCGGACACCGCGTAGTGCACGGCGGGCCGAACTACGACGCACCTGTCCTGGTTACTCCCGAGGTGAAAGCGGAAATTGCCAAGGCTGCCCATTTCGCTCCCCTCCACAATCGCGCTGAACTTGACGGCATGGAGCTCGTTGAAAAGCTGTTAGGCCCCGTTCCCCAGGTGGCGGTGTTCGACACCGCATTTCATCGCAAAATGCCGCAGGCGGCAACCGTTTATCCGGGTCCGTATCGATGGTTCGAAAGCGGCATTCATCGCTACGGGTTCCACGGTGTCAGTCATCAATATTGCGCGGCGCGTGCCGCGCAGCTTCTGCGCCGAGATCTCGACTCGCTCAAAGTAGTTACTTGCCATCTCGGGAACGGCTGCTCGCTGGCCGCAATTCACGAGAGCCACAGCATTGATACCACCATGGGGTTCACTCCCCTCGAAGGCTTGATGATGGGTACCCGCTCCGGTTCAATTGACCCGGGAATTCTCACCTACTTGATACGCCAGGGTCATCTCCGGCCCCAGGAGATGGACGATGTTCTGAACCAAGAATCAGGCCTGCTGGGGATTTCGGGTATTTCCGGAGATATGCGCGAGATTCTGGCGTCCATGAAGCAAGGCCATGCACGAGCAAAGCTGGCATTTGACATTTACGTGCACCGTCTGCGGGCCGCGATCGGTGCCATGGTAGCTGGGCTAGGAGGCATGGATGCGCTGGTATTCACCGCCGGGGTGGGAGAAAACTCGGCCGAGGTGCGCGACGCGGTTTGTCAAAAGCTGGATTTTCTTGGCCTCAAACTCAATGCGACAGCCAATGTGCAGCGCGCTCCTGATGCAGACATTGCAGCGTCGGATTCCGCGGTTCGGGTTCTGACCATCCGCGCGCAGGAAGAATGGGCGATTGCCAGAGAATGTTGGCACCTCATGCGCAGGTCTCTTAGATGGACTCCGAGGATTCCAGCCTAACGGGCCGGAAGGGATCGATAAAGAATCAATCGTTCGAAAGCCGGCAGTGAGCCGGACAGCATTTTCTCTCAAAAAGTCGCGCTGCCATCAAAAATACCTTGGAGGAGAAGCGACGGATAAACTGGCGGTCACCTATGGATGTTAGCGCCGGATTGGAAGTGAGGGTAATGTTAGAAATCGAGAAATCATCCTATGCATCGCTTAGATCCAATGTATTTCTTCTGGGGAGACCTCTCCGCTCGGATTGGTCGGCGAGTACCCCACCCTGCACGAGGCCGCGTCAGCAAATGGTCTGTCACGAAAAAGGAGAAGCCTAATGGTAAGAAAGCAGATTGTTTCCAACACCACCGAGAACATCAGCGCCCAACCCCGTCTTCATCAACGTGCCCGCGAAATCCAGTCCTATGGAACGGTCAGCCACATGCTACCGCTCGAACTCGAAGAACCCGTGCGACTGGAGATGACGGAACAGTTGAACCAACTGCTTGCGGACACAATGACGCTTCGCGATCTATACAAAAAGTCTCATTGGCAGGTTGCTGGCCCGACCTTTTATCAGTTGCATCTGCTCTATGACAAGCATCATGACGAGCAGGTTGAGCTGGTTGACTCGATTGCCGAACGGATTCAACTGCTTGGCGGAGTCAGCCTGGCCATGGCCGCCGATGTGGCTGAGACTACCGAAATCGAGCGGCCCCCTCGTGGCCGGGAAGAGGTCCCGGTTCAGTTATCGCGATTGCTCGACGCTCACCAAATCATCATTCGCCAAGTCCGAACTCTGGCACGCCGTGCTTCCGAACTTGGCGATGATGGCACGAATGACCTGATTGTGAGTGAGGTGCTCCGCACCAATGAGCTTCAGGCCTGGTTCCTGAGCGAACACCTGGTCAACGTTCCTTTGGTCGAAGCGAAAGAGCCGTCGATAACTACTGGCGCAGCGTAAAAAATGCGCCGCTGAAGTCAGGCGCTACATTATAGTGCCCGGAGGTTAGCGATCGCGGCAGAGCGTTGGCCCAGTCTGCCGCTGGGCTCGTGGAATGACACCTACCCCCCTGCTCCACATGTGGACCCAGAGGGTGGGACAGAGTTCGCCTGCCCTGAACCCACTGGCGGGGCCTTGTAGGTGACGGCCCGGGCATGACCACATCACGAATCGGTATGGCGTTCTTTGCTCGATTCGTGCCCGGGCCCTTAGCAGCCGGAGCACCTTTGAAATTGGGATCGCGATGGGAGGTGCGCACTGGGGAGTCGATGGCTTGAAGTAAGCAGACTCAAAGCTTGGCCATCGAAGGCGGACGGGAATGGTTTCCTTGCCAAACAGCGGGCTACTTCAACGAGGGAGATCTCGACCAGCGCAGCGGCATGGACTGTTACGAGAGGGACGCAGGACTGACGCCGATGGAAGCCCGCGTACAATGCTCGGCAGTGAACCTCGGGTAGGTTCCAGCGCCTTTCGCGCCGCAGACATCAAATAGATCCTCTCGTTTCTCGGCGTCCGAGAAAGCGAAGCAGTTCTTGGTCTGAGAAGGGAAACGTTCTCGGGGATCGATAGTGATCTACAGGGCGGGGGACGATGATAATGTGTTCGGAATGACTCCTCCGGAGAGCTCTCGACGCAGCTCATTAAACCCAATCATCTTGGAGGCGGAACGCCTCAGCCGGGCGGTCAGTGGCATCGCGATTGTTCACGAGATTTCGGTACAGGTTCACGCGGGCGAGGTACTCGCCATCGTTGGGCCCAGCGGGTCTGGCAAAAGCTCGTTTCTTCGATTGCTGAATCGTCTGGACGAACCCACAAGTGGAACAGTCGTTCTTGAGGGAATCGATTATCGCCAGATCCCGCCTCGCGAGTTACGCCGCAAAATAGGAATGGTCACGCAACGGCCGTTCCTTTTTCCAGGGACGGTTGCGGCAAATTTGCGCTTCGGCCCTCTCGAGCGCAGTGAAACCTTATCCGACAACGCCATTGAACTGCTTCTGAGACAAGTTGGACTGCCCGGGTATACACCGCGTGGCGTGGCCAACCTTTCGGGCGGAGAAGCGCAACGCGTTTGCCTGGCTCGCGCTTTGGCCAACTCGCCTGTGGTCTTGCTGATGGATGAGCCGACGTCCGCCCTCGACGATGAATCGAAACTCGGAGTGGAGTCGCTGATTCAAGGAATCATCAAAGGCAGCCGCTTGACATGCATTATCGTGACCCATGACATGGCCCAGGCGGCGCGAATGGCGAACCGGGTCATGATTCTCGAAGCTGGCCATGCCGTCAGGATTGGCTCGGTTGAAGAGGTGCTGCATGCTTAAGCATGTTTTCAGTGGGCAATTACAGTTGGGCCTGGCCCAGGCGGCGGCCGCCGCAATGGCCGCTCTTGTGGTGGTGCTGCTGGCGCGCAAGCGGCAAATCCATCTGGAGCGCGAAACCCTGGTGGCGCTGCTGCGCGGGATGGTGCAGATCGTCGCCCTAGGTTCGGTTTTGGTGTTGTTGCTTCGCGGTCCGCGGTGGACGAGCTTTTTCTTGCTTGCGGCCATGGTTTTCGCCGCCGGGGCTACGTCCAGGCGGCGCGCCAAAGGGATTCCCGGTGCGTTCCAAGTATCGACCTGTTCGATCGCATGCGGTGCCGGGTCGGTGATTGTGTTAATGACGTGGTTAGGCGTGCTTGATACCGATGTTACGTCGCTCATTCCTGTGGGCAGCATGCTGATCGCAAATGCGATGAATACCAACGGATTGGCACTGAACCGCTTTCGTGCGGACGTGTTGGCGCATGTGGGAGAGATCGAAACTGCTTTGGCCCTCGGAGCCGGGCCCAATCAGAGTGTCGCCTCTTATGTACAAGCTTCTTTCGAAGCCAGCCTTATTCCAGCGATCGATTCGCTTCGCTCCTTGGGCATTGTGTGGATTCCCGGGCTGATGGCCGGCATGCTGTTGTCGGGCGCGAGACCGGTTTACGCAGCCATTTACCAGTTTGTGGTGCTGGCCATGATTTTTGCCGCCTCAGGACTGACTGCGCTCGTCAGCACTCTGCTGATCCGAAGCCGCGCCTTCACGGCAGCCGAGCAGCTGCTCCTGAGACCCAGCCTGTAGTTGACCGCAGATGGAAGAGTTCGGAGTCTCAAGTCGACAGGAGAAGAAAAATGAATAACATCACTCACGCGGACCCGAGAATTGGCGGCCGAAATTTTGGCGACTTTTTCGTACAGCGGGATGCCATGGTTCTCCTGCTAACCTGGGCTGCCGGCGGGGTTGATGCGATCAGCTATTTGGGCCTGGGTCATGTTTTCACAGCCAACATGACAGGGAATGCCGTGCTCTTGGGCTTGGCTGTCGGCCAAGGGCAAGGGTTGGCGGCTTTACGGTCGATCATCGCCTTAGCAGGGTTTGTGCTCGGCGTGTCGATGGGAGCAATGCTGATGGGCCAACGGCCGTCCCCAGGAGAGTGGTCCAGAGCCGCCAGCAGAGCCGTCGCACTGGAATGGATCATACTTGCGTTATTTACCCTTACGTGGCACCTAGCCGGCAGGGCGCGAGCCGGAGAACCGCTATATCCCTTGATTGCGTTATCGGCTGTAGCCATGGGTATTCAGAGCGCTGCGATACGGCATCTTAGGGTGCCAGGAATTGCCACGACTTACATCACCGGAACGCTGACGAGCATGGTCTCCGGATTTGTTGGATGGCTGCAGGCAAAAATCGTTCCGTCTTCAACCGACAATTTCACACAACCAAGGACCCCGTCTGCAGAACAGAAGCATGGACCACGGCTTCAGGCTGCCGTGCTCGGTATCTATATCCTTGCTGCAGTCGCCAGCGGTTTTCTACAAGCGAGAGGGTCAAGGCTGGTGGCGTTATCACCTCCTGTTGCGCTGACACTGGTATTAGCAAACACGTTTTTTCGTCGGTAGCTGCCGTGTGCGATCGATGAAATCGCCGCGGCTAGCAATACCCCGAAGGCCAGCGCCGGTTTCACCCATCATTCACCTGCGTCGGCTATTGAAGCTGCCTCCGTGCACCGGATACATCGACGCGGAGGTACCGGGAGGGACTACGCTGCTACGTCAGCGGGCTTTTGACTATTACCGAGACCTCGAAGCCCATGCGCGAGAGGCCGCTCAGCAGCAAGGCGCAAGCCCTGACGGCCGAACTGGTTGAGGGGGATGAGGTGCAGGCGATCATGCAACGCGTAGAGAAAACCCAAAGCGACCTGCTATATAGTACTCGGCCTACACAGGCATTCCCTGCTGTTTAGCCGGCTGTGGAATCATACTGCCCACGATTTTTCGCAGCAGGTGATCAGCATCCTGGGAGTTCATTGAGCGGTGTGAAGATCGGCATTTGCCTGTGGCTGGCTTCGGACACTATCAGATGGCCAACGATGACGATGCGGTCGAAACGTGATATATCAAGACCAGCAGACTGCCCAACAGCTTTGCAAAAGTCTCCATCGGTCCCTTCCTTTGACTCTTGCGTCGAGAACAAGATCATCGGACAGAGCCGATGGAGATCAAAATTTCAAATATGTTTGGGTTTTAGTTGTGCCGACACCTCCTGAACAGCATCGAAAAACTTCGAATACTCAGTTAGGCGCACTGCCGAGAACAGGCGGGGATCGTCATCCTTTACGCCGCGTGCAGGCCATTCTGCAAGCGTCGCTCGACCTCGGAGACCGCCGCGATCGCAAGTTGAGGAAATCTTGCAAACGGTTGATTTCAGAGCCGGACGGATTTATGGCGAGAGACAACTCCCGGACATGTCTAGTTGAATTGATCTCACCTGGTGAACAGGGATGCCTAAGCAAAAGCTCAACGTAGCCATGATCGGCGCCGGTTTTATCGCCAAGGCGCACTCGAATGCATTTCAACAGGTCGGTCGCTTTTTCCCGACGCCTTTCGAATTCGGCCTGAGAGTAATCTGCGCGCGCAATCAGGCAAAGCTGGAGGTCATGGCTTCGCATTGGGGATGGCAGGAAGTCAGCACGGACTGGCGGGAGATTGTCAGCCGAAAGGACGTTCAAGTTGTTGACATCGCCGTGCCCAACGCTCTTCACGGTCCGATCGCCCTCGCCGCCGCCGCAGCCGGAAAAATACTCCTGTGCGAGAAGCCTTTAGCCGTGTCGCTGGAAGAGGCCGAGAACATGGCTAAGGCGGCGCATCACGTGCCCAACCTGGTCTGGTTTAATTACCGGCGGGTACCTGCCGTCGCATTTGCCAAGAAGTTGATCGAGGAAGGGCGTCTGGGCGAAGCCTTTCATTACCGTGCTCTGTACCTTAACCAATCAGGAAATGATCCCGCGAAAGCTTCAGGATGGCGCTACCAGCGCGCCCAGGCCGGGTCAGGCGCCACCGGAGATTTGCTCGCCCACTCGATCGATACGGCCCTCTACCTCAACGGGCCGATTACCCAGCTCTTCGCGATGACTCGCACATTTTTTCCGAATCGCGATGTGGACGATGCCGTGGTGCTGATGTGCCGCTTCGCCAATGGCAGCATGGGAACGTTTGAGGCCACCCGTTACGGGATTGGGTGTCGCAATCGCAATGCATTCGAGATGAATGGATCGAAGGGTATGGTGCGTTTCAACCTTGAAGACATGAACTGGTTAGAGTTCTTCGACGCTAGCGAGGCACCCCGCTTCGAGGGCAGCCGAAAAATCATGGTAACCGGGCCCGATCATCCTTATTGGGAGAATTTCTGGAAGCCAGGCCACATCATTGGCTACGAGCATACCTTTATCGCCACTCTGGGAGACTTCCTCGCGAGCCTGGAACGGAAGCAGCCATTTCACCCCAATTTCGACGATGCTGTGGCGGTGCAACGAGTGCTGGATGCGGTTGAACGTTCGGCGACAGCCCGGAATTGGGTGTCGTTGGTCTGAGATGCTCTAAGTCCCCCGTGCTCACTGAGGACGCTTAGGTCGAATCCGCCATATATCTGCCCGGCGGCAAGCACACTGCCGTCCAGCTCTTGATTTCGCGAATGCCCTTCTTCTCACGTTGGGCTTTTGCTTTGCAAGACGCCCAAGTAGCACTTTTGCTCACCGTTATTGCCCAGCAGTCAGATCAGCAAGAGCTAAGGAAACTTCAAGAAATTCCGAACCAGGCAAAGCCTGGCCCGGAGGACCGATGCACGCGGCTAGAATGCGAACTTCAAACCAAACTGAATGAGTCTAGGGTCATTGATTGTATTGGTCACGACTCCAAAGTTGGCGTTGTTCGCGCTGCAGCAAGTCCCGTTAGGCGGCCCGAACTGAGGCCGGTTGAATAGATTGAAGAACTCGGTGCGGAATTCAAGGTTCAGCCTTTCGTCCGGACCGAAGCTGGTTTTCTTGAACAGCGCAAAATCCCAGTTGTTGATGCCTTCCTGGCGCAAGCTAGAATCGACGCGCGCCTCGTTGCCGAATCCCCAGTCGGGAGGTGGGGTAAAACACGCGGCGTTGAACCATCCACCCAGTTTCGACGTGGCATCCGCGGACACTGACGTGTGACAGCCAGGTACAACATTGGGTCTGAGAGTCCCGATTCCGAGACCAAGACCGGAAAGGGCGGTCCCTTTACCGTAGCTGATCTTCACCGGGAAGCCGCGCTGGAATGTCGTAACCCCATCAATTCCCCAGCCAGAAACCAGCTTACCGGTAGCTCCGGTGGCACTTCCCAGGAACCTCTTTCCCCGGCCAAAGGGAAGGTCAAGTACATAGCTGATAGCCAGGCGCTGCGAGACGTCTTGCGATGAGACAGAGCGCTCACCCTTCAGATTATTCCAATCCTGGATGCTGCCCACGCCGCCACTCGTTCCACCTTCCAGCCAGGATGTAAGTGTATCTGTGTTGGATAGAAGTTTGGCGTTAGTGTAGGCAACGAGCATGGTGCCACCACCGGAGAACCGTCTCGTCACTGTCGCCTGCAGCGAATTGTAGTTACTGCTGCAACAGCCGAAGCCGTTAAACTGTAACCCCGAATACTGGGGGAAGGGCCGGTCAAGCTGCCCCTGGATGAGCTTTCCCGGCTGCAAATTGCCAGGAAGATTCACGCTAAAGGGATACGTTGTCACCGGCTGCGCGATCGTCACTGGCTGACCTGCAGCCGCTTGCGCAGCCGCCTGAGCGATGAAATGGTCGGGTATCTGGTTGACGTTGGTATTAAATTGCTCGAGATGGACTCCATGCGAGCCAGCATAGGCAACATCGGCAAAGAAACCGCCCGGCAGTTCGCGCTGTATGCCGATGTTCCACTGTTCGACGTATCCATATTGCTGGCGCGTATACGCCGTGGCTGACAGAGGCTGCTGCGCAATGCCATAAAGCGAGACGTTGGGTTGCGGGTTGCGGCCGGGCACAGGAACCAACGTTGTACCGAATGGACCCGGCGTAGCACAGGTGAAGTTAGTAAACCCGGGTGCCGATAACGTGCAGTTGCTGGCGTTCGTGTCCGTGGGACTCGCAGGACCCAACCGGCTGGAAGGAGTCAATCCTTGGTCAACACTGGCGAAGAAAGGCGAGGTAGCACTGCTAACCGGATCGATGTATGGGTTGGTCCCGAACGAGACGTAGTTGGGAATAAAAAAGATTCCATATCCACCGCGAATTACCGTCTTCCGATCGAAGCTGTAAGCGAAGCCAAGTCTTGGCATGAACTCCTTCTTCGAAAGCGACAGGTTGTTCCTGCTGTCATTTACACCAGTCTTGACCAGGAACAGATCGCCGGGGCATGGACTGCCCGCGGCACCGCTGCAACCCGTCACAGAGGAGTTAGTGACGCTTGGGTTGAAATACGTCATGCGATCAAAACGCTCCGACCACGGACCTTGCAGTTCATATCGCAGACCGAGGTTAAGCGTGAGCTTACTGGTAGCGTGCCAGTTGTCGCCGAAGTACAACGCGCGATAAGTCTGCTTCCCAGAAACTGGCCCGGAAATGACCAAAGAACCAGTGGTCTGATTACCGAACGCCGCACCAGTCCCAAGCCCATATCCCAGCAAGAAGTCAGCGAAATCAAGTCCACCCGTGGCCCCTTTTGCATTTCTGGCAAGGCTCTGTGTCCAGGATCCATTGAATGAAATGAGCCCCCCTCCGGTATTGGTTTGAAGGTAATTGTCATAGCCCATCTCAAGCTGGCCACCCCAAACATAGGTGTGGCGGCCACGTATCATCGTGATCTGGGGCGACAAATTCCATTGTGTGTTGTGGTCATCAATGGAACTCTGTCCCTGGCTGCAAGTGATGTTGGTGTCGCTAATTCCGAAACAGGGCGTGAGCGGAGTGCGCTCGCTCTTGGGCACCGGTGCATTGTAGGCTGCCGGCCAACCCTCTTGGGTCATGTCAAACCCAGCGTTGATCGGTAGGCGCAGATAATGGAACCGGCTGGCGCTGATATTGATATCAGCTATGGTCCTTGAGCTGATCGCGTAGTTGTAGCCGATGGCAACGCTTTTGCTGCGAGTGTTTTCCTGGCAGCGGTCCTTGCAAAGACCGGTGCCGAAGGGATCCTGCGCCAGGCTCAACAATTTCCAGTAAGTAAAGCGACCAAATATACGTTGCCTGCTGTTGATGTTTTGGTCCGCCCGAGCCACATATTCGTCGATGTCCCCGCCGGTGCTGGCGGCCTTAACGAAATTGTTAACCAATCCGCCGTTCGTTGGAGACGGAATGTACTTCAACAAGAACTGAGATGTAACATTGATCCGATTCGTAGAGATGATATTGCCTGAAAATGGTGTGCGTGGACATGTAGTGTTGGCTGTGGCTGGGCAACTAGGATCGACCGTGAGCGGATCATAGATGATAGGAAGGCCGGCTTGGGAGAAATCGCCTCCCCGCTCTGCGAGAGTCGGAACTGTGGTGGTAAACACTGTACCCGTCCGCAAACGGAAGCCTTCATAGCTACCAAAGACGAAAGTCCTGTCTTTGATCACTGGCCCGCCGATCGTGGCCCCAAATTGATTCTGGGTGAAGGCCGGAGGCTCGTTCTTTTGGCCGAGCTGTATCTCTTGTCTCTTATTAAAAAACTGGTTGGCGTTGAAAAGCTTATTCCGGAGATACTCATAAGCTGAGCCGTGCCACTCGTTGGTCCCGGATTTCGTGACCAAATTGATGACACCGCCCGAGAACTTGCCCCATTCCGGTCCAAGATTGTTGTATTGGACCTTAAACTCCGATATCGAATCTTGCGTCGGGACCACCAGCGGCAAGTTGATGTAGCCAATGTTGAGTGGCTGGCCATCCAGATATTCCGCACCTTGGTTGGCGAAAGATCCTCCGATCTGATAATTGGCGAAGTCAAACGGGTTCTTGCCAACGACCGTGCCGGTAGTATTTCCTTGCGGAATCACCGATGGAGCCACGGCCGTAAGGTTGTAAATATTCCGTCCATTCAAGGGCAACTCGTTGGCCTTGCGCTGCTCGACGACTTGGCCTAGGGACGACGTTTCTGTCTGTAGAAGTGGGGTTTCGGCGGTTACCGTGACGGTTTCGTTTGCTTGACCGACCTGCAGAGCTGTGTCGATTTTCGTCGTCTGCTGCACCTCGACCACGACAGGCTCGCGAGTGACGCGCTTGAAACCTTGCTTCTCGACGTCGATCCGGTAGCTTCCCGGAATCAAGTTCACAAAGGTGTACAGCCCATCGCTGCCCGTCGATTGTGTGCGTTTTTCCATCGTGCCCAGATTGGTCAGCGTAACCTGAGCATCCGGTATGGCGGCGCCGGAGGGATCCGTTACGGAGCCGGCAATCGCACCATATGTGCTCTGCCCTCGCGCCGAGGCAATCGCGAAGAAGACGACGGATAGAGAAAGAATTAGAGTAAGGAGTCTAGAAGACGACATATAAGCACCCCCACACGCGGTTCATTGGCGTTCAGCAGTTGCGCCCATCATCGAGAAAGCAGTGAAACGTTCGTGACCGCCCCACTGCCTGCCACAAATCAACCCCACACGAAATTCGCGGCCTAACTTGCGGACGTGGATTAGAAGTGGCGATGTTTTTTCCATACCGTGACAAGATTGTCAAGCATTAATTTGGAAGCGGCGCTATTGATGGGTGCAAAAATGATCGAGACGTTGGCATTGTGATTCGTCTGCGCGAAACCGACGCGGCGGCCTTAAGACCCTACGCTATTACATATTCTGGCTTACGGCTTTCTGTATACATCTACACCTTTTCACATTTTTTGCGGCTTGCCGAATGGGCACTTCTTGAATGAAGGAACATGCAATCTCCGCGACTCAGCGGTATCCTGATGGCGTTCTGTTGCCCTCGTTGCAGTATTGGACTGAAGCGTGTTGAAGAACCTGCTGTACGTGGTAATGTTTTCGGCTCTTGCGGCCCCGCTATTTGAGGTGAAGCTGCCGCGTGGAATAGATTTCACGCTGCGAAATTCGCCCACGTCCCAGAAGTATCTGATCGAGACCATGCCCGGGGGAGTCGCCCTGCTCGACTACAACAACGACGGGCTACTCGACATTTTTCTGGTGAATGGCGGCCAGCTGAGCGATCCGATGAAGACGCCCGAGAACTTCGAGCGGCACGATCCACGCTACTGGAACCGGCTCTACCGGCAAAACCGCGACGGTAGCTTCACTGACGTAACCGAGGAGGCTGGCTTGGCGAAAGCCGGCGACGGCAACTACGGCATGGGAGTCGCGGTCGGCGACTACGATAATGATGGCTATCCCGACCTCTACGTCACCAGCTATGGAAAGAACATTCTTTACCATAACAACGGGAATGGCAGCTTTACTGACGTGACCGCGAAGGCGGGTGTCGGTGGAGGAGGCTGGTCGGTTTCGGCGGGTTTCTTTGATTATGACAACGACGGCAAGCTGGATCTGTTTGTCACCCGCTACATGGAATGGGATACGAAACACAGCAAGAGCTGCGGCGGCGAGTGGCATACCTACTGTCCGCCGGAAGAGTTCCCGGCTACAACCAACATTCTTTATCGCAACCGCGGCGACGGCACATTCGAGGATGTCAGCCAACGCTCCGGGATCGCGTCGAAAAAAGGAAGAGCTTTGGGGGTGGCGTTCGCGGATTGCGACGACGATGGTTTCACCGACATCTACGTGGCTAACGACGGAATGCAGCAGTTTCTCTTTCACAACAACGGTGACGGTACGTTCACCGAGCGCGCTCTCGAAATGGGGTCAGGCCTCTCTCCGGACGGCAGGAGGTTGTCGGGCATGGGCGTTGTTTTTCAGGATTACGACAACGATGGCCGGCCCGACGTGATTGTCACTGAATTGCCGCGAGAGATTTACGGCCTTTATCACAACGACGGCAACGGATCCTTTAGTTACCGCAGTCTCGAAACCGGGCTGGGCGTGCTGTCGAGTGGAAGTTCAGGCTGGGGCGTCGGCCTGGAAGATTTTGACAATGATGGTTGGAAGGACTTGTTCGTTGCCCAAGGCCACGTTCTTGACAACGTAGAGAAAATCGACTCCTCACTCCATTATTGGGAGCTGCCGACGACGGCCATCAATCACAATGGCCGTTTCGAACGCACGGATTCCGGAAGCCCTTCCGCTGCAGCCGGGCGTGGAGCAGCGTTTGGCGACTTGAACAATGATGGCTGGCAAGACGCAGTGATGACCGTGCTCGGCGGTCCTCCGCAGATCTTTCTCAATCGCGGCGGGAAACAGCACTGGCTAGTCATTTCCCTGCGTGGTACGCGCAGCAACCGCGACGGCCTTGGGGCCCGAGTTCGGGTCAATGGGCAGACTCGATTTGCGACCACTGCCGGAAGTTATCTCTCCGCAAGTGATAAGCGCCTGCATTTTGGGCTCGGGGCAGCGGAAACGGCCAAGGTAGAAATCGCCTGGCCCTCGGGCACGCGCCAGATTCTCAACGACGTTCACGCCGACCAGTTTCTCGAAGTGCGCGAACCGGAGAAGCCGTGATTCATATTTTCTTATTGCTCTGGCTGGCCTGGCAGACCGTTTCTCCGGAGGCGCTCCACCATCTGCAGGCCGGGATCGAGTCGGACAAACAGCGCCATTATGATGCGGCGATCGCCGAGTTCAAAAAACTGACCGAGCTCGAACCGACCTTAACGGCAGGGTTCATCAATCTCGGCGCCGCGTACATGGAAAAGCAGGATTACGCCTCCGCTACGCCGCCGCTGACGCGTGCCGTCGAACTGAGTCCTGACCAGGCCGAGGCGCATCAACTGCTGGGTTACGCATTGCTCGCACAGGGTTACGCAGGGGAGGCAATTCCACACCTGCAGCGGGCGCACGAAGAAGGCGCCTTGGGCGTTGCCCAGATCGAAACCGGGCAATTACAGGACGCAGTCGTTAATTTACAGGCCGCGCTGGCCAAGCGGCCCAACGACCCTGATCTCCTGTACTACCTTGGCCGGGCCAGCGGCCTGCTGTCGAAACAGTCCATCGATATGCTGCAGGCTGCCTATCCTGACTCTGCCCGCGCCCACCAGGCGATGGCAGAAAACTATTTTGTTCTGCGGCAAATGCCACAGGCGGAAAAGGAATTCCATGCCGCCTTGCAATTACGGCCCGACACGCCGCATCTCCATCTCGAACTCGGCCTCGTCTATGCCGGAGCTTCGCAATGGGAGAAAGCCGAAGAGGAATTCCGTGCTGAGGCGAAATTGCAACCCGGCAGCGCGGAGGCTGCCTACCGGTTGGGCAATACGCTGCTGCAGGAGGGTAAAGTGCGTGAGGCGCGGGCAGAATTGCAGCGCGCCGACGGTTTGAAACCAGAAATGCCGGAGACTCTCTATGCGCTAGCGAAGGCGGCGTCCCTGGAAGGCGATTGGTCCGCCGCTGAGAAGGGGTGGGTTAAAGTGATCGGGCTCGAGAAGGCGAGCGATTTAGCCGCACAGGCGCATTTTGCCCTGGCCAATCTCTACCGTAAGCAAGGAAAGACGGCAGAGGCGGAACGGGAAATGCAGGAATTCCAGAAACTGCAGAACACCGCAACCAATGCCGAGGGCTCGAACAAGTAGTCGCCAAAACAACTCAGGAAGTAGTCGGAATGCTCTTAGGCGAGAGGGGATGGGCATCCGGGCAGGCCGACCGCGCAAATCGAAGACAATGTCCTTTGCGCATGCTGACGGAGGCTGTCTGCATGAGTTTTCTGTGAACCTGGAACGCAGAACGAGGTATTCTGCGGTAGTTTACGGCTGGCGACTGGTGCAGGCGACAGCTGTCGTAAAGATGAGGCTGGACAACATTTCGGGGGACTCCGTGTATCGGCTCACATTCCCGCCTCATCCGGGAATGCCCACTACGTATCGCGGATTTTGAGACGAATGCTTCAAAGCAGAGGACTGGAGACTGATCACCCGTGCTCCAAAGATCAAATTGATTGAAAGAACACGGACACTCATTCAGACTCAATGATCCCGCAGAAAGAAAATTGCTCGCCGCGGCTGCGCCCGGCAACTCCGATCTGCACTGAAAATTGAGGTTGGTGAATGGAAACACGGGCGCGACAAATATCTGGGTGACATCTGTACCTCTTGAACACTATGACAAAACGCCTAGGCCGCCGGATCCTGTTGATGATATCAAGCCGCACCAAATCGTAAGCCTCAGAGTGGAAGCACAGCCGTGAAAGCCCGAACCCTAGTCTCAGGAAGGCACGACCTATTACGCAACGGCAGGGAAGCGGATTCGAAACGGGCCTTCGCAAAAGATCCTCCGTGCGTTCAAGCTGGACACCAATTCGCTGGCATGGAAATATCCTCAGACCAGGCCGGGCCGCTCAACGGGGGAACGATGAGGACCGCGGGCGGCTTGGTGCTCTTCGGTGATGACGTCCAGTCGTTTGAAGCGGCGGATGCGAAGGATCCTAAGCCGCTGCGGCACTTCAACCCGGGCCAGGACGTGAGCCCATCGCCAATGAATGACGCAATTTACGGGAAGCCGGACGTTGCGATTGCCGCGGGCAGCGACATTTTCAGTTTTGCATTACCCCTAACTTTCGACAACTCGAATCAGGAGGAATAATGAATTCCGGATCATTCACTCGCAGGATGTTCACGGGCGGGCTGACGGCAATGCTTTCCTCCGTTGGTCTAAGCGGGGCAGCACTGGTCGGCCGCGCTCAAGCCCAGACAGACGATGGCGTCCGCAAACTCGACAGTGATGGCAAGCCGGCTGACGGAAAGCAGATGATTACACCCATCGTGCTTCACAACGGCCTGATTTATGTTGCCGGACAAGGCGCCCATGATCCCGGTCCCGCCGAGCAATATGACATCGGGAAACACACCAAAATGGTGATGGACAATGTGAAGAAGCTGGTCGAAAACGGGGGCGGCACCATGGACACGATTCTTCAGCTCACAGTGTTTCTGGCGGATATCAAACACTACGAGGGCATGAACCAGGTCTTCAAAACCTATTTCCCACACGGCGGGCCTGCGCGCACTACTGTTGCAGTTGCCGCGCTCCCAGGGAATTCGCTGGTGGAGATCAACTGCGTTGCCGCAGCGCGGAGGAAGTAGAGAAAAAGAAGCTGACTATGCGCCTGCGCCGGAATCGCCGGGGTTTGCAGGGGGCCGTGGGTGTAATTGCGGGGGCTTTCCTAGCGCTGGGCAGGGCAACTTTAAAGGAATTGTCGATGCCGCCAGGCAGCTGGTCGAAATCGTAGATTCGGCGCGTGGTTCGATGAAGCGAGCGTCAGGCACTTGTTGAGTGCCGAGAGTCATGCATAAACAAACTGGGGCTGACGCGGGCAGGCGTACAAGTCGCTCGAGTCTGATGGGCTTATTCCTCCTCGGCTTGATGGCTTGCGAGCTCAGAGGATTAGCTCAAACGATCCGAATCGATGTGACACCCAGCCACCTTGTAAACACTTTCAGTCCACCTTACGCACTGGGAACCACTGTGGATCGCATTCCCAGCAATGCGACGGACATGTTCTTCGCGCCCGACCAGGTGAAGCAGATTCTCGAGGCTGGATGGGGAGTGGTGAGTTACCGCCAGAACACCGAGCTGTTTGTGCAGGCCTGGCACTGGAATCCAAAAGGAGCGTGGAGCGATCCGTTGGGCAAGGGGTATTTTAGGGGCGATGCCACTCCCGCGGAACTGATCCGCCACTCTTATGGTTATTCGCTCCAACACCGCGGCTTCACACGAAACGGCGGCACCGAGTTTGACGGCTATTCCCGTTTAGATGATGGGGATGTCAACACCTATTGGAAGAGCAATCCGTATCTCACAAAAGCGTTCACCCGGGAGGACGAGTCACGTCACCCGCAGTGGGTGGTGATTGACTTGGGGAAGATGCAGGAGGTCAACGCTGTTCGCATTGCCTGGGCCGAACCGTACGCCCGAAGTTATGAGGTCCAGTATTGGGCGGGCAAGGGCGATGCCATGGACGAGCCCGCGAATGGAGATTGGAAGAGATTCGTTTCCGGTCTCATCACAAACGCCCACGGCGGTACGGTCACCCTGCCGTTACAACCATCGCCAGAGAACACGAAATTCGTGCGCCTTTGGATGACCGAATCGTCCGATAGCTGCGACACGCATGGATCCAGCGATCGGCGAAACTGCGTCGGATACGCGATCAAAGAAGTATACGTCGGAACAGTAGATCAGCATGGAGCGTTCAAAGACTTGCTCCACCACTCTCCGGACCAAAATCAGTCGCTCACGTATTGCTCATCGGTCGATCCCTGGCATGAGCCCTCGGACCTATATGTAGCTCCCGATCGGATGGAATCGGGAGACCAGCTCGGCTTAGACCTGCTGTTCACCAGCGGCATCACGCGCGGGCTGCCTGCCATCGTTCCGGTAGCCATGTTGTACGGCACGCCCGAGGATTCGGTCGCACAAATGGCCTACCTGAAAAAGCGTGGCTATCCCGTTTCTTACATCGAGATGGGCGAAGAGCCGGATGGCCAATACATGCTTCCGGAGGATTATGGAGCGCTCTACCTGCAATGGGCGACCGCACTGCACCGGGTCGATCGAGAATACAAGTTAGGCGGACCTGCATTTCAGGGCGTAACGGAAGATATCAAGGCTTGGCCTGATGCGCGAGGAAAGACCTCATGGTTCGGACGTTTTCTTGAGTATTTGAAAATGCATGGACGGTTGGCAGACCTCGCATTCATGTCCTTTGAGCACTATCCATACGATGGTTGTGACACGCCTTGGGAAAACCTGTACCAAGAACCAGGACTGATTACTCACATCATGCAGGTCTGGCGCGACGATGGACTACCGTCAAACGTGCCGATGTTCGATACCGAAACCAACGCTCACGGCGGTGAAGCTTCGGTAGACATCTTCGGAGCATTGTGGCTGGCGGACTCGTTTGCGGGCTTTCTCACGGCTGGAGGGAAGTCTACCCACTATTATCATGCACTACCGTATTCTCCGCCGCACCCGGCATGTCCGAACAGCTGGGGTGCTTATCACATGTTCATGGTGGATGGTGATTACCGAATCCGGCAGCGCACATCGCAATTTTTTGCCGCTCATTTTGCCGCCAGCGTCACTGAACGTGTTCCGGGGGCGGATTGAGGCAAAGTCACATACGGATTCCGAGCGAAACAAAGAGCTGGGCCTATCGCAAATCTTGACCCGGGCCCGACTTGCCAAGAGGAGAACTGCTCATGAAAGTGAAGCAGACGTTGGTGCAGACCATTGCAGCAGTTTACGTTTCGCTGCTGCTGACTTCTTGGGCTGCTGCGCAGGCGAGCCGCCAAGTTTCGATCACTATTGATGACCTACCTGCCGCCGCTTCGAATTTTATCTCCGCAGCGGACATAACCCGGATGACCTCGAAACTCCTCACCACGCTTCGTGACCAGAAGGTGCCGGCCGTAGGATTCGTGAACGAAAAAAAGGTGTACAAGCTCGGAGAAGTGGATGAGCGGATCAAAGCTCTCGAGATGTGGCTCGATTATGGCTTTGAACTTGGCAACCACACCTACAGCCACGCTTCGCTCAATCGGGTGGGGTTAAAAGCCTGGGAAGACGAAGTGGTCCAAGGCGAACCGATCATTCAACTGTTGTTGGCACAACATAACATGAAACTCAGATATTTTCGGCATCCCTACTTGGATACCGGACGAGATCTGCTAACGCGTCGTGAAGCGGAAGCATTCTTGGTTGAGCGCGGGTATCGGATCGCTCCTGTAACCTTGGACGCCTGGGACTGGATGTATGCACCTGTCTATGACGACGCCAAGAAGCGACAAAATGCAGCCCTCGAGCAGGAACTCGTAAAAAGTTACCTCTCCTACAGTGACGCCGTCTTTGCGTACTCGGAGCAGCTTTCGGTGAAAACCATCGGATACGAGCCCAAGCAAATCCTTCTGCTACACGGGAATCAACTCGAGGCCGACCACGTTGGAGAGCTACTCGATGTAATGCGCCGACGAGGGTATCGCTTTATAACCCTGGAAGATGCGCTCAGTGATCCGGCGTACAGTCTGTCCGACACCTACGTGGGAGAGGAAGGGAGGGGCTGGCTCGACCACTGGGCCATCTCGCAAGGCAAGCCTCCCCAAGGTGGGCCTGTATTTCCCCAATGGGTCATGGATCGGGCGCAAAAGTTACGGCGGCCGCAACCCTAGATCTTCCACAAATTTGTCCTTCTGGGAGAGAGAAATATGAAGGGAAAGAGGGTCTTGCTTACGGTCGTTGTCACCAACACACTTGGGGTACGTGGCAGCAAGCTGTTCGATTGTGCTGTGGTTGGGTGCCTCATGTCATTCTCCATTGCGACGGGAACCGCTGCTGCTCAAGGATCGGGAGCGGCAGCGATGCCAATTGGCACGGTCCGGGTGGACATCCGAGAAGGACGTTCCATCAACTCCTTCGATCCTGACAGCGCCGTGGGAAGCTCGGTCGACGTCCTTTCCCGTAGGGACATCGATAAGGTTTACACGCCCCATATTTTGCAGGAGGCGCTGTCCGCGGGCTGGGGTCCAATCACATACCGCAACAACACCGAACTGCGCATGGCGGCTTGGCACTGGACGGAGAATGGCACCTGGAGCGATCCGGCCCATCGCAGCGGTTATTTCACCGGCAGCACAGAACTGAAGGAGCCAACCCGTTACATTCTCGCGTATGCTCTGCCCCATCGTGGTTTCGCCACCAGCGGAGACCGGCCCGTACCCGGCCCCAACCTCACCTATTGGAAGAGCAATCCCTATCTGACCAGCAGGTTCACTGGCGAAAGTGATGCCTTACATCCGCAGTGGGTGGTCATAGACCTGCAGAGTGAGAAGCTGGTTAACGCGGTGCGTATCGTCTGGGCCAGTCCCTATGCCACCAACTACCAGGTGGAGTACTGGACAGGGACTCGCGCGCTGGATTTCGACCTCGGTCCACAAGGTGAATGGCATGTCTTCCCGTCGGGTACTTTGACTGATGCGAAGGGCGGCATCGTGGCGCTCAAACTGACCGACCGCCCAATATCCACGCGTTACTTGCGCGTCTTGATGTCGGAATCTTCGAATACCTGCGACGAACATGGATCGTCGGACATCCGAAACTGCGTCGGTTATGCAATCCAGCAGATTGCAGCAGGAATCGTTGTCAACGGTACATTCGCTCCGGCGGCGCGCAATCCCGCGGACCCACTGACCACCTATTGCGTCTCCTCCATCGATCCGTGGCATTCAGCGGAAGATGTCCGCGATGGCGGCGACTACCAGCACACAGGATTCGATCTTTTTTTCACCAGCGGAATCACGAACAATCTGCCGGCAATGATTCCGGTCACGATGCTTTATGGCACGCCCGACGACGCGGCCGCACAGATCGCCTACCTCGAAAAACGCGGCTACCGAATCGGCTCGATCGAGATGGGAGAAGAACCCGATGGGAAGCACGCCACCCCGGAAGACTACGGCGCACTCTATCTCCAATGGGCCACCGCGATTCACAACCTGGATCCCAAGCTCAAGCTCGGTGGCCCCGTATTTGAAGGAGTCAATGAAGATATCCGACTGTGGCCGGACACGCAGGGCCGGACCTCGTGGATGGGCCGTTTCGTCGACTACCTCAAATCCCACGGTCGACTCTCTGACCTCGCCTTCGTGTCCTTCGAGCACTATCCTTTTGAGCCCTGTGAAATCGCTTGGAAATCCCTTTATAGCGAACCACGACTGATGAAACACATCCTTCAGGTCTGGCGCAATGATGGAGTTCCGAGGAACGTCCCGCTCATGGTGACTGAGAATCATCTCGCCGCCCAACTGACCGGACCGATGACCACGATTTTTGCCGCGCTCTGGCTTGCGGATAATGTTGGTTCGTTTTTTGAGGGCGGAGGCGCTGCCTTTTATCACTCTCCCATCCAGCCACAGGGCATACGCAACACCTGCCTAGGGTGGGCGTCATGGTCGAACTTTGTTTCAGACGAGAGCTACGGCATCAGAGGATACACATCGCCCTATTTTGCCGCTCGCATGATCAATTTCGAGTGGTTACAACATCGCTCGGGAGTACACTATTTGTTCCCATCCTCGACGGACGTACGGGACGATGAGGGTAATATTCTGGTGACCTCGTACGCCGTACACCGCCCGGATGGAAACTGGTCGCTGCTGTTGGTGAATCGTGATGAGTCGCATGCCCACAGCATGCGAGTGATACTGGAGGATTCGAGAGCCAAACGAACGACCTCGTTCTCAGGGCCGGTTGCTTTTGCGACTTTCGGCAGCGAGCAGTATGTGTGGATTAACGACGGGCTGAACAGCCATGCCGATCCTGACGGCCCGATCTATTCAACCGTTGTCGAAGCAAGCCCTGGAAGCGTCTACACACTTCCAAAAGCCTCGATCACGGTATTGCGCGGAAAGCTCACGGGAAAAGTGGAGTGAGCGCAACTTCGCTCGTGTCGAATCATGCGGAAAGCTAAGGATCCTGATGCCGCCTTCGTTACAGCCATGCATGGGTGATCAATGCCAGTATCAGGAACTGTGCTAACGTGAGAAGCTGCTTATCGTGCCAGAGGTAGAATCGAAAAATTGCGGGGCGGCTTTGCGGTCCTGGCGGAATTCCCGTCACACAGCCTCGATTCTGGGATCGTCCCTCCGCTACGGACGGCAGAGCGGAACATCCGCGAGAACCCGAAGAATTCTGTTGCCGCCCCGCTGCCCACCGTGCCAGCTAACATTTCGTGTTAGATGGGTCGGGTTATTTTGTCCCGCGTTGACCGTTGAGGACAGCAGCACCACCACCAAGGTCAGCAGAAGTCCAGCAAGATGGTCATATTATGTTTCATTCGAGTCCGCCTCCTGCTAACCTGAGGCGCAAGGGAGCCGTTTTTCGGTCCAGGGTTCTGCTAAAAGTTCGCGTTCGGTTGCGTTGGATTGTTTTGTGGTTAACTATTCGGAAACGGAGATGGTCGATTGGCAACCTTGGTAGTACAAACCGCGGCGCGGGCTTTGTCGACTACTACGGACATGGGCTCGGACTTTGAGACCAGCGCGAAAGCACCTGCGGACTGGACTTCCTTCTCTATGAACTTATTAATGAACGCGCTGAACATGATTATCGGTACCGTAGGCCTCAGCCGCTTCAAAACGCGCGCCGCTTCTAGGCCGTTCATCACCGGCATTGAGATGTCCAGAACAATCAAATCAGGCTGCAACTGCTGAGCCTTTTCAATCGCCTCTCGTCCGTTCTCGGCCTCACCGCATATTTCAAAGTCCGCTTCAGATGCGAATAACCGGCACAGCCCCTGACGGATAACGGTGTTGTCGTCGACTACTAACACTGATCTGGCCATCTTAGCGGGCCTCCCGGTTCCAGGCCGACCCGGACAAACGGAGCTGCACGACGCAAAGTCGAACCTTTGATGCAGGAAGGCGTGGATATTGTTTTCTGGAAGAAAGGAAAAAAATGCGTGAAGGCGCACCCATTGCAAGTTGATGATTTCAGCCGTTCAAACGCCACAAAATAGCGGAAGGGATGCTCCTCTCAAACGCGATGGCGAAGGTCGATCGCCGGCGGGGGTCCTTTTTTAGCTCGCTCCAGGTCAGAGATGAAAACCCCACCCTACCTGGTGTCGCAGTCAAAGTGTTGTAGATGGGCCGGCCCGGTCCACCTGGCGGTCTCGTTAGCTCTCGCAACTGCCGCGTCCAGCTCGCATCGAGGCGAAACTAACGAGAATTCTTCTCCTCCATAGCGTCCAAGGCCATCGTAAATTCGCAAATTCGAGCGAACTCGCGTTGCCACTTCTTTCAAGGCCGCATCTCCCGCCAGCTGTCCGAGCAAATCGTTGACTTGCTTGGAGGCGGCGAGTTCGAACCAAACGACAGAGACAGGGGTTCTCTCTCGTCGCCCCCGGGCCAATTCTCGTTCCCAGCACGCAACGATCTTGGAACGATTCAGCATGCTGGTCAGCGATCATGGCCTGCCGCGAATCGCGGGCAATCTTTGATGGCTACTAGCTCTTCCTGCAGTTCAATGATCCTCTTACCAGCCAGCAGACGAACTCTCACCTCTGCCCAATCGGAGGGCCTGGGCAGAAAATCATCCGCGCCAGCCTGCATCGCCGTGAACAGATCCTTGCGGGCCGGGAGTGCTGTCAAGGGCGGCTGCAGGGAGTTCAGCTCGCGTAAGAAGGATTAGTAAGAAGGATTAGTCATAACGAAGTAGCGGCAGGGAAGTAGGACTTATGGCTAGAACCGAATGGCCAAGGTTTTCACAGTATTGACCTGAGAGTGCCGGCATGCTGAACTCCGCGATGAAAGCTGGAGGCCCCTAGGTGGACGTGGGTGGGCGCTCCGGCCTCTTTGCCGTGTCAAGTCAGGCTGAAGATCAGGCGCGTAAGGTTTCAAGAGCCCCACCCACGGTGTATGGACACTAGTCCCGGGGAAAAAAAGTGGGCAGTCGGGATCGGGACCAAAAGAGCGGAGCTGCGGGTAGCTAAGTTGCTTTCGGATCATGAAATATGGACAGCCTCAGATGCACCGTTGCAGAACAAGCGGTGCGCCATAGTGGAGCCAAGACACAAGTAAAGAGGTTAGCCGCGCTGAAACGCCGGGAGTTTCGGGCAGAAGGGATGTCCAGCCGTTTGTGACCGGAGCTAGCTTGAAGCGGAAAGCGGTACCGACAAGCCGAAGGACGCCGTTCTCGGGCCATGTACTGTCCGCGAAGGAAGGCTGCCGGAGGAAGGGACTTCGGTGTTGAAGGCTTTTCTGGGCATCTGCGGCCACTACTTAGCTCCTTGATCAAGTCGAATTGCGGGACATGGGCCCCTTTGTCCCAGGAGGTTACCGGGGTTACTTTTTGATTAGGAGTGTCCTGCGCAGCGTAAACCAAACGCCGACGGCTGGGGGATCTTTCTTTAAACCCAACCTGCCTTCAACTCCCCCGGCGCAGGCGACCCAGTCCTGCTGGAACAGCAAGGAGGAAGACCGCGAACTGCTTTTGGTTCGCCAGTGACACGCACTCGCCGTAAAGCACCAGATGATGGTTGCGAAAGCGTGGCGCAATCCGGCAGGCTTTCGCGGGGACAAGCCGGCCTGCACGATGACGATACCCAAGGAGGGTAAGTAAGGAGCTAACGTCAGAACTCCAAATCGTCCACCAGGAGCCCCGGTTCGCAGCATTCGTGGGTATTGATTGGGTGGATCAAACGCATGGGTGGTGCTTGCCAGCAGTCGGTGTGGCCCGGCGCTTGATGCTGCACCGTGAACATGCTGCTTTGGCCCCCATACTTCAAGGGTATGTAGGGCAGTCCTAATTCCCCAACTTCTACGCGCAAGTTGCTGCTACGGTTGGCTATGTTGCTTGCCATAAGGACAAACCGTCGGTATGGTCCTGATAAATCAAATCAGGAATTTTCTCTACCCATTTCAAGGATTTACCGGATTGTGAGCCCTACCCTTTCCCCGCTAGGTTACACCTATCTAGAGTTCGTGAAGGCCTGCAAATCAAGTCTGCACGGCAAACGCGGCGAGAGTTTCAGTGAAGGTGCTGATCCCCGACGCGGAATGCCTTCGTTAGTTACTGGTGCGGGTTTTCAGGCAAAAGATAGCGCCTAGTTCGTGCCTGAAGTTCCCGGGAAGGGCAGGGGGGCCTTCCTGATCACGAACCGTTCTAAGTTTCCTCCTGCGCAATTCAGTGCCGCTACAAGTTTAAGCGGTCCCTGTGGCCTGCATTGTGTCGCGCTCGAGAAGGCCCCAGCGTCGCAAGAGGGGACCAGCCTGAGCACAATCCCTCTGAGACTTTCTCACAAGGCCGCTGGCAATACCGGGTGCGGAACCTGGCATGTACAGAGGAACGTCAACTATTGGAGAGCCAGGCGCCTGTGGCAAGGATGGCAGTCACTCCAGCGCCAGGTCGCTTACCATCCCAGCGCTGGGGTTTTTGGTGGCCGACGCCACACTGAGAGGTCTTTCTGCGAATCACGAGGCGATGAGGATTCTGACTTACTCCGCGGAGCAGGCGCCGTTACGAAGTCTTTCCGAGGTCTTTAACGAGAAAATCCGGCGCAGACTTCTCCGTGCTCAGAGCTTCCCCATAAGCCCTAATACAGCGCCTGCCGTCATCCAGTTCAAGTCGGGGCGACGAGTCTATTTCTGCCGCGCGTTTCGGCTAGACGCCAATGGAAATGCCAGGGTGCTGGTTGTGCTGGAACGAGGGACCCCTGAATCTTTCGCCCTATGCCAAGTCTCTCAACAGTTCCACCTTACGCCACGGGAACAGGTAGCGGTGACATTTCTCCTGCGCGGGCTCAGCAACAAAGAGATGGCCAATCGCATGGCGGTCAGCCCGAACACGGTCAAAGCTTTCCTGCGTATGGTAATGGTCAAGATGGGAGTTTCCACTCGCGCCGGGATCGTCGCCAAGGTCCTCGGCTTGGTGTTGTCCCCATCCGACAGTTCGGGCCCCGCGCACCCGATGCACAGGATTGCGATTCGCCCAGGACGAGCACGTGAAAGGATCAGCTAGCCCGGCGCATCACAATGCGAACTCGTAAGGTTGCAAGAACACAAGAATACGATGCGCTCGAAATAAGGCTGCGGCTAAATGACCTCTCTACTGGATCTTGTCCGTCAAAGCTTGGAGAACAGGTCCGAGCATTTTCTGCGCTAAGCCCCGATTCATCATCTCCAGAAGAGTCCAGCCCAGCTCACCCCAAGACGGATCCACTTCCTGCTGCGAGATATAGGTCTTCATGGTGTAATCGATGCTCTTCAGGTGCAGTTGGTAGCTCATCAGAGCAGCAAGGAGCCTGCGCCCGAGATCATCTTTGGCTTCTTGGTTTGCGTCCTGCTGGTCCATTGCATATCCCCTTTTGTCATACGAGCGGTTCGTGAGCGGCCTCGGTTCACCGGAACGAATGCTTTGGGCTGAAGCAAGAACTGATCTTACACCCGTGCCCTACGCCTTTTGACTCAAGGGCACAGGATCTTCGCCGGAGAAATCCACTCTCGCGCTACACCCCGCTTCGGAGAAGAACCCTGCCGGCAAAGTGGAGATGGGCTTCAACGTGCCGAATCTTCATGAATTCCACGTACCCAAGAAAAAGCGCAACTTCTAGCTACGAATTTGACGCGTACCTTTCCGGATCGACCAACTTCAGGGAGCGCAAGCACCGGGGAACTTCTCGGTTGAAGCAGGCGTGTAAACGCTCCTCCCCGGCTGTTACGGGCGAACTTGCGCAAGAAGTCCTGATCACCAGGAGTCATAGCCGTGCTTGTCGTTGAGGCCGGGGGAGGGCAGGGTCACCTCCCCGCAATCCGTTCAAGTGAGGAGTGGAGGGGGTGATTTCGCACCGCGGGTGGTGGGATTCGTCGCGTCTGTCCCCAATGCCGCCGCGTATATTGAGACGAGCCGAAGAAACGCGCTCCGATTCGCGGTCCACGACCAAGTGGCCCATGGACCTGGCGCAGTGCGCCTGGCAAGATGCCGCCATTCCACCAGACCGCGCGGACAACGGACGTTTGTCGTTTTGGCCGGACAAGCGGGTCTGTCCTAGTGTATCGTATGCTTTGCCTGCGCACGAAGCATAGCTTCAGGCCGCACCCCCACGGAGGTAGCTTGCACCAAATCCATACGCCCGCACCCAATGTAACCCGCAGCACGCCGTGGCGTGACTTTGGGTCAAAAGGGTGGGTGCCAAGAACCGTCGTTCAGCGGCTCAGCAGTTTCCTGAGTGGAGCTGTCTTCGTAGCAACCGGCGTAGCATTCCTTCTAGGCAGCGCGGGGATAAAGACGGAACTGCAAAGTCTGCTGCCTCGCGCCGTGCCTGCTGCTGGCGTGATTAGCGTAGTCGGTATTGTTGTTGCGGTCGTAGCAGGTCTGTCTGCGCTCTTGTTCGGCGCTCGATTATTGACGAGGAGCGTCTGGTTCAGATCAGATACGAGGCCATAGCTGGAGCTTCATGTAATTCTCCGGTGACGCATCCTGGAAAATTACAACGTCCTTCCGTTCGTTCCGGTGGTCGTGCCAGTTCTTGCCGCTGTCTGGGCGCTCGTAAGTCTCGACCCGTCGCTGCCCATCTCTGCAGCAACCCGCTGTACTGGGCAAGAATTCCGTCTATCTTCGAGAGTCGGAATGTCCGCAAGACGATACGAACAAAGTTCCCTACTCCTTGAGGCGAATCCGGAGTTTCGTACTTGGATTCGGTGCGATTTTTTCCGACGCCGCCCCGAAGAGGGAAGTGTTCGATACCCTACATAGTTTACCCGATGGAATCTCAGCCGCTTTTTCCGAGAAGATGCAGGAGCGGGACGTTAGAGTCTGGCGAGAAACTGGCGATAAACATTTGCCCAGCTGCCCTTTTTAACGTCCCGCTGCTTGACATGGTCGAATTTTCTAGCAAGGACCTGAAGGCAGTGATTCGCGCATTCCCCAAACGATTGGACCGGGACCTCCAGTTCGCAAAATCTTTCACCCTCAGTCGCGGCAACTGACCTCTCGTGTTCAGCAACAGCACGAGCGAGCACGAAATCTGGAGTCGACCCCATTCAACCCTGTCGCGAAGTCCATTTTACTTTTCCACGAAGCCGCGCTTCTTCACTTGTCCTCTTGCGAATAATTGAGGCTAATTCCCGTCAATACAGGTTTGACTGGCGTTCCCTGATAGCGCTAAGCCGGGGCGCTCGAGGTTACCCAGCTCACCCAAGTAGCATCCAATGTCCACTACAGGGAAGGGGTAATGCGGTCCGTATCGCACAAGATCCGCACCGGTGTATTAGAGTTACACACGGATATCGGCTTGGCGTACGCGAGCCCGTCGCTTTGGGAAACGCATCTACTTGCTCTGGACATTCCGCAATTTTCATAGGCTGCCCAAAGAAGTATTGAATCGCCGTCAGCAGAAACTGATCGATAAATTGTGCTGGTCAGAGACTGTCAGTCGGCACGCGTTGACGACTAGGACCTCAGCGCGCAGATGGAGCGGGGAGGCGCCCGCTCGAATAAATACCTCGTTTCCCCAAGTCTCGTACAGAAACTGCCCTATGGATTCAGAGTAGAGGTAGACTACTATGCGCTTGTCTTCCCAACCCCCGAGGGAATTCAACTTTTCCCACCCTCCGGGGACATTCAAGACGTGGCGATTTCTGGTTCTTCCCCCAGCCCGGATCTTGGCCTCCATTGCTCGGAGTCGGTGAGACTTTTGAAGAGGTTGCCATGGCCACCCAGACCACACGGATCGATGTCATAGGTCTTTTCGATTGCCCCGGGGACAAAGAAACCGTCAAGGACTTGGACATCTACCTGCTGGCTCTTTACTCCTATCCCGATCAGTTTGCCGACAGGCCTCAGCTCAGTTTCCAGCAGCATCTCGAGAATGTGATTCATGCAGAAAACCGCCGGCTTGCTGGCAACTTGCAGTCTTGAGGCCAAACAAGCGGTTGGCGCTGCTTGGCAATAACATCGGGCGGAAACTGAGAACGTCCCCTCTGTTCTCGAATGGAAGGCTCCTATTCCTAGCGTAGAGGGCACTGTAATTGGTTTGATCCTCCACTTCAGGTGCGGGAAACGGGCACTGGCAGCTGTCGAAACGGGTAGCGCCCGTCGCTGGTCACTAGGCCGCTCTTTAAAGTCGAACTCTCAGCTCTAATCAAACCGAAGGATAAGGCTGGTAAGCGCGCCGCGTTTGTAGGAATGACGACTGAAGATGAAGAAGCTTTAAACTTGCTGCGGTGAATACCGCGAAAACCCGAGCCCCGTGCTGGATGGTTTGAAGACCGGAGGGAAGATGTAGCCCGAGCATCGACGGCAATCGGAACGGCGCAGTCTAAGCCGAACAAAGTCCCTCTACATCAATTGCCCTCGGCAGACCGGCTCAGGAGGCTTTGCAAAATGGCGAAGCGTATTTTTCCGGTCGTGGCGTTTCATCCCGTTGGGGTTCCAATGCGCGGCGTGCTACGAATCCTTTTCCCCTGCGCCGGAGGAGAAGTCTCGCGGGCCCTTGCCTTGCTGTCCGACGGGGCATCCCGGCTCGTTAGATCTATTTTTGCCTAAACGCAGACCGCCGAACCGGGCAGATGAGGATTACCCACAGAGACTTGGTAAAGGCAATCGGCCGCAGCCGCCGCTCCATCATTATCATTCATATGGAGGAACTGAAGAGACAGAACGTCTGCCGGGTGCAGAGCGCAACCAATCAGCACGACTCTGGTCACATCGAAATCTGTGATGCATTCCGGACATACGGAAAAACCAAGAAAAAGAAGCGACACAGAACCGGGCAAGTACGTCGCACAAATCCAGCGCCTGATCAGAACTTGGCGATGTGTCGCGACTGCGTTTGCTCCTGCGGCGAAAACTTCGCAGCGGAGGATCTCACACACGTGCACGAGGTCGGTAAAATCTTCGCCCTTGCGCGGACCCAACGTACAGGCAGCAACCACTAACTAGCCGTTGTGTCATGTTGAACGGCTGCAAGGATGTCGGCACTCTCCCGCTGCGCCTTCATATTGGCATCCAAGGGTTGCTCGTACTCTCCCAACACGACGCTCGATAGGCCACACAATCGGAAAAGCCACCCGACATGAAGGTCCAACGCTGCTCTCTTTCAGCCGCCTGGCTTTATGTTCATGTGGCCGCACCGGCATTTTCCTGAGGTCCGGCTCGGAGCAAGAGCGTTTCAGCCCCTCCTACAGCACTCATGTGTAGGCAGTGATTTTCATCCCAGCTGGCAGCAGACTGCCGGGCCAGAAACGGACAGGGGAGAGACAGGGAAGCAGAAGTTAGTGCATGCGGCGGGGGAGGCAAAGCATGTTTAGGGGCAACTGCCGGCGCCGGCCGAGAGGACGATGGACGATGAACGGCTGGCATGAGCAAAAGCTGGAGGTTATCTACAGGTAAAGTCCGTGCCGATCGTTCTGGAACTCAGCAATTTCGCCGTTACGTCCGTTACACTTCAGTAACGCCACGTGCGAGCCAGTTACGCCACGTGAGAGCCATTGTCCAGCCGGTAGCTTTGTCTCAGACTGATCGCGACTGGGGAACGGGGAGCATGCGATCAAGCAGGCGAAGGAAGGTAGCTGACGAACGCGAAGACAGGTATTTCTGGTTGCTGGCAAGCCTATGCCTGATCCTTCTCGTTGGTCTCTTGCTGAACCAGTAATAAAATCGGAAGCAGAATGGTCGGATTCGTTTTGACCAGAGATTGTTGAATGGCGCAGGCGACACCAAAGTTCGACTCGAAGCGGTTGCGCAGGAAATCGAGGCGTAGGTTGTGAAAGTTTTCCGCTCTACTTTTTTATTTTTCCAGTCGCTAACACGCCGAGTGTCTTGATCGGTTACGACTGGATGTGTTCCGTCCGGAGCATAGCCTACACTACACGTTTACCGTCATGAAACGCTGCCATGCGTGGCGCCGGTCGTACTTGGCCGACGACTGTTCCCGGGCTAAGCTCGCACCTGACCGTTCCCTACGACTTCATACTTCGTGGATGTAAGTTCTGTCAGCGCGAACGGCCCACGGCAGTGCAATTTCTGGGTGCTGATTCCCATCTCCGCGCCAAAACCGAACTCACCGCCGTCTGAAAAACGGGTGGAGGCGTTCCAGTACACTGCCGCCGAATCCACGCAGCGTAGGAACTTGCGGGCGTTTTCTTCGTTTTGCGTGACGATCGCATCGGAATGTTTGGTCGAGTACCGGTTGATATGAGCAATCGCCTGGTCGACTCCCGCTACCACGCCAATCGCAATGCACAGCTTCAAGTATTCCTCGCTCCAGTCCTGAGGTTGCGCTTGGTTCACTTTGAGTCCCGCCGCCATTCGACAGACGGCCCGATCGCCCCGGACCTCCACGTTGTGATCCAGCAACTGTCGGGTGATTCTAGGAACATACCTTTCTGCGATCCGCGCATCTACCAGAAGCTTCTCCGCCGCGTTACAGACGGAGGGACGCTGTGTCTTAGCGTTGATGACGATGCGGTCGGCCATGTCCAAGTCTGCGCCCTCGTCTACGAAGATATGACAATTGCCCGCCCCCGTTTCAATCATTGGAACGCTGGCATGCTCGGCCACAAAGGAAATGAGTTCGGGCCCGCCGCGTGGAATGAGGACATCCACGAAACCACGTGCTTTCATCAGCTCGGTGACCGTATCGCGCGTGCTCGAATCCAGCAACTCAATGGCTCCCTCGGGCAGTCCGCCTACCCTTCCCAGAATCTCCACCAGGCGCTGGTTGGTGTGAGCTGCCTCCTTGCCCCCACGCAGCACAATGGCGTTGCCTGTCTTTAGCGCCAGAGCTGCCGTATCCACCGTGACATTTGGCCGGGATTCATAAATGATTCCCACCACGCCCAGGGGTACTCTGACTTTTCGGATCCGCAAGCCATTAGGGCGGGTCCATTCGGCTACGGTTTCGTGGACGGGATCCGGCAGGGCAGCCACCTCCCGTACTCCCTGCGCTATGGCGACGACTCGCTCCCGATTCAACAGCAACCGCTCGCGCATCGCCCCACCCAAACCGCTCGCCTCCAGGTCTGCACGGTTGGCCGCGAGGACGCTCTCAACTTGCTCGTCGATGGCGTCTGCTATGGCGAAGAGGAGTCGGTTTTTCTCCGCGGTCGACAGTTGCCCTAATTGCGCCGCCGCCGCCCGCGCGCGCAGCAGCTTGGATTGGGTAGAAAGCTTGTCCGCCACGGGAGACATCCTAAGGTTTCCCCTTTCTCTGCGGAGGGAAATACGTCCCGATCTTGTGCTCGAGGGCCCAGGCGATGGCATGCGGATGGCGTCCGTTCACGATGGCGACATGGATGCCCGATTCGCTGGCCAACCTGGCAGCACGCAACTTGGAGAGCATGCCTCCTGTCCCCAGTTTGCCCCGGCCGGCGCATAATCTCTCCATGGCAGGTGTTAGCCGCTTTATATTTCGCAGCAAGCGAGGACGCTTGCGGCCATTGGGGATATAGAAGCCATCCACGTCGGTTAGCAAGAGCAGCCAGTTGGCCTTTGTCGCGGTCGCCAGCAGCGCGCTCAGTTCATCGTTATCCCCGAAAGCGCCCACCAGTTCCCTCACCGAAACGCTGTCATTCTCATTCACGATGGGCACCACACCCAGCCTCAACAACTGGGCGAGCGTGTTTTGCAGGTTCCGGTAGCGGACCGGGGAGGTGAAGTCATCGCTCGAAAGTAGCAGTTGAGCAACCACCTTTTTGCCGAAGAAAAGCTGCTCATAGGTGTGCATCAACAGGCTCTGTCCCACGGCTGCGCAAGCCTGCATAGCGGGCACGCTCGAAGGGCGTTCCGCCAAATCCAGGCTCGAGATGCCCGAGGCGATAGCGCCCGAGGTGACAATCAAATATTCGTGGCGCGAGAGATCGAGCTGGTCTACCATGCTGCGCAGGCGCGTAGTGTCGATGCGGCCGCCGGGGGCGATCAGGCTGGTACCCACTTTCACTACGATACGCATCGTGGACTGGAGTTTAACAAATGGATGTTGCGTGGGAAACCAGATCCGCCACCTTTTCCCAAGTTTCCCGATTTCCCAGTTTCTCAGGTGCGCTCTGCAAGTGTGTTTTTTCTTGTGCAGAGAAGAATGCCGGTCTGCCCTTGACCTGAGCCCCCGTCGACATAAAGTGGGGGTAGGAGGACTTCCCCGTGGCACAACGCTCCTGCGACAGGCACAAGAATTTGCAGATGATTCCTTCTTCGCTCGAATCCTCCGGAGGTGCGGTTTCTGGGCATGTGTGCCCGGTTCCCGGTTGTGGTCGTCACCACGCGGAAGACGGCTATTTCGATTTGGCGGACGGTAAACCGGTTCGGGAAGAGAAAAGGCTGAAAGAGAAAATCACTTTAGCGGCAGACGAAATTCTTAGGATGCTCCGAGCCAAAGCGGGAACGTGAGCGCAATCTGTTCGTCGTCAGAACCTTCTTTTTCAGCTCGGATTGGACAGGAACTAAGCTTCTGGGCCAAGTTCGCGCGAAGTCGCCTTGCAGCAACGTCGAAAACGCGGGGAGAGCCAGCCGCTTTAGAACCTAAAGTTAAGAACCTAAAGTTAAGAACCTAAAGTTAAGAACCTAAAGATAAAAGAGTCCGCGAAATCGCCCCCACCGCGAATACCCAAACCTAGAAGGGGAGCCTCTTGCCGCAAATCCTAGTGATTTGTGGACGAGGAGGCCACTCAGCCATTGCACCCAGGGGCAGCCACACTCCGGCGCGCCACTCCGCCAGCCGCAGCCAGGGCGAGCGCTATTTTCCGGCTGGGTGCTCAGACTTGGACCCGGCGCGCATCTCGGCATCGCGCGCGTCTAAGGCGCGCTCCAGTTCGTTGACCAGCTCGACGAGCTTTTTGGGATCCTGCTCTTGGCTTGCTTCTGCGGCGAGCTCTTGCCAAGAGCGGTTGGACTTGCCCTCTGGGGAGAACATGCTGCAATACCTTCGCGAACAGCCAAAGTGTAACGCCAAAGATATATTCCGGAGGTTAAGAAGTTGTAAAAAATGCCTTGGGCAATAGTCGATGCCGAGGCCGCGGGAGGCTAGGCTTCCATGCAGCGGCTTGCCAGGGAGCTGGACTCACGTGATTCCAAAGGATTGGCAGGGGGCAACTCTCGGGCGGGTCAACTCGCCCCCGACGGAGCAACCCGATGGCACCGGTTTCCGAGCGCGACCTATCCCGTGTCGCGCCCTAGAGTGCGACTTTGCGGCTTTTCGCGGTACCCGCACCCGTGACACCTGTCCTCAACGTATCTTGTTGAAAGTATTGAACAGGAGAGGATTTTGCCCGTCGAGTTCCGCCGCGGGGCGGGTACCGGCGGGCGAGCTGCAGTACTCAAGGGGAGGATTCCGACCGGGTGCGATCGAGTATGGCGGATTAAGCCAAAAGGATTAGTAAGAATGATCTAGCACCGGCAGCGCAAGGCTTCCACGGTATTGACTCGAGAGTGTCGGGATGCTGAACTGCGATGCATTGTGCCCCCCGACGTGAGCGCGGGTGGGCACGTCATGCTGTCGGAATTGGGACTGAAAAAGCGGAGCTACATGCAGTGGATGGCATCGTCTTCTGTAGCCCCCACGTTACCCCCCCAGTTAACGTATGTCACATTCCGAACCCCGTCTGGCCCGGGCTGGAGTCGAATCGCTTCTGTCTTACAGGCTGAGCCAGGTCAGAGCTAAGGGCCAGGGTTTTCGCATTCTATTTTTTCGAAGTCAACAGGAGTACTCGTGGCAGAGCGAGTCGACTTCCCATTCTCCCCATCGATTGCTGCAGCCATGCGCCCGCAGGTGCGAGGCAAATTTATTTGGGTCGGAGATGAGAAGTTATATGTGCGTGGCGTCACGTACGGAACGTTTCGTCCCGACGCCAGCGGAAACCAATATCACGATCAAGAAAAAATCGATCGCGATTTCGCGCTCATGGCCGCCAATGGCATCAACGCCGTCCGGGTTTACAATACGCCGCCCGTTTCATTGCTTAACACAGCTCACCGGTACGGGCTGCGTGTGATGCTCGACCTTGCTGCCGATCAATATGTCGGCTTTTTAACGGACAAGAAAGGCGCACCAGACGTTCCCGAGACGTTGCGGGCCAAAGTGCGCGACTGCTCCAGACACCCGGCCCTTCTGGCCTATTCACTCGGCAACGAGATTCCGGCCTCGATCGTGCGCTGGCATGGCCGCCGCAAAATCGAGCGATATCTGGAAAAACTCTACCGTGCCGTAAAAGCCGAGGATCCCGGGGGCACGGTCACCTACGTTAACTATCCTTCGACGGAATATCTGCAGCTGCCGTTTTTGGACTTCCTCTGCTTCAACGTCTACCTTGAATCACGGGAGAGGCTCGCGGCGTATCTCGCCCGATTGCAGAATATCGCGGGTGAGGTTCCCCTGGTCATGGGCGAGATCGGCCTGGACAGCTATCGCAACGGCCAACACACCCAGGCACGTGTACTCGACTGGCAGATTCGAACCGCGTTTCGGGAGGGATGTGCCGGCGTCTTCATCTATTCCTGGACCGATGAATGGTTCCGAGGTGGGGCGGAGGCGGAGGACTGGGCGTTCGGCCTCACAGGTCGAGACCGGTCGCCAAAGCCGGCTCTAGCAGCCGTGCGCGATCGATTCCGTAAGACTCCGTTTGCACCGGAAATACGCCGGCCCTTCATCTCGGTTGTGATCTGCACTTATAACGGTGCCCGCACCATTCGTGAATGCTGCGAAGGTTTGAGAAAGCTCGAATACCCGAACTTTGAAGTGATCGTGGTTGACGACGGTTCGACCGATGGGTCAGCGGCCATTGCGCGAGAGTATGGGTTTCGCGTGATTAGCACACCCAATCGTGGACTGAGCCGCGCGCGCAACACGGGTCTGGAAGCCGCCAATGGGGAAATTGTCGCCTATATCGATGATGACGCTTACCCCGATCCTCAGTGGTTGTCGTATCTCGCTTCCATGTTCATGAGCACCGATTACGCGGCAGTGGGAGGACCGAACATCGCGCCTCCCAATGATGGGCTGCTGGCGGCGTCGATCGCCAAGGCGCCTGGAGGTCCGGTGCACGTTCTCATTTCAGACTGCGAGGCGGAGCACATTCCGGGATGCAACATGGCATTCCGCAAAGCTGACTTGGCGACCATCGGCGGATTCGACCCTCAGTTCCGCGTCGCTGGCGATGATGTAGATTTGTGCTGGCGCCTGAAGCAAAGTGGTCGAAAATTGGGCTTTTGCCCGGGCGCCATGGTCTGGCATCACCGACGCGGCTCGGTGCGGACCTATTGGAAACAGCAACGAGGATACGGCAAAGCCGAAGGGCTGCTGGAAGCGAAGTGGCCGGATAAATACAACACAGCCGGGCACGTGAGCTGGGCGGGACGAGTCTACGGCGACGGAAATAGGCGCAGCTTGTGGCGTAGGGCGCGGATTTATCAGGGGGTGTGGGGCAGCGCGCCCTTCCAATCGATTTACCAGCCGGCGCACAACACGCTTTCAGCGCTACCCCTGATGCCCGAGTGGTACTTGCTGGTTCCCGGTCTAGCTGCACTAGCGGGCGTTGGGGCGCTTTGGAGGCCTTTGCTGCTTGCGCTTCCCTTGCTTCTGGTGGCAGCTGGGATTCCAGTCTTCCAATCCTGCTGGAACGCCGCCCAAATCAGAATCGCGGACGTATCTCGATCCGGACTTGCTCGGATGGGCATGCGCTGCTTGATTGCGTTTCTGCACCTGCTCCAGCCGGCGGCCCGCCTGTACGGGCGCCTGTGCTGCGGACTGACGCTGTGGCGGCGCCGCGGACCCTTCCTTCCGGCATTCCCCTGTCCGCGCAGCTTCCGAATTTGGAGCGAGCGCTGGCAGGCCTCGAGTGACAGACTGCAATCGATTGAGTCAAAGTTGCGAGCTGAGGGAGCGTGCGTCGTTCGAGGGGGAGAGTTTGATCATTGGGACCTCGAGGTTCGGCCCAACATGCTCGGAGCTGCCCGGCTGCGGATGGCTGTGGAAGAACACGGCATGGACCGGCAGTTAGTGAGATTTCGTGTGTGGCCCAAACCGTCGACCGTGGCCATGATGCTGGATCTATTACTTTGTAGCCTTGCGGCCGCCGCGGCGCGGGATGGAGCCTGGGCGGGCGCTGTCATTCTCGCCTCTATGGCAGTGGCGGTTGCGGCACGCGTAGTTCAGGAATGTGCAGCCGCAACCGGCGCTTTGCTGATGCCTGTTCGGATGGAAGAGCGTGCCAGCAAACTTGCCGTGGTTCCTACCCATGAAAACGCAGCGATAGCGGCAGCAGCCCACGCCACGTTTGGAGCGCCCTGCGCAACCGTCCTTGAACGTGGACCAGCGGCGGCCGAAACGAGGGTTAGCCGGAAGGCTGGATAACCCGATGCTCCGTTTTCATTCAGCCGTAAACGCGCTGCTGGTTGCGCTGGTCTTGTCGTCGCCTGTCTTCGGGCAGATGCGCGGCCAAGCGAGCGTGACTGTAACTGGCGTTGTCGAAGACGGCAACGGGGCGGCAATTTCGGGAGTGAAAGTCACCCTGGTTCGCGGGGACACACACCACATACAAGAAACTGTTTCCGACGAGAACGGAAATTTCAGTTTCCCAGAAGTGTCTCCAGGTAACTACGTTCTGAAAATTGAAATGAGCGGTTTCGAGCCGTATGAAAAGAGTCTCGTAGCCGACGGGCAAGCATTGAAGCCACTAAAAATTAAACTCAAGATTGGAGCCATGAAGCAACAAATCACGGTCGACGCAGATGCCGCCGATGAGGCGCCTTCGACTTCCGACAGCGACGCTGCCACAGCAAGAGTCGATGACAATCTGCTGCGCCAGCTCCCTACACTCTCGGAAGACGTAACGCCGCTGATCCAGAAATTCGTTTCACCCGCTGCGCAAGGCGCAGAAGGGCCGTCGATCATCATCGATGGAGTCGAAGGATCAGCTGTTGATCTGCCTGCGTCGGCCATCAGAAAGATCAGGATCGACCGCAATCCTTATTCCGCCCTGTTCCAGCACCCCGGGAAAGCAAAGGTTGAAGTTACCACCGAACATGGCCACAAGAAGCGTTACGATGGCGGTTTTGCAATGTATGCCAGGAACTCTCTGTTTGACGCTCGGAATGCGTTTGCGAAACTCGCGCCGGATCTGGACCGAAGATTACTGCAGGCCAACCTGGGCGGGGCGCTCCCGGGTAACTCTTCCTCTTTCTATATCGCCGCCGAGCGCTCCATGCTCAACCAAAGCGCGGTCGTCAATGCCGTAACCTTGACTGGTCCCGTTTTGGAAAACGTGCCCACGACACAGCATCGCGATAATGTCTTCGCGCGTCTGCAGTGGTGGGTCAGCCCCCTTCACACCCTCTACGGGACCTACAACTTCAACGACCACTCTTACCATAATAAGGACGTGGGAGGTTTCAATCTACCTGAACAGGGAGTCAATGACGGGCGTCACAGACACAGAGTAATGCTGGACTATAGCGCGATAATTCCGGCGAACTGGCGCAATGATTTGCGGTTCAGTTTCTCCAACGACAACGAGCACACGGGGAACTCGGCGGTAGCGCCAGCCATTATCGTCAACCAGGCTTTTAACGCCGGGCCGTCTCAAACCTTCACCCGCGATGAGAGACGGCAGTTCGATCTTCAAGACACCGTCTACTACGCCCACAATAAGCATGCGATTACCTTTGGCGCCAGATTGCGCGCAGATCTGATCGATGCATTCGATGCCTCGAATTTTGGCGGGACCTTTGAGTTTGCCAGCCTGGGGCAATACGCCGCGGGCAGTCCATTTGTGTTCAGGACTGTGGAAGGTAATCCGAATGTCGAATTCGCTGCCCGCGTCGCCAATGGATTTGTTCAGGACGAGCTGCAAGTATCGCCGCAGCTGACGCTGACGTTCGGTCTGCGATATGACTGGCAATCTACCATCGACGAGCGTGCCAACTTCGCTCCCCGGCTTGCGTTTGCCTTCGCTCCGGGCAAAAACCGGAAGACCGTCATTCGCGGCGGAGGCGGAATTTTCTACGACAACTTTCCGGTATCGGCTAGGCAGCGATCGCTGCTTTACGACGGCACTCGGCTGCGCGAATTGGTATTCTCAAACCCCTCTTTTCCCAACCCATTCGCAGCCGGCGAGGCAAGTTCGCTTCCCCCGAGCGTCATACGAGTGGCGCCGGATATACGGCCCCCCTACCTGTCGCAGACCAGCATTGGGGTTGAGCATGAGCTTTGGCATAATAACTCACTCACAGTGGAATACGCGTTTCTACATGGCACGCATCTTTTCCGCTCGCGCAATATCAATGCGCCGCTGCCCGAGACAGGACTGCGTCCGGATCCGAGTTTCGTGAACATTAACCAGGTCGAGTCGACGGCTTTTGAGCGGAGTCACGCTGTGACGGCCACGTTTCGCGGGCAATTCGGCAAGTTCTTTGAGCCCTATGTTCAGTACATTTTTTCTAAGAACATCAACGACACGTCCGGCACCTTTGCCCTTCCAGCCAACAATTACGACCTGCGACCGGAGATCGGGCCGGCGGATTTTGATTGGAGACATCGCCTCAACCTGATGGGAGCGGTGGCGCTGCCGCAAGCCTTTCACCTAGGATTGCTGCTCTCGGTGACGAGCGGAGCGCCTTTCGACATCACCACGGGATTCGACAACAACGGCGATACGGTGGCGACGGACCGCCCCCCTGGCGTGACTCGCAACACCGGCCGCGGACCGGGAACTGTCGAACTCGATGTGCGCTTTGGGAAGACGTTTAATGTCGCGCGCCTTTGGGGTGGCGAGCCCGCCTCAAAACGCAAACGCAACAACCTGGAATTCACTGTGGATGCTTTCAATGTGATCAATCACACCAATGTCAACGGCATTGTTGGAGTCTTGAGTTCGCCCTTCTTTGGCCGTGCTAATTCGGCAGGGGGGGCGAGGACGGTTCAGCTATCGGTCAAATACCTATTTCGGCGCGGTTGAGCCGAGTTTGAGAGCACATAAGGACTACCGGCATCGGGGATGAATCGCTTACGTTCCAATACTTGGCGGCTATGGCGGGAGATGCGGCCCTACTCCGGCTACCTGGCGGCGCTGCTCCTGTTCAGCTTGCTGGGGACTCCGCTGGCGCTGCTGACGCCATTGCCGCTCAAGATCGTGGTGGATAACGTCATCGGGTCGCGTCCACTGCCGCATTTTCTCGGCTGGCTGCCCGCGACGATCCGGGGATCGGAGGCCAATCTGCTGGTCCTGGCGCTTGGCCTGCTCATAGCTGTTGCCCTGGTGGGTCAACTCCGCGAATTCACCTCCTCGTTTCTCACCGCCTACACGGGAGAGAAGATGCTGCGGGAATTTCGCGCCAAACTCTTCCGGCACCTGCAGCGGCTATCGTTGTCGTACCACGACAACCAGGGCACGGCAGATTCCATTTATCGCATTCAATACGACGCCACCGCACTACAAAACATCGTCGTGGTCGGTATCGTGCCGTTCTTCTCCTCCGCTATCACCCTGATAGCGATGATCTTCGTTACGGCGCGCATCAGTTGGAAGTTCGCCCTGGTCGGAGTGGCCATTGCGCCATTTGTTTTATGGGCTTCCGGTTCTTACCGGCGATGGATGCGCAGCCAATCGCGCAAAGTGCGGAACATCGAAAGCTCCGCCTTATCGGTGGTGCAGGAAGTGTTGGGTTCGGTTCGCGTGGTAAGGGCATTCGGACAAGAGGAGCGCGAGCACAAGCGCTTCATGCAGAGGTCGAAGGAAGGCATGCGGGAACGCCTTCATCAGGAAAAACTGCAAGGCGGCTACGGCATCGTTCTGGCCTTGTTAACCGCGCTCGGTACGGCCAGCGTGCTGTACATCGGAGTACACGACATCAAGGCGGGAAAACTTACGCTGGGCAGTCTCCTGTTGGTCATGGGGTATCTAGGACAACTCTACGGGCCCTTGCGAACGGTTGGCAAGAAAATGGCAAGCATGCAGACCTACTTTGTAGGCGCCGAAAGGGCTTTCGCGCTGCTGGACGAGGCAGTCGATGTCGAGGAACGTCCACACGCTCGGCCGCTGGCCCATGCTTCCGGCGCCATGATCTTTCAGCATGTGTCGTTTGCTTACGATGGTGCCCGGCCGGTCCTCGAAGACATCTCCTTCGAGGTCAAGCCTGGGTGCTCGGTCGGCATCGTTGGAACCACGGGCGCGGGAAAGACCACGCTCGTGAATCTGCTGACTCGGTTCTACGATCCAACCGGAGGACAGATCCTGCTCGATGGCGTGGACCTTCGCGACTACAAGCTTTCCGATCTGCGCAACCAGTTCGCGATGGTTCTTCAGGAGCCGCTCCTTTTTTCAACCAGCATCGCCGAGAACATTGCTTATGCGCGCGCGAGCGCTAGCCAGGCAGAAATTGAAGCTGCGGCAAAGGCCGCCAATGCGCACAATTTCATCATCGGTCTGCCCCAGGCTTACCAAACCGTGGTTGGCGAACGCGGCATGCGTCTCTCTGGCGGGGAACGCCAACGGATATCGATTGCGCGGGCGTTCTTGAAGGACGCGCCCATCCTTATCCTGGATGAGCCGACCAGTTCCGTCGATGTGCGGACCGAGGCTGCCATCCTGGAAGCATTGGAACGGCTTGCCCGAGGACGGACGACGTTCGTGATCACGCACCGCTTGAGCGCATTGCAGCAATCTGACCTCATTGTACGGATCGAAAAAGGGCGGCTGGTGGCGATAGACCCAGGTGCCCGGTGCGAACAATTTGCCGCTGTGAAGCGTGAACTATGAAGAGATTGCGCATTGGATTCCTGTTGCCACACTACTCGCCAAAGAGCGCAAGTATTATGCCCGCCGTGGTCGAGGCGCTCGCGGAGTCTGGGGCCATCGTCGAGGTCATCCATCCTGTGGAGGGGATCCTCGATCTGTCGAAAGTCCGGGTCGAGCACGACCTCTACGTTTTGCGGCACACCAGCGGACTCTCGCTCAGCCTGGCGGGAGCACTTCATGAGCTGGGCGCGGTCATCGTGAATCCGTATCCCGTATCAGCGGCACTGAAGGACAAGATCGTCGCCTCGCGGACCCTCGAGGCCGCGGGCGTGCCCACGCCTGCCGCGTACGTCGCATCGCAACCTCAGCAGTTGCTCGCGCTCCTGGACTTAGGACCGCTCGTCGTCAAGCCGTATCAGGGAGCAGGTGGCCACCACGTCCGCATCATTCGGACGCCTGCCGAGCTCGCAGAGGTGAACTGCGGGCGCGAACCTGTGTTCGCACAGCGCTACCACGCGAACGACGGCCGCGACCGGAAGATTTATGCGATCGGCGGCCGGCTGTTTGGGGTCAAAAAAGTGTTTCCGCGCCGAACCGAAGAAGAAAAATACGGTGAGCCCTTCACGCTCTCGCCGGAGTTACGCGAGATTGCCGTGCGCTGCGGCCGCGCATTCGGTATCGACCTGTTCGGCGTGGACATTATCGAGAGTGAAGGGGTCCCCTACGTCGTGGATATGTGTAGCATTCCCGGCTTCAAGGGCGTGCCGGACGCGCCCCGCCTGCTAGCGCAGTACTTCTATGCCGCGGCAGAGCAGGCTGCTCGAGCAGAAGTGCCGCCGCACCCGGTCCCATTGGCTCTCCCAGGAAATCACACCCATGCCTAAGCGAACGACGCCCGAAATCGTGACCGCAGGCCTGCGGGAGCATCGAGCCGTGCAGGCTTGGCTTCAAGTCCATCCGGGTTCCTGCGAGCCAGGCCACCTTGAGGTTCTGCAAGGGAGAAGAACCAGCACCGTTTATCGGCTTAACCATATCGAGCATGGTGAGAGAGTGATTGCCAAGAGATGCCGGACAGCGACAGCCCGGATCGAGCGCATGATTTACCAGACACTGCTGCCGCTCACCGGGATGCCGGCGCTAGGTTGCTATGGCCTGCTGGAAGAGCCAGGGGGGGAGTTCTGCTGGCTTTTCCTTGAAGATGCAGCCGGCTCTCGCTATTCCCCGCTGCTTCCGCACCATCGTGCGCTGGCGGGCGGTTGGTTGGCGGAAATACAGTTGGCCACCGGGTCAGCCGACCTTAAGTCGTCTCTACCCGAGCGCGAACTCGATGAGCACCGGCAATTGCTGCGCGGCTGCCAGGCCATGCTACTCGATCGCCTCAGCCGAGCTCTATTGTCCTCGGAAGATGCCGCGATGTTGCGCAACCTCGCAGCCCACATGGACGTGCTGGAATCGCACTGGAGCGAGATTGAAGAAATATGTGACCTAATGCCGCGTTCGCTGGTGCATGGCGATTTCGTCATCAAGAATCTGCGCATCCGCGATACCCTCACCGGCCCCGCGCTACTGGTGTTCGACTGGGAATTCGCCGGTTGGGGCTTGCCGGCCACCGATTTGGCTCAGTTCGTCGATCGCGTGGCCAGTCCCGACCTCAGCCTTTACTGCTCCATCTTGCAACGTGAGCATCCGCACCTGAGCTTATCTGACATTCAGGCCGCCGCCGCCTGCGGCAACCTCCTCCGCCTGGTCAACCAGATTAGTTGGGCCACGGCAGATCAAGAATCTGTACCTCCCACCCAGCTGACGAAGGCCATAGCTCTGCTGCGGTGCTACGAACCCACCCTTACGGCAGCGTTGAGCGCCTTCCGACGGAGCCGAGCATGATTGCAGGCCTAGACAAACTACTCGAGGGTCACGACCAGGCTGGCTTGAGCGAACTTCGCTGCTTGCTAGAGGAGTTGCTTGGCGGCTGTGCGGCAGAAGGCCGATTGATCGAGCAGCAGATGTTGCAGCCGCGTTCGGCGCGGGTCTTCCGCCTGCGCTTCGTTATCAACGGCCAGGTCCGCGCCATGGTCCTCAAGCGTCTGAAGCCGGAGATCGCGCAACGCAGCGAACTGGTGGACAAGCGATGGCTGCCTGCCGTCGGCATGAGCCAACACGGTCCAGCACTGCTGGGGAGCGTGGCCGAGCGCGGCGGCAACTGCGTCTGGCACGTCTATGACGACCTCGGCCAGCACGAACTCGATACTCGCAAAATCAACCGCGAACGAGTGAGGGCGGCGGTCGAGCTGATTGCCCAACTGCACACGCGGTTCGCCCGCCACGCGCTATTGGGAGAAGTGCGGCTGCACGGCGGTGACCTAGGTATTCACTTTTACGAGGAGAATGTCCGCGACGCTATTTACGCGCTTGAAGCCTGTCCGGCCGGGCGGCAGCATACTGAATTGCGCAGCCGCCTGTTTAAGCGCCTATACGGCCTGCGCCGAGAACTCCCGCAGCGTGCCCAGGCACTCGAGGCATGGGGTGGCCCCGAGACCTTGCTGCACGGCGATTTGTGGGCCATCAACATTTTTGTTATCCCCACGGCCAACGGGCTGCATGTGCGCCTGATTGACTGGGACCATGCCGCCGTAGGACCGGCAAGCTATGACCTCTCAACCTTTCTCTTGCGTTTTCCGCCTCAAGAGCGGTCGTGGGTTTTGGACTTGTATCGCGAGCAGACGTCGCGTGCGGGTTGGTGGCTTCCGTCCGCGCAAAATTTGAATTTCCTATTTGAGACAGCCGAGTACGCGCGAATTGCCAATCGCATTATCTGGCCCGCCATCGCGCTGGTCGAGGAGCGAGCGCCTTGGGCCTGGGACGCATTGGCGGAAGTGGACCAGTGGTTTGAAGGCCTGGAGCCGGTGCTACCGTGCGAACACGAACTGGACGCCGCCACAATTTGAAAACCCCGCTTTCGCTCTTGCCTGATCTGCCGACTCTGACCGTCCGGCTCGCGGCTGCCCTGGGTCGCGATGGATATCAAGCGCGGCCAGTGAGAGTCCTGCGCAGGGATCTGCCCCCCTTTATGAGCACATTCCCGAACGAGATCGTCACCTGCCAATTGCCGGACGGCCGCAAACGACGGGTGTTTATCAAGTATCAGGCGGGGCAAAGCCACGACTCCTACGGACACCGTGGCGACCTTCCTTATGAGACTGAGGTCTATCGCCGCCTGCTCCAGCCGATGCCGGAGTTCAGACCTAAGTGCCTGGGCGCACACACTGACCCCAACACCGGTGCTGTTTCGTTGTTCCTCGAGTACGTGTATGGCAGTGTGCGGTTGAGCGATATGGTTTGGAAGCGCTCCACCCGGCAGCCGCAGGCGATGGCCCAGGCCGCTCGCTGGATTGGGCAATTCCACGCCGCGCACGAGAAGCCGAGCGACAATCTCTCGTGGGCATTCCTCAAGCGGTACAACGCCCAGTATTACCGCGGTTGGGCGCGACGGACGCTTGAGTTTTCGCGCCCGCTGCACGCGCGCTTCCCCTGGCTGACCAGACTATGCAAAAACGAGGAGTGGTTCGCTCCTCTCGTGGCAGCGCCGCCAACGGTAATTCATGGCGAGTTCTACGCCAAAACCGTACTGGTTCGCCAGCAAACGGTGTTCATGGTCGACTGGGAATCGGCCGCTATCGCCGCCGGGGAAATCGACTTGGCGGCGCTGATCGAAGGAAAACACTGGCCGGAGATCGTGGTAAGCAAATGTAAGAGCGCTTACGTCCAGGCGCGCTGGCCGGAAGGCGCACCCCCCAATTTCGGAGAGACTCTCGATGCCGCAAAAATCTATCTCCATTTTCGCTGGCTGGGCGAGCGGCCCGATTGGACCGTGCGGGAAAAAAATCTCCCGCGCTACGACTATCTCTATGCAACCGCGCAACGGGCGGGCCTGATCTAGAGTCGAGCTATGGCGACCATTGTCATTTCCGCGTACGACGTCGTGAATTGTCCCCTAGCAGGCGGACACTTCTGGGTTTATCTGCAATATGTTCTCGGACTGCGTCTCCTCGGACATGACGTGTATTGGCTGGAAGCCTTTCGCAGCAAGGGGCGCACGGAAGAAGAAGCCGCTCTACTGGCCGCGTTCCAGGCGCGGATCGAGCAGTATGGGCTCGCCAACAAATGCATTCTTTACCTGGCGTACGGCAAAGAGCCCTCGCGGGAAGCGCCGGCAGACTACCTCAACATGACGAGGGCAGAGGCGGAAGCGATCTTTGCGCGGGCGGATCTGTTATTGAATTTTCACTACGCGATCAGCCCCGGCCTATTGACGCACTTCCGCCGCACGGCGCTCGTGGATATCGATCCGGGGCTGCTGCAGTTTTGGATCAGCCGCGGACAGCTCCGCGTTCCGCACCACGACTTCTATTTCACCATCGGCGAAAGCCTTTGCCGCTCGGATGCAGCGTTTCAGGATGGCGGGCGACCATGGATTCACTTTTATCCCCCCGTGTGTCTCGAGCACTGGCCTTATGTGTTTGACCCCTCCAGCAAAAGCTTCACGACGATCTCGAACTGGGATTCTTCCGATTGGGTGGTGGATGGCGAGGCAGCCTACGAAAATACCAAGCGTGTTGCGTTCCTGGATTTTGCCGAGCTGCCGCGGCTCACCAGCCAGCCATTAGAACTGGCACTGTTTATGCGCACCGAGCGGGATATGGCGGAATGGAAAGACCTGGAGCAGCGCGGCTGGCACATCCGGCAGTCCCGCGAGGTTGCCGCCACTCCGGAATCGTATCAAGCGTACATCCAGGCTTCGCGGGGCGAGTTCAGTTGCGCGAAGCGGTCTTACGTGAAGTTCCAGAACGCCTGGATCAGCGATAGGACGATCTGCTATCTGGCCAGTGGCAAACCGGCGGTGGTCGAGAACACCGGGCCCAGTTCGTTCCTGCCCCAGGGCGAAGGAATTTTTCGCTTCTCGACTCCGGCGGAAGCGGCCGAAGCTTTCGCCGCCATCAACGCCGATTACGAGCGGCATTGTCGCGCGGCCCGCCAGATCGCCGTGCGCTACTTTGACGCCAGGCGAAGCTTGGCAACGTTACTGAACATCGCGCTCTCGAAGCCAGGACATGCGCAAGGTTCAGACCCAGCTTCCCTGCAAGCCAGAGCTCACACCATGGAGCTCTAAACCGGGCTCCAGAAATACTTGCCAGAGGGAGCGTCGTGAGCACCGTGCGGATCGGCGCGCCTGCTCGTGACGAGCACGAAAAGCGCGGAGTTGATAAAGCACGCGGCCAATGCCTTTCTCGCGGCGAAGATCTCGTTCAACGCGGTTGCCAACATTTGCGAGGCTGTGGGTGCTCACATTGCCCAAGTTGGTGAGGGAATCGGGTGCGAGACACACGTATCGGGAGTCGGTTCCTTCAGCCGGGGATCGGATACGGAGGATCTTGCTTCCCAAACGATTTGAAAGCGTTTCGCACCGTCGCCAAGGAGTTCGGATTCGAGTTCCGATTGCTCGACGAAATAATTCGCATTAATGAAGAACAGATCGAGCGGTTCGCCCGTAAGGTACGGAATGCACTGTGGAACCTGAAAGGAAAGCGAATCGCGGCCTTGGGACTTGCCTTCAAGACTGGGACCGACGATATCCGGGAATCACCCGCAATCGCATTGATCCAGCGGCTTCTTCAAGGAAGGCTCCGACATCCGCGCCTATGACCCGGCTGCCAGCGAAGGCGCAGCAGAAGTCCTGCCGACGGTGCGCTTCTTCGGCGATGCCTACGCGGTGGCTCGCGGGGCGGATGCGTCGTCATACTCACCGACTGGCCAGAACTGGCCAACCTGGATTCAAAGCGGCTGCGCAGCGAGCCATGGCCGAGGCTGGTTTCTTCTACCACAGCATAGGCAGGGAATCAGGCGCTCCGCCGGAAGATGCCCGGCACACTGAACATCCAACTTTGCCCGATGATCTCATCCGCCATGTACAAACACGTTCTGTATGCGAACTGGACGTCCGTCAGGAGACCAATTAATCCCAGCCGGGAAGACATGCGGGATTTGCGAATGTGGCTATACGATAACGGGTTTCCCGATGAACCCTGCTTATCCCCGTTTCTGCTGCAGCCTACGCCAAGGTGGCTCAACTCGTCTCATCTGGTGCAGTCTCTGGTGCCGGGAATCGAGTTTGTAGGCACCACGACCCATCACTACGCCCTCCCTACGCCCTTCTACGCCCCTCTACGCCCTCTACGCCCTTGACAACTTCTTTTCCTAGAGGGAGAATCCCCTCTGTTGGTTATTTGAGCGCGTTTTCAGGCGACGATAACGTAGAGACTGTGCCTGAAATGCTGGGGAGTGGGGGGAGTTTCCGGCTAATCGCGAACCGTGGTCGGTCCGTCCGGGGCAGCTCAAGCCCGCTCTGGGCTTAAGTGTTCCGTGGGGTTGGGGTGTGTCGCGCCCGAGGAGACCCGGCATTCCAAGAGGGAACCAGCCCGAGTACAATCACTCTGCGACTTTCTCACCAGAGCCCTGGCAAGACTGGAACCTGACATGTCGGGAGGAACGTCGCATGCTCGGGAGCCGGGCGTCTCTGGCAAGGATGCCAGTCACCCGAGCGGCAGAGCGCTTACTATCCCCGCACTGGGTTTCTTGGTCACCGATGATACGTTGAGGGGTCTCTCTGCGAATCATGAGGCGATGAGAATTCTGACTTACGCGGCGAAACAGGCGCCGTTGCAAAGTCTCTCCCAGGCTTTTGACGAGAAAATCCGGCATGTACTTCTTCGTGGTCAGGTCCGCTTAAGCTCTAATACGGTACCTCCCGTCATCCCTTTCAAGTCGGGACGACGCGTCTATTTCTGCCGCGCCTTTCGGCTGGACGCCAATGTAAATCCCAGAGTATTGATTGTGCTGGAACGGGGGATCCCTGAATCTTTTGCCCTGTGCCAAGTCGCTCAACAGTTCCGTCTTACGCAACGGGAACGGGTAGCGGTGACATTTCTCCTGCGCGGGCTCAGCAACAGAGAGATGGCCAAGCGCATGGCGGTCAGCCCGAACACGGTCAAAGCTTTCCTGCGTATGGTAATGGTCAAGATGGGAGTTTCCACTCGCGCCGGGATCGTCGCCAAGGTCCTCGGCTTGGTGTTGTCCCCATCCGACAGTTCGGACCCGCGCGCATCCGGGCGCAAGGTGATTCGCCCAGGGCTAGCACGTGAAAGGATCAGCAAGCCCTGGGGCATCACATTGTGAACTTAGTAGGGCCACAAGCGTATACCCTGCGCTCGAAATAAGGCGACTCCGCCAGGTATTCAGAGAGAACCAGAACGGTACTTGTTTTCAACAGGCGCCGTCAGGCATTCTATTCGAGCAAAACCCCGCCACATCGTCTCTCCTGCCGCAGGATCAGGAAGCATTTCCAAGAGCGCCCGTATGTATTGCGCTCCAGGTCGGGACAAGTAGTCATTGGTTGAAATGGCCGTCCCGGTCGGCAGCCTGCGTGCTCGATCAAGCCGTCAGAAACAAATAGGTAAAGGAATAAATGGACAGCGGCAAGGATCGACGGCGTTACGTCCGGCTCCCCCTTTTGCTGAAAGCGACTGCCCGGGCTCTGGACCTATACGGTTCTTCGGCGGCATCTGCTGTCCTTGTGCAGGGAAATATTGAAGACATCAGCGAAGGTGGGTTGCGCTTTGTCACGAACCGTGAGCTCCCGGCTTCCGCGCTGGTCGAATTTCGCATCGTCGTCCCCTCCGTTCCGGTCCCGATCCCCACTCTCCTGAGTGTCCGGTGGAGCAGAAAGCGGCGCTCTGGCCGCAGCTATGATGTCGGCTTACAGTTCCTCGCCGGAAAAGAGGAGCCGAAATCGTAAGCAAGAACCGCCGCCATCGGCAAACCCACCCCGCCAGTCCTGGAGCTTCGACCTTGCTTGTGCGGGTACAGGAGAACGATCAGGGACAGCCTGTCTCGGATTCGCGCGCCCCAGTCTTGAGGGTGTCAATCTCAAGATTCAAATCCACCCCCAAGGTCACGCCTAAAAGTACAGGTGTTGTCCCATAAGCAATGAACTCCGGCATCTCCAGCAGGTGTTCGGCTCTGAGTGTCTTGCTGAAAAACTCGATTACGCCGGTCAAATCGCATAGCAAGAAGACATCGCTTGGTGTCTTGGGTGGTTGGGATCGTAAGGTTGCAGGAGACGCCATACGGCTCCTTTCGATGCATGCTCGCTTAGCACCAGCGCCGGATCATGGGGCAGCGAGCAGGAACTGTAACGCACGCTTCCATTGCAAGCTTGTTTTGTTACGCAGTGATTACAGCAGGATCAAAACTCCATGAAAATCCTCACGCCGGTTGCGTGTAGTCCAAAGGATTAGCGAAACTCCGAGTGACGCTAGTGTTTTATCGGAAGCGCGCATTTGGGAGTGGGGATGGGGGGACGCGCTGGCGCGCTTTCGATAAAACCGTCAGAAGGAAGCCGTTCGCGGGTGCGGCGGACGCGGCCTATGGATTTTCAATCCATTTTCGCCCGGAAATCGTTGCCAGAAGCGGGATTCGGTAAAAACGTGGTTATTGATGCTGATCGATGTAGTGGTTCTCGCGTCATGTCGATCATCCTAACGCGGGGCGGTCTGTTATTCAAGACCGGGAAGTCGGACCACCGTTTCAAATGCCTGCATCTCCCACGCGCTAGCGTCCGCCGCGCGAGCGGCTTCGTTGTGTGCTGGGCATGCTCAACAGCTTGGAGGTGAAAGTCCTCCCCCAACCTGATGGAGGTGAAGGGTAGCAAAGCGCAAGGGCTATCACTGCAGCGAGGTCACTCGTCTGCAAGCGAGGTCTGAAGGAAGCGTGGAGCAAACGTGCGAGTCGATGGACAAAAACCGGAT
>QIAU01000150.1 GCA_003225055.1 Acidobacteriota bacterium
GAAGGTCAGACAGGTTCTGCGATGACATCAGAGTTACCTCCTTCGATTTTGCGCGGGTGCCGAGGCGAAGCGATTTGCGGTCCGCCGCGGCCAGCGGCGAACGATGGGAAATGAGCAATCTGATTTGAGAAGGCGTCACCAGCCCTGCCGGGACCCCAAGAAAATTGCAAGAGAAGCCGATGACGTCAGACGTTAGGGCGTATCGTTTTAGACGCTTAAGGTGTCCCCTAGTCTCGATCGCGGACACGGATTATGCTCGCCGCCAGCCCGGGTGTCAAGACACACAGACACAAAACACACAGACACAAAACAGACACAGCAAGGCACAGCCAGCCGTCCAAAGCCGAGCGCGTTAAGTCTGCGCAGCAAAAGGAGTAGGAAATAATCGGCAAAGAGAACCGGCGCCTCGCGTAGACCCGCCGTTCTGAGCCTTACCAGGATATGCGCCTAGTGGATTTGCTTGAAGGTCTCTTTCACTTGGGCTGCCACATTCTCCGGCAGAGGCGCATAGTCCAATTCCTTGGACATCTTTTCCCCGTCGTTCAACATCCAGTTGAGAAAATCGACCAGGATCTTACCCTTGCCTGGGTCCTTCGTCTGCGTGGGAATTAAGAGCCAGGTAAAGCTGGATATTGGGTAAGCATCTTTGCCGGGAGCATTTGTGATAGACACACGGAAGTCCGCCGGCATGTTCTTCACCGAACCGGCAGCCGCCGTAGCGCCTTCCAGGCTACCTTTCAGCCAGTTTCCCGCGGCATTTTGGACCGCTCCGTACTCAATCTTGTTCTCAACCGCGTAAATCAGCTCTACGTAGCCGAACGCGCCCTCCATCTGCCGGATCATGCCGGCCACGCCCTCGTTTCCTTTGGCGCCCAGGCCCACCGGCCACTTCACCGATGTTCCTTTGCCAACCCGCTCCTTCCATTCTGAACTGACCTTCGATAAGTAGTCGGTGAAGATATAGTTCGTGCCGCTCCCGTCGGAACGATGCACCACGATGATCGGCTTGTCGGGAAGCTTGGCTCCCGGATTATCCTGGACGATCGCTTTATCGTTCCAGTTCGCGATCTTCCCCAGGCAGATATCGGCGATCACCTTTGCCGAAAAGCGCAGTTCACCGGAGACACCTGGCACGTTGTACGCCGGCACAACCGCGCCCAGAACGGTGGGAATATGCAGAATTTTGACTTTGGCCTTCGCCAGTTGTTCATCGCTCATCGGCCCATCGCTCGCCCCGAAATCCACGGTACCTTCCAACACCTGCCGGATTCCTCCCCCGCTCCCGATGGACTGATAGTTGATCTGCACGTCCGGGTGGGCCTTGTGGTATTCGCTGAACCACTTGGAATACATCGGATAAGGAAACGTTGCGCCTGCCCCGTTCAGCGTGGTCTGCGCCACGACAGGCACCGCCACTGCCAGCGAAAAAAGCAGAGCCATGCGGCGAATCACTCGTGATTCCTCCTTTTTCTGTAGATGGTTTCTTTCTATTGGCGTTTTGTTAAAGGATGGTTACAGGCAGGTGAATTTCAGGTGAAACTGACCTTTCGTGCGCAGCTTCGTACCTTCGGTCGGCGCGGCTCTAGGCATTGGGCGCTTGGCTATAGAACCTTTTCCTGAAGCCCAGAGCCGACTCTGAAGCGCTAGTGCGAGTCCCGCCCAGGGACGGCATCACGCCTCTCGTTTATCATGAACCCTGTCCATGACAACTCGGCGTCCCACGATCGGCGTTTTCGACTCCGGCTTCGGCGGCCTCACGGTGCTCAAAGAACTCGTCTCCCTGATCCCGAATGCCGACTATCTCTACTTCGGGGACACCGCCCGGCTCCCCTACGGCTCAAAGTCCGCCGACACGGTTGCCCGCTACGCTGTCAGCGCAGCTCATTTGTTGGAAGAACGCGGAGCAGAACTACTCGTCATTGCCTGCAACACAGCCACTGCTCTCGCCTTGGACAAGATTGTCGCCGGCTCGCACGTGCCAGTCATTGGAGTAGTCGAACCTGGGGCCAACCGCGCCTCCGCTTGCAGCACGGTCCATAAAGTCGTTGTGATTGCCACCGAAGCTACCGTCAGCAGCCATGCCTATCTGAAAGCGCTCGAAGCCCGCGCGGTGGAGGCAAGAGAAAAGGCGTGCCCGCTGCTCGTTCCCCTGGTCGAAGAAGGCTGGATCGAGCATCCGGTGACCGAACAGGTCGCCCGAATTTACCTGGGAGAGGCTTTCGCCGACGGCTTTCAATCCGCCGACGTCCTGGTGCTCGGCTGCACCCACTATCCGTTGCTCAAACCCCTGCTGCACCGTGTCGCACCGCCCCATGTCACGATCGTGGATTCGGCCGAATCCACGGCCCGCGTTGTGGCTGAACGTCTAAGCATCGAGCCGGTCGCTTCCTCCTCCGCGGAAGAACGCCGCACCCTGCCCCGTCACAGATTCTTCGCCACCGATTCGGTAGAAAAATTCCGCCGCCTCGGAGCAATGTTCATGGGCCACTCCGTAGATGATGTCCAACACGTGGACCTGAAGGAGTGATCCAAAACCGGGTAGGGACACCCCGGGCTGTCGAAGGGACAGCCGCCTCGGCTGCCCGGCCGAGCAAAACTCGGCTAATCGCCCCAAACAAAAGCGGCCGCCCAAGCGGCCGCCCACGTCAAAATACAGAAATAACCCTAGTACAACCGGAAGCTCACTTCCACATTGATCTGCACCGCCACGGGTCTTCCATCCTTCATGGCAGGCTCAAACATCCACTGCTTCACCGCCTCGATAGCCTTCTCATCCAGGCCCATACCGAGGTTGCGCGCCACCTTAATGTCCCGCGGCTTCCCATCAGGACCAACGATCAGCCACAGCACGCAAGTGCCCTGGTATTTAGCCTTCCGAGCTTCTTCCGAATATTCCGGATCAGGCTGATAGAGCACCTTGGGCGCGGAAACTCCGCCGCCAACCTTGAACACTCCGCCACCGATACCACCTCCGCGGCCTGGTCCAACGCCCGGCCCGGTACCGGCTCCAACGCCGCCACCTGAGCCCGAACCAATTCCGCCGCCCGACCCAGTGCCATTCGAAGGCGGACCGGAAGGCAGGTGCGACGTGATGTCACCGAGCGTCGGCATGTTGTTCGCGAGCTTAATCTGCGGAGGAACCACTACCGTTGGCTCCGCCGTCAATTTCGGATGATCATTCCTTACTACGATCTGCGGAGGCGTAACCTGTTCCATCGCCAACTTAGGCAGCCGTCCTTTGGGAGCCTTAAAGACGTCCCGGTCGCCACCGCCGCCGCCGCCTGCCACTTGTGTCTTGGCCGGCTGCATGGTCGGAATATCTTCTGACGGTGCGATCAGGGTCACCGTTTCATGCTTCTTGACCTCTTCAACTACCTGACGGCCGACCAGCGACAAACCAATGATCGCGGCGATAGCAATCGTGTGTACTATGGTCGAACCGTAAGCGCCGCGCTTGGAATAATTGTAGAAACCCCAGATGTCGCGCACCGGTTCCGGCCGCGAGGTCAGCTTCAAAGGCGGGAGCTTCTTGGGAAAAAGCAGATCATCAATATTCTGAAAGAGAGACTTCCAGAGCGGCTTCTCCGCGTCTTGCGGGAGAAGCAAATTCAATTCGGGTTGGCCGGTGGTGCGCAAATTCGTTTCCTGGGTTGCCATAAGGTTTTCGACCCGAGTTCGTTTATCTCTATTCTTTTCAGCAGGCGCAAGCAACCGCCGTGCTTCTCTAAAGGATGAGCACGGACCCTGCCAAGTTGCTTCTCTGCCGGGCCGCACTGTTATCTGTTGTTTTTCCGGAAGGCTGCGGCTACCAGGTGCGGTGAGCGGCGGGCTGCCGGTTCGTTCGTCGTCGAGTTAGATGCCAAAATCCACATCTTTGGTGAAAATTGTACACGCTTTTCAGCCGGTTTCTTAAAGTGTATTACCAAGTCCCTCTCGTGGTACCCCTTTCCGACCATGCCAAAGGTTCAATGGACGTTAGTTTGACCGCTTCCCTATAATGAAAAAAATCAATCATTTGGGAGAAGTAAGCGAGTGCCGCTCGACTTGAAGTCCACTATCAATCTGCCGAAGACCGCCTTCCCCATGAAGGCCAACCTCCCTCAGAACGAACCCAAATTGCTGGCCCGCTGGGAGCAGATGCACATCTATGAGCGCATTCGCGAGGCCCGTAAGGGCGCGCCTACTTATGTCCTCCATGATGGTCCTCCCTACGCCAATGGTCCTATCCACCTCGGCACTGCCATGAATAAATGCCTCAAGGATTTCATCGTCAAATCCAAAACCATGGCGGGCTTCGACGCTCCCTACGTTCCCGGCTGGGACTGCCACGGCTTACCCATCGAAAACAAAGTAGACCAGATGCTCGGCGGCAAGAAATTGCAGATGAAACCCGAGGCTGTCCGCCTGGAATGCCGCAAGTACGCCGAGAAATTTCTCGATCTCCAGCGTTCTCAGTTCAAGCGCATTGGCGTCTTGGGCCGTTGGGGGCAGCCTTACTCCACCATGACCCCGCAGTATGAGTCGGTGGTAATGGATATCTTCTACAAGTTCTTCGAGAACGGATTCGTCTACAAGGGCCTGCGGTCGACCTATTGGTGCATTCACGACGAAACTGCGCTGGCTGAAGCCGAAGTCGAGTACGAAATCCATGTCAGCCCGACGGTCTGGGTCAAGTACCGCCTGCAATCAGATCCGCGCACTATCGATCCACAACTGGCTGACCGGCGGATTCAGGGCGAAAAACCGATCTCCACCATCATTTGGACGACCACTCCCTGGACGCTCCCGGCTTCCATGGCGGTCGCCTTCCACCCCGATGAGGAATATGTCGCGCTGGAAACGGACAAAGACATCTTCATTGTGGCCGCGCGTCTGTCCAGGGCTACCGCCGAGAAGTGCGGCTTCCCTGACGCCAAGCCCATCGCGCGAGTACCCGGACGCGCTTTGGAAAATACATGGTTCTACCATCCTTTCCTGCCGTGGGAAGGCCGCAAGATCCTCGGAGTGCTGGCCGACTATGTCACGATGGACACCGGCACGGGTGTGGTCCACACTGCTCCCGCTCATGGCGCCGAGGACTTTTACACCGGCACGAGGTACAAACTCGATCCCACCTGTGATGTGGACGCCTCAGGAGTGATCCACAATGGTTTGCCGGAATACCAAGGCAAGAAGGTCTTCGACGCCAACCAGCCCATCGTCGAATTGCTGAAGGCTCGCGGGGTGCTCCTCCACACCGAGAGTCTCGAGCACTCCTACCCGCACTGCTGGCGCTGTCACAACCCGATCATCTTCCGCGCCACCGAGCAGTGGTTCATTTCCATGGAAACTCCCATGAAAGGTGGCACTCTTCGCAGCCTCACTCTGGAAGAGATCAAGAAAGTGAAGTGGGATCCCGCATGGGGCGAAGAACGCATCGCCAACATGATCGCCACCCGCCCCGACTGGTGCATCTCGCGCCAGCGCATCTGGGGTGTGCCGATTGCCGTCTTCCTCTGTGAGCGCTGTGGCAAGCCCCTGAACGACCCGAAAATCAACCAGGCCGTCGTCGAATTCTTCGCACGGGCTGGCGCCGATGCCTGGTATAGCCCCGAGGCCGATCGTCTGGTTCCGCCCGGCACCAAGTGCCGCCACTGTGCCGGCACGACGTTCGAAAAAGAAACTGACATCATTGATGTCTGGTTCGAATCTGGCTCAAGCCATGCCGCTGTCCTGGGCCACGAACCTAACCTCCCCTGGCCTTCCGATCTGTACCTGGAAGGTGGCGACCAATATCGCGGCTGGTTCCATTCTTCCCTGCTCTGCGCCATGGGTTACAAGGGGAGCGCTCCCTATCGCATGGTGACCAGTCCAGGCTGGACCCTTGACGAAGAACGCCGCGCCATGTCCAAGTCCAAGGGAAACGACGTCGATCCCGTGGACATCGCTAATCGTCTCGGCGGAGAAATCGTGCGCCTATGGGTCGCTTCCGTGGATTTCCGCGAAGACGTGGTTGGCTCCGAGCGCCTGATGCAGAGCATTGCGGAGATCTATCGCAAGATTCGCAATTCCCTGTTTAAGTACGTGCTCGGCAACCTCTTCGATTTCGATCCACAAAAGCATCGGGTGCCGTTCGACCAAATGCAGGCGATCGATCAGTTCATGCTGCGGCAAACCGCCGATCTGAATGACCAGATCCAGCGCTGGTACGAGGAATTCGCCTTCCACAAGATCTACCAGGGCGTGAACCAATTTGTCGCCGACTTGAGTGCTTTTTATTTCGATGTGCTCAAAGATCGCCTGTACACCTTCGCGCCCAACTCACCGGCGCGCCGCTCGGCGCAGACCGCGATCTGGCTGATCGGCGAAACCCTCGCGGGCCTATTGGCTCCCATCTTGAGTTTCACCTGTGAAGAAGTTTGGCAATGTTTGCCGAAGATGGCCGACCGCGCCGAGAGCGTGCACCTGACCCGCTTCCCGGTGCCAGCGGACATTCTGGGTACTGCTCCTCGTGAAGACAAACAACAGAAGGAAGATTGGTCCACCCTGCTGGCTGTCCGCAGCGAAGTTCTGAAGTCCCTGGAAGAAGCCCGCAACCAAGGCCTGATCGGCTCCGGCCTGGAGGCTCAGGTCAGAGTTTCAGCCGCCGAACCGGTTCATTCGGTGCTCGCTCGCTATCGCGATCAGTTACGCTACCTGTTTATCGTTTCGTCCGTCCACTTAGAGCAAGGTACCTCGGGCAACGGAACCGGTGGGGTCAATGTTCAAGTGAGCCAGGCGGAAGGCAAAAAATGCGAGCGTTGTTGGAATTATTCGACGCAAGTAGGCGAAGACAAAACTTATTCATCGGTTTGCGAACGCTGCAGCGCCGTCTTAAGAGAGATCGAAACCGGGAACACCGGCGTGTAATCTAAGGGTAGAGATGGGGCTTGCCGCGTCTCTGCAGGCGAGGCGCATTTGATTCGTCAGTCACGAAGCGGGGCAACCGTCAAGCCCGCCTCGCAAGCCGTGGAAGGTATTCGGAAACCGTGGCTAGCCCCAGAAGCGTAAGAGCTGCTGGCAATTTTTTGGAGGAGTAAACACCTCAGCCCAGATGACCCAACACGCCATGCGCAAGTACCACTTCCTCATCGCTTTTTTCGTGCTGCTATTGGACCGCCTAGCCAAGCTCACCATCGAGAACACCATCTTGCTGCACGACAGCATCAGCGTCATCCCGGGCTTCTTTCGTCTTACCCACGTGGAAAATCGTGGCGCCGCCTTCGGTCTTTTCGCCGATTCCCCTTCGGAATGGAAGATAGCCGTCCTGGTCCTGTTCTCGCTGGTCGCCCTGGTGATCGTCTCGGCTTTGCTCTGGAAAAACAGTCACGCCATGACCACCACCGGCGTCGGGCTCGCGCTCATTCTCGGCGGCGCCCTCGGTAATCTGTGGGATCGCCTCGTGAGCGGGCATGTGGTGGATTTCCTACTCTTCTACGTCGGCCAGTACCAGTGGCCCGCTTTTAACGTGGCCGATAGCGCCATCGTCGTCGGCGCCGGCCTGCTGGTTTTTGAGATTCTTTTCACCAAGGCCCCGGCCCACGAAAAAGTCAGCGGCCAGTGATTGCTGGCGGAGGGGCGGGTGTCCTCGCCCGCCCAGAGGAGCCTTTTCGTCCGGTTGACTTCCCTCCTCCCTCTGGGTGTATAACTGCCATCCGGCGGACGTTGTGGGGCGTCCGCGCGGGGACCAGCGACCGACATAACGCCGCTGTCGGAGTGACCGGTGTTTGCGCTGTTCGGGTAGTCCCGATCCTGTTCCTTCCACCCCACAAACGACAAAGCGCGTGTAACTGCTTCCGCTTGCGAGGTGGGGCATGAACCAGCGCGAACTCGGCTTACTTACGTTTCCCTCCAGCGCTCGACTATCCAACCCCCATCCTCAATCGAAAATCAGCAATTCCCCACGACCCTCAAACACAAGGAGACCTTGATCATGGTAACCCAAGGAATTACGGCTATGCCGGCGTCCGTCCAGACCGCGGAGGATCTGAACTCCTTTCGCATTGCCATGCGCCAGTTCGACAGTGCCGCCGAGAAGTGCGGCCTTGATCCCGGGCTGCGCGAGGTCTTGCGCCGCCCCCGCCGCGCTTTATCCCTATCGTTGCCGGTAAAGATGGATGACGGTTCGGTCCAGGTCTTCGACGGTTTCCGCGTTCAGCACAGCAGCGTGCGCGGCCCCTGCAAGGGCGGCATTCGTTATCATCCCAACGTCACCTTCGACGAAGTCAAGGCGCTCGCTATGTGGATGACCTGGAAATGCGCCATCGTTAACATTCCGTTCGGAGGTGCAAAAGGTGGCATCGTCTGCGATCCCCACAAGCTTTCCAAGAACGAGCTGGAGCACCTGACTCGCCGCTACGCCTACGAGATTTCCCCCATCATCGGCCCTGACAAAGACATTCCCGCCCCGGACGTTTACACCGACTCGCAAATCATGGCCTGGATCATGGACACCTACAGCATGACCCACGGCAGCAGCGCTCCCGGTGTGGTGACTGGCAAGCCGACGTTTCTCGGCGGCTCCTTTGGCCGCAACGAAGCCACCGCCCGCGGCTGCTGGTTTGTAATTCGTTCGGCTTGCGAGGTCATGGGGATCAGCCTGGACCGAGCCACGGTAGCCATCCAGGGCTTCGGAAATGCCGGCAGCATCGCCGCGGAATTGCTCGCACGACAGGGGGCGAAGATCATCGCGGTCAGCGACTCGCGGGGCGGCATCTTCAATCGCGCGGGCCTGCGTGTCCCCGAGTTACTGCGGCACAAGGTAAAGACCGGCTCAGTCGTCGATTCCCCCAACAGCGAGCCCATCGATAGCCAAACTATACTCGAACTCCAGTGTGACATCCTCATTCCCGCCGCGCTGGAAAATCAGATCACCCTTGAAAACGCAGATCGCATCAAGGCTCGCATCGTTGCCGAAGCTGCCAACGGACCCACTACCCCAGATGCCGACGCCGTGCTGCACGACCGCGGGATCATGGTAGTCCCCGACATTCTCGCCAATGCGGGTGGGGTCACGGTTTCGTACTTCGAGTGGGTTCAGGATCTGCAGGAGTTGTTCTGGGACGAAGACGACGTTAACCGTCGCCTGGAGCGCGTCATGGTGAAAGCCTTCACCGACGTGCACGCGACAGCCAAAAAACATGACGCCGACATGCGCACGGGAGCCTACATCCTGGCCATCGACCGCGTCGCCACCGCAACCCGCGTACGTGGCATCTGGCCTTAGTTGCCGGAGTCATCAGAGAACGACCGACCGTAAGCCGGTCCGAGTCGAGGGACACTGCTGTTCTCAGATTCCTCTTTCTCAGATTACCTCCGATAACGTGTCATCAATCACGACGGCGAGCTGCACCGAGTGCAGCTCGCCGCAGTAGAAGGATCGCTTCGAATCCTACCCGAACGCAGGTTCATGAAGCCCTACGCCGACTTCCTCTGTTGCTGTATATTCGCGAAAAACGCTTTCGCCCTTTCCGCCATCTCCTGCGGGGAGAAGTCCTCTTTGTGCGTGGCTAGACCCCATGTATAGCCAAACGGATCGGTAAACGTCCCGTAACGGTCGCCCCAAAACATATCCGCCACTGCCATTGTCTCCTTCCCTCCGGCACTCACGGCCTGTCGGAAACTGGCATCCACGTCGGGCACATAGAGATTCAGGACCGTTGTTGAGCCGCCCAGGGTCTGGGGCGACTTGGCAGAGGATTGGGGAGACTCGTCGGATATGAAGATGATGGAATCACCAATCTTGAGTTCGGCATGCATGATGCCCTTGCCATCGGGGCCCGCCATGCGCATTCGCTCTTGCGCCCCAAGCGCCCGCTTGTAGAAATCAATCGCTTGGGCTGCGTTACGCAGTATGAGGCTTGGAGTGACGGAATGAAATCCTTCGGGAATTGGCTTACTAGCACGTGTCATTGCATTCCTCCTTCTTTCTTTTTTCGCTTGTGTCTGGGAATCAGAAATTCAGAAAGACTAGATAAGGTGATTTTACTCGCAGGTCATCGGTGGAAAAGATGAAAATTCGGTTATTTTTTGGGGCGGATGTAACACCCGAGCACTGTCTTTGGGTCTGACTGTCACACCAATTTCCGCTACTACGGATTCCCATACAGTCGTTTATACACACTGGTATTCCTCAGGATCGCTTGCACGTACTCGCGCGTCTCAGTGAACGGGATAGACTCCACGAACTCCTGCGGGTCCCTGTAGTTCCCTGCCGATAACCAATCCTCCACTCTGTCGGAGCCCGCATTGTAAGCCGCCAGCGCGTACTCGAAAGAGCCGAACTTGTCCACCATGCTCCGGAAATACCGTGTACCGAGCTGCAAATTCACTCCCGGCACGAACAACTGGCCGGTATTGAAATGGCGCAGTTTTGCTTCCTTGGCTATTTTCTTGCCGGTATTAGGCAGCAACTGCATCAAACCCAGCGCGTTGGCACGGGAAATGGCGCCCGGGTTGAATTCCGACTCCTGCCGGATCAGAGAGGCCACCAGAAATGGATCCAGCTGATTTTGGGTCGAATACCGCTTCAGATCCGTCCAGTACGGGCGCGGGAAGAGGGCTTCCCAGTAAGACCGCGGCAGCGCCGGAATATCCATGGCAAAGTAGTTCGGCACTGCTTTCTTCATCACTTCAATCCCCAGATTGAACTGCTGATTCTGCTGATAAAGACGCGCCGTCTCCGGCGCGACCCAGGCGCCTTTCTCTTCCTCGGCGGCAGCTTGTAACTCCCGCGTCGCCACTTCTACCAAGCCGCCATTGCCCAAAAGTTGCGCCTTCTGCACACGCAGGTTGTCGGCGGGAGCGTCCTCATTGGTAAGTTCGGCGGGCTTGGTATCGATGGGAGAAATTTTATCCAGCAGGGCGTAGTGCTGCGGCTCGCCCGTAGCATTGAGCGCCGCTAATTGCTTGCGAGCCAGATCCGCGTAGTAGTAGTTGCGAAACCGGTCGGAGATTTTCTGATAGAACGCCCGCGCCAGCTCCAGATCGCCGTCCTCTCGCGCCAGACGCGCGCGCCAGTAAAGCGCCGCTGGAACCTCGTTCGACGAGGGATAGAGCGCAATCTGTTCTTCGAAAGCTTTTTTCGCCTCTTCCTTCCTGCCCTGACGCAGGGTCAGCCAGGCAGCTTTCCAGTGCGCATACGACGCGCGCCCTCCATTCGGGAAGCGCTCCTGCAGCACGCGATAGGCGTCAATCGCGCGATCGTAATTCCGCTTCAAGAGGAAAATGTTGCCGGCAGACAGCAGCGCCTGCTCCAACCACGGACTCGTCGGCGCCTCTTGCCGAAGCTCGGTCAGGTTCTTGAGAAATCCGTCTTCATCATCGGAGGCCCGCGCGACTTCTCCCAGCAGGTAGATTCGCTGCGCATTCACTTCTCCGGCGGTGTCTTTCAGCGACTCCAGAATCAGCTTGGCATCTTTAGCTCTTCCACCCTTTAACAGCAGGCTCGCTAAAGCCAGGTGCACGTCAGCACGCGCCTCGGGGCCCACCTCGTTTACTAATTCGCCGTATTCGGCGGCAGCATCGGCATAGCGCCGGCCTTTGGCCAGCAGATCCGCTCGGATCCTTTTCTGCTCCCACGTCAGGGGCGGTGCGATTCCCGAGAATTTCTTTAATTCACCTGCCGCGGCGTCGGCTTCGCCGGCCAGGGGCATTGTCAGGTACAAATTTTGGAAAACGCTGACTGCTTTGCCCGTTTCTCCCGCAGCCTCATAAGCACGCCCAAGGTTCCATTCCACGTCCGCCCGCGGCGGGTGCCGGTCTTTTTCCAAAAGCGCCACTGCCTCTTGGGCGCGATTCTGCTCGAGTAACGCGCTCGCATACACCAGGTGAGCATCTTTAATAAACAGCGAGTCCGGATACTTCACCTCAAAATCGCGCAGTGTCGCCACAGCCTCGCTGCTCCTGCCCGTCTGCATGTAGGCTGTGCCCAGGTAGTAGGCGACGTATTCGCCCAGATCGCCCGCATTCACCTTGGCCCTTTGGAGCGGAGCTACTGCCTTCAGGTAATTGCGATCCAGGGTGTATGCATACCCGACCACCAACCACGCCAGCGCTCCCGCATCCTGGTTGGCATGCCGCCGGGCATAGGCTTCCACTCCGGCAAAAGCCGCGGGCGAACGATCTTCGAGCAGCTGTCGAGCCATAGGCCGCAGGTCGGCGGACTTAACGAATGCCTGGTGGATCCGCCGCACCCGCCGCGAACGCACGCGCTTGTTTTTCTTTTTGCCTTTACTGGGAGAGCGCTTTCGGACCCGCTTGCTAGCCGCCTTCGGGGAGGAGCTGGGTTTAGCGGACTGTGTCGCTGCCGCCGCTTGCTGGGCAAACGTGGGGAAGGAAATCAACAGCAGAACACTGCCTATAATTGAGAGCACCGGGACCAGGACCAACCTGCGCCAATTCACACTGACAGTAGTTTATAGTTTATCGCTTAAAGTTGCTGCCCAGAAGGGTCGCATCGTCTTCCGCAAGGCTGCGGACCAGTTCCTGGTTGAAATAGTCTCCCGACGCCGCCACCGTGTTCCCATAGCGTTTCGCATACGTCGAACGGCTCTTGTCGATGTCTTCCTTTAAGCGATCGTAAAGATCTCTATTCTTACGTCCTTCGGCCATCTTGGCCTGGTTATAAAGCTTGATCTCGTCAATTAGCAGCCGTGCGAACCGCTGCGCTTTACGGTGAACGTCGGCCTCTTCGGGTGGCAACCCGGCAAACTGATCACTGGCCGCTTCACTCGGTGCAGGTTCCGGCTCCGCATGAACCGCCGTCGCAGCCGGGGCAGCCTTGGCAAAAGCCGGTGCGTGGGGGGCGAAGGGATCGGAAAATGACGGCGCGGCATGAGCCGGGAATGGATGAGCTGCTGGCGCTTCCTTCTTCTCCGGCCCACCCGACGCCCCTTCCTTGGGCGCCGTCTTGCGCAACGACGCCACTTCCAGCCACGTCCCGGTGGTCAGCACCAGCAACTCCAGTGCAGAGGCGTCCAGCTGCCCTCCACGATCATGTCCCGCATCGGCATAAACCAGGGCCGCCACTTTTTCCCGGAGCAGAAGCGGCAGCAAAATACACTTCCCGTCCGCCGGCGCCCGGAATTCGGCTAGGAACCTTTTATCCATCTCGGAAGCATTGCCCGACAATGCTGTGTGTCCGTCCAGAACTCGTGCCACCAGTGCCGAGTTCGTATCCAGCGCAAAGTCCTTGATGGCCTCGTTATTGGCAAAGGCACGCCCTTGCCAGCCGCCTGCCATTCCCCCTTTGACCACGAACAGAGCCGCCCGCCCGCAATACCGAACCGCATTGTCCAGCAACCCGCGTAGCACGTCCCGCTGCGTGGTCGCACTATGAATTGCGGAAACTGCCTTCAACAGATGATTCGGGCCAGCCTTGTTTTCTCCTTCTCCGCCGAGTTGAGGTTTGACTTCCTCCAGCACTCGGCGTGTGATGTCTGCTCGCAGCTTCGGAACGTGGCTCTCCATGACCTCAGAGATCACCCGTTCTACGATTTGTTCGATTTTTCTTTCGGCCATTCCTGAGAACCAACCAGCTGTGTCGGAACGGGTCCCGCTCCCGTCCCGCGCCTTCCCGGCGCTCGGGTTCAGTCATTGATTATACGGCACTTGCGGAGTCTGCCGAGGTTACTACCGTGTAGTTCCCCGCGATCCTGGTTCCCTGCGCACGTTAACGCAAACGCTTGTGAGTTTGCTACGTCAAAAGACAAATGGGCACAAGGCCGGATTACCGATTACAATACCCTTTCATTTCGGCCGCACAGCCCGAAAATTGTTGAATCGGCGGAACAATGGGAACCATCCAACCAAAACTGAGCGAGCCCGTCAGTGATGAACTGGCGTTGGTACAGGCAGCCAAGGGCGGAGAGGTCGCGGCGTTTGAAGAACTGGTTAAGCGCTACGACCGGAACGTATTCCGCATCGCGCAGCACATTACGCAGAACCGGGAAGACGCGGAAGACGTGGTGCAGGATGCGTTCCTGAAGGCCTATCAGAACCTGGGACAGTTCCAGGGTCAGTCGAAGTTCTACACTTGGCTGGTGCGGATCGCGGTCAACGAGGCGCTCATGAAGTTGCGCCGTCGTCGCCCCGAACGCATGGTATCGCTCGACGAGGATGTCAAGACCGAGGATGATTCGGTTCCTCGCGAGGTCGCGGATTGGTCGCCCAATCCCGAGCAGCTCTACACGCAGTCCGAGCTGCATGACATTTTGACCAGGACCATCCAGGGGCTGCCTCCCAGCTTTCGGACGGTTTTCGTGCTGCGTGATGTGGAGGGTTTGTCGACCGAGGAAGCAGCCGAGGCCTTAGACCTCAGCATTCCGGCGGTCAAGTCGCGGTTGCTGCGCGCTCGCTTGCAGCTGCGCGAGCGGCTCAGCCGCTACTTTCAAAAACGCAATGTTGGCGGAGATGGCACACAGTGAAATGCTCTGAGTTCTTGCAAGAGCTAACCAACTACCTCGACGGCATCCTCGACGCCCGCACCCGCGCTGAACTGGAAGATCACCTGGCTTGGTGCCACAACTGCTACGTCGTCTGCGATACCACCAAGAAGACCATCGAAATCTACCGCGATTCCCAGCTCTACGAGCTTCCTGAAGACCTCCGCGGCCGCCTCCGGTCCGCCATCATGGCTAAGTGCCAGAAGAAAAAAGCAGGCCCCGAGCCGGTTTAATTCCCGCTGAACGCTCCCGTTAACCCAAACTGTTTCATGGGCTTCCTGCCTTCACTGTGTGCTTAGTTAGGCCGGTTTTCCTCGGTTACTGAACCGCGCGCCCCCCACGGTTGTGCAATAGAAACTTTTCAGCAGCAAATGTAATCTAAGTAGCTGGCCAGAGTGGTAGCTGGATCTTCCCGGAAGAACTGTTCTTCGCGGCTAGAGCACTCCAAGTGGCTGTTGGCGCTCCAGGGAGCAGCGACTTACGCTCTCTATATTTCATCCCTGGGCAGCTTTCGGCCGTCGAGGATCACTAGGCCAGCAGGACCACGTTCTGGGAGGTAGGTATGATCTCGAGGCTGCTCGATGCCTTCTTCGGCTGTTGGCACACCAATTTTAGTTTTCCTATCACGACCCGCTCTGCTACGCGCCGCAGCGCAGCCGCCTCCCTCACAGGCACTTACGTCGTTTGTCTGGATTGCGGCAAAGAATTTGCGTACGACTGGCGCCAAATGAAGATTGTCGACGAGGCGCCCGAGCCAACTTCTGCCGTCGCCGACCTGGCTCCTAAACAGGCTGCGTGATTCCCGGTCGTCTGATCGCACGCAAGAGGCCGCGATCAAGTCGAGGCTGTCATTATTCTCCAGCGTTCGCTTCGTGCTTGCCTTTCCTCACCTCTTATTACTCTCGGCTGTGGTGGGATCAATCATCGTCCGGATCTCCGATATTCGGTTTGCCGGAAACCCACCCTGCTTTGCATGCTCACGAATTGCCTGCTCGCTCTCCGCGACGTAAACACAGTAGACCTTATTGTCGGTAACGTAGCTCTGCACCCACTGGATTTGAGGCCCCATGCTGCGTAAAACCGAGCAGGACTTCTGTGCCACAGCCTGAAGCTGCTGTGGCGTCAACTTCCCCGCATCGGGCAGTTCCCGCTCGATCAGAAACTTAGGCATAAATTGCCTCCTGGCAGATGATTTCTCGCCCCTATGCGGCACGCAACGGAGACGCAAACCTTGGGAGACGCCACGGCCTCCGTCGAGGGCAGCCAAGATTAACACGCTTGGGCGAGGCCCTGCCTTGCGGGGCCAGAATCTCGCCTTCCCCCGACGCCTCCACAACCCGCGTCAAATAACGCCTCCCGCTTTCCGACTCGGGCGTATAATCTTTCGCCACATGAGGAGGTACCCGCTATGGCAAAGACTAAGCAATTCACAATTTCTGTAGAGAACAGGCCCGGTGCGGTTGCCGAGATCGCAAGAACACTCGGCGACGCTAAGGTGAACATTCTCGCTCTGCTAGGAACCGCCCAGGGCACCGGAGGCAGCATCGAACTCGCGGTTGACGACGCCCGGCGCGCCAGAAAAGCCCTGGACGCGGCCCGGATCTCTTTCCGCGAGACCACCGCCGAAGAATGCGAGTTGTCCAACAAGCCTGGCGCTCTGGCCGACTGTCTCGATAAATTGGCTGCCAGGGGCGTCAACCTCAATTCCATTCACGCCAGCGTGGCCAAGGGCGGCAAGAAAGCCGTTCTGGTTTACACCGTTGAAGCGGAAGCAAAAGCAACCGCAGCCGCCTAGCTCACGCCTGGGGGGCGGGTCTTTGACCCGCCTTTACACATCCAACGCTTCCTATCGGGGCACGGCTTTTAAGCCGTGCCGCCACCTACCGCACGAGACCAGCCTTAGGCGCTGACCTCCAATCTCGCCTAAACACATCGTCCTCGCTACCAGGGCACGATCCACATCCGCAAAGCACGATTCGTGCCATGTCATTCCTCGTCTTGCTCCATTCCCGTTCCACAAAGCGGAATAGGATCCCCTCCAGCCGCGAAGCGGCGCCCTATGAAAGCCCGACACGGAAAGTCCCGGCAGGAACGACGCAAATTCTCACGCACACAAATCGCTCCGGCCGCCGCCAATCCCAAGCTCTGATCTCAGCCTCCTAGGATTGAAGTGACCTAGTCCTGGCTGATGCTCTTTCCTCTCATTTCTACTGTGTTTACGGTATATCGCCGTTCCACACGGCCCGGCTACACTACACTGCGTTTCGCAGCCTTAACCCCCCTCCTTCATATGGCTTTCACAACAACTACGCGTAAGCGCCTGCTCTTTGTGGACGACGAAGAAGGCATTCGGCTAACCCTACCCCCGGTGTTGGAGCAACAAGGCTTTGAAGTGCGGGTGGCCGCCACCGTTCCGGAAGCGCTGGTTGAGATCAATTCGTACCCCTTTGATGTTCTTATTACTGACCTCAATATCGGCGCTCAGGGAGACGGATTCCTGGTCATCAGTGCCATGCGTCATCTTCAACCGCGGTGTGTGAATCTCATTTTGACCGGTTATCCGGCCCTGGAAACTGCCTTAGAGGCTTTGCGCGCCCAGGTCGATGATTACCTGGTCAAACCAGTTGATCTCGAGGCCATGCTTGGCACTATCGATGGCAAGTTAAGTGACCGCGCGGCGAAATTGGTCCAGGCTGCGGATAAGGTAGCGTAAAGGTCGCGCCAGCTTTCGTCAAAAATTCGGCTCCTTCGCGGAGCCGATGCGGAAGTGTACCTACAGAATGTACTGTATGGAACACCGGGTTGGGCCCGGCTAAACTACCGCCGTTCTGGGCGGTGCCTGTGACGCGAGGCAATTTCCTGCGGGTCCACGCTCCAGAGTTCGGGAGAGTGGGCGACGAAAACGCGAAGAAGCGTGTCATCCTTTGTGTCGAGGATGATGAGACACAGGTCCAGCTGCGTAGAGAAATCCTGGAGAAAGACGGTTATGCGGTGTTAACCGCGGGCACTTCTGCCGACGCCGTAAGTCTGTTCCGCAAAAACCCTGTCTGCCTGGTTGTGGCTGATCACCTGCTACAAGGCGCGGCCGGAACCGATCTCGCTCGTCAGCTCAAGCAAATTAAGCCCGATGTGCCCGTCTTTCTCTACTCTGGAAGGTCACCCGAATCGATGCAGAACATCGACGCCTTCCTTCACAAGGGCGAACGGGTGTCCCGGTTTCTCGCCATGATCCGCAGCCTGGTTGATCGTTACTGCGCGTAGAAACGCAGAACCCTCTCTGAACATGATCCCCCCAGTCGTGGCTGATAAAAAACTCTGGGCCGGGTTTTGACACCTCCTGGAAAGCAAGGGGAGAGGTCACGTCTTCCACAGCCGGCGAAAGAAAGTCTGGTTTTGGTAGTGTGCAGCGCTTTAGCGCTGCGATAAGCACTTGACTTTTTCATCAGCGGGCTTTTGGCCGCCGCCGTCAGCTTTTCAACTTTTTCCGCAGCCTGTTCCAGCCGTGCTGCCGAAGGTCCCTTGAATGTAACGTTGAGGTGCCCGTCGCTGAGTCTCCAGATTATCCATCTATGAACCCGGCTCTAGGTGCCGGTCTTGAGATCATCGAGGCGACGCTCGGCTTGACTGCTCTGGCTCTGGATGGGTCGGCGGGACTCGGCTATCTTCCGCAACGCGCTCAGCCCAAATAGCGCGTCATCCAGAGCTTCCTGTTCTTCCTGCCTGTCGCCGCCATTTTCCGTCAGCTCACGCCGCCGCTCGGTGACGGCTTTTTCGGCCACGGCTATGCGCTCTGGAAGTTGTTGGCTGTCAAATTCGAACAGCGCGGCTTCGTAAAGCTCTTTCCAGAATGCGCTGTCTGACGATCTCTCGGCGCCGGAGCCCATGCCATCCTCGCTTTAACGTCCACGTTATATCTCTTAATTCAGCCCGTACAACCAATTTATTTTCTCGTTCAATTCACCGGCTTGAATACGCCATGTCCTGCGGCAATCCGAGGGGCCCCTGAAAATCTTTCCACACTATGCGAGCAAGCGAAATGACTGTGTACTCGCTGCCGCTTTTTTTTGAAGTCAAAGAGGGAGATTCCGGATGACATCACTGAAATGGCTAGCTTAGCTAGGCCCCGCGTGGCGGGCTCACTGCAGCCTGCATCCTTAGGATGTCGAGCGGCCGACAGCCCGAACCCAGCCACCTGAGTTCATAGCGAACCCAGGCATCGGTAGGCGACGAAATCTCTCGGCTGAAACCTTCCAGGCGTTTGCCGGCGCTTACGGATGCTTGCTTCCATCCGCCACTCCGGCAGGGCTGTCAACGGGGGTTAAAAGGCTGGTTCGTCGCATGGTACTCCAATCGTACGCGTACGCGGTCCCGCAAATCAGGCAGACTTGGTAATCGCGGCCATCCACTCCTATCCGTGGCCAACTGAACCGATGCGGGCACAGTGCCCTCAAGACCCGCTCCAGCAAACTCATGACCGTAACCCCTGAACCTTTGCCCGACGACGGGCCATCCCGTCGGCTTCATTGATTGTAAGAAGACGCTCTGCAGAGTAAAAATTCCAGCAAATCATGCGGTTGCTCCAAAACCCGGAGTGGCGAACGGCGCCTCGACTTCGGCGAAAGTGATCTTACTTCCGTCTTCTCATAGCGGCAACGAACCAAAGTAGGTAAACCCCACTGTCCAAATGGACCCCCTGGCTGCGTGCAAAGCCCGAGTGGGAGGGGTATATACCCTTTATAATGCGTCAGAATTTCCCCTGAGGAGAACCCCCGTGTCCCAAGTCCACCCCAGTGTCCGGGAGGTGGCTGTCCTGCAGCAAGCCACCCAGATGATTCTCTCCAGCCTGGACGCTGACACTGTCCTCCACCACATGTTGCTGGTTGTGCGCAACTATTTCGGCGCCTCGCGGAGCGCGATCTATCTGGTGGAAAACGAGGAACTTTACTGCCGCGCCCAGAGCGGCGATGACCACCCCGGGCGGCGCCTGCCGATTGGCAAAGAATCCCTGCCCGGCTGGGTCGCGTTCACCCGCGCCCCCCGCTATGTCCCCGACGTCAGCAAGGAAACCCGCCACCGCATTGAAGACCCGGCCGCCAGAAGTGTGCTGGCGCTTCCTCTCCTCGTCCGACAGCACGTATTGGGCGTGCTGGAAATCAGCAGTGAGCAGGTGGACCCCTTCGGTCCCGACGCGATCGGTCTGTTGTCGGTTTTTGCCGGGCAGGCCTCCATCGCCCTCGAGAACGCCCGCCTCTACTCCGGAAACCTGCGTCGTATCCGGCAAATTGAAATTATCAATCTGATTGCGCGCTCCGCCGCTGCCGCCCAGGACACGCGGCAGTTCTTCAGCCTGTTGCTGGACCTGATTTCCGATACCTTCGAGGGCACCATGATCGCTATCGTGCTCACGCCGGCCGACGCTCATCTCTCGATTGCCGCTTCGTCGGCCTCCCCCGAAGTGCGGATTGAACACTTCGTGGCGTCGCGCCAAACAGGATTGTTGGCGGAAGCTTTTTCCCAGCGCTCCCTAGCCGTCGCTAACGACCTCGCTGCTCGCACCAATTGGCCCGCCTGCTTCCCGGATTCGGGATCGGAGCTGTGCGCCCCGCTGATCTCGCTGGGCGAAGTGATGGGCGCCCTGGTCCTGGGACACCAAAAGGCAAATTTCTTCAGCCACGACGATCGCACCATCGCCCAGGCTGCCGCTGATGTCTGCGCCACCGCTGCCCGCAACGTGCAGCTCTCCGAAGAGCTGCGCCGCGTCGCTAGCCTCGATTCCCTCACCGGTCTTTACAATCAGCGCTATTTTCACATTGCGCTGGCGCAGGAAATCTCACGCGCGCGCCGTCACAAAAAAGAGTTTGGCCTGATCATGCTCGACCTCCGCAGCTTTCGCGAGATCAACGCCAGCCTTGGTGTCGATGCCGGAGACGTGCTACTGCGGCGGGTGGCTACCCGGCTGCAATCTATGCTTCGCAATAACGACGTGATGGGTCGCTATCTTGGAGACCGCTTCGCCCTGTTGTTGCCGGAAGTGAATGCCGCTGGCGTTACCGTGGTCGTCGGGAAACTTGAGCAGGCATTGCACGGAATTGAAGTACCCTTCCCGCAAGCGCCGCGCCCGCTTTCCGCAACGTGGGCTACCGCTCAATTCCCTGCCGATTCGGAATCCGAACTGGGATTGATGAAGCTTCTCCTCGGCCGCCTGGAGACAACGAGAAAGCAACCCTCGGGTGCAAAAGCTTAGACCGAGCAGATTTGAGGTTGGTCTGGGAGGGCGCGGCCTTCCTGGCGCCGCATTAACATCTCATGTCGTCATTGGCACGGGACGCCAGTCCGCGAAGCATCTGGCGCGCACAACTAGCGCACTCCTCGACGCTACCGCCAAAACCGGCGGCCGCAGTCGCCGGTCAATTAAATTCGTTTGGCTTACTGGTCCTGCGCGTCGGGTCTGCGCTTCAGAGTCGGGCGATCATCGTCGTTCTTCGTGTCTTTGCCGCTCTTGTCGGGGGAGGACGTCCGCCGCAGGCTGGGCTTGTTCCCTTCTTTCTGGTCGACAACTTTGCGGCGGTTCTCGATAACCGCCAGCCGCGCCTTCACGTCATCGAACTCGGAGGTAGTCACAACATACTGCGGCCGCGCCGGCAGGATGCGGGAGATCTCTTCCTGCGACTTCGCGATGCGATCCGGGGTCTGTGGGTGAGTGGCAAAAGCCTTGGCTAACGTTCCCGGCTTCTTCTTCTCCTGCGCCTGGATCTTCTCGAAGAAGGCGATAAACGCATTCGGGTCGTACCCGGTCTTGTACATGTACTGCAAGCCGAGATAATCGGCCTCCGCCTCAAAGTTGCGCGAGAAGTGCAGGAACGTCATCGGCAGGGCCAAGCCCGCGGCTTGGTACGCGGCATAACCGATTCCGCCGCCGACAAAGATCAGAGGAATCGTCCCCAGGTTTGCCCAATTCCCACGGGTCATCTGCCGCGTAGCATGACGCGCTGCCACGTGAGCAATCTCATGGGCCATCACACCCGCTAACTCGGCCTCTTCATCGGCGGCCAGGATCAGGCCCGAGTTGACATAGAAGAAGCCGCCCGGCAGAGCGAAGGCATTGACGTCATCCGAGTCGATGACCTTGATCGTGAACGGCACCTGCGCGTCGGAGTTGCGCACCAGGTTCTGTCCAATCCGGTTCACATATTCATTGACCACCGGATCCTGGACCAGCTTGGAACTGGCTTCCACCTGCTGGGCATACTGCTTGCCCATGCGAATTTCGCCTTCGATGGAGTACCAGTTGCCCAAACCCCGGCCGCCCATCTTGCGGTTGCCAATGGCATCCACGTCGCTCTTGCCACCGTCGTGCTTGACCTTGCTGTTGTCGGGCTGCGGTACCGGCTGGGGCTCAGTCTGAGTCGCATTGGAAGTTGCGTTCGGGTTCTCGGCCTGCGAATCCTGTTTCTGGTTCTCTGAATCCTGCGCCAACGCCGAAGGCACCCAATAGGTAGCCATCATCAGCGCCAATACCCAGGCAATGCGTTGAAACTTCATAAAGACTCTCCGATCAGTCCCCAAGCCGACTTCTGTTTCATTATACCCGCTGGAGCACACCACCCCTCTACCTACTTCGACGCAAGATGCCTCTGGAAAGTTATCCCGAGGTTGGTTGCGCGATCGGTACGTCATTCGGGACAGCGCAGGATGGCTACTCACTTACCGCGAATGTCAAATTCGACTCGGACCTCGTTCTTGACCTTAACTGTGCCCCCCGCAGCCGCTACAGGAGTAATGCCGAAGTCCTTTTGTTTCAACTGCGCCCAGCCGCGGTATCGTCCACCCTGCCCTTCCACCTGGACTCTAACCGACTGGGTCTGGCCATGAAGCGTCAGGCCGCCCTCAATCGCCCATTTGCCGTCGCCTAGGCGTTCCGCATGGCTCGACCGAAAGACGATTTCTGGAAACTTCTGGCTGTCAAGCACCCGGGGACCCAGCATCGTCTCCTGAATCTCGGCGCGGTCTTTGTCGGAAACATCCTGGTCCAGGGCTCGAAGTTGACGGGCATCCACAACGAGTTCCACGGCTGGCTTCTCCTCATCGAAGCTGCCCGCGGCGATGGGCGCCGCAATCTCGTGATTGTGCCCAAAAGCGGAGAAAACTCCCGCCTTGTAGACTCGGACCGTCATGCGGGACTTGTCGGTATCGATAGCCTTCTGAGACGCGGCAAGGGACAGCGCACAGGTACCAAGGAACCAAACTGCAATCAGGAATAAAGTCTTGCGCATAGTTTGAGCACCCCATCCCAGGTGGTCACTCTGAGAGTGTACCCTTTCGTTTCCTGGCAGGCCGCGATGCCGAAGCCAAGCAGCCTACGGCGGAAAAATCGCTTAAATCAAAAAAGTCACAAACTCTGAGCGAGGCGTCAGCTTCGCGAAGGATCTGGCGTCGACAACCAAACCCCTGGTGAGATCCAGAAAACCCTGCCTGCGCATGTCGTCATTCTGAGCGGACGTTCAGTCAAGGAAGAATCTCGCGTTCGCGTGCCGAACCAAGAGCCTCCCTTCGTGAGATGCAGGAGATGCAGAGCCCACCTTGCCAGCTCGGATTGGCGGTCGTAATATGAACGACTCGTCCAACCAGCACAGCTTTTTCGGATGAAGCCTGACCACGCGGCATCGTGTACCGACTTGGCAAGGCATCATCGCCGTGGAGGATTTGAACATCCAACCTCAACGTTGTCTATTCAAGCAAGTACCATTGCGTGTGGACGCCCTCGCGCCGCTCTTTGAGAGCATTGCACGGAGAAAGATACCCAGGTGCGGCAGAACTTCGGCGCAAGCAGCGCCACCTTTCCCGATGCACGAAGCGGTCGAAAGTGGTACGCCTGCTTTTCCTGCCTCCTGGATAGCGCCCCCCCGGCGCCGGTGTTGAAGGCCATTTTCGATGGCTACAATGACAGCGAACCAATGGCGCAGCAGGACCCTGAAGATTATCCCATCTGGGGCTATGCGCCCTGGAACCAGTTCCGCGACCCGCTCGCTGCTTTTGTCGGATGCACGCGCGACGAGATCGCGCTCGTGCGCAACGCGACGGAAGCTAACAGCTATATTGCCAACGGCGTGGATCTGAAGCCCGGCGACGAGGTGCTCATGACCGACCAGGAGCATCCCGGCGGCGAGCAGCCCTGGCAACTGAAGGCCAAGCGTTACGGCATCGCGGTGAAGAAAATCACCTTGCCCAAGCCGGTTCAAAACACGGCCCAGGTCTTGAATCTGTTCAGCGACGCCATCACCCCGCGCACGCGCGTAATCTTCTTCAGCCATATCACCACGGTCACCGGCGTTGTGTTGCCGGCAAAAGAACTATGCGGCCTGGCGCGCTCCAAAGGAATTCTGTCGGCAGTAGACGGCGCGCATGTCCCCGGCATGATGAAGCTGAATCTGCACGATCTGGGCTGCGACATGTACTCTTCCAGCCCCCACAAGTGGCTGCAATCGACCAAAGGCTCTGGGTTCCTCTATGTGCGGGATGAAGTCATCGACCGCCTGTGGAACACAATCGCGACCGAAGGCTGGAATGAACCCAAATTGCGTGCCGAACGCTTCCAACGGATCGGCAGTTCCAATATCCCCGCCCTCTGGGGACTGCGTGCGTCCCTTGAATTTGCCAACCAGATCGGCATGGATCGCATCGAGAAGCGGCACTGCCAGCAGGCTGACTATATCCACGGCGAAATGGTGAAGCGGCATGCTGAGTCCTGGACCTCTCCCGATCCCGCTTTGCGCTGCGCGATTGCGACGGTGAACGTTCCGCCCATTCATATCGGGGAATTAGAAAAGTGGATGTGGACGAAACACAAGATCCGCATTCGTGGAGGTGAGCCTTACAAGATCCGGCTGTCCACGCCGTATTACCTGCGGCGGGCGGATATGGACCGCTTTCTGGAAAAATTTGACGAGTACAGGAAAGAAAAGAAAAGAAAAGAAAAGAAAAGAAAATCAACGCCTGATGCGGGCATGGTGATTTGTGGACAGAAAGACACGGTGACCGGTGCATCTGGGCGATTGCAGCCGCCCAGCGGCGTCATAGGAAAGCCCGGCACGGAGGTGGGCCGGGAGAGTGCGATCAACAGTGTACCGCTGCCCGCGCGTCAGCGCGGGGTTCGCTACCCTAACATGTGGCAAGCCTGTAGGGACGGCACCAAAGCGCGAACCAGACTGTCCGCGCCACACAGTTCAGTCGTAATACTCCAGCCCAAGGTGCGTGATGAGTTCTTCTCCGCGCAAGTGCCGCAGAGTATTCTTCAGCTTCATGGACTGGATGAACAGATCGTGCTCGGGATACAGGCCGGGAATTGTCATCGGAGACTTAAAATAGAAGCTTAACCATTCCTGGATCCCCAGGCCGCTGAGCTCAGAACTGCGCTTCGCCAAGTCAAGGAACAACACGAGATCCAAGACGATCGGCGCGGCCAGAATCGAGTCGCGGCACAGGAAATCCACTTTGATCTGCATCGGATAGCCCAGCCATCCGAAAATATCAATGTTGTCCCAGCCTTCTTTATTGTCACCGCGCGGCGGGTAATAGTTAATGCGAACCTTGTGGAAGATATTCTTGTACAGTTCGGGATAAAGCGCTGGCTGCAGGATGTGCTCGAGCACCCCCAGCTTCGATTCTTCCTTAGTCTTGAATGAGCCAGGATCATCCAGAACTTCACCATCGCGATTGCCCAGAATATTGGTCGAGTACCACCCGCTCACGCCGAGCAAACGCGCCTTAAAGCCGGGGGCAAGAATCGTCTTCATCAGCGTCTGACCGGTCTTGAAATCCTTGCCGCAGATGGGAGCTTCATTCTTGCGAGAGAGTTCAAGCATTGCTGGAAGGTCGGCGGTGAGATTGGGAGCCCCGTTGGCGAAGGGCACTCCCTCCATGAGTGAGGCATAACAATAAATCATCGAAGGTGCGACGTTCTGGTCGTTCTTCATCATCGCCTTTTCGAACGACTGCACGTCCTTATGTGCCTGGGTGGGTTGCAGGAAGGTTTCCGTCGAGCCGCACCAGATCGTCACCAGTCTGTCGGCGCCCGAACTCTTCTTGAACTCGCGGATGTCCTCGCGCACCTGCTGGGCAAGCTCCATCTTGTTCTTGCCTTTTTTTAGGTTGGGCCCATCGAGCTTGCGCACATAACTGCGATCGAAAACCGCCTTGCGAGGTTTGATGGAGGTAAGGAACGGCTTCACTTGCTGCAGGAGGTCGCGCTCCAGCACGCCAGCTTTGGAAGCGGCGGTGTACATGTCGTCTTCAAAGATGTCCCAACCGGTAAAAACCAGATCGCTCAGCTTGGCCAGCGGGACGAAATTCTTTATTGCCGGAGAATTATTGTCCGTGCGCTTCCCAAGCCGGATCGTACCCATCTGGGTAAGCGATCCAATGGGTCGGGCGAAGCCTTTGCGTACGGCTTCCACGCCGGCCACAAACGTCGTGGCCACCGCGCCCATGCCCGGAATCATGATCCCCAGCTTGCCCTTGGCGGGTTGAATTTCCGACCCGCCCTTTCTAATCTCAGACTTCGAGCTTGCAGTTTTTTGCCGCACGGCCATTGCTGGGCTCTTCCTGATAAGAATCTAGCTTGGAAGGCGAACGGTTATGTTCTCGTATCAAGCGGGGAAATGCAAACCAGTGGGCGCGAGTGGCGCTTTAGCGCGCCTCAGTTGCGCTTGGTTCCATCGGAGCGCCTCGCCTGGCACGACACCAGGTTCCCGGGTCCTTCACCGTGCCGTTGAAACCAGCAGCAGGACGACGAGAGCCGCCAACAACATGCTGGAAATCAGCGAGAACGCCTCCTGGAATGGGGGGAGCTGAAAGCCGTGATGCCCACCGCTTCTTCCCTGTGTCAGGGCACGCATAGAGAGCCTTCCTGCGCGGACCGGGAGTTCAGGACAAACCCCTGCTCCCGTGATATACAAAAGTCTCTATGTAATTAGACTCCATGTCCACAAAAATTGCAGTGATTACCGGCTCTTCCAGCGGCATTGGCCTTCTGACCGCCGTTGAGCTGGCCAAGAGTGGATTTCAGGTTGTCGCCACCATGCGCGACCTGGCACGGCGGGAAAAATTGGAGCAGGCGGCCAGCCGAGCCGGAGTTCGCCCCTATATAGACATCCGACGCCTGGACGTGACCGAGTTCGACTTGATCGAGCCCTTCGTCGAAAAGCTGGTCCGCGATTACGGACGCGTTCATCTGCTCGTCAATAACGCCGGATTTGCCGTGGCTGGCTTCGCCGAAGACCTGACCGTCGGAGAAATTCGTTCCCAGTTCGAGACCAATTTCTTTGCCCAGGTGGCGATGACCAAGGCCGTGCTGCCTGCTATGCGCCAGCAGCGCTCTGGGCACATCATCATGATCTCATCCATCAGCGGCCTGCACGGCGCGTTCAGCAGCAGCAGCTATTCGGCCTCGAAGTTTGCGCTGGAAGGTTGGACCGAGTCGCTGCGCATGGAGCTGAATTCTCTGGGCATCAAAGTTGTGTTAGTGGAACCGGGATCGTACGAAACCGATATCTGGACGCGTAATGCGCGGATTGGGAAAAAAGCATTAGACGGCACCTCCCCCAATCGTGAGCGCGGTCAGAAGATGCGGGACCGTGTTCAAGCCATCCCCAAGCGCGACCCCATGATCGTGGCCCGCGCGATTGCGCGAATCGCGCAAGATCCCAATCCCCGATTGCGCTACATCATCGGCCCCGACGCGCACATTCAGCTTTGGCTGAAACGCATGCTGCCCTGGAAGTGGCATGAAAAGTTGGTGGCCAGACTATGGAAGGTTGATTAGAAAAGGCCCCCCCCACCCCGTCTAGCGGGCCGGGTACTCGGTACTGGGTACCGAGTTCTCGTCGGATCTCGGGGTTGCCTATTTAGCCTCGAGCTCCACTGGCTTAACCGGCAAATCCCAATGGGCTAGCAGAATCTCGAACCGCCGCTGCTCTTCCCTCTTGAATGTATCCTGGTCAGGGTAGAGCTGGCGCTGGAGTACGGCTTCATCAAAAGGCTCATTCGCCACCGTGGCATTCTGGAACACGATCGTGACGCGGTAATCCCAGCGTCCGTCTTCCGTGGTGTGATATCGCGGCTGATCCATCCAGACCTTCGCAATTCGTCCCATCTCTTGTTCTTTTTTCAAGACCGGATAATGGTTTTTCTTGAACAACACGAGGAATTCGTCCGCATAGCCCCACTTGGCCTTGTAGTAATACTCAACGGTAAACGGCTTGTCTCCGGCCGGCGCGCCCTGCGCGAGGGCAGTCGTGGTCAAGGCAACCAGAGCAACCAACCTAGCAAGTTGTGCAATCCTGGTCATCGAAGCCTCCTCAAAATACCTAGGAACAGCCGCCCTCGGCTGTCCCACCGAAACTTACGACGCGGCACCAATTCGGTTCTGCCAATGCGACCAGACGAACCAGATGATTCCGCCCAACAGCACAATCCCAATGACGGTATCGAACTGATGAAAGTACTTCCCCATGGTGCGCCAGTTTTCTCCCAGCTTCATACCAAAGTAGGCAAGCACGAAGCACCATGGCCAGGAACCGAGAAAGGTGTAGATGTGGAATTTCCCGCGCGGCATCCGCGCTATGCCCGCGGGAAGCGCGATGAAAGTACGAATAACCGGTAACAGCCGCGCCACGAACACCGCCGCCTGTCCCCGGCGCGCAAAGAATCGATCTGCCCAGTCTAGCTCGCGGCGGGTGACGAGAAGCCAGGCCCCGTATCTTTCGACCAGCGGACGCCCGCCGTAGTAGCCGATCTCATAGGCCAGCAGTGAGCCCACATTACAGCCGATCGCCCCGGCCGTCGCCACCCAGAACAGCTTCATCGCGCCCTCGAAGACAAGATACCCAGCAAATGGCATGATTAGCTCGGAGGGCAGGGGAACGCAGGCGGACTCAATCGCCATCAGCAGAACGATGCCGCCATAACCGGTAAACCCGATCACCGATTTGATGAAGACAAACAAGGCGGCCAGAATTTTCTCCACCATGCTAAGGATTGTATCGTGGGGGAGCGGACCGCTTGGGCTAGCGGCTCAGAATGTCCCGTCTTGTGTGAAGGTGTACCCCGGAAGCGTAGCGCCCGCGTGGGTTTTGACCACTCGCACACGCACGGTTTCGGCATCGGGGGCATTCTTCTCCGCCGGACGAAGCATCGCGTACTGCGTGAACACCTCGCTATAGACCTTGGTCACGAGATAGTTCTGACCGTCGAGATCGCTGCGCCAGACCTGACCGAGTTGTACTGATTTCACCGCCATGGTTCTTCTCTCAGCTTGTATTTGGCTTAGTTTCAGAGTAACCAGCCAAGGGCCATGCGTCAATTGGGTTTCCCGGAACCCGGATTACCGCCGTGCTCGGAGGCTGGGGTAGAGACCGAGCGACCTGGCTTAGAACGTCTCTGCCGGGCGGTCTGCTAACATTTACAGTTTCCCGAGGAGCGACTATGGTACGCGGCGTAATTCCCCGCCAGCCGGCTAAAACCGGACGCCAGGCGGGATCTGGTTCCCTTATTCGAGGCGCGCAATCACGGGGCAGTTCGCGCGAAAAAACGTTCAGAGCGGCGCCTTTCGACCGGCCGACCCGCGTAAAGCCCGTCCCCGCACTGGCAAAGCCCAAGCCAGCAAGGCCCAGCAAAGGCTACAATCCCCGCGCTGGAGAGCGCATTCAGGAAATCCTGAAGCGTCTGGACCAGCTTTATCCCGATGTCACCTGCGCGCTGACCCATAGCAATGCCTGGGAATTGCTGGTCGCGACCATTCTTTCGGCGCAATCCACCGACGTAAATGTCAATCGCGTCACGCCTGTGTTGTTTCGGAAGTATCCGACGGTCCAGGACTTTGCCGCGCTTACCCCCGAGCAACTCGAGCCGGACATCCGCTCCACCGGTTTTTTCCGCAACAAATCGAGGTCCGTGGTCGGTGCGGCGAAGAAGGTCGTCAGCGAGTTCGGCGGAGAGGTTCCCGATGACATGGACCAGCTCCTCACGTTGCCGGGAGTCGCCCGGAAAACCGCCAACGTCGTACTGGGAACCTGGTTCAAGAAAGGCGTAGGGCTCGTGGTAGACACCCACGTTACACGCATTGCGCGGCGGCTGGAACTGACCAAGAACACCGATCCTCCCAAAATCGAACAAGACCTAATGAAGGTCATTCCGAGGAAACAATGGATTTTATTTTCTCACCAGGTCATCTGGCATGGCCGCAAGCTCTGTTACGCTCGCTCCCCCAAATGTGTCGACTGTCCGCTGGAGACCCTCTGCCACGCGGCCGATAAAACCTGGAGCACGGTGGAGATTCACAAGAGCGCGCAACCGTAAGTTGTCGCGTCCCGAGGAACATCGATGCGCACCATCCTCCTGTTTGTTATCGTGATCCTTATGAGCAGTATCGCCTTGACTCAGACGCTCCCGGCGCCTCCGGCCATCACCGACCCCCGGCAGATCAAGAGCAGGCCCAACGCTCAGGTCGAGAAGAATCTGTCGATTGAAAAGCTCTACATGACGCGCATGGTCGGGGGTACGACCTGGTCTCCGGATGGAAAGATGATTGCCTTTATTTCGAACCTTAGCGGCAGAAACAACTTGTGGTTGGTTGCTGCCGAGGGCGGCTGGCCCTTGCAACTTACCATCAGCGATCAGCGCCAGGCCGCGCCCGCCTGGTCGCCCGACGGCAAGTGGATCGCCTACCAGTCCGATTATGACGGCGACGAGCAGTGGGACATCTTCCTGGTTTCTCCCAAGAACGGTCAGCTCGTGAACCTGACCAACACGCGCGAGGTTGCCGAGGAATCTCCAGCTTGGTCGCCCGATGGACGCTATCTCGCCTACATGGTTAAGCCGAAGACCTCCTCCACCTACGAGATTGATGTCTACGACATGCTGATGCGGGAAGTGAAACATCTTACCAGCGGGACGCCCAAAGATATGGGCAATGTTGCGCCCATCTGGTCGCGAGATGGCAAGTGGATCGCCTACACACAATTCCAGGCCAAAGGCACCGATTCCAACGTTTTCCTAGCTGAGGTCGCCACTCGCAAAAGCACATTATTGACCGAGCACAAGGGTGAGAACCTGTATAGCGCGAACGACTTCTCCCCCGACGGACGGCATCTCCTCATCACGAGTAACGCCGCAAACGGCTACGACAATGTCGGCCTGCTCAACCTTGCAACCAGGAGCATGGATTGGCTCACCCAAGACAAATGGCAAATCAATGGCGGCAATTTATCCCCCGATGGCAAGACGATCACCTGGACCGCCAACGTTGACGGCAACACCGAAATCTTTCTCCACGACATGGCCAGTGGGAAAACTTCAGCCCTGCCCTTGCCCACGGGCGTGAACACTCTCGCCGGCTCGGAATCATCCTTTACGCGCGACGGCACCCGTCTGCTCTACTACCACAACGGTCCTAACGCTCCGAATGATGCCTGGGTCTATTCCCTGGCAACCGGCAAATCGCATCCCGTGACTCACTCCTTGGTGGCCGGAGTGCGCGGCGAGGACATGGTGGAGCCTTACCTGGTTCACTATCCCAGCCGCGATGGCAAGTGGACGATTTCCGCATTTGTCTACATGCCTTACAACTTGCCGCATCAGCCGGTCAGTCCGGCGATTGTGTTCGTGCACGGCGGGCCGACCGCACAAACGGTGAACTCGTTCAACCGCATCGTTCAGTACGTGGTCAATCAGGGTTACATCGTCATTGCGCCCAACTACCGCGGTTCGACCGGCTATGGAAAACAGTTCCAGCATGCGAACCTGTTCGACATGGGCGGTGGTGACCTCGAGGATGTTTTGGCTGCCGCCGACTGGATTAAGCAAACCGGCTATGTGGATCCCAAAAAACTCATCCTCTTGGGCGGAAGCTACGGCGGCTACATGACCATGATGGGCGTGACTAAGGCGCCGGAGTTGTGGGCGGCCGGCGTGCCTATCGTTCCCTTTGTGAACTGGTTCACCGAGATCCAGAACGAAGACCCGGTGTTGCAGCAGTCGGATATGGCTACTATGGGCGATCCGGAAAAAAACAAGGCGCTGTACGAGGACCGCTCACCGATCAACTTCATCGACCAGGTCAAGGCGCCGCTGCTCTTATTGGCTGGAGGTCACGATCCCCGCTGTCCGAAAGAGGAAGCGCTGCAGGTTGTCGAGGCAATCAAGAAGCGCGGAGGAACGGCGGATTACAAGATCTACGAGAACGAAGGCCACGGCTTCGCCAAAGTTGAGAATCAGATTGACGCTTACCGGCGCGTAGCCGACTTCCTCAAGGCGCACGTGCCACCCGCGGATTGCGGATGCTCCTTGAACGAGTGAGAACGGCAACCGTGCCGCGGAGGGTTAATGAACCTATGGTTCATAGCAAGGCGCGGCTTCCAAGGCGGCGCGGCAAAAATCTGGTCGGGGTGGCAGAGCGCTTTTCCGTGCGGCAACAAGCGCTTTATTTTCCTGGGGCGGCTTTAAGCCGCTGAGGTCGCCGTCCCGATTTTTGCCGCTGGTGGTTCAGACGTGGCGTAAGTCCTTCAACCAATTTGCGGCTTCAGCCGCTGCCTTTAATTGGCGTTGTTCGGCGCCTGAGACCCGGCAAGCCGCGTCTCGGCCTAACTACGATTGCGCTGACACAATCGCCTTGATAAGGCCGGGGATGGTGTACTCCCGGGCCTCGATATCCACGCGCAGTCCCAATTGCTCGAGCGTGCTGGAAGTAACCGGTCCGATGGAAGCGAGCCTGACGTCCTTGAGAACCGAACCGTGATCATTACCAAGCAGGTCGACGAAATTTCTTACCGTAGAAGAACTGGTAAATGTGATCACCTTGGGCGCGCGCCGGGAAGTCGCCAGGGCGGCACGCAACCGGCTGCGGGAGGCTCGCGGAATAACTGTCTCGTACGCCTCCACCACATCCACCTGTGCTCCAGCGGCGCGCAAGTCGCGGGGAATCACGTCTCTGGCTACTTTGGCCCGGACCAGCAGAACTCGTTTGCCTTTTACCTGTTTTCGCAAGCGCCGCACAACCGATTCGGCGATGTACTTTTCGGGCACGACATGAACCTTCAGTCCTCGGCTTTCCAGAGCTTTCTTGGTCGCCGGGCCAATGGCTGCGACCTGCAGATGCCGCAAGTGCTTCTTGGTTAGCCGAAGTTTCCTGACCCGCTCCCACATGGCGTCGACACCATTCACGCTGGTCAGAATCAACCAGTCATAGTCGTGAACATTTTTGAGGGCGCTATCCAGTGGACGGAAGGAGCGTGGCTTGCGGATTTCGATGAAAGGAATTTCCAGAATCTGGGCTCCCAGCGCGCGCAAGCCGGAGGACAACGCGCTGGCCTGATGACGTGCGCGGCCGACCAGAACCCGGACCCCGCGCAGTCCTCGTGATTTCTTGCCGGCTTTCATCTCACCCCTGGGGAACTGTGTGTGGGACAGGTCTTCGACCCCCGCCCCAGCGGGTCCGAGACGCCCTTCCCCACACCGTCACGGCTGCTGGGGTGCCGCGGCGGCCTGCCCGTAGACTTGTTGCAGGATGGCATCTCCGCCTCTGCGCAGCAGGTTTTTCCCTACCTCATGGCCAAGCTCCCGGGGATCGTTTCCGTCGCGCGACTCGCGCAGCACCTCGGAACCGTCGGGCCGCGCCACCACCGCCTCCAGATGTAAGCACTCGTTGCGTATTTCCGCGAGGGCGCCGATTGGGACCTGGCATCCTCCCCCCAATTCATTCAATAGCGCCCGTTCGCAGGTGGTCGTCACCCGCGCTGCCGAATTGTCCAGGAAGGCCACCTGCTGACGATTGGCCACGTCGCCCATACGAATCTCGATGCCCAGAGCCCCTTGCCCGGCTGCCGGACACATCACTTGCGCGGGAATCACCTGCTTGATCATCGCCGTAAGCCCGAGCCGAGTGACGCCCGCTGCCGCCAGAATGATGGCATCGTACTCGCCGGACTCGAGTTTGCGCAGGCGCGTGTCCACGTTCCCGCGCAGGGGATGAATGTCCAGATCGGCGCGTACTGCTTTGAGCTGCGCCTGCCGGCGCAGACTGCTGGTGCCTACCCGCGCCCGGTGCGGCAGATCCTCAATGCGCGAGTACTTCTGGGAAACGAACACATCGTGCGGGTTCTCCCTTTTGGTGATGGCCGCAATCTCAAACCCGGGAGGCACCTCGGTGGGCAAATCTTTTAAACTGTGCACCGCCAGATCGACGCTGCCGGCGGCCAGGGCTTCTTCAATTTCCTTAGTGAACATGCCCTTGGTACCGACTTTGGCGAGAGCCTGGTCTGTAATCTTGTCGCCAGTGGTCTTGAGGATCTCGATTTCCACTTCGTGGCCGCGCTCGCGCAACCGGGCGGCGATATGATTGGCCTGCCAGAGAGCCAGCTGCGACCCGCGAGAACCGATGCGTAGGCGCGCCATCTAGTTTTTAGCTCCGGCGCTCGAAGCTGAGTTGGACTTGTCTTCGGCTTTCTTGTCCTGGAGATTGAACAGTCGCCGGACCAGATCAATCACCGTGGTAGCCTCCGATTCCCGCGCCGCGCTTTTCAAGGTCGTAATGGGCGTGTGCATGATCTTGTTGATGATGCCCTTGGTAAGCGCGTCCACGGCCAGTTCCTGGTCGGGACTCAACTCGCCCAGGCGTCCCCGCACGCGGTCAATCTCTGCCTGCCGGATGGTCTCCAGATGATCTTGCAGGCTGACAATGGTGGGCACCACCCCCAGCGTCTGCAGGCGCGCTTGGAAACGCTCGACTTCATTCGCGACAATGGCTTCCGCCCGCTCCGCCTCTTTCTTGCGATCGGCCACGTGCCCGGAAACAGCCTGCTGCAGATCATCGATGTCGTAAACGAAGATGCCGTCCAGCTTGTTGACTTCCGGGTCGACATCGCGTGGGACTGCGATATCAATGAAGAACATCGGCCGGTTGCGGCGCCGCGCCAGAAACAGTTCGCCATGTTCGCGCCGGAAGATAGCGTGCGGCGCGCCAGTTGAAGTAAGGACGATGTCGGCGCGATCGCAAGTCTCGTAGAGCTGCTCGAAAACAATCGCCTTGCCGCTGAATTTCCTGGCCAACTCGACGGCACGATCGTAGGTGCGATTGGCAACAAAAATTGAAGCCGCCCCGTGCGCGAGCAGGTGACGCGCCGCCAGTTCACTCATCTTGCCGGCCCCCACCAGGTAGACACTCTTCCCGTGAAGCGAACCAAAGATCTTTTTGGCCAGCTCCACCGCGACCGATGCGACGGATACTGCCGATGAGCCGACCGCCGTTTCTGTTCGTACGCGTTTGGCGACGGCAAAGGCGCGGGTCAGCAGCGAATCGAGCTGCGAATGGACTGATCCTACTGCGCGGGCGACGGCATACGCTTCCTTTACCTGGCCGAGAATCTGCGGCTCTCCTACCACCATGGAGTCCAAACTGGAGGTTACCCGAAAAACGTGGCGAACCACATCCTGCTCGCGATACTCGTAGAAATAGCTGTCGAGTTCCGCCGGATCGAGCTTAAAAAATTGCCCAATGAAGCCGCGCAGGTCCGCGGTTCCGTTGACCGTTCTCGCCAGAACCTCCACGCGGTTGCACGTGGACAGGATCATGCCTTCTTCGACGCCGGGCTGCTCCGTCAGGCGTTTGCAGGCGTCGGCCAGCCGCGAGTCGGCGAGCGCGAGGCGCTCGCGTACCTCCACCGGCGCGCTCTTGTGATTGACGCCGATGAGCTGAAAATTCATGAAGACACGAACCTGTGAATACCGCTGAAATAATTCGCGGCCCAGGCCACGACGGCGGCGACAAACGCGAACGTCGCCAGATACGCCGCCCGGCGCCCTCGCCATCCGGCGTTCCAGCGCGTATACAGCATGATCAGGTACACCGCCCACATCAGCACCGACAACAGTATCTTGGGATCGAGCAGGTTCACTCGACCGTAGGTCGCCTGCGCCACTACCGTACCTGCAATCAGTCCCAGCGTCATGAACGGAAAGCCAAGCAGCAGCGAGCGGTACCCGATCTCGTCAATGGTTTCGAGCGCCGGCAGTCGAGACCGGATCCCATTCGATTTCTTTGATTTGAGGCTGCGTTCCTGAACCAGGTAAAGCAGGCTGGCGCCAAAACTCAGGAACAAGGCCGCGTACCCGGTGAAGACGAGGGCAATATGCGCGAATAGCCAGCTCTTTTTCACGCCCGGTGTGACAAAGAGCGACGGCTGTTCTCCGGTGGCAGCGACAAAGGCCAATAAAAACACGATCGGGAAAATTACGATGCCAGGCGAAGTGGTTCGATAAATCAGATACACGATCATGAAAAGCACCATGATCATCAGAGCCAGCAGCGACTCCGAGTTGTGTACCGAGGTGAGTGTCGGATGATCGGAAAGGAGCAGAAATTCGGTCAGGGACACAAACTGAAAGACCATGCCTAAAACCATGGCAGGCAGGCCAATTCGATTGAGCAGTTCGCTGCGGCGGGTCAGGGCCAGCAGAGCGTAAAGCAGGCCAACCGCGTAGAAGCCGAGTGCGACACGCAACCAGAGTAGAGGCATGATCTAGTGTATCGGACCTGGAGGGCGGTTCTCACCCGATCCGGTAATTATAGTCTGCTTCCCGGGTCCGGCGGCGGCACCCTGCCCTGTCCCCATGAATTGTGACCCCGGTCACAATTAGGCGGATCGGCTCTAGGCCACCCCCAGCGTGGCCAGCACTTCTTCCAGGGCGGGACGGTCAAGCAGCAGGCTGCGGCCTCGGCCCATCATGTCTTCGATCTCGTCAAACCCGCGGAAGAGGCGCATTTTGACGGCGGCGTATTCCTCAGCCCCGGTAAGCTCGCGGCCGTGGTGCGACGCCCAACCCCTCAGCGTATCCTGGGGCACAAAGATGCTGACCGAAAACATGGTTTTGCGGTCCGCTGTGACATCAAACACATATTCGACGGCAGGGGCGTCAGATAGGCCAACTGTAGCCGGCCGCTTTCCTACGTAGTAATACTGGTAAACGTAGCCTTGCCCGCCGGTATAGGTTTTTAGACGACGAATGGTCATTTTGGAGCACCCACCGAGCTTTGCTCAGCCGGGCAGTCCAGGCTGGCTGCCCCGTGTATTTTACGGCTTGCTGCGGTTGGCGGGCGACACTACCCGGCCATACTCGGAGGCGCGACCCAAACGATCGAACATACGGTAGGCCAGGGCAGAGATTTTGGTGATGGCCTGCTCGCCGCCGCGCTCGTTTCTGAGGTAGGTCGTCATCGCGCAAATGACGTACGGGCGATTCTTGGCAAATACGATGCCGGAATCGTTGCGTACCGCCTCCAGCTCGCCCGGTTTATTGGCGACCCGGACATCGTCAGGCAGGTCGCGGGGAAGGAAGCTTTCCTTGTGGGTGCTGAGCATCTTCAGAAAATCGTCCGTCATTTCCTTGTTCAGCACCTCGCCGCGGTAAATGGATTCCAGCAGCGCCATCATCTCGCGCGGGGTGGAAACGTTCTCTCTTCCTTCGCCCGCTGCCTTCACATCCATCATCTTGCGGCGTAAGCGGGTATGGGTCAGACCCAGGCTGTCCATCAGGGCGTTGACATTTTCCATGCCCACTCGATCAATGAGCACATTGGTGGCCGAGTTGTCGCTGACCGCAACCACCATGGTAGCCAGATCACGGTTGGTGATGCGTGTAACCCCCGGCGTTAGCCCGCCCAGGATGTCGCTGTCCGGAACCAGATCGGACGCTTCGACGGTGTAAAGGTCAGTAAGCTTCAGCTTGCCCTGCTGCGCCTGGCGATAGAGCTCCGCCAGAACTGCTATTTTGATCGAGCTGGCTTGCGGGAAAACGTCGTCGGGATGCAGCAGGAACTTTTGCCCACTGCTGAGATCAAGGATGGCCAGGCCCAGTACCCCGTCCAGGTCGCGGTCGACTTCCCCGATACCGGCCTCCAGCTTTTGCCAAAGAACTTGCTGCTTTTCAGATTGCTGCCGAGTCGCCGCAGTCTGAGCAAATGAGCCCGCAACCAGCAATAACAGGCAAAGTAGCTGCTGCAAACCAAGTCCTCCTGGCAGGCTCGATTATAGGCGCTACGGGCGTCGTGGAGTGGTTAAGGTTCGATCCGGGCTTGTTTGAGCCGCTCGACGGCAGTCTCGGATGTCACCGGCGAATAGTACACCTCTTTGAAGGTATACGATTTGTTCTTCGAAGCGAGGACCGGCATGATCTCGATATGCCAGTGGTAGTCCTCGTCGATCGTCTTCCAGTAACCCAGACTTTCCGAGCGATGCAGGCTGTTTGGTGAGGTGTGCAGCACTAGGTGAAAATCCTCAGTGACGGTACGGATCCGTTGCAGGGTGCGCCGAAGGAGAACCGCTAAATCGGCCATGACTCCCGGCCGCGCCACGGCGGAGCGCTCGAAGGCTGCCTCGTGAGGGCGCGGCAGAAGCCAGGTTTCATACGGAACGCGTGGCGCATAGGGACAAAGTGCAACGTAATCACCCCGTGTCTCAAGCACGCGCTGGTTTTGACGCTCCTCTTGCGAAAGAATATCGCAGAACACGCAGCGCTCTTTCTGATCGAAGTAGTCTCGCCCGGCGCGCAATTCATAAAGCACACGTCGCGGAACAAACGTCGTAGCCGTCAGTTGCGAATTGGGATGTTCGAATTCCTGTCCTGCCGTTACACCGTGGTTTTTGAAAATGCTGACGTACTTGAAGCGCTGGTCACGCTTCAGGTCTTGGATACGCTGTCCGGCTAACAGCAGGAATTGTTCGATTTCGCGCTCGCTGGCGTTCCACAAGTGCCGATCGTGCCGAGGATTCTCTACCAGCACCTCGTGCGCGCCGACCGACCGCATACGGTCATACAGGCCGTCGCCACGGCGGGCAGGCTCCCCTTCGATACGATAAAGCGGGTTGGGATGTACGACGGAGCGTGCCGCCCACGGGCTGCCGTCCAATCCCGGTGTCGTAGAAATCACCTGCAGGGGGCTGGTCGAGACCGCACAAAAGCGACAGAAATCTTCCGGCCGGGGAACATTTTCGGGAACATCGTCGCCGGTGATCACCCAGGAGCGGGTTATCGGATCTTTGCGAAGCTCCATCTGCTTAAGGAAAACACCCGCGCCTGGCCTGCGTCAACTGCCACCCGAGGAGGTCGTGATCGACGCCGAGGGGAACGGCGGCTGCCTTTGTTATAATCCGCCCACGCACCCGCAGCAGATGACCGAGCCGTCCACCCCGCTGATGCGGCAGTACGCCGCCATCAAAAAAGAGCATCCCCAGACCCTGTTGTTCTTCCGCCTGGGAGATTTTTACGAACTGTTCTTCGAAGATGCCGTGGTGGCCGCGCGCGAATTGCAGATCACGCTCACTTCCCGCAACAAGGAAAAAGGCATTGCCGTCCCCATGTGCGGGGTGCCTTACCATTCCGCGGATAACTATATCTCCAAGCTCATTCGCAAGGGATTCAAAGTCGCCATTTGCGATCAGATGGAAGATCCACGGCTCGCGAAGAAGCTAGTGCGGCGGGAAGTGACGCGTGTAGTAACCCCGGGGACGGCAGCCGATTCGTCCCTCAGTTCCGAAGAGAACAACTTTCTCGCCGCCGTGGCGCAGCTGGGCGCAAGGGTGGGATTTGCCGCGCTCGACCTGTCTACCGGCGAATTTCGCGCCACGGAGTTTCAGGGCGACGAGGCAGCGCGACGTGTCCAGGAAGAGTTGGAACAGTTACGGGCGAAGGAATTGCTCTACGCTTCGAATACTCCGCTTTTCGACGGGCCGGGTCGCTGGGGAGAACCGTCGCCCTTCGGGCGGCCGTCGCTTGACGATGCTCAATGCTCCCCGACTCCTCTTGACGACTGGGTCTTCGCTCCCGACCACGCCATTCCGCTGCTGGAGAACCATTTTGGTGTGCTTTCCCTCGAAGGCTTCGGGCTTTCGGGCAAGACAGCCGCAGCCTCGGCCGCGGGAGCGATTCTTCATTATGTGCATTCCACCCAGCGCGGCAAGTTGGACCATGTCGATCGCATCGGATTTTATGAGCGCCAGACCTGCCTGGTGCTCGATGCGGTCACCGTTCGCAACCTGGAGCTGATTGAGCCACTGTTCGCTGGAAACCACGATGGGGTGACCTTGTTCCGCTGTCTGGATGCGACCGTCACTCCCATGGGCAAGCGCCTGCTTCGCTCCTGGATGCTGCGGCCGTCGGTTGATCTGGCAGAAATCCAACTGCGTTTGGACGCGGTGGAAGCCCAGACTAAAGACACCATCGCTCGCGAGCAATTGCGGCAGGCGCTTGACGGCATTCTCGATCTGGAGCGCCTGCTCAGCCGTGTAACCCTGGAAACAGCGAATCCTCGCGACGTGCAGGCGCTTTCCGTCTCGCTGGGAAAGATTCCGGCGGTCCGCACCGCCCTGGGACGCCTGCCGGCAGAGCGCCTGGCAGCGCTCGATAGCTCGATTGACGAACTTGCTGATCTGCGGGCGCGCATTGACCAGACCATCATGGCCGAGCCTCCCGTCAGTTTCACCGACGGAGGGGTCATTGCGGCCGGCGTGGACAAGGATCTCGACGAACTCCGCGACCTCAGCCGCAACAGCAAGCAATATCTTGCGCAAATCGAGCAAAGAGAACGGCAGCGCACCGGTATCGCGTCGCTGAAAGTGAAATTCAACGCGGTCTTTGGTTATTACATCGAGATTTCCCGGGCAAATCTGCATCTGGCTCCCCCGGATTACGATCGCAAGCAAACCCTGGTCAATGCCGAGCGCTTCACCACCCCAGAGTTAAAGGAATACGAATCGAAAATTCTCGATGCCCAGGAGAAGATCGTCGAGATTGAGCGGCGGCTTTTTTCCGAACTGCGGGCGGCCATAGCCGGGGAAGCCAGGCGCATCCGGCAGAGCGCGCTGGCCCTGGCGGAAACCGACGTCCTCGCAGCCTTCGGCCATATCGCAGCGGTGCGCAACTATTGTCGTCCGAAGTTTGACAACGCCGACGAAATGGAAATTATTCAGGGCCGCCATCCGGTCATTGAGCAACAGGAATTGGCTGGAGGAAAGGAGCGCTTTGTCCCCAATGATCTCTATCTGAACGCCGCCACCCACACCATCCTGCTTCTGACCGGGCCCAATATGGGCGGCAAATCCACTTACCTCAGGCAGGTGGCGCTAATCGTGATCCTGGCGCAGATGGGATCATTTGTCCCGGCCCGCTCCGCGCGACTCAGCATAGTGGACCGGGTGTTCACGCGCATTGGCGCCAGCGACAATTTGGCCCGCGGCCGGTCCACATTCATGGTCGAGATGACCGAAACCGCCGCCATCCTGCATACGGCTACGCCCCGTTCCCTCATTTTGCTGGACGAAGTCGGCCGGGGCACGGCCACTTACGATGGTTTGGCGATTGCGTGGGCAGCCATCGAGCACATCCACGCGCGCACTCGCGCCAAGACCCTGTTCGCCACGCATTACTTTGAATTGACTGAGTTGGCCGACCGCTTATCCGGGGTGAAGAACTATCACGTTTCCGTGAAGGAGACCGCTGGCGGCATCGTCTTTCTACGAAAAGTCGAAGCGGGAGCGGCTGATCGTAGCTACGGCATTGAGGTTGCCAAACTCGCCGGACTCCCTCACGAGGTTGTGGTTCGCGCCCGCGAAGTCCTGGAAGAGCATGAGAACCGAGAGCAGAGGTTAACCGATCAGTTGGCCAACGACGAATTCGAGCCCCGCCGGCGTGCGCAGCTGACGATCTTTACTCCCTTGTCGCATCAGGTGGTCGAGCGGTTGCGAGAAGTTGATTTGAACCGTCTCACGCCACTGGAAGCGCTGAACCTGTTAGCGGAGCTGAAGAGGCAAATTGAATAGAAGTGGTTTCAAATGCACGCCCGATCCTTCGCGGGCTGGATGCCCGCTCAGGATAACGTCATAAAATCCAGTGAGTAACCAGCAACAACTAGCGTCCATTCGCGCGCAGGTCGGCCAACTGCTCATCGTCGGCTTTGAGGGGACCGAGGTCTCCCCGCGGCTCACTTCCCTGCTCACGCGCCTGCAGCCGGCCGGGGTAATTCTTTTCGCCCGCAACCTGGTCAGCGCGCAACAAACTCACCAGCTGCTGAAAGCGTGTCAAAAATTGGTGTCACCCCCCCTGTTTCGCTGTGTCGACATGGAGGGCGGGTTGGTTGATCGGCTGAAGAAAGCGCTGGAACCGGCGCCTTCCGCGGCCGACGTATTCGCCACCGGCGACCGCCAACTCTTTCGCAAGCATGGCCGGGTCATCGGTGAAGAATGTTGCGCCCTGGGCTTCAACACGGATTTTGCGCCGGTATCGGACCTGGCATTCCCGGCTTCGCGCTCGGTAATGAGTTCGCGCGCGGTTTCCGAGAATCCCCGGCTGACCGTGCTCTATGTTCGGGAATTTCTGCGGGGTCTGGCACAAGCAGGCGTGCTGGGATGCGGAAAGCATTTTCCGGGCCTGGGCGAAGGCACCCTGGATTCGCATCAATACTTGCCGGTTATCCATAAGCCCTGGAAGCGACTCTGGAGCCAGGATTTATACCCCTATCGGGTTCTGCGGCGCAATTACCCGTTCGTGATGGTTTCGCATGCTGCCTACCCAGCCGTAACCGGCGACAAGATCCCGGCCTCGCTCTCCGATAAGTGGATCAGCAACGTGCTGCGCAAGAAAATCCGCTATCGTGGATTAGTTGTCTCAGACGATTTGGAAATGGGTGGCATTCTGACCGCCGCCCCTATACACCACTCTGCCGTCGAGCACATCCGCGCCGGCGGAGACTTGTGCCTGATCTGTCACAAGGAAGAATCGATCAAGCAGGCATACGAAGCACTTCTAAGAGAAGCGGAGCAGGACAGGAAGTTTGCTGAACGAGTCAGCGAGTCGGCCGCCCGTATTCTTAGTTTCAAGAAGAAGGCGAAGGAAGTGAAGCGGACCATGCTTCCGCCGACACCCACTAAAATCGAGCGGCTGACTCGCCAATTATGGGAGTTTTCCGAACAAGTGCGGCTCGAAACCCTTGCCCGTCGGGAGCAATCGTGATCGTCGCTGGCGTGATGAGCGGGACCTCGGCCGACGGCATTGACGTTGCTCTGGTTCGAATCAATTCGCGCCAGAAAAGCCGCAATAAGACGCCCGGCTTTCACTGGCCGACCTTTCGCCTGCTGGCTCACGCCGAGTATCCCTATCCGAAAGATGTGCGTCGCGCTGTGCTGGCCGCCATGAATGCAACCCGTACCAACGTGGCCGATCTGGCACGGCTGAATTTTCTGCTGGGAGAGCTATATGCGGAAGCGGTTGCCGCCACCCAGCAAAAGTACCGCCTGAGAGTCGAACTCGTCGGCTGTCACGGGCAGACGCTGTATCACCAGGGCGAGGCCAATCCCTTTCTCGGGCGCAAGCTGGCCGTCACCTGGCAGACGGGTGAGGGCTCCGTGATGGCCGCCCGGCTCGGTGTACCGGTTGTCACCGATTTCCGGCCGGGCGACATGGCTGCGGGCGGAAAAGGCGCTCCGCTCGTTCCATTTCTGGATTACATTCTTTATCGCAGTCCGACGATCGGCCGGGTAGTACAGAACATCGGCGGGATTGCCAATCTGACCGCTATTCCCGCCAGCTCCTCACCCGAGCAGGTGCAGGCCTTCGATACCGGTCCCGGCAACATGGTGATCGACGCCGTCATGGACCAGCTATACGACAAGCCTTATGACATCGATGGTTATGTGGCGGCGACGGGCACCGTCATGGAACCTATCCTTTCCCAATTGCTGCGTGCCCCATTCTTTCTGCGCAAACCGCCCAAGACCGCTGGCCGCGAAGAGTTTGGCCGCGAATTTGTCGGCGACTTCCTCCGTCGCTGCCGGCGTTCGCGCAAGCAGGACATCGCGGCCACCGCCACCGCCCTGACTGCACGCTCCGTCGCCCTTGCCCTACGGCGGTTTGTGGTGAAGCGCCGGGGTTCTTACCAAGAACTCGTCATCTCCGGAGGCGGAGCGAAAAATCCAACCTTGCTGAGCATGATGAATGCCGAGCTGGCCAAGCTGGGAATTCAGCTCCGCCTCTCCGATGAATTTGGCTTGCCGATCGAGGCCAAGGAAGCAGTCGCCTTTGCGGTGCTCGCCTTTCAAAGCTGGCATCGGCAACCCTCGAACATCCCGTCAGCAACCGGCGCAAGCCGTCCCGCCATTCTGGGCAAGATTTCTTATGCTTGACGTCCGGCAGCGGCTTCTGACCCTCCTGCTATGGCTGCTACTCGTGTCTGCCTTCTCCTGCTCCAGCCAACCCGCCCCCGACACGCTGGTGATGATCATCGAGAGCAGTCCCACCAATCTCGACCCGCGTGTGGGCATCGACGCCTTTTCCGAGCGCATTGACATTCTCCTCTTCGATGACCTGCTCACGCGTGACGAACATTTCACCGTCCAGCCCGGCTTGGCCGAGCGCTGGGAGATTCCTGACCCGCTGACGTACATCTTTCATCTCCACCACGGGGTCCGCTTTCACGATGGCCGCCCGTTGACCTCGAAAGATGTTAAGTGGACCTTTGACAGCCTCTTGCAGGGAAAGGTCCGCAGCACGAAAGCTGCTGTGTATCGCTTTGTCGACCACATCGAGGCGCCGGAGGACGACAGGGTCATCTTCAAAATGAAAGAGCCATTCGCCACGCTGCTCTGGAACTTATCGGGCGGGGCCATGGGCATTGTTCCTTACGGCAGCAGGGAAGACGAAATGACCAGTCACCCGGTAGGATCAGGTCCATTTCGTTTTGTGAGCGCCGAGCAGGACAAAGAAGTCGTAGTCGAGCGCAACGAAGCTTACTGGGGCGAGAAGGCACATCTAGAGCGGATTCGGTTTGCCGTAGTGCCCGACACTACCACCCGCGCTCTCGAATTGCGCAAGGGCAGCGCCGACCTGGAGAGCAACGCGCTCACCACCGACATGGTGCTTACTCTCGAGCGCGATCCAACCTTGGTAGTCTCGCGCGGACCCGGATCGATTCTGGCCTATCTCGCGCTCAACTGCCGCGATCCCCATCTGAAAGATGTTCGCGTGCGCCAAGCGCTGGCCTATGCTATCAACCGGCGTCCTATGCTCCAGCATCTGATGCGCAGTTTTGCGCGGCCCGCCGACAGTATTCTTCCGCCGGAAAGCTGGGCGTACAACAAGGACGTTCCCCGCTATGAATACAACCCCGCGCGGGCCGGCCAACTGCTCGATCAGGCCGGCTATCCCGCCGTCAACCGTATTCGTTTTCACCTCACGATGAAAACTTCGACCGAAGAGAATACGCGACTGCTGGCCGCCGTTTTGCAACAGCAATTACGCGAGGTCGGCATCGCGCTCGATATCCGCAGTTTTGATTTCGCCACCTTCTTCTCGGACGTGACCAAGGGCGTTTTCGAGATGTATTCCCTGCGTTGGATCGGTGGGAACGAGGACCCCGATATTTTCGAATACGCTTTTCACACCTCCAAATTCCCGCCCCACGGCGCGAACCGCAGCTTCTACTCCAATCCCCGCTTGGACACTCTCATCGATCGCGCCCGCGGCGAACTTGACCAAGACACTCGCAAGCAGCTCTACGCTGAAATTCAGACCATCCTGGCACAGGACCTTCCCTACATCAATCTCTGGTACATCGACAACGTAGTGGTCCACTCCAAGCGCGTCGAGAATCTTCGCTTGAATGCTTCCGGCAATTACGACTTCCTCAAGACGGCGGAGCTCACGTCCCCAAAAAAGGTGATCTCCAAAGCGCCTTGAGAGCTGCCAGCGAAAGCGCGTGTTACCATCAAGTCCGTGCGCATTCTTTTTATCGGTGACATTTTTGGGCGGCCCGGACGCAGCGTGGTCAAAGAGCGATTGCCCAGCCTCGTCGCCCAACACAGCATCGACCTGGTTATCGCCAATGGCGAGAACGCTGCCGCCGGGTTCGGTATTACGCCGCCACTCGCGGAAGAACTCTTCGAGATGGGCATCGAGGTTCTTACCTCAGGCAATCACATCTGGGACAAGCGCGAGATCATTGACTATTTTCAGTCTGCCGACGGGCATCCGCACAGCCCCGCCCGGCGGCTGCTGCGGCCCGCTAATTATCCGTCCGGAATGCCTGGAACCGGCGTCTATGAAGGGCAAACGCGCGGCAAAGTTCCTTACGCTGTCCTGAACCTGCAGGGCCGGGTGTTCATGACCAGCAACGATGATCCGTTCCGCGTGGCTGACGAGTTGCTGAAGGGGATCACGCCCAAAGTCATTCTAGTGGACATCCATGCCGAAGCAACTTCCGAGAAGATTGCCATGGGCTGGTATCTGGATGGACGTGTCACCGCCGTGATCGGCACTCACACTCACGTTCCTACCGCCGACGAACGCGTGTTGCCGAATGGCACCGCCTACATCACGGATGTCGGTATGTCAGGTCCGTACGACGGCGTCATTGGCGTAAGGAAAGAGCTAATCATTAATCGCTTTCTGACCAACATGCCTACCCGCTTCGAAGCCGCCACGGGCGATGCCCGGCTCTCCGCGGTGGTTATCGACTGCGACGAAAATACCGGCAAGGCGCGAGCGATCGAGCGTCTCATGGCGACCTAGGGATCAGCCTCCGGGGGACAGGTACCAAAGGCACTTTTTTCCCACCTCAACAAACTGCCATCCCGAGTACAATCGGATGAATGCGCCGGCCGCGCCCTCTACTGCTGATTCTCGTTCTCGAAGCATTCGCCTGGGCGAGCGATCGACCGATGGCTGCCGCTCCACCTAGGTTCTGTGTGAGCAGCGCAGCCGGCGCTTCTGCCTGTGACGTTTCCAAGCAAGATCTGAAGGAAGCTAAGGCAGCTTTCTCCCACGGCTTAAAGCTCCAGCATGAGCAGCGCTTTGACGAGGCCCTGGAGCAATTTGAAATCGCGGCGCGCCTGGTGCCCGAGGATGTTGAATTTCTTACCGCGCGCGAATTGTCGCGCCAACAACTCATCTACGACCACCTGGAGCGGGGCAATTCGGCGCTGACCAGCGGCAATCAGGTCGAAGCGCTGGCGGAATTTCGCATGGCGTTACACCTGGATCCAGAAAACCAGTTCGCCCGGCAGCGTCTTCAGGATGCCTTGGGCGAGTGGGCGCCGCGTGCCGCCGGACCGCCGCCTATCCTGGCCGACGCCGCCGGCGAACTTCGACTCGTCCCCGGCACCGGGCGCGCCGAGTTTCATTTCCGGGGAGACTCCCGCGAGCTTCTGACTCAGGTAGCTAAAGAGTACGGCGTAACCGCCACCGTCGATGATTCGGTTCAAACCCGCCGGGTGCGCTTCGATATCCAGGATGTCGATTTCTACACTGCCATCGCGGCTGCAAACGCGGTCACCAAGACCTTCTGGACGCCTCTGGATGAGAAACAGATTCTGCTCGCTGCGGATAACACGGAAAATCATCGCCAGTTCGACCGGATGTCGGCACGCACTTTCTACATCCCAGGCGTCAGCTCGCCGCAGGAGCTGAACGATATGGTGAACACCTTGCGAACCGTCTTTGAGGTCCGCTTGATCGCGCAGCAGCCCAACTCCGGCACGCTTACGGTGCGAGCGCCGCAGCGTATCCTGGATGCAGCCACCGAATTCATTGAGAGCCTGGATTCATCCCGTCCGGAAGTGATGCTTGACATCAAGGTCTACGAAGTAAGCCGGACGTTGACGCGGAATCTGGGACTACAGCTTCCCACCCAGTTTCAAATGTTTAATATTCCTGCCGCCGCCTTGACCGCGCTGGGCGGACAGAATATTCAGGACCTGATCAATCAACTTATCGCCAAAGGCGGCATCAACCAGGCCAACACGACGGCGATTTCGGCTCTGCTGGCGCAATTGCAGAACCAGCAGAATTCCATCTTCTCTCAGCCCTTGGCTACGTTCGGTAATGGAGCCACCTTATTCGGGGTTACCCTGGGCAGCCTGGGGGCTACGCTCTCGCGCAATGAGGCCTTGGCCCGCAACCTGGAGCACGCCACGTTGCGTGCCAGTCAGGGCAAAGACACCGACTTCCGGCTGGGAACGCGCTATCCCATCATCAACGCCAGCTTTGCTCCCATTTTCAACAGCGCCGCCATCTCCAAGGTGATCGGTAATAACAGCTTCATTCCCGCGGTGCCGTCGGTCAGCTACGAAGACATTGGACTCACCATCAAGGCCAAGCCCCAAATACACGGCAACACAGACGTGAGCTTGACCTTGGCAGTGCAACTGCGGTCCCTGGGCGCCCAGTCAGTGAACGGCGTGCCCATCATCAACAGTCGCGAGTACAACGGCACGATCACGCTTAAGGACGGTGAACCCGGAGTGGTCACGGGCTCGGTTTCCCGCAGCGAACAGTTCAGCATGAGTGGCATTCCCGGCTTGGCCAATCTGCCCCTTCTCAACCGGCTCGACAGCAGCAACACCAGGCAGCATGAAGAAGATGAACTGCTGGTGGTGATCACGCCGCATGTGGTCAGCGGCGCGGCTTTCGGTGCCGAATCGGAAATCTGGCTGAGTCCCGCCAGATAGACAGCTCTACTCGCGATGGGTGGGATCGCCAGTCTGGTGTTCCTGAATCTGAAACTTCAAAAATTGGTGGACCGCCTCGACCGCGCTGCTGTTGCTGGAGGAAATCCGTAGCTTCCCTCCTTGGGGGCTTTTTCGGAACTGGTATCGAATCTTGTCTTTCATTTTCTGCATGGTCGGGACGCCGGGTGGCACCTGGCCGTGCGTATGCTCCGGCGCGCCGAAGTCTCCCCGGGAAAAATTCCCTGCCTGCAACGCGAGATGGTGCTGAATCCGGCTGATGCTCACGGCGTCCTTGGGATCCTTCGCCTGCACGGTAAGGACGCCGCCGTCCTTGCTCAGGAAAAAGTGGTGGGCCGTCTTATCCTGATCAAAGCCCATGGCGTCCGCGCCATGTTCCTTCACCTCGGCCATATGGTGATCGTGCTGGGGGGCGGAATTACTCTGCGTGGCAAACAGGTGCGCAGTGCCGAGCAGCATCCCGCACGCTAACAGAACCAGCCATCTCGAAAACGGGTTGCGGCGCATATTCCTCCCTCCGATTCGACGCTCCGGGCCCCGGTTACGAGCTATCGTCCTCCTTTGGCAGCGAAGTCCACCATGGCTTTCAGAATTTCGGGCGGCGTGCCGCTTATGTTGGAAACCTTTCGGCCATTGATGAACAGCGTCGGCGTGCCGGTAACATCGACGACCTTGCCCAGTTCAACGGAACGGTCGATCCGAGTCTTGGTTTCAGGCTTGGCGGCGCAGGCGGCCGCGTCCGTCCCTTTGACGCCATTCTGGGTAGCGATGGCGGTGAGCTTCTCGTCAGCATTTGCCTGCGTGATTTCCGATTGCGCGGTATAAACCGCATTCACAAATTTCCAGAACGCCTCATTGTTGAAGCGGCCCACGCAATCGCCATAAGCGGCAGCTTTGGCAGCCCAATCGTGTGACGCCAGAGGAAACGGTTGAAACACGAAGCGCGCATTGGGTTCCTCGTCCAGCAGTTTCTCGACGGCCGGCTGCGCCGCTTTACAGTGTGGACACTGCAAATCGCTGAACTCGACAATCGTCGCCGGGGCGTTGGCTGGCCCGCGGGAAATGCCATTCACTCCCTTCTGCAGTTGTTCTTTTGCCGGATCGAAAGGACGGGCTCCAAAAGGAAGAACCTCTCCTACCAGGGCGTGCTTGCCATCGGGAGTCACGTACAACACCGTGCTCTGCTGGCCCTGCTCTTTGGCCAGAATCACCGTAACCTCGCCCAAACCCTGAGCTTCAGATGGCCGGATGGAACTGACTTTCCAGCTGATCGAACGATCGTACCCGAACATCTGTTGCAGAAAAGAATTGACCGTCTCTTCCGATGGCAGGCTGACAGAAGTTTCTGCTTTTTCCGGGGACCTGGCCGCCGAAACCGAATTCTCCGGCTTGGGTTTCTGTTGAGCCGCGAGGACAGTTCCGAGCACAAGGATGATCAGCAAGGGAGCGAAATGATGTTGCATGCGGTCCTTTCGATGGATGTGAGTTTCGAGACTCTCAACCTTCTAAGCTTCGTATTTGGCGGCGATGGGGAAACGACGCCCATAGCCAAAAGCCTTGGCAGAAATTTTTATTCCCGGCGCGGCTTGCTGGCGCTTGTACTCGTTGCCGTCCACCATGCGAATAATCTTTCGCACCAGTTCGATATCGATCTTATGGTCCTTGGCAATCTGCTCGGCGCTGTGCATCTCCTCAATGTAGTCTTCCAGCACGGGATCGAGCACCGCGTAGGGTGGAAGAGTATCAGTATCTCTCTGCCCGGGCCGCAACTCCGCTGATGGCGGCTTCTCCAGGCTGGCACGGGGAATGACTTCGCGGCTGGCATTCACGTAGCGGCTCAACCGGTACACCATGGTTTTAGGCACGTCGGAGATCACGGCCAGGCCGCCCACCATGTCGCCGTACAATGTGCAATACCCCACTCCCAGCTCGCTTTTATTTCCCGTGCTGAGCACGATGCCGCCAAACTTGTTCGCTAACGCCATCAACAGTGTACCCCGAGCGCGGGACTGAATATTTTCCTCGGTCTCGTCCTCGTGCCTGCCGGCAAAGACCGGCTGCAGAATCTTTCGATAGCTCTCAAAGGCTTCCTTGATGGATAGAAGTTCGAAACGGATCCCAAGCTTTTCGGCGAGCGTCCGCGCATCCTCAATCGACCCTGGCGAGGAATAGGGACCCGGCATGCCCACCCCTATCACGTTTTCCGCTCCCATCGCATCGGCGGCGATTACCGCCGTCAGAGCCGAATCGATTCCGCCGCTTAGGCCCACAATGACTCTTCCAAATCCGCATTTGCGAACGTAGTCGCGGGTTCCCAGAACCAGTGCGGCGTAGGCCTCCGCCTCCTCGCCTTCAATCTGGCTGTGGATCTCACCCCGCAGATCATTCGAGTCGAAGTACACGACATCTTCCTCAAACGATTTCCCCTGTGCCACGACCTGTCCGGCAGGATTCAGAACCATACTGGAGCCATCGAATACCAGGCTGTCGTTGCCCCCAACCTGGTTCACCATGACCACCGGCACCTTGTGATGCTTGGCGATGGAGGCCAGCATCCTTCGCCGAAACTCGCGCTTCCCAACCCAGAAGGGAGATGCCGAAATGTTGAGGACGAGATTTCCACCCGCCCGGATCAGTTCCTCAACCGGATCGAAGGTGTAGAGCCGCTTGTTCCAGAAGTGCTTGTCGTTCCAGGCATCTTCGCAGATGGTGAGCGCCATCTGCTGGCCGCAAAATGAAAACAGCTCCTGCCGCGTAGCTGCCGCGAAGTTGCGCATTTCGTCGAAAACGTCATAGGTCGGCAACAACATCTTCGATTGCACGAACGCGATCTTGCCATCTTGGAGCAGGGCGGCTGAATTCATGGCCGACTTGCCAGTTTCCGCCTGGGCTCGTGTCACCAATCCGCAAATCACGGCAATGCCTAGGGTGCGTTCCGCGATGGATTCCGCCGTCTCCGAGTTGCGCTCGACGAACGACGGGCGCTCTACCAGGTCTCGCGGCGGATATCCGCAAATGGAAAGCTCCGGAAACAGAATCAGTCCGGCTCCCGCTGCCTTTGCGCGCTGTGCGAAGTCAACCATCCTGTGAGCGTTGCCGGAAAAATCCCCCACCGTGGGATTAATTTGGCCAAGCGCGATCTTCATGATTCCAGTTTAAAGCCGGAATGGGTGCCCGCCAAGGTAGCCAAGGTAGTCGAAGCGAAACCGGCCCGTAAGGAAGCGTGCTAGACTCGACCCAGCCCAAAGAGCGCGCCAAGCCGATGCGCATTCTGACCCGCTACATTCTGAAGGAAGTTCTGTCGCATGCGCTGATCGGGGTAGTGGTGTTCACGTTTGTGCTCTTTACCCGCGACCTGGGGCGCATTCTTGACCTCGTCGCCCGCGCCAGCGCCCCCCTTCCCAGCGTGGCAGAAATTTTCTTCTTCACCGTTCCGGTGGCGTTGACCTACACCATCCCCATGGGCGTGCTGGTCGGCATCCTGATCGGACTCAGCCGGCTGGCCGCCGACAGCGAGATCACGGCCATGCGCGCCAGCGGCATCGGTGTCTGGTCGTTTCTCGAGGTGCTCTCGATTTTTGTGCTCGGGGCTTGGCTGCTGGCGCTGACCAATGGCATCTTCGTCGCCCCTAGATCCCAGGCCGCACTGGGACGCCTTCAGGATAAGCTCAAAAGCTCGCAAGCGTCGTTCGAAGTTCAATCCAATGTCTTCTACGAGGGCTTCCCTCATCTCGTCTTGTACGTCCAAGACGTCCACAGCCGGCCGGGCGCCGCCGAATGGAAAGGCGTATTTCTGGCCGACCTCACCGATCCGGTCTCGCCCAAGATCACGCTGGCCAAAGGAGGCATCCTGATCAGTGAAGGTCCGCAGACTCTGCATCTGCACCTGACCCATGGTTCCACCCATGAAACCATTGCCGGTTCGCCCGATCATTATCAGATCTCGACCTTCGCCGAGACCGACATTCCGATCTTATTGCCCGCGGCCAGCACCACTCAATCCCAGGCTGCTCCGGTCGGCGAACTAAGCACCATCGAACTATGGCACCAGGCTAAGAGCGCTGATCCTGCAACCCAGCGTTGGGACTTGATCGAGCTCCACCGGCGATTCTCCTTATCAACCGCTTGTGTGGTGCTGGCTCTGGTGGGCATCCCGCTGGGCCTGTGGTCGAAAAAAGGAGGCAAGTCCGGAGGTTTCGTCCTCACGATTCTGCTCGTCTTTGCCTATTACTCCCTTTCCTTGGTCGGTGTGTCGCTGGCAAAACAGAACAGAATTTCCCCTGCTCTGGGGGTATGGATGGCGGACATTGTCTTCTTTGCAACCGGCATGCTGCTCTTGTGGAGAGTTGAGCGGCGCCCGATCGACACATCTTATTTGCGCACGCTGTGGAAACCTTTCAAAGCTGGGCTGAAAAGAAGCGGCGAAATACTGGCGATGAACGGCGGCCGCGAGGACGCCTTTGAACGTGTTGCCACCCGGCGGCATGTGTTTTTCGCGCGCTTTCCCATGCTGCTGGACGATTACATCGTGCGCGACTTCTTGCTGTACCTGGCGATGATCCTGACGTCCTTCCTCATGCTGCTGCTGGTCTTCACCTTGTTCGAGCTGATTGGCGACATCCTGCGCAACCAGATTTCTCCGGTCATTGTGGGCGAATACCTGCTCAACGTCTCGCCTTATTTTCTCTACAATGTCACCCCCCTGAGCATGTTGCTGGCCGTGCTGATCACCTTCGGGCTCATGACTCGCTCCAACGAGATAACTGCAGTTAAAGCAACCGGCATCAGCATCTATCGCGTGATCGTCCCTGTGCTGGTGGCGGCCGGCGTGGTGGCGGTTGCCTTATTCTTTTTCGACCAGCTCTATCTCCCCCATACCAACAAACGCCAGGATGAGTTGCGCAACCTGATCAAAGGAAAGCCTGCGCAAACTTATCTGCTGCCGGATCGCAAGTGGATCAAGGGCAAAGAATCGAGAATCTATTATTACCGATTTTTCGATGCAGACCGCGACCAATTCGGCAGTCTCTCCGTGTTCGCGTACGACCCAAGTACGTTTCAGCTTACGGAAAGGATTTACGCCACGCGCGCCCATTGGGGGGAGAATCTCGAGAAGTGGATTTGCGAGCAGGGCTGGGACCGTCAGTTGCGCGGACCCGCTATCCAGGACTATCACACCTTTGACGTGGCTACCTTTTCTGCCCTGAGTGAACCACCTCTCTATTTCAAGAAAGAGGTAAAGCAGTTCACCGAGATGAACTATCAAGAGCTTAAGCGATACATCCACGATCTCGAGCAGAGCGGATTTGAAGTAGTGCGGCTGCGCGTGCAATTACAGAAAAAGTTCGCTTATCCTTTGATCACGTTTGTGATGGCGGTCCTAGCCATACCTTTTGCGCTTTCCGCCGGACGCCGTGGCGCCCTGACCGGCGTGGCCATTGCAATCGGCATCGCGGTCCTCTATTGGACCATCTCGGGGCTGTCGGAATCGATGGGCAATGTCAGCCAGTTGCCGCCCGGCCTGGCTGCCTGGGCGCCTGACTTCTTTTTTGGAATGATTGGTGGATATTTAATCCTGAAAGTGCCCACCTAGGTTTCCACTTGTTCTACTCTTCTCCCCCCCGCTGAAAATGTTCTCTTGCGTCTGCCTCGCAACCGGTTTTCTCCTGTCGCCGTGCCCGAAAACTTGAATTTGTCATCTCTCGGTAAAAAGTAAGCCCGGTGATCCTGGAGCCGAGGTTGTCCTCCGGCACGGAGGATGAGCGGAGTCGAAGGACCCCTTTTCAGCCGGTGCCTATCTCGGCAAGTGCGGGCAGCCAACGGTCGAGCCGACCCGATGAAGGTGGGGAACCGGTGGGCTTCCCGTAAGGGAGCGGCCACGGCACCCCCGGGAGGGAAGGGGGGAAGCAAGCGTCGGAATCGGTTGAATTTCGTCCCCCACAGACCGCCGGTGAGAACCCACCGAGACCAGGGACCCGGCCTTATTTGCCGAAGGCGATCCCCGTCGGTTGCGTGCCCGTAGTCACGGCGGACGACACGGCTGCCAAATTGCCGCCATTGGGATCAATCGCAAAACCCGAAATCGTTGCCGCGGAATTATTCGATACGTACAAGTATTTGTTGATAGGAGATATGGCGACAAAGATCGGACCTGCGCCGGTATTGTAGGGAGATCCAACGGTAGGCGTCAGATCCCCCGTGGTAGCAGTGATGCGATAACCAGAAATTTGATTAGAAGCCTGGTCCACCACGTAGAGGAACTGACCTGAGGGATCCACCGCCGCGGACACCGGCTCAAGTTCGGCAGCGAACGGCGACTTGTCCATAGCAGTCAGAGTGCCGGGCGCGAGGCCCAGCGGATTTCCAAGACGAGCGATGCCAAATCCACTGATGTTGTTCGAACCGGCATTGGCCACGTACAGGTAAGAGCCGGCGGGATTCATCGCAATCGCGGCAGGTGCCGTTCCAGCAAGCGTGGCCTGCGTGGAATTTGCCGGCAGTACTCCCGTGCCGGGATCAATGGGATAGGTCAGTACGTAACCGTCGTTCTCATCGACAACATACAACAGATTCAGCGCCGGCTGAACGACCAACGCAACCGCCGTAGGGTTGGGATTGGCAACCGGGGAGTTCAGAGGCAGCTTCACTACGAACGGAGAGCCCTGAACTTCGGTCAAGGCGGCGCCTGATCCCACGGAAAAAACTGAGATGCTGCTGGAGTTGGAACCTGCAACGCCTGTTCCCTGATTGGCCACGAAGAGAAACTTGCCTGCCGAATCCATGGCCACGGCTACTGGATTAATGCCCGCGCTCACCGGATTTCCGCTAACCGGAACCAAAGACCCATTTAGATCGAAAGAGAAACGCCAGATCCCGTTGGCCGTAGTGGCAAGATAGGCGAAGCTTTGGGCCCGATCGATGAGGATGGCGGAAGCGGCCTGAGCCGTGAAGGGCGAGCCGTTGATCGTCGCCAAGCTCCCGTTATTAAAATTAGCCCGATAACCCCAAACCTGCGCTGAGCTCTGGGTCGCGACGTACATCGTGTTGCTGGTGGGGAACTTGGAATTCTTCCCACAGCTCACGAGAACGAATACCGCGATCGCAACCAGGGTTAGCCAGCTGAGCCTCATCAACATTTTTTCTCCCGCCGTTTGCCGAACCCTCAAGCCAGTCGGCAGTGCACCTGCAAATCAGACCGACTCAATCTGTATCGGAATCCATAATTGTGTATCAGGAAAGCGCAAGAAAGAGCAACTTACAGATCAGACGAAGGCCAGGTCGAGTGCACTGGCTCGGGCTCACGAGGATTTCGAACTGGATAGAACATATGCGGGAGACAGGGCCGCTGCCGGTTGGGCGATGGCAGGCAGCCGAAGCTCAACCACCAGGCCGCCAGCGGGACGATTGGCGGCTCGCACTGAGCCTCCGTGCAGGCGCACAGCGCGTTCGGCGATGGCTAGGCCGAGGCCCACGCCACCCGTCTGCCTCTCACGGGCATCATCCAGTCGATAGAAGGGCTGGAATAATTTGTCGAGGGAAGCTTCCGGAACACCCGGCCCTTGGTCGCTCACCCGGACTAACGCTTGCGGCCCGTTCGCTTCCTCTATCTGCTCGAGCCGGATTTCCACTTCCGTCCCCCCCTGGGTGTAGCGCATCGCGTTGCGAACCACATTTTCGATTGCGCTATGAAGAAGCTCGACATTGCCCGACACCACGGCATCGTCGACGACCTCACACTTGACCCGGCAATTTCGGCCCTGAGCTTCAAACTCGGCGTCCTGCGCAATCTCCCGCACCAAATCTTCCAGGTGGATTTCCGATTTCTCCACCGCCTCTTCGCCCCCCTCCATGCGCGCCAGGACCAGAAGACGTCCGATCAGCTCGTTGAGACGGTTGGCTTCCAACTCCATGCGATCCAGTGTGGGCGCAGCTTCGGGGCCGGTGCGCTGGCGGGCCAACCCCAGCGCCACGTTCAGGCGAGCCAACGGCGAGCGCAGCTCGTGGGAAATATCATTCAGCAATCGGGACTGGGCGTTGACCAGATTTTCCAGGCGTTCCGCCATGCCGTCGAAATCGCGCACCAGTTCGGCGATTTCGTCTCTGCGGCGGCTGCCTACAGTTCCTGCGCGTGCGGTCAGATCACCCGCGGCCAACTTCTGTGTGGCTTCCCGCAGCCGCACTACCGGCGCGGTCAGATAACGGGCAAGCAGGAAGCAAACCAATCCCGACGAGAGAATCGCAATGAAAATTCCCAGGCCAGGCGTTCGGTTTGGACCGAAAAAGAAATGCGGCGGGGCCGGGCGCTCGATCACCAGGGTGTAACGTTTCCCGCTTGGAGCGACAATCGCCTGAGCGGCTCGGCGATCCCCTTCTAAACGCCCCCACAATCCGGCCGGTTTGGGTTGGACACCCGCCGCCAACTGCAAGGCCCACTGCGGCACCCTTCGTCCCGAGAGTTCCCGTCCCTGGTCATCAAACAGGAAAACCCGGTCGTGAACCGATCGTTCCCTCTCTTCCAACTGATTGGCCACCTGCGCTTTTCCGCCATGTTCGTAAGCCTGGGCTGCCTGCATGGCGGTGTTGATCCGAAAATACTCACCCCGGGGGTCTGTCTGCGGACGCACGGCCAATGTAACCAGAATAGCCAGCACTACAAATAGCGCCTGGGCCAGCCAGTAGGAAAGAAAAATTTTGAGAAACAGACTCCTCATGAAGTTTTGCTCTCAGTTTCCCGTGGACGCGTAAAAATATATCCGGCGCCCCTTACGGTTTTGATGTGCTCCGCGCCACCCTCGGTGTCCCCGAGTTTCTTCCGCACCTTGCTGACGTGCATATCAATGCTGCGGTCGAAAGGGGAAAACTTGCGCGCCAAAACCGTGGTAGCCAGCCGCTCGCGGGTGACTACGCGCCCGGCCTCGCGCAACAAGACTTCCAGCAGACTGAATTCCACCGAAGTCAACTCGACCTGCTTTCCCTGCTGCCGCACGGTGCGGGTTGCAGGATCCAGTTCAATGTCGCCGACCTTCAGAATCTCCGGTACACTGGCCGCGGCCGACTTCCCGTCTTTGGTTCGCCGCAGGATGGCGCGAATTCGCGCCACCAGCTCCCGAGGATTAAACGGCTTGGGCAGATAATCGTCCGCGCCGATCTCGAGGCCAACAATGCGGTCCACATCTTCCCCACGCGCAGTCAGCAGCAGGACGGGAATCCGCGAGGTGGCACGAATTCGTCGCAGCACTTCGAAGCCATTAATGCCGGGCAACATAACATCGAGCACAACCAGGATGTACTCGCCCTTGACAGCCCGTTCCAGACCGCGCTCTCCATCATAGGCAGCTTCCACCTTGAAGCCCTCCGACGCGAGGTACTCCCCTACCAGGCTACATAACTCCACATCGTCGTCGATGACCAAGATGCGGTCCATTCCCGTCTCATTTTTACAATAATCGCCAAGCAATTCCACGTAAAGAATTGTCAAACCGGGATTTAGCCTATTTACCTAACTTTACCGAGAAGCGCCGTAAAGCCCCGCCCTTTAGGGCTGGGGATATAAGGCGTGATTTTGCCTTGTCTTAGATTGCTTCATTAGGTATAAACATCCGTATGGCCCTGGAAGGCTACAAATCAAACCACAACGTGGTCTATTCAAGCAAGTACCATTGTGTGG
>QIAU01000151.1 GCA_003225055.1 Acidobacteriota bacterium
CTAAACGGTGCGAACAGGTGCTTAGACAAGTGGCAAACAAATATCGTGCCGAAATCATGGCTCTGGAAATCATGACCGACCACGTACACGTGCTGGTAGAAGTAGACCCGCAGTTGGGTATCCATCGGTTGGTTAAGCACCTCAAGGGGGTTTCCTCGCACAGCTTGCGGCAGGAATTTCGCACCCTGAAATCACGGTTGCCGACGCTGGGGACGAACAGCTATTTCGTGTCCACCGTCGGGGGGGCGCCGCTGGCGGTCATCCAACCATATGTCGAAAGTCAGAAGAACGTATAAATATCGGCTGTGGCCAAACCGCAAACAGCGGGAAGTCTTGTTTTCGACGCTGGAAGTGTGCCGTCAGTTGTACAACGATGCTCTCAAAGAGCGGCGCGAGGCTTGGAAGTTGTGCCGCACCTGCGTATCTTTCTCCATGCAATCGGCGCAGTTGCCCGCCTGCAAGGAAGCCGCTAGGTAGCTTTAGCTATGGGGCGTAAGTCACAAAATTCCGCGCTACTTCTTCGCTTTTTGTCCCTCATTATTGAGCCTGTCCAGAGCCTTGTGCGCTTCCTCGGCATGCGGCCCCTGCGGCAAGATCTTCAGGTAGCTTTCGTACTTCTCCCGCGCCTCATCGGGTTTCCCAAGCTTGTCCAGGCATCGAGCTAGACCGAAGGTGGCCATGGCGTCGTTCGACTTGTAAACAAGTGCCTCCCGATAGCGAGCCTCAGCCGCATGATAGTTCTTGCGCTTGAAGTAAAAATCGCCAACTTCCACATCTTTGGCGGCACGATGCGGGTCCCAGGGACGGAACTCCTCGACATCTGCCCCGGCTTCGGAGACGGCAGAATCGCTGAAGGGATGAGCCTTGGAATCATCCTTAGGAGGACTGATATCTACGCTCCTGTCTTTGCTGGAACTCTCCTCGGAGGAGCGCGGAGCCGTACCGGCAGATTGGTCAGAACGCGGCGGAGCCTGATTGGAAGGGACTTTGGTAGACGAACTCTGTGCGACAACTAAGGCGCCAAGCACCAACACGACCACTGAAACCAGAGTAGTTCGCATTCGTCCCTATTTTATCTTTATCGCGAGAGATATATAGAGCTAAAAACAGGCCGCTCATGGGGCTGAGCGGCCTGGTTGGCGAAGTCCTCCGGGGAGGAGGGAAACTTAATTCTGACCGGACGGCGGCTGTGTGCTCGCCGAGGGGCTCGGGTTGACCGGTGGCTGCGTTCCCTCACCGGTCGTGTTGGTCATCAACTTGATATTCACGCGGCGGTTCTTGGCCCGGCCCGCGGGGGTCTTATTCGACTCGATCGGATGATCCTTGCCTAACCCAATCAAATAAATCTTGTGGGCTGGCACGTTGTGCTTGGAAGCAAGATACTGGATCACCGAGTCAGCTCGGCGCTGGCTGAGATCATAGTTGTATTCCTTGCTGCCCGTCGAATCGGTCCCGCCTTCCAGCGTGATGATGAATCCCTTGGCGTTCGGAATTTCCTTGGCCAGCTCGTCGAGCGCTTCCATGTCTTTCTTGGTTAGATTGTCCTTGTCAAAGCCAAAAAGCACTGCGGTTTCGGCAACCGGACGATAGTTATCCAGGTTGGCGACGGTGTTGGAGAGGACATCGACGCGCTGGGTGGCAGAATTGGCCAGAGTCTGGGCCTCATCGGCCTGCTTGCCGGCAGCCACAGCCTTCTGGTCGACTTCTGCAGCCCTGTTCTGGACCTGCTGGATGCCAGCCATCGCGCGCGCTTCCACATCCTTGATATCGTTAGTGTTCTTGGCGGTCAGGTCATCCAGTTCGTTGGTTTTATTAATCAGCGGGGTCGTCTGCTGGCGGGTGTAGTTCTTGCTGGCGCATCCTACCGAGGCCAACATGCCCATTGCCAGGAGAGCAATTAGCAGCGAAGTGCGGTTCATACTTTAGAGGGCTCCTTCTGAATCCCTTAAATTCTAATGAAACTTGAGTTTTTGAGTCCCTGGGGATCTACTCTGGCCGTCCCGCTCTGTAGCTAAGCAAGGGTGATGCCAATTCCCGAGTCACAGGCGGTGACAATATAAACTTTTGATATCAGCAACTTACAGAACGAAAGCCGGTAAGCAGTCACCCCGGTCCAAGGGCAAACCGGCAAGGATAGAGGAAATTTTATACTCTCCAAGCTGACTTAAGTCATTTTGACCTTCGCCGAGGCGACTCTTGGGTCCCTGCCTTCCTGCAGAAGTCGCTTGTGCCGCGCGGACACAAAATCCGCCTACGCCGCCTTGCGCGATTGCGGCATGGTTGGACCGCTGCCGGCACCCGTACGCTCGATAGCCTCTCCAATTTCCTCAAGGTCAGCCGTCGTCAAGTTCAGGCCAGCGGCGCCGATCCAGCCATCTACCTGTTCGGGTGAACGAGCACCAACCATCGCTCCCGTGACGCCGGGCCAGGCGATCACCCACGCCACGGCCACTGCGGAGACCGTAGTATTGTGCCGCTTCGCGACGGGCGCAAGAGCATCACGCAATGCCAGATTGCGGCTCAGATTTGGCTCCTGGAAATCAGGATGACGGCGCCGCCAATCGTCTTTGGCCAGCTTGGCCACCTTCTCGGCCGTAAAAGTATCAGTCAACAATCCGGATTGCATCGGGCTGTAGCAGATCACGCCGGTTCCGTGCGCGGCGCACCACGGAATTTCGCGCGCGGCAGCGTTGCGGTTTATCAGCGAGAAAGGCGGTTGCAAGGAGTCCACGTGCAGGATGGCTTCACAGCGCTCCAGTAGCGGCACGTCGAAGTTGCAGACGCCAGCCATACGCACCTTCCCATTTTCCACCAAGCGCGCCATCTCCTCCCAAGACTCCTCAACCGGCGTGCCGACTTCGTCGGGCCAATGAAATTGGTACAGATCAATGTGCTTCACGCCCAACCGCCGCAAGGACGCGTCACACTCCTGGCGAATTGACTCCGGCTTGAGCACCCGCCGCGGCTCTGCCTTGCGGTCGCGCTTATCCCACACCAGGCCGCCCTTCGTGAAGACCAGCGGTCGCTCGGCCGCCGGCACCTCTCGCAACAAACTGCCAACAACCTCTTCGGAATGGCCCAGACCATACACTGCCGCGGTATCGATCCAATTGATTCCAAGTTCCAGCGCGTGCCGCATGGTGGCGATGGAGGCGTTATCGTTCTGGGGTCCCCAACTGTAAGCCCAACCGCCACCACCCAGCGCCCAAGCTCCAAAACCGGTGGCCGTGATCGTGACATTGCCGATGCCAAGTGGACGCTTAGGTAACATCATTTCAGGTAACATCATTTCTTCACCTCCAGTTATCGACCGATTGTAACCGCTGCGCCTGGTATTCGCGATGTGCATCGCGGACCGAGATTCATGACAAGGAGGCTGCTCTTATCTACTGATGAGCGACGCAGGGTTTTCGACAATTTAAGAATGTAGTGTCCTGCGAAATTCATCGCTGACAACTCTCCGCAAAATTCGGGTTCGCGAAGGGCGCAAATGAAGACCTGCAGGGACCAAGTCTGTAGAGATTTTGACGCGGGCTTACAGAGTAGCTCGCAGAAAGGTGCAGAATTAACCTTATTGGCAGCTACTCGGGACTATTTAAGCTATTCTCCGGTTCGAACCTGTCCTCCTCAGGAGTTGGCCGCTGAGTGATGAGGCGGAAGTAAGTGCTTCACCTTCCCACGCTTCTTGGTTGTCCTCTTCGCCATTCTCGGGCAGAACGCTTGCGGCGGAGCGTCCAGAAACGCGCCGCCTTCCCCGCCACAGCAGGCACAATTTACGGTCGTAGTGACAGGTACGGGAAGTGTCGGGAGTACTCCAGCCGGGATCAATTGTCCGACTACGTGCACGGCGGACCTTCCAAGTGGGACTGCGGTCACGCTCACCGCCAGCGCCGGTTCGGGCTCTGGGAGTGCACCTACAAGAACGCAGAACCAGACGATCAACCTAAAACTCTACCCCGAGACGATGTCCCTCTATCGGGCCGCCATCCACCAACATCGACTTTGTAAGCTCAGGATCCGGCGGACGCAGCCCGTTCCTGATCAGGTTTCCGAGCCACCGAATTCCGGGCAAGTCTCTGAAAGCCGGCGAAGGCCACAAAGAACGCCAGGCCAACGCCTAAAC
>QIAU01000210.1 GCA_003225055.1 Acidobacteriota bacterium
CGTGGTGCTCGCGGAACTCAGCCGGGGAGCCACCAAGTCTTCCGAGCAAGAGTTTGTCGAACGACTTGCTCGCAACCATCCAATCCTGACACCAACCGAAAACAATTGGCTCGAATCCGGACGCCTGCTTAGCAAAATCCGTGTTGATAAAGGCTTTCATGGGGAAAAGCTTCGCGATTTGCACTTTGACCTATTAATCGCACTGACCGCCAGATCTGCAGGAGCGCGTCTGGTGACCTCAGATCGAGCGGATTTTGAATTGATCGCGAGCTATCGCAGACTGCAGCTTGAGATCTGGTGAGCTGCCGAACCTATGGCTCTAGCCAAGCTTCCGCGGATGAAGAAGTAGGTCCTTGGCCTGCAACGTCAGGCAACCGCCGGTACCAATGGGTGATGCTGGTAGCGGCGGGAGACCCGCCTTACGCCGGAGAATCGATTCCAATGCAGAGGACGCCGAGTTCAAAAGCGCAGTATGGGTGCCTCTCTAACTTGCTGAACCTGAAAAGCGGAAATGTTGGTCGGGGAGAGAGGATTTGAACCTCCGACCCCCTGCCATGGAAATAGAAAAATGGCCTGTGCAGACAGCTTACGAACGTTGCTGCACTCCGGGGGCTATGCGACGCAGCTGTATTTCCATGCTCGGTGGTGCGCCGTGAAGGCGCATGACGTCTGGTCCCGAAAAATGGATTAGGTTGTCGTGCGGAATGTTTTCAATCTCCCATGTAGTGGTGCTTCAATCGTATTAACTCCACGTAATGCCTGCTCGTCGCTCCCATTCATTTTCTCTCCTCAGAAACTCGTCGCTTTTAGGCTGCCGGAGCTTCGATGACTTGAAATCCCAGCTTGGCAGCTTTCGACTTGAGATGGTTGATCTGCCGCTTGCGGTGTTGAGCCTCGCAAAATTCCGCTCCCCTGCCCACGAATTTCATCCCGTAGCGGAACATGCCGTACAGCAGTCGAGTTCCCGTTGCTCACTCCGAGGTGTTCGTTACGGGGATGTACGATGGTGATCGGAACCAAATGGCTCTTCTGCCCGCCCATACGCTTCCCGAGCTTCAGACGGCGGCTGCGTACGCAGTCTTCCTTGCTAGCTATCTAGTGTTTGCGCTCGGAAAATTCCCAGGCATGAAGATCGACCGACCAGGAGCAGCGATCATCGGCGCTGCATTGTTATTCGCCTTCCGGGTTGTGCATCCTGCCGAGGCGCTGCGGTTCATCGACTTCAGCACCCTCGTTTTGTTGTTCTCCATGATGCTCATCGTCGGCAATCTCCACTTGCTCGGCTTCTTCGAGTGGATCGCCGAGCTTGTTATTCAACGCCTACACCCGCGTCACCTTCTCCCAACGGTGATCCTCACTAGCGGGGTGCTCTCGGCTTTTTTCGTAAACGACATCATCTGCCTTGTGCTGGTACCCTTCGTACTGACTGTGACTCGCCGGATGCGTGTCCCGGCGCTGCCATACCTGCTTGCGGTGGCCACTGCTTCGAACATCGGCAGTGTAGCCACGATCACCGGCAATCCACAGAACATGTTGATTGGATCCTTCTCTCACATCGGCTACCGCGATTTTTTGTTTCACCTGGGCCCGATCGCCGGGGTTGGGCTGTTTATTGACTGGGCAGTGCTCCACTGGCTCTACCTGCGTGCACCGGGGGCAGACGCGCTGGTCGTAGAAGCCGTGCCGGCACCGCCGAAGATGCCCCAGATGTGGAAGACGAGCGCGGTCATGGCCTTGGTCGTGGTCGGATTCTTCGCTGGCGTGCCGCCCGCAATGATCTCCGCACTGGGTGCGGCCGTCCTGCTGATCGAGCACACCCTAGAACCGCGCAGGCTCTACGAGCAGATTGACTGGGGTCTGCTGGTCTTTTTCATAGGACTATTTCTGATCGTTGGTGGTGCGGAGAATGCCGGGCTCACGAATCACCTGCTGATTTTTGCCACACATTGGAATCTCCAACACGCCTTCAGCTTCACGGTGGTTACTGCTGCCTTGTCCAACCTTCTCAGCAATGTCCCGGCGGTCATGCTCCTAAAGTCCCTCATCCCGGGATTCGCCGATCCGCACACGGCTTGGCTGATCTTGGCCATGGCCAGCACGCTATCAGGAAATCTCACAATCACCGGCTCAGTTGCCAACATCATCGTCGTCGAGCGCGCCCGGCCCGAGGTGGCTATCGGTTTCCGCGAATATTTTCGCGCCGGCCTGCCCGTCACCTTGGCGACTTTATTCTTCGCTTGGGCGTGGCTCTCGTGGGTTCGATAGCCGAATCTCGCAGGTTCTTGCAGCCATTTGACTTCGCTCCGCATCAGAACATTGAAGTTGTCACTGCCGGTCAAGGAATTCACCGTTAACCGCTGATCCTGCCTCCACGCCGGGCGGCTGATGACTCCCGACAAGAGGGTCCTTGTCCCGGGAGTCATACCCTGGCAAGCAATCCCCACAATCTCAGATCGAAGAGGTGAACTCATGGCAAAAGTGTGGACGAACGAACATCTCCGCCGAATTCTTGCGGGCCATGACACATCAGCGGAATCTGAAAAGGCCATCGCGCTAATGCTCCCGTCGCTAGCGTCGTGACAACGCAGCCGCTCTGCACCAGAGGTCTTCTGCGCTTCAAGAAATCCGTCTTGTGGCTCGCCGCCAGTTTGGAGAAACTCGAAAGCCCGTCCACTGTCCTTCTAGGCTCCTAACCACTCGGGGCCAGCTTCCGCCAGATCGCGGATTGGCATCGCTGCTCATGACTTTGAGGCCCCTGAGCCTGTCGCTGGCACGAGTGATTCGGGATTTCAGAATTGTTGTTGGATCAGTTACATGTTTCCTCTCGTTTCTTCTTACCTTTAATTGACACTTTGCCCGCCAGCAAATACGATTTCTCCCCAGCCGTATTTCAACCTATGCTCACTTTATCGAGTCGACAAAACCCCACGAAGCGCTGGGCCCGAGGACCACAGATTGTAGCCATCCTGGCGTTGGCAGCAGTTTCGCTGGCGACAGTTGGCAGCGTCGACGCGCAACATTATTTGGAGGACGTCAAAGCCTTGACCAGTCCTGCCATGGAAGGGCGGGGGGACGGGACGAAGGGCTTGACTCTGGCCGCGCAGTTGATCGAGAACCGGCTCAAGAAGCTGGGACTTAAGCCGGCGGGCACGAGTTCTTATCTCCAGCCGTTCACAGTGGTCACCGGCGCCCGGCTGAGATCGGGCAATCGCTTCACGGTCCAGACTGGAGACTCGAAGAGCGAGTTGCAGTCGAATCAGGATTTCGTCCCTTTCAGCTTCTCGTCTTCGGGCTCGGCTAGTGGGGCCCTGGTGTTCGCCGGATACGGCGCTTCGGCCAACGAGTTTCAGTATGACGATTACGGTGCTCTGGATGTGAAAGACAAGATCGCCGTAGTTCTGCGCTATGAACCTGCTGGCTTCGCGGCAAAGACCGGGCACCACGGGCTGACGCAACACTCACAGCTCGTCACCAAGGCGATCAATGCGAGAAATCATGGAGCAAAGGCAATCGTTCTCATCAATGGAAAATTGGGCGAGGGTGAAGAGGATCTTTTGACGAGATTTGGGAGTGTCAGCGGACCGGAAGATGCTGGCATTCTCTTCGTGCACGTAAAGAATGCGGTCGCAGAAAGCTGGTTCCAGGCAGCGGGCAAATCCCTAGCCGATGTCCAGAACCAGATCAACACCTCCTCAAAGCCTGCGTCTTTCAGCTTCCCCGAGAACCTGCGTGCCTCCCTGAATGTGAATATCGAAAGCACACGCGCGACAGTAAACAATGTGCTCGCATATCTTCCGGGGAGAACCGATGAGTACATCATCATCGGGGCGCACTACGACCACCTGGGCCGCGGCAACTTCGATTCTCTGGCCCCCTCCGAGATCGGCCAGATTCACCCCGGCGCCGACGATAATGCCTCGGGCACGGCAGGCCTTCTTGAGCTAGCTCGCTTGCTGGCACCGCAGAAGGGCCAGTTTCAGCGCGGAATCCTGTTTTCTGCTTTTGCGGGAGAAGAGCTAGGACTGCTCGGTTCAGCGGAGTGGGTGAAGGCGCCGACGCTTCCGCTGGACAAGGCAGTGGCCATGCTGAACATGGACATGATCGGCCGCATCCGGGAGGACAAGGTTTACGTCGGAGGAGTCGGAACCGGGTCAAGTTTTAAGATGTTGCTAGAAGACGCGCAAAGCAAGTCCGGCTTGAAGCTTGAATACTCGGCGGGAGGCTATGCCGCCAGCGATCACACTTCGTTTGTCAGCAAGCATATCCCGGTGCTGTTCTTTTTCTCCGGACTGCACTCCGATTATCACAAACCCTCTGACACCTGGGAGAAGATCAACGCCAGCGCGGCTGCGCGGCTGCTCGAGCTGATATCCGATGTGGGATTGCAACTCGCGAACGCCTCCACACCACCCACGTTTGTTGCCGTCGTGGAAGACAAGCCGGTGGGCGGAACGGGAGGTGGCGGCTATGGACCCTACTTCGGCTCTATCCCGGATTTCGGCCAGGTGGAAAGGGGAGTGAGATTCTCCGACGTCCGGCCGGGGTCGCCTGCTGCAAAGGCGGGGCTGAAAGCGGGAGACACATTGGTGCAGTTCAACGACAAGCCAATCAAGAACCTGTACGACTTCACCGATGCTCTCCGACGCAGCAAGGTGGGCGACGTGGTTCAGGTGAAGGTGCTGCGCGACGGCCAAGAGCTCACGGCCTCGGTGAAACTCGAACA
>QIAU01000063.1 GCA_003225055.1 Acidobacteriota bacterium
AAGCACGGACTGGCTGCAAGCCGACAACCAGATGAACACGTTTGCCAAGCTGACCGGCGGACGAGCCTATTTCCCGCGCTTCGAAGGCGAGTTGCCGGAGATCTTTCACGACATTTCGGCCGACGTGCGCAACCAGTACAACCTCGCCTATCACCCTACCAACACGAAACTCGATGGCAGCTACCGCAAACTGAAAATTGAGTTGGTGGGACCCGATGGCAGTCCGTTGAAGGTGCGCGACCAGAAGGGCAAAGAGGTCAAATATCAGATCATTGCCCGCGAAGGATACACGGCCAAACATCAAGTTGAGTAGCTGGTCGCCTCGCCGGCCGTTAGCAAAGACGGCGGGCGCCCGGCACTAGTGAAGATGGAAGAAGTGGTCCAACAGAAACAGCGCTCCCACGCCCAGAAATACCAATAAAGCCATTTTTACGCCGGGCTCTTTGTTGACTTCGGGAACCAGGTCGGAAGCGGCGACGTAGATCGTCACGCCGGCGGCGAGCGGCAGGCCGGCGCTGACTTCGCGGCGGAATATCGCCATGGTCATCACGCCCGCGACGGTGGCGACTCCCAGCAGCATGGAGGCTCCCCAGGCCACTCCGCGGCTCCGCCCACTGGCCAGCATGACGGAGGAAATCGTGAAGCCTTCGGGAATCTTGTGCAGGAAGACGGCAAGAAAGATAACCCAGCCCAGCCAACTGGAGATGATGAACCCTGAGGCGATCGCGATGCCGTCAAAGAAGGTGTGAATCATCAGGCCGATCAGCACCGAATAGCTTTTATGCACTTGCACGAACTCGTCGGTGTGAGTTTCTTCGCCAAAGTGGAAATGCGGTGTGACCGTATGCTCGAAGAAATGAATAATGAGATAGCCGAGCAAAACCAGGAACGCGGCGTTTTTGCCGCGCAACACCAGGCTTAGGGGAACCATCTCCACCATGGACGTTGCCAGCATGAATCCCGCGCCGAGAGCCACAAAATATCTGAGATAAGAACGCTCCCAATGCTTTTGCACGATGATGGCCCCGCCAAAGACGTTGGCGGCCGCTGCCGTCAGACCGAGCAGCAAACTGAGAAGGATGGGGTTCATTAGTGCGGAGCAGAATACCAGCACCCAGCACTTAGTACCCAGAAAAAGCAAGACTCATGCGTCGAGAGACTCGATGAGGCCATTTAAGATTCGGCCAAGTTCATTAACTCGCTCCAGCAGCCCTTGCACGTCATCCGCGCTCGCATGGCTTAGCCGTTGTGCAATCAGGGGCCAGGTCTCAAGCTCTGCCCATGAACCCGACGAATGACGGGAGAAATGCAAAATTCTCCCTGGTTGTAGTGGGCCTGTCCTTCCGCGATGTTGCTTGCGACCGAGACAGCAGCGCGACGGATCTGATCCGTACGACTGTAAACCTCCCGCCCCGGAAGACTCCCGGTCACTTTGTAGATTCGGCAACCCGATCCATAGCCTTTTGCCAGGCGCTCCGGTCTTTGTCCTGTTGCCCCCCTTCCTGACTGCTCTTTCACGAGGTACTGGGTACTCATCCAGAGTGCCGTACATGCATCACGTCACCATCCTTCACGATGTAATCCTTGCCTTCCAGGCGCAGCGTAGCTTTGGCGCGGGCGTTGGCCTCCGAGCCGGCTTCCAGCAGTTGATCCCAGTGAATGGTTTCGGCGCGGATGAAGTGTTTCTCGAGATCGGAATGTATGGCACCGGCGGCTTCCACGGCGCGGGTGTTGGCGGGAATGGTCCAGGCGCGACACTCGTCTTCGCCAACGGTGAAAAAGGAAATCAAGCCAAGCAGGGCATAGGTAGTGCGAATGAGTCGTACGAGGCCGCTCTCTTTGAGTCCGTAGCTGGAGAGGAACTCGGCCGCATCGGCATCGCTCATTTGTGAGAGTTCGGCTTCGACTTTGCCGCAAATGGCGGTCGCGGCTGCGTTCGGGCGCGAGACGACTTCGTTCAGCTTATAGTTCCGAACCGCGTGTTCTAATTCCTTGCCCAGATCGGAGCTCTCGTTGATGTTGAGGACGTTCAGGATCGGCTTTTCGCTCAGGAACATGAATCCGCGGATACGCTTTTTCTCCTCGGCAGTCATCTCCATTTCGCGCAGTGGACATTCGCTTTCCAGTTGCGCCTTGGCACGCTTCAGGAGCTCGAATTCATGCTCCAGTTCCGGCGAGCGCATCTTCTTTAAGTCTTTTTCCAGGCGTTCCAGGCGTTTCTCGATCTGGCCGAGGTCCGTGATCATGAGGTCGAACTCAACGTTCTTAATGTCGCGAAGCGGCTCAATCTCTCCCACGTGCGGGATCGCGGAGTCCTCGAAGGCGCGAACGACGTGCGTCAGGGCGTCTACCTGCCGCAAGTGACCGATGTAGGCGGTTTCCCTCAGGGCTTCCTGACCGATGGCGCCCACGTCTACGTACTCCACCGAAGCGTGCACCAGCTTTTTGGGATTGTAGAGAGCGGCGAGACGGTCGAGGCGGTCGTCGGGAACTTTGGCAACTCCAACATGCGCCTCACGCGGATTGGCGAACGCGTGCTCGGAGAGTTGGGCCTTGGTCAGGATGCGGAACAGCGAACTCTTGCCCACCTGCGGCAGGCCGATGATGCCGGTTTTCATACAAGCTTCTAGCTCCTGGCTGCTGGCGTCTGGCTGTTGTTAGGCAGAATAACAGGAAGGGGCATCGCAGAGCGGGGATGCGGGCCACCTTCGCACCGGGAGCAGTGTTCCGATAAGATGACAAGACGCTTTGGCTTATGGAGCCAGGATCAGAGTAGTCGGGTGTTAGTTTAGTTCCCTCCAACTCGTGCAAGAGGACTCGATGGAACACCCTCAAGGGCAAGAACGAATCAGCGCCGCCCGAGAATTTGGCGAAGCGCGGGTGCGATTCTTTTGGCTTCGTAGTAGGTCCGAGTACTTTCGCTGGGGACAGACCGACTGCTGCACGTCGTAATAGGGGATATATCCCCCGGGGGCCGCCCCATGCTTGACGCGTGGTTCGCGCAGGCGACCGCCTATCGCATCGTCTATGGCGTTATCGGCAGCTAGGTCACGGCGCGGTTTGCGCCCCGTCGCCCCCTCGAGGCAGGCGCGTTGCTGGGCATTGTTTTAAGCACCGCTGCCGCGATAGCAACCGGGAACCGCGGGCCCGCTTTCGGACTCGCGCTCATCGCCACGGCCTTGCCCTGCGCATGGGTGGGCGGCAGGATCGGTGAACGGCAATAGCAGGCAGGTTGCCGGCCGGCATTACACAAGCGAGATTGTGCTGGGGGGAGGATTTTTCTGATACTCAGGTGACGTGCCGCGCGGTGAGGTAAACAACCAGTAAGCCCAGCAGCAAGACACCGGCTTCCAACCGCGTGGACCAGACGTGCAGGGCGTTGAACTGCCCGCGGGCAGGATCGCTGACGGCGACATTGTCGATCTGACCCATGGACGCGCGCAGAGCTGCCATTTTCGGCGAGATGCCGAACTCAGAAATCAGGGTCAGGCTCAGCATGAGGCAGACGAAGAGGTGTCGCGCAGCAAAAGGGTGCGCTGCCCCGCTGGTCAGGCGGGCGTAGGTCATCGAACTGACGAGGAAAGCAATGCCAGAAATGACTCCCATCCAGTGCAGCCGGCTAAGCGAAGGGCTCACGACGGAGCCTGCCAGGTGGCGCGTGGGAAGCACGGAAAAGACAGTCGGTGCCAGCACAAACGCGAAGCAGATCAGGCCGCCCAGCCAGACCACGAGCGACATGAGCATGACGAATCGTAGCAGTGACATGGGGCTACATTATGCCTGACGGAGAAATGGTCAGCAATCTCTGATAGCACCATTCAACTGAGAACTGGCAACCGACAACCAAGAACTGGTCTTTAGACCGGTACCGGCACGCTCTCCACGATTTCGCGGAGGACTTGCTCAGCTTGCTCCGATTTCTTGAGCGTCGAGGAATAGAGTGCGTTGACGACAACGCGGTGGGCGAACACGGGGACGACCAGCGGCTTGAAGTCTTCGGGAGTGCAGAAGTTTCGCCCCTCCAGAAATGCCATGGCTTGGGCTGCGCGATAGAGCATCTGCGAGCCGCGAGGTGAGACTCCCAAAGAAAGATATTCGGACTCGCGCGTCTTCTTCACAATTTCCAGCGTGTAGGCGACCAGCGCGTCGTCGACTCGCACCCGGACCACGGCCTGCTGCATTTCTAACACATCGGCTCCGCTGAGCACGCGCTCGATCTTCTCCAGTTGCCCGGCTCCCGCAGTGGAACGGAGAATCTCGCGTTCGGCGTCTTGGCCCGGGTAACCCATGCGCGCGCGCATCAGGAAACGGTCCAGCTGCGACTCCGGCAGCGGATAAGTTCCGTGATGTTCCACGGGATTCTGCGTGGCAATCACCAGGAATGGCTGGGGCAGAGGATAGGAGTGCACATCTACCGTGACCTGGCCTTCATTCATTGCTTCCAGCAACGCCGATTGGGTCTTGGGCGTGGTGCGGTTGATCTCGTCAGCGAGGAGAATGTTGGTGAAGACCGGGCCGCGTTTGAACTCGAAGGCCTGCTCGATTGCTGACCAGATCGAGATGCCCAGCACGTCGCTAGGCAGCATGTCGCTGGTGAACTGCACACGTTGGAAGCTGCAATCGAGCGCGCGGGCCAGGGCCTGGCCGAGCGTGGTCTTTCCGACTCCGGGCACACCTTCAATCAGCAGATGGCCCCGGGCAAACATCGAGACCAACGCCAGGCGAACTACCTCGTCTTTCCCGCGAATCACCGTGCGCACCGCGTTTTCCAGTTGCGCAGCGCGAGAGGTCGTGGCAGTTCCCGTCTGAATGGGCATTAAGGCTGATTCTACTATGGGCCGTCAGGAAGGCTGAGGAGGACTTGGGTTACGGAGGTCATAAAAGCGGCTGTCAGTTGTCGCTTCTCGGTGGTTGGCCAAAGACGCAGCATTTTGCGCAGCTGCGCGACCACCGAGAACCGGGAACTGAGAACCGGGAACTACGGCTCGAATTCCGCCGGGCGGCCGGTCAGGCGCTCGATGCGCTTGGCGATGGGCGGATGGGTTGAGAACAGGTTCCCGAAATTCATTCCTAGCAACGGCTGCACGATGAACAGATGTGCTGTAGAGGGTGATGCGGCCATCGGCAGGCGGTGCGAGTAAGCATCGAGTTTCTGCAAAGCGCTGGCCAGAGCGTAAGGATTTCCCGTGTAGTGTGCGCCGCTGGCGTCGGCCTGATACTCGCGCGAACGCGACACGGCAAGTTGGATCAGCATGGCGGCAATCGGCGCCAGGATCAACATGAACAAAGCGGCGAACCCTCCGCCCCGGTCGCGATCGTCGCGCTCCATGCCCCCGAAAATCATGGCCCATTTGCCCATGTTGGCCAGCATGGTGACAGCTCCGGCGATGGTAGCTGCAATTGAGCTGATCAGGATGTCCCGGTTGTTCACGTGCCCCAGTTCGTGGGCCAGCACGCCTTCGAGTTCCTCGTCGTTGAGCAGGTTGAGAATTCCCTGCGTGACCGCAACGGAAGCATGTTGCGGGTTGCGGCCGGTGGCGAAGGCGTTTGGCGAATCGATTGGGATCACGTAAATCTTCGGCAGCGGCAGCCCGATTCTCTGAGTCAGGCGCTCGACCACCTGATAGACGCGGGGCAGTTCTTCCCGCGTGACCGGCTGAGCGCGATAGGTGGCCAGGGCGATTTTGTCGGAAAAGAAATAGGCGGTGAAGTTCATGACCGCGGCAATGACCAGCGCGAAGATCATGCCGTTCTGCCCGCCCAAGGCTCGGCCGATGAACAGCAAGAGCAGAGTTAATGCGGTCAACAAGAACGCCGTTTTGAAAGTGTTGCCCATGACCTACCTACCTCAACCATATAGATGTCACCCCGGGAAGGGGGATTCAGGCGGGGAGTTTTCCTGGCAGCCTCGGTTGTGCCCGCCAGATCCGTCGAAGAGCCGGCGCTCTGCCCACGATGACGAGCTGCCACCCCGGAGCGAGGCACGGGCGTCCCGCCCGTGCCTTGGTGGATCAGGCTTTCTGGGCTTCGCGTTTGACGGCACGGTGCAGCGTCTGGTCCAGCGCGGCCTTGGCTTTTTCGTACTCCTCCTGAGAAATACGCCCTTGCTGCCGCTCCATCTCGAGCTCGAACAACTCCTCCTTCAGAGCTTGCAACAGCAGGCCCGAGTGATTCGAATTGGCAGGAAGGGTGACCGGCGCCGCGGTCGCGGGAGCCGCCGCCGCCGCCGCTTTCCTCAGCCGGGCCGGGGACGCGCGCCGAACCTCGACGGTTTCATCCTGGTCAATTCCCGGCAGCGCTCCGGCTCTGGCCGAAGCACGCTGGGAGATGTAATAACCTCCCCCGGCCAACATGACTGCGAAGACCCCGAGAACGTACCAGCGGTATTTCTCCAGTGGATCCGGGGCATCGCTCGGCGGTCCTAGTCCTCCGCCGGGGCGGGAATCCCGGCCGGACACCTGGCCTCCGCCCATGCCCTCGCCTCCCCCGCCGCCCGACTCGTTCCGCGGCGGCAGATTTCCGGTGCCCGCTACCTTAAACGCGAGCGACTGGTTGGCCTGGGCGTTGGCAACGACTTCCACCTGGGAATCCGTTTGTCCGGGATCCTGCATCGACTGGTACGATGCCGGACCGGAAAACTGCATGGATTTCGGGAGCACTATCACGAAGTGGTCCATGCCGTAGAGCGGCTTTGGGTCGAGGTTGGCTGATCCGGAATACGGCAGATGATATTGGACCTGGAACTGGGTCTCGCCCGGCCGCAGGGGAAAGATGAAGGCGTAGCGGTTCTTCTCCTTCTGCGGAACCGCGGAGGCGTTAATCGGCTGGCCGCCGGCGGTCTTAGCCATGGCAGTGTCGACGGAGGCGCCCTCCGGCAAATAAAACTCGAAGTTCTGATCATTCATCTGCGTCTTTGGCGGCTTTGACCGGTTATCAACCGCAAACAGGCGGGCGACCTTCAAAGTGTTGTCATCCGCTTCGACGCGCATGACGTCGGCCGTGACATTCAGGCCCTCGACTTTCTTGGCCACGTCGAAGACTTCCGCTTCGACCGAGGTTGTTCCCGGAGGCGCCATACGGTGGTAGGTCACCCCCTGATGGATCACGCGGATGAGATGGGGCGTATCGCCGGCTGGCAGTTTGAAGCTGAAATTGCCCTTGGAATCGGTCTTGGTGCGGGCGGCCTCTTCCATGCCCTGCGCCAGGTTGAGGAGAACGACTTCATCGCCGGCGGCGGGCTTGTTGGTGGTGCCATTCTTGACCGCGCCGGTAAGGGTTTGCGCCAAAGCGAAAGCTGAATTGAGCAGCAACACAAGCAAGAAAAGTGCCCGCTCGCCCCGGATGACAATGTTTGAGGACTTCAAATCCTCGCTCCTTTCTTTTGCTTAGTTCTTTTGCTTAGTTGGAGAGCCAATGGGGCCGACTGATGAAGGCGCTGCTTCCAGGCGAGCGATTTCAGCCAGGATGGCAGCTGCTTCCTCTTCCAGAGACGCTTTCATGGCCTGGTAGTCGGCCTCCGGAAATTTGCCGGCTTTAAATTCAAAGTTGAGATCACGCAGGTTGTCGTAAACGACGTCTCTGCGTTCGCGTAAATACGCGGCGCGCGTCTTCTTCGGGTCCAGCTTCAATGTGCCGGGCAGGTAGAAAACGTAGAACACGACTGCCGCTGTAAATAGGAGGCAGACACACAGGACAAATGGCGTCATATTTCGGTATCCTCCTGCGCCTTCTTACGGAACCTATCAAGTTCGGGGCCGGTGACCGGCAAGACGGCGCCCGCAGCGGCCGGGGCGGGACGCTTGCTCCAGGCGCGCACGATGAGGATGGTGGTTGCCAGTCCCAGCGCGAGTGCCAGGAAGGGCATGATCCAGGCCACGCGGTTAAAACCGGTGGTGGTGGGAGCAGCGACCACGGTCGGGCCATATTTCTGAACAAAGCCCTGGAGAATGAGGTCGTCGTTGTCTCCGCGATCGAGGGCGGCCATCAATTCGCCGCGCATGCGATCCGAATAGGCGCAGCCCACGTGGTTGCACTCCAAAAGGATCTGGCTGCAGCTGCACACGCACATCATCTTGTGGCCAAGTTGCCGGAAACGAGCACCGTCGTCTCCGGCGCCCATGAGCGCGACGAGGGCAATCGATAGAGCCGCAAACCCGAGCCGTCGTTTAAGCAACCCGCGGGAACGTCGCATTGTGGATCGTGTAAGCAACTTCACCTCAGCGGCTAGAGCCGGCTCCTTTTTTCAGCATTTCGCGTTTTCAGCATTTCGCGGCACGGGGGAAGCCGTGCCCTCCCTAGTCCCCTGCTCCTGCGGGAACGGCCTGGGCCCGCGCGGGTACGGTTACTCGGACGGCTGCGGCGTTCGGCACGAGGGCCGAGAGCGTTCCAAAAATTATGACGAGCAATCCGGTCCAGATCCACGGAACCATCGGGTTCAGGTGGGCCTTGATGATCGGCCGCCCCGTGTCCTGGTTAACCCCTTCGTACACCACGTAAAGATCTGTGATCAGCAGGGGATTTTTCCCGGTGAACGTGGGATAGATGCGCGGAATGGTCTGCGGCTGCTGGCTGGCTTTGTAGAAGCGCCGTTCCGGATACAAGGTGGTGATCTGCTCGTCTCCCTTGAAGACCTTGATGATGGCCCATTCGTTGCCGTAATTCGGATTATCGTCCTGGGTATAGGACTGACATACCAGGGTATAGGGGCCAAGCGCCAATTTGTCGCCAAAGCCCATTTCCTTCTCTTTGTCCTGATTGAAGGCCGTGCCGAGAATTCCGATCACCACCATGGCCACGCCGAAGTGCACGATGTATCCGCCGTAGCGGCGAGTGTTGCGATGCCACAGATGCACCACCGAGGCGGCCAGGTTCTGACCGGTGTGCCGCGAGATCACACGGCCTCCGCGCACGAACTCGGAGACCACCGTCAGGATTACCAGCACACCCAGCATGGCGGCCATCAGCGCGTAGAAATACGAGATGTCATTCCAGGGGCGCACGCCGAAAATCATCATGAGGATGCCAACCGCAACCGCGCCCAGGCTGGGCCACAGGAAGTTGCGTTTCAGGCTGTCTAGGGAGGTCTTGCGCCAGGCCAGCAGCGGCCCCACGGCGGTCATCAACAGGAGCAGAAGGGCCACGGGTATTGCGACCTTGTTGTAGAAGGGCGCGCCCACGGTGATTTTCTTGTCCTCGACCAATTCGGAGATTTTGGGGAACCACGTACCCCACAACACGGTGAAGCAAGCCAGCAGCAGGAGCAGGTTGTTGAACAGGAAACTCGACTCGCGTGAAACCAGCGACTCGAGCCTGTGCTCGGACTTCAAATGCGCCTTATTCTTGACGAAGAAGAGTGCGAAGGTGGCGAAGGTGACGGCGAGAAACCATCCAAACCACTCGCCGATCGAAGACTGAGCGAAGGCATGCACGGAACTGATGATTCCGCTGCGGGTCAGAAAAGTCCCGAGCAGCGCCAGCCAGAACGTGGCAAACACCAGCCACATGTTCCAGACCTTCATCATGCCGCGCTTCTCCTGCATCATCACGGAATGCAGGAAAGCCGTACCTGTCAGCCAAGGCATGAGGGAAGCGTTTTCCACCGGGTCCCATCCCCAATAGCCGCCCCAACCGAGCACGGCGTAGGCCCAGTGTGCTCCCAGGAAAATGCCAACCGTGAGAAACATCCATGTGACCATGGTCCAGCGGCGGGTGATGTGGATCCACTGCTCACCCTGGTAGCGCATGACCAAGGCGCCAAAAGCAAAGGCGAATGGGATCGTCATGCCTACGTAGCCCAGATACAGCATCGGCGGGTGAATCACCATCTCGGGATATTGCAGGAGCGGGTTCAGTCCGTTGCCATCGACGGCACGCTCACCTTGCATCACGGCGAATGGGTGTGCGGCAAAGTTGAGCAGCAGGAGGAAGAAAATTTGTACGCCGGCGATGATTACTGAGGCATAGGCGAACAATCTCTGGTCGGTCTTGTGGCGCAACCTTAGGACAAAACCATAGGCGGCCAGCAACAGCGACCAGAACAGCAGAGAGCCTTCCTGTCCTGACCAGAGCACCGCGAATTTATACGGACCGGGCAGGTCGCGGTTGCTGTGATGGAAGATGTAGGCAATGGAGAAATCGTCGCGAAACGCGGCCATCACGAGAACGACGGCGGCAAACAGGACGGCGGCAAAAATTGCGACTCCGGCACGGCGCGCGGTTTCACCCAGCCGTTCCGAACCCGGGCTCTCCCGTACCAGGGCCAAAATGCCCGCAAGAAACGAGTAGACGGCCAAAACGAGAGCGATGAGAAGCGCAAAACTGCCAACTTGTGACATGAGGAGCTCTTATTTTTTCAGAAACAAGCAGCCGAGGCAATGCTGGACGGCCCTGGCTCTCAATTACAAAGAACCGCTTGAGAAAATTCAGAGTCACAGCTTGCTTTTTGTGACGAAAAAGCGTCAGCAGGTGGCTTCCGCCGGGCCCCACAGCGGCTTATAGGTGCAATTATCTCCTAAACTGGACCAGAAAGAAACCTCCAGAAGGACACAATATATTATGTCCGCTAGCGCCTCTTGCTATGATGTTGAAGGTCGACACTTTCCAACACAAGCACCGCCTAATCGGAAAATGCAAACGCATGAGTAGTACTGACGTTCGATCCCCCGTTCGACAGCCCTTAAAAGTGCTGATCGTTGAAGATAGTGTTCCTGACGCGGAGCTAATGGTCCATGAACTGCGCCGGACCGGGTTCGAAGTGAACTGGGAACGGGTGGATACCGAGCCCGATTTTGTCGCCTCCCTGGCCGCGTCTCCTCAGCTAATCCTGGCCGGCTACACGCTGCCCCAATTCAGCGGCCCCCGTGCACTCGAAATCCTGCAGGAACGTGGCCTGGGAATCCCCTTCCTGGTGGTTTCGGGCACCATTGGCGAGGACCGTGCGCGCGCCATGGTGAAAGAAGGCGCCGCCGAGGTTCTGCTAAAGAGCCAACTGCCTCGTCTGGGGCCGGCGGTGATGCGCGTTCTCGAAGGCGTGCGCAAAATTGCGTATTTCTCCATGGAGATCGCGCTGGAATCTGGGATTGCTACCTATGGCGGAGGCTTGGGCGTTCTCGCGGGCGACACCATTCGATCTGCGGCCGATCTTCAGGTGCCGCTGGTGGCGGTCTCGCTGGTCCATCGCAGAGGCTACTTTCAGCAGCGCCTGGACGGGAAGGGATGGCAAGTCGAGGAACCGGCGGAGTGGCGGCTGGAAGACTACTTAATCGAGATGCCGTGCCGAGCGAGGGTGGAGATCGAAGGGCGAATCGTCCATCTCCGGTGCTGGAAATACGAGGTCAAGGGTGTCAATGGATACTCGGTCCCCGTCTACCTGCTCGATTCCTGCCTTGCGGAAAACAGCGAAGCGGATCAGCAGCTCACGCATGTGCTCTACGGAGGCGATTCCTGCTACCGGCTCTGCCAGGAGATCGTGCTGGGTGTCGGCGGGGTGCGCATGCTGCGCGCCCTGGGCTACGAGGCGATCGAACGCTTCCACATGAATGAAGGGCACGCTAGCCTTCTCACCCTGGAGCTATTGCAAGAAGAAGCGAGAAAACAAGGTCGGGTGCGCGTTGATATCAATGATCTCGCGGTAGTGCGGCCCAAATGCATCTTTACCACGCACACCCCCGTTCCGGCGGGTCACGATCAGTTTCCGCTCGACGTTGTCAGCCGTCTTCTTGGGCAGGGGGAGGATTTTTCCGATACCTTTGCCAGCGACGTAGCGGCTCGCGTTTTTGGACGCCGGCAAAGCGGTTCTGCCCCGCAATCGTTCCCGGATGGCCAAGGCATGCTGAACATGACTTACCTGGGTCTCAACATGAGCCGGTACGTCAATGGAGTGGCCAAGAAGCACGGAGAGGTTTCGCGTCTGATGTTTGCCGGCTACCAGATTGATGCCATAACCAACGGGGTTCACGCAGCCACCTGGACCTCGCCAGCCTTCCAGGCCCTCTATGATCGACATATTCCGGACTGGCGGCAGGACAATTTCAGTTTGCGCCATGCTGAGAGCATCCCTAAAGACGAAGTCTGGGATGCCCACGGGCGCGCCAAGACTCAGCTGCTTGAGGTCGTCAACAAGAACTCCGGGGTGACGATGGTTCCGGACGTACTGACGATCGGTTTTGCCCGTCGAGCGACCGCTTACAAACGTGCCGAGTTGCTTTTCACCGACCTCCAACGCCTGAAAAAACTCGCCGAGGCCGGCGGGCTGCAGGTGATTTATGCCGGCAAAGCCCACCCCAGCGATCAGGATGGCAAGATGCTGATCCAGCGCATCCTGCGGATCAAGGAAGAGCTGAAAGACGATATCACGATCGCCTTCCTCACCAACTATGACATGCAACTGGCGAAACTGGTAACGGCCGGTGTCGATCTCTGGCTGAATACGCCCCAGCCTCCACTGGAGGCCTCCGGAACCAGCGGCATGAAAGCCGCCCTGAACGGCATTCCGAGCCTCAGCATCCTGGACGGCTGGTGGCTGGAAGGACTGATCGAGGGCACCACGGGATGGGCCATCGGAGACCGCACCGGCCGGGAGAGCGCCAACCGCGGCCCCGAGGACGCCGACTCGCTTTACACCAAGCTGGAGCAGAAGATCATCCCGATCTTCTATCAGAAGAAAGGCCGTTATATCGATGTCATGCGGCACGCCATTGCGGTTAACGGCTCCTTCTTTAATACCCAGAGAATGCTGCAACAGTACGTGTTAAGCGCGTATTTCCGCTGATCACCCGCCGCCCCAAAATCATGCGGTAGAGACGCGGCTTGCCGCGCGTCTGTTGAGACCGGTAGGGACAGCCGCCCGCGGCTCTCCGCCCGCCGACCTTTTCGATCTCGCCCAACCCACAAGGCCCGCGCACGTCGGTAATCGTTAGTAACCTTGCGTCACTACCCCTAATGGGCTTTGATTAATCCTGTCGAATTCGAGCCGATAAGTGTGCTCTCGGGAGGAACCTTGCGCGTGGGCGAGGAAAAATGGGAACTGGCTATTCTGGCCACAGTCCACGGCTTCTATTTGAAGCTGCTCGAGGAGCAGTTTGCCGGCCAATTGCCTATCCCCCTCGGTCTCGATAGCGACTCTCTCTCCATCGCGTCTGACAAGGCTCATCACACCCTCGAAACCATGCAGCGCTGGCTGCAGTTGCTCGACTTGGCGGTTAGCCCCGCTATGGTGCGATGCGGGCTGACGGCGGAAACCGATCCGGAACTGGCCGAGGCCCTGCTTCGTTACTACGCCCGCAAAAAGGATCCCAGCAATCAGGACCGCGACCGGACGGACCTGGCGGCTACATTTCTCTATCGCAATCCGAGGGTTCCCGGGCAGTGGGAGCGCCGCGGATATGCCCTCGACGGGATCCTGCCGATCCCGCCCTTTGAGATCGCTCTGGCCGAAATTCTTGCCGATGGCAAAGTAGTGCCGCTCTCGGGGGATGAGATGCACCAACTGGCCGACCTCGACATTCTGCGCGCCAAGGCTGAGATTTTTCGCGATTTCGGCGCCTTCCTCGATTCTGGGTTGCTGGACAAAGTTCGCGAGATCAAGCGTTTGCTGGGCCCCTCCTTTTATCACCCGGCAGTGCTGGGTTATGTAGCGCCCCTCAACCTGGCCATCGGCAAAAAGTTTGACACCCTGTTCCGGGCTGCCAGCTTCGAGATCAAGAAATTTGCCCAATCCGTCGAGCAACGCGGGGGCAGTATTGTGGGCCAGGTCGATGGCAGAGATGTCACGGTCGATTTGATAGCGGCGATGGATGAAGAGGAGCTTCTGGGAAGCGACTACGGCACCTCGCTGGAGCGCTTCCGGCGGGTTACCAAGCTGAAGAAGTCGATGGAAGGCCAGCCCAAGATGCAGATGGCGGCCGTAGTGGGGGTCTCGGCTGTAGCGGGGCCGTTGGTCCAGGGAAAGGCCGGCGACGTCGCCGGGAAGTCGCCGCGTCCCAACGTACTCCCCAAACCGGCGGTGCCGCCGACCTCCGATCCGCGCCTCATTACCCTGGAAGAGACCAAGTTGCGCAGTGTGGAGGAATCGATCCGCGCTTTCGTGCGCGCCGCCACCCCCAAGTTGCGTGAAATTGTTCCCATGACCTCCTTTAATTTGATCCTTACGGCTGCGGAGGCAGACGCGTTTTGCGCTGATTTTCTCGAAGAAGACAGTTTTCGTGCCGATCATGCCCGCATTCTGGTGCGGGTGGTGGCCATCGTAGCGCGCATGAGCACGGAAATCGAGGAACTCAAGCGCAAGCACCTTACCCATCTGGCCCAGCCTCACGGCGACTCAGTCAGGCTGCTGCTGGCGGCTGCCAGAACCGCCCGGGAAAATGCCGCTCTCGTTCTGGATCTCGCCGACCAACGTGGTCTCAACGAAAAGGTAATCACGCTGGAGGCTTCGCTGCAGAAACTGCGGGAACGTTCCGAGTTGGCGGAGAAGGCCATGGCGGAGCTGACCGCAGACACAAAAAAACAAAATTGAAGGAGGGGCACGCGCGGCCCCTCGCGTCTTCCGGGGAGAAGACTCAGGCCTTTGGGGAGGGGTCCGGGGGCCGCAGCAACCTGATCATTGCTTCTTGCGCGCGCGTTCGGCTCGTCCAACGCTGACTCGCCACACGAGCCCGGGGTGTGCGGGGCAGCCTAAGCTCTTGCCCGCCGCTTCCCACGGAAGACTCGTTCCTGTTCTAGAAATAGAAATGGGTGCGGCTCGTTTAAAGTACGATCTTTCAATGAGATAGATTACGCGCGGAGCGTTCATGCTGCTTGAATCAGGGGTGATATCAACACTGCAAGGAGAAAGGAGATATGTGATAAGCCCGCCGTGATGCGAACTGGTTCTCGATAGGACACCTTTCTTACACCAGTTGGACGACGGTCAGTCTTGGCTGATCGATAGTTATCTTTCTTGTCCCAGCAGCGCCTCGGGCTGGACATTTCTCTCCGTGTTCGCTACTGTAAGTCTGCAGGAGCAGAAGCAGTGGCGAAGGCGGGAGACAGCAGCAGGTTAGGCTGCAGCGGCCGAATGTTTTCGGCCTCGGAGATCGCGCTGATTCGGGAAGTGGTGGCAACGTGTTGGGGCCTCAGTCGCACCGAGCTAGCCAACACCATCAGCGAGCTGGTGGGCTGGACCCGCGCCAATGGTTCGCTAAAGGAACCGGAATGCCTGGTGCTATTGGGCCGGATGGAAGCGGCAGGCCTGCTCAGGTTGCCGAGGAAACAGCAGACGCGTCCGGTCGGGTCGGTTACCTCGATTCCGCACACGGCCGAGGGCGAACCGGGGGTGCCGCTGAGCGGGCGGGTGGAAGCTTTTGCTCCCCTCTCCATCGAGGGTGTCAGCGATGCTGGGGGGCGGCAGCGGTTTCGCGAACTGGTCGGCCGCTATCACGCACTGGGTTACAAAGTACCGTTTGGCGCCCACCTCGAGTATCTGGTCTCGATTACTCAGCCCGTGCCCACCGTGGTCGGGGGTTTGCAGTTTTCCAGTGCGGCGTGGCGCATCGAGGTGCGCGATCAGTGGATTGGGTGGGACGAGGCGACGCGTGCGCACCATCTGCCGCAGGTGGTCAATAACAGCCGGTTCCTCCTGCTACCTTGGATCCACATCAAAAATTTGGCGAGTGCGACGCTGGCGCGCGTACTCCGGCGTTTGCCCGCGGATTGGCAGGCCCAGTACGGGGTCACACCGCTGCTGGTGGAGACCTTCGTGGATGCGGCGCACTATACCGGAGCCTGCTATCGGGCGGCGAATTGGGTGGAGCTGGGAGAGACGAGCGGGCGGGGGCGCGATGATCGCCAGCATCGTCGTCACGGGGCCCAGCCCAAGCGGGTGTTGGTGTATCCCTTAAGAGGCGATGCGCGGGCACGGCTGCGGGGAGAGCGCTGACCCCATGAGCGCGCTGCCCTGTCCAGTTGCGGATCTGCCCATCGTCGTGGATTTCATTCACGTGGCGCAGTATGTCTGGGAAGCGGCAAAGGCACTCATTCCCGAAGACCAGGCAGAACAAGATCACTGGGTCCGAGCCCACCTGCTGGAACTCCTACGCGGGAAGGCGAGCCGGGTGGCGGCCGGCATCCGCCGAAGTGCCACTCTCCGGGCCCTGGCCGCTGTCGAGCGGCAAGCGGTGGACGACTGTGCAGACTATCTCATCAACTACGCACCCTATCTGCAATACGACAAGGTGCTGGCCGAGGGCATCCCCATGGCCACGGGGGTCATTGAAGGCACCTGTCGTCATCTGGTCGAGGACCGGATGAACCTTACCGGGGCACGTTGGAGTTTAACCGGTGCCGAAGCCGTACTCCGTCTACGCGCGCTGCGCTCCAGTGATGACTTCGATGCTTATTGGCAGTTTCACGAACAGCAGGAATACAAACGCAACCACGCGTTGCACTACGCCAACCATGACGTGCCAAAGGTTGTCTCCGCAGCCCTCTTATCCCAGCCCAGTCGTCGCGGTACTCTGAAAATCGTCGAGAAATAAGGAGAATCGTAAGGGCGCTCGCATCAGCGAGGCTGCCTCATTCCCGCAGAAATAAGAAAATCTAAAAGAGCCGCAATAGAAATCGGGGCAACGATGGGTCGGCTCTAGGTGCAAGAAATTAAAGCAGTAGCTTTCGACCCA
>QIAU01000152.1 GCA_003225055.1 Acidobacteriota bacterium
GTTATGGTTTGACAGTTCGCAAGCGCGTTCCTATAGTTTGCCAGATGCCAGCGATTTTCGGCCGACTGAAGCAGTTGTTTTTCTAAAAGCGATCGAGTCCTGCCATCGAATGCGCAGTATGGGGTTAAATCATTGACAGTTCTTACCGGCATTTGAATGTGAGGGGGAGTTCACCTAATTGAAAAAAGCCAAGTTACTTTTCGCCAGAATATTGATCGCGGTGTTGTCGACCAGTGTGGCATTAGCGCAAAGAACGCGCTGGCCGGAGCAGAAGGCCAACAGTTGGTACGCGCAACAGCCATGGCTGGTTGGCAGTAATTACGTTCCCAAATCGGCGATCAACCAGTTGGAGATGTGGCAGGAGGCAACCTTCAATCCCGCCGAGATTGAAACTGAATTCACCTGGGCCGAAGCCATGGGCATGAATACGATGCGTGTTTTTCTCCACGACCTGCTCTGGCAGCAGGATGCCGCTGGCTTCCAAAAGCGTATCGACCAGTTCTTGATGATCGCGGCGCGGCACAACATTCGTCCGCTTTTCGTCCTCTTCGATTCGGTCTGGGATCCATTACCTCATCTTGGCCCCCAGCATCCCCCCATCCCGGGAGTTCACAATTCGGGCTGGGTGCAGAGTCCGGGGGCAACGGCCCTTGCGGACCCAACTCAATATCCGCGGCTCAAGGCGTACGTGCAGGGCGTGGTGGGAGCATTTGCTGAGGATAATCGCATTCTTGCCTGGGACGTGTGGAATGAGCCTGGCAGCAATAACGCGGGAAGCTATCCCAAAGAAGAGCTGAAACCACAAGATAAGATCGCCCGGGTGACATCGCTTTTACCCCAGGTGTTCGAATGGGCAAGGCAAGCGAATCCCACGCAGCCGCTCACCAGCGGCGTTTGTTGCGTGGAGACATCGCCGGACGGCGCTAACCTGGACGAACTGCAGAAGATCCAACTCCGCGAGTCCGATATCACTACCTTCCACAACTACAGCTGGCCGGAGTCCTTCAAGCAAGAGGTGATGTGGATGAAAAAGTACAATCGGCCAGTGATCTGCACTGAGTTCATGGCCCGTTCGGTGGGCAGTACATTCGACACTATTTTGCCGATTGCAAAACAGGAGCGCGTCGGCGCGATCAACTGGGGGTTCGTTGCTGGCAAGACACAAACTTATTTGCCTTGGGACTCATGGCAGCGTCCCTACGTTCTTGAGCGGCCCCCCGTGTGGCATCATGAAGTCCTGCACCCGGACGGCACGCCGTACCGTAAGGCAGAGGTGGACCTGATGCGGCAGCTTACGGGCAAGCAGTAGGCTTTCAAGCCTCGCTGGGGGTGACCTATACAAATTTGAATTCATTGTTTCTTAACCTCTTCCGAAACGCGGTGCGCATCGCGGGGGGAACACGTCTCGCTAACCGGTCTGGTGAGGATTGATGGGCCAGACATTTCGTTGGATGGGCCTGTATTTAGCGCTTTGAGCAACAAGGCGTCAGATTAGAAATCATATTTCTCGATGTCGGCAAAATTCGCAATCAGATCAGCATCAGATTGACAAGAGCGGCGATGGTAAGAATGAAAGCACCGCTTCCACCGTAACTGCCTGTCGCCAGCACTGCAGCACAATCCCGAAGGCGTCAGGAGTGAGATGATCCGTACAACTTCTCCGAATGGAATCTTGCCTGAGTCCGTTACCCACAGCCTTCACCTCCGTCCGGTTGGGTAGGACTCGCATCTCCAAGCGGCCGAACATGCTCGGTACACCCAATAGAAGCCCTCTCGGCCGAGAGGCCTTTCATTCACTTTTACGGCTCGATTGGAAGCTAGAAGTTCAGCTTCAGTGCGAGCTGGACAAGACGCGGGTCGCGCGCCAGTAAGATTTGGTTGAACACGGGGCTGGTCATGTTGTTCGACGAGCCGCCCGTGCCCGGTTGGATCGGATTTGTGTGGTTGAAAGTATTGAACGTCTCCAGCCGGAATTGCCCGACCAAGCGTTCGGTGAAATTGACGTTCTTGAACATGCCAAGGTCGGTACGCCAGAAGCCGGGGCCGCGCGCCGCACCCGGCCGTTCCGTGCCAATGTTGGTTTGTCCAGTGTAGGGAACGCAATTCGCGGCCGTTCCGTAGCAGACGATTGCGGGATTCGTGGTGAGCGGACCGGCGTTGTACCACTCCCCGTTCGTGTGGAAGCACGGCGTCGAGGTGGCGCACCTGGCGGCCGCATCAGGATTGCCGATCTGATCCGGTCGCAGCGAGCACGGCGTACTGCCCAGGCAGCCCGTTCCGGCAGCGTCAACCACGTTCGCTCCGGAAACAAAGGGGGTCACGGGCAGACCGGTCTGGAAGGTCTGGACACCGCTGATCTCCCAGCCCCCCAGAACGTGCCCCAGCAGCCCGCGCTGCTCCTTGAGCCACGGGAGGTCCCATACGAAATTAGCGGTAACTACGTGCCGCCGGTCCGCAATGTTGGGACCGTAGTTGTTGGGGAAGATGGCGGCGTAGCTCTGCGGAATCACTGCGCCGGTGCTGCGGTCGGCTTGGTCGGTGGTCAAGCCGTGCGACCACGTGTAGGCAATATTGACAAGCGAGTTGCCCGCGAACTTTCTCTCGACCTGCGCCTGGAAGGCGTTGTAGTTGGAGGTGTAGATTTCCTCGAAATCATTAGCGCCGGCATACCCGATGTGGGGACGTAGAACATTGAGCAGCGTTGTGTTATTGCTGGTCACACAGGGGCGACCGTTGCAGGCCGTGCCTCCCGCACCCGTACCGCTCGCCGCACCCGTGATCTGTATGGCGTTCGGTCCGCTGGTACAGACATTCGGAGCGGCACAATTCAACCACGCCTCCGGGGCCGGGGCGTTGGTATCAATGTACCCCGGCAGGTGGATGCCGTTGCTGCCATAGTAGCCGACATCCACCAGCCAGCTTGGCGTGACTTGGCGCTGGATATCGAGGCTCCACTGCTGGGTATAGGGGGACTTGTAGTTGATCGGGATGCGCATATTGATTGTTGACGCCCCCGAACTGCTGGCCGTGGTGGTCGATCCAGTGGGATTGGCGAAGGTAACGTTGGTGAAGCTCAGGTTGGTGAGGAACCCAGGGTTCAGGCCCACATTGAGTTCGGGATTTCCCATCTCGAGACCGCCGTCAAAGAACATGCCATAACCGGTGCGCACGGAGGTGCGACCGTCACCAAAGGGATCCCAGGCGATGCCCACACGCGGGGCGATGGCATGGTTGAACTCTTTACCGACCTTGCTTCCATAGGGGGATTTCGTTCCCACAAAGCCGTTGTAGGTCGGCGGGTTCGCAAAGATAAACCCGTTCAATGGAGTGTAGTTGGGGTTGCAGGTGCTGCGGGTAGGAATGCCGTTCACCAGCGTCACGTCAAGGTTGCCGTTGGGAAGAACGCAGGGTGCCTTGGAAGGATCCCACAGCGCAGGATCAAAGTTGCTTAACCGGCTGCTGCCTCCGGGTCCGCTGGCGTCGGTCGGCTGACGGAAAAAGGAATGCCGAACACCGTAGGTGAGGGTCAGGTTCGGCTTGATGCGCCAGGTGTCCTGTCCGTAGTACTCGAACTGGTTATCGAAAACATTAGCCGTGACGTCGAGTGATGCCTGTGCGAAGGTACTGGCGTTTCCTAACAGGAAGTTGGCCCAAGCCTGTTCGAATGAATTGACCCTAGTAGCGCTGGGAGCGTTGGTGTTGAGGAAGCCAAAGGATCCGTTATTGGAGCCGCTGAGCTGGTTCTCGTGCTTGTTATAGTGATAGACAATGCCCCCGAACTTCAGGGTGTGGGAGCCAATGACCCTGGTGAGGTTGCCGAAGACGGTCTGATTGCGGTTGTAGTCGTTGTAGGGACCAAAAGCGCTGACACCGGTCCCAAGGGGCGCGCTTGAGATCCCAAGAGTGATCGTGGGCACCCGGCCCAGCACATTGGTGAACGGCAGATTGCTCAAGGCAGCCTGAACATCCGGCGAAGTGGTGAAGTTCTCGGCACCGGCCAGGTGGCTGAGAATGGCGCCATAAGAGAAGCCGTAGCCGAAATCGATGAGGAACACAGGTGACAACGTGGCTGCCACATGGATGTTGTACTGATGGCCGGGAGAGTTGGTCGAAGTGGTGGCGATGTTGTCGATGGGATAAAAGGTAAAGAGCCCGCCGGCTTCCACGGTCGGAATACTGTCGTTCATGTACTTACCGTTAACCGCCAGCTTGCTGCCGAAGACGTGATCGATCTTGATCATGTCCTCGCGAAAATTGTTGATATTGCGCAAGGTGGAAACGATGTTGAAGGTCCCCGAGTTGATCGGGGGGAATTTCGAATAAATGTCTTTCACGTAAGCGGCGGCTACTGGACTAACGTTGCTGACGGTCGTTCCGTAGGACTGGCAGGGACCATTCGTGCCGTTGGTAACCACCCAACTGGTACAAACCGGATGAAGGAACGTTCCGTTGAGCATCCCTGGTGTGGGGACGACCGCCGTAGTGTTGGTATACGTAATAACGCGGCGCGCTTCTTCGGAAACGAAAAAGAATGTTTTATTCTTCTGTTCGTAGATCTTCGGAATCCAGAGCGGACCGCCGAGCGTGCCCCCGAAATCGTTATAACGCAACCGGGGGCGTGCCACGGGAGGGGCGGTTGCCGAGTGCATGTTGAAGTATTGATTCGCGTTCAGATCGTCGTTGCGGAAGAACTCATAAATCCCGCCATGAAGGGCGTTGGTCCCTGAGCGGGTGATCACATTGATTTGAGCTCCCCCGGAGCGGCCAAGTTCCGGATCATAAACACCGCGAACGATGCGGAACTCGGAGATGGCATCCACGCTGGGGAAAGAGAGCAGGGTGAGATTGGAGCCGCGGTCCACGTTGTCCATGCCATCCACGAGAAAGTTGTTCTGCTCGCGGCGGGCGCCATTGACCTGAAAACCCACCACATTGGTGGCGGAGCCACCGAAGGGGTTGGTAGCGCCAACGTAGTATTGATCCGTACTGTTGCCGTCGCTGACCCCGGGCACCAGCGTAATGAGCTGCTCCCATACGCGATTGTTCATCGAGAGCTCGCGTACCTGAGTTCCAGTAACCACGCCGGAGGCAACCGCGTTTTGCAGATTCACCTGCAGGGCAGACGCTTCGACAGTGACCTCCTGCGTTTGCGAGCCGACCTGCAAGGTCGGGAAGAACGTCAGCTTATCGTGAACGTTGAGGACGATCCCAGTCTGCACGAACTTCTGAAAGCTCGGGGCTTCGACGGTCAGCGAATAGTGACTGACCGGAAGCTGGGGGAAGGAGAAGTCTCCCGTGCCACCGGTCGTGAGCGCGCGAACATTGATATTCTTGTCGGTATCCCTGAGTGTGACTTTGGCGTTGGGAACTACTGCGCCACTCGGATCCTTCACAGTGCCTGCAATGGACCCTGTCGTTTCCTGCGCCCATGTGTCGGCACCCGAGAGCAGCGCGGCTAGCAAGCACAGCAATATGACCCTGAACCGCATAACGCCTCCCCTGCTTGAATAAGGGCTAAATTTACTGGCTGAATCACCAAGAACGTGCACAATTGGGACCCCTGCCGAGCGGCTAGCATCGGGGCAACGCCGGCAAAGCCAACCGACAGGACGAAGTCCCGCCTGCTGAAAGCACAATTTGTTAAGCAACCGAAAGGTCTTTCATTGTGCCTCGCGTGTGGGTTGCGAACACACTGGCGCTTTGGATTGGGAAAGGTTGGTTTCACGAATCTGCGCAAGCCAGAATGTGCAAGAAGCCACACTCGTTAGAGCAACTCGCCTTCCAACGGGAAGGGCATTTTACGGCAGGAACGACTTGTCTGGTCAACAAATCTACTGCATGTTTCCTGTGGAAGTTCCGAAGCCTGCTCCGGATTTTTGTATTCTCGTATGGTTTTACATAGACGGCCCAGGTGCAGCGCTTGCAAAGCGTACCGGAACAGGCACGGCCGGGAAGCGAGCGAGCTCGACTAGATGCGTGCACGCGGTCGTGCTTTCCGGAAACTCCGTCCGACCTGGAAACCCGGAGGTTATGATTTGTACCCGTGGTGAGCGTAAATGCTTCTTCTGCGAAGAGCACTTTTTGAAGCATTTGCCGCAACAGCTCTCGCGAACCCTTGCTTCGTCTTGACCAGCCTCTCTAAGCGGCTGTTCTCAGGCCGCTCGTGTCGCTCGTGAACCCTGGTACAGCTGCCAGCTGAATGCCCCCAAACCTAGGCAAATCACAGCCAAGCGGACCAACCCGCCAACATAAGGGATGAATCCAATGACGGTGAGAATCAACAGACCCACCAGTAGCCCCAGTAGCCAGTCGCGCCTCGTGGCCCCGGCTGGCTTCAGAAGTATCCGCCCAAGGAAGGCTCCGACCCAAATCTTAGTCAGGTAGATCGCAGCCAGATAGGCCGCCAACAACATTAGCGAGACCGGGATGCCAACCAGTGTGATGCATGCCACGATTATGGCCACTGGGACGCCGGCCAGGACGCCGATCCCCAGTCCGAGGCTGCGCCAGCCCAAGCCCACTCCCTGAGTGCAGGCCTCGAAAAAACCGGGAAACAGCGCAAGGCCTAACCATCCCACCAGCATGGCCGCGGCGAGCCAGACAGCTTGGTGCAAGTAGAATCTCGGGCGCGTGAACTGGCTCTTTCTTACTCGCACTTCGATGTCGCGTTTGCCCGCAATAGTAGCGCCGTCGGCGATGTGCACGTCTTTCAGTTGGTGCACGCGAGCGCTCAGGTCGCCGCCCACCCGAGCTGTGTTAGTCAGGGTGAGGCTACCTCCCGCCATGGTCAGTTCACGGCCGATACTGCCGCTCACCTCGGCATTGCTAGCGAAGATGGTCGCGCTGCGCCTTACTTCTCCCTCCAGGCTGACGTCGCCGGCGCCAACCACGATACCTTCGCCCACGCGAGCCCGGTTATCCACACGCAAGGATTGCACCCAGCCGTAAATGCTGTGGCCCAATTGTCCGTCCAGGTCGAGCGACTGCGAAAAATTGTAGATGCGGCCTTCCACGGTTCCGCTGACCACCGCTCTCTTGGCAAAACTGACCAGGTCGCCTTTGACACTGCCACTCACCTCCACAGTACGCCCGAAAGCCAGCAAGTCCCCATTGACCACGCCTTCCACACGCACGGTGTTGCCGGCGGCCAAGAGGGTGTCGTCCACGGTCTCATTCGCCGCTACGGTGACAAACTCACCGTGACGCCGCTCCAGAGCAAAGCTGGGCAACGACAACGTAAGCAGCACGATCAGCAGGTGCAGGCCCGGCTGGTGTAGCCGCCATCGGCGTCCCAGCAGCACTGCGCCACCCAACAGCAAAAAGAGCCCCCCAACCACAGCAGCGTAATCGGCCAGCATGGCAGTACCTCCGTGTGCGAAGTAGTAGGAAAGGTTGAAGAACAGGTTGCTGAGGCCACCTGTGCTAAAGGGATTGAGCCATTCCAGCGCTTCCGGAACTCGCAGCTTTTCGATCCAAGCGGAAGAGATCGACCCTAGCGCCAGCACCGCAGCCAGCGCCGCCAGATCACCCCACACCCAGGACAGCCGCAAACGGGGGAAAACCGCGGAGCCGGCTGCATCTTCCGGAAGCTGGTCCAGGCTTTCGCCCAGAACTCGATTCTCAGCGCGCAATGCGTCCACCAGTCTCCGGCAGCGCGGGCACGTGGCTAAGTGGTCTCGCAGGCGCCGCGCTTCGTCCACCGCCAGTTCGCCGTCCACGAAGATGGCGCACGTCCGTTCCGAATAGCATTCCATAGGCTACTTGCTCCTGTGAGCCAATTTCCGACGCAGCTCCTGTTTGGCACGAAATATCAGCGCTGCCACGTAGTTCCTCTCGAGCTCCAACTGCTGCGCGATTTCGTCATAGCTGAGCTCGCTGTAATAGCGTAGAACCAGCGGCAGGCGATACTTCTCCGGCAGGCGTTCGATGGCGTCCCGCACCTGCGCTCTCTCTTCCTTGCTCATGACAGCACCGAGCGGCGACGGCTCTGCGCTAGGTACCTCAACCATCGTGGCTCCATCTTCCACTTCCACGATCACCTGTCGTCGACGCCGCTGGCGCCGCAAAGCGTCGATGCATTGGTTGCCAGCCACCCGCAGCAGCCACCTGGGAAACGGTATCGAACCGTCGTAGGTCTCGATTGAGCGCTGTAGTTTGAGGAAGACTTCGCTCGTGGCATCCTCTGCCCTCTCCCGTGAGTCCAGGATGTAGCGGCACAAGCCGAATACGCGCCGGCCATAGCGGCGATAGATCTCTCCCAGGGCCTCGGTATCATGGCCCCGTGCGCGCTCTATTACGCTCTCCAGATCCAGCCCCTCCATCTGCTTGCCCTCGCGAGGCTGTGGTCCTTTCGCCCTGTTGTTTCCGGCGTCCATAAAGCAGTACGCAGCAGATCGAATAAAGTTACAGAGATTTTGGGGGACGAGAGGAACCCAAGTCGGCCGTCGGCGGGGTGTTCATTGTTGACATGACATCGCCTCTACGCTCACAAGCGAGGCCATGCGCAAAGGCCTCTCACGAGAAGGCCGGTCGGTTTCAAGTCCGATTTAGCCGTAATTCGTTGCACCGGCCTTTGCGTCTACTCGAGAAGCAAGATCAACCACTCGCGCTCTCCTTAATGCTTAAGCCAGTAAGATTAGGGGACTGTCCAGTTTTCGATCACCAGGTTCGGAACGCGCCAGAAATCATGCCGATGGTTCGTGACCAGCGTCAAGGCGAGACTGCAAGCATGGGCAGCAACAAAAGGTCGTTGACACCGATCATCGTGCCCCGCGTCTTCAATTCGGCACGAATCTTGGCATAATGAGGTGCTGCTTCGTCGGGCAAGTCCAGAACCTCGACATAGCGAAGAAATGCGTCGAGGGCCGTCTCATCCTGCTGCCGCCACGGAGACACTTCGACACCGAACAGGAGCTGCCTTGGTGATTACGGAAATACACACCTCACTGACTGGAGTTTCTCTAAGCCGTTTCAGGAGCGCATCGTTCGAGGGCTTCATGACGTGGGAACAAGTATCGGCGTCCAGCATGTAGCGCGGCATTAAGGCTCACGCTCCTGCACGGGCAGGTCTTCGACCCCTTCCATGAAATCCTCAGAGGCGACAGGACAGTCGGCCAGGTAGGAGGACCAATCCAATGGGCGAGGCGACAGGATTACGTCACTCCCCTCTTTCCGTATGAATACTTCCCGGGTGTTGAACTGAAACTCCTTGGGCAAGCGGACGGCTTGACTTCGGTTGTTCATGAAGATTTTCGCAGTTCGTTGCATGTTCGCGCCCTTTTGTATGCAGAATTCGACCATCCTGGCCGGCATATACATTAGTAGATGGTATTGCGGAATCTTTAGCCTCGCCAAGATGTAAATCGTCTTGGAGGTCGCTCCCCTAATTTATGCCGAATCTTGCGGTTACAAGCAATGCCCTTCCGAGGCGTCCTCGGCAACGGCGACGCCGCCTCTACGAGCAGATCCGCGAAGCCGCGGCGGAGGCAGCGTTGAACCGGCTTTGCCAGACAGCGGGATCGATCCGATCGCCCGAACGATCGTCGCTGCGCAGCAACTCAGTTCAACGCCAACCGGACTAGCCATCTCCGACATTACCACTGCCTATACGCGGTAATTGGCGGTGGATGGGCGAGTCAGCGATTGATCCTCCCGGCGCTCAGTCCCGATATTCAATCGTTGCCGGGGACGGATCCAATGTCCGGGGTAATGCCAACCTTGCTGGATATATGAAGGTGCAGCCTGGCGCTCCGCACACTGTGGCGGTTTCACTTTGACAATATGGATCGGGTTTGGTTGCAGTCTTGGACGATGCGGTCGATCGTTCAGCCGTAGCAGGAGGGGGAACGATCGCGGTGGGAAACCCGCTTCAGTCGAAGCCGGATGGGAGCGAGTTCTATTCAGGCCTTCAAAGCCGCCTTGAGAGTGCGGATGTCCAAGAACATCCGCTGTGTCGGCTTATCTTCACCGCCTCCTTCAAGCGGAATGAAGCCGTATTTCGCATACCACGCCACCTTATGTCGATACGCGTCAGTGATGATGCAGCGACAACCAACCTGCTCCGAAACGCTTACGCTAATCCGAAACGCTTCTCGAAGGAGCAGCCGACCCAAGCCTTTTCCTTCGAATCGGTGATCGACGGCTAGACGAGCCAGAAGAATGAGGGGTAGGTGGTACGCGGGTAGCCCGCGTACGTGTTTCTTAGGAAAAGAATCGCGGGGAATTGCTGACGTGGCCAATGTAAAATAACCGAGCACAGTCTTGCAAGCTAATTCGTCTACTACTACGTAAGTCACACCGATCGAGATCTTCTGCTGATTGCTCCATGCGTGCTTTTTGAGATAATTATTGAGCGCTTCGTCCTTGCAGTCGAAGTTCTCGACAACGTCATCCTCTTCCAACCGCCGAACGATGACTCCCAACTAGCCCCTCATTGCCCTAACCAAAGCCTCAGTCGGTTGAGCTGGCTCAGCTAGCGCTAGGGTCATCAGGTTCTCCAATTCCTTTTCATTCCACGTTATATTCACATACGGCAGCACAGCTTCAGGAGCCACCCTTTCCAAACGAGGCAACACAAGCACCTCTCTCTCTCCTGTAGTGCTTTCGCTGACAATCTTGTGGCCGCGCTTCCGCTCTGCAACCGCCCACCGAAAGAGCGCGACAGCCTCTGCCATAAAATCCGAGTTGCTGCTCAGCTGCAATTCCTCTTTCAGAGAACGAACAATACGGTCCTCAACGGGTGCAAGATCAGCCTGAAATTTCGGCTTCCTGGCGCTCTTTCTTTGCGCCCTTTTCGTTACTGTCGCCGGCATTTTTTCTTCTCCTCGTGCTTGATAATACTCTAAATCAGATGCAAATCATAGTGATTTCGCATCCGAATCGAATATGTGACTGTAACGCATTGATACAACGGTAATTAGTAACCATGCAAAGCTTGCCGAAACAATTCCCGGCAGGTTCGCTACCGCCGGAACGAGTTGTTTGCGATATTGATATCGACCTGATTCAGCCCTTCAGGCCGGGGATTCTGGCGTACCTGGAGCACGCTCCTTCTCTGGAACTGTGGATCTAACGAGCGCAGAGCCTCAAGGCCTCAAGGGTCCGCAACAATAGCCTGATCTGACCAGGCAGAACGAGCGACGCCGCGATTTGCGTGACGATAAGGATCTTACTCAGCACCCCGCTGTACCTGCCAGGTTTCTTTCGTTGTTACTGTTCTACTGCCGCAGAGGCGGCGAAACCGAAGCCCCGCCAGTCGGGACGCAAGTCCTAAATGACCCGAGTAGCAGATCCTTCGGTGATCATCGCCACGAGCAAGCCAAAGCCAGAGTAACCCGGACAGCAAAAGGCTTTCGACTAAAAGCTGAAGAACGATGTGCAACTGCGTTGCTCCCAGGGCCACCCGCACGCTCATTTCCCGGCTGCCAGTCGCCGCCGAGTTAACTTCCAGCTCCTTGACCAGCCACGACTGCAGGCGCTGGCCGGGAAGCGTTGTCGGGGCTGTGGCGGCTAGTACTTCCCGCCAGAACGACCGCAATTGCGCGCCCGCCTGCTGGATCGTGACACCGTCCCTCAATCGTCCCGTAGCGAAGATGCATACGACGCGCGGTTCGAGGTAAGGCTCCGAAGCGTCCTGCCGTGATTGGAACCGTGATATCCGGCGGGTCCCGGGAATCATGCCTGCAAACCACTTGCGGCTGACGCCGACAATCGTGAACGGTTCGCCTTCGATCAGAATCACTCGACCGATCACGCTCGGATCACAGCCAAACTGGTGCTCCCAGAATTCATATCCAGGAGCACCGCTATCGGTGCTCCTGGATTGGCGGCGGCATCATCGGAACCGACCAGCCTGCCCAGCCAAGGCGTCGCGCCAAGCGCGCCGTAATAGTTGCCCGACGCTCCATGAACACTGGCGAGAAAGCGCGCGCTGTCCACTTCCAGGTTGCGGCGGAAACTGCCAATCCAGCCGAACAGCTCGGAGAAAACGCGCTGATTATCCTGTAGCTGTTGAAACATTGGAAACGACAGGGGGACTGTTCCACCGTTGCGGTAGATCGGCGTGACCTTGACCAGGCGATCCGGCTGCCAAACGAGGAGAGTCCTCAGCACCAGCGCATCCAGGATGCTGAAGATAGCGGTATTCGCGCCAATCCCGAGCGCCAGGGTCAGGATCGTTACGGCACGATCAACGCAATCAACGCCTCCGTGTCACCATGCCGAATGCTGCGCATTCTGCAGCGCAACGACGAAATTCATGAACGCTCCAACAACAGCTAGCCAGAACACGTTAAGCAGATGGCATTACCTGAACTTGCTCCGCAGTCAACAAATTCGATGCAAGAAACCTGAATGCGAACATTCCTAAGGGGAAACAACTCAGCCTAGGGGAGAAGCTCGATGCGATATGCCATCTCATGGATAGCACTCTGGTTATCAATTGCTACTGCTTTTGGCCAAAGCCGGGGCAAATCCCGTTTCCAGCCCCTTGATACTGCCTCAAGTCAAGATGCGGACATGCAATTAATCCAGCAGATTGAAACCGAATGGTTAAAAGCAGAGAGAACGACCGACCCAAACATTATCGACAGAATCCTCGCCGACGATTACGTGAATCTGACTCCGTCGGGAACAGGGCCAGGGAAGGTTGAGCTTCTGAGGAATTTCCGGGAGCACAGTGGTGAGGTTCTAGCCTATTCGGTACGGCAGCAGGACATGCATATTTTCATCCTTAGCGAGACGTCGGCTGTCGCCGCGTACATGAAGGTTTACGAGGCGAACGAAAACAAGGACGTTGCACGCGAGGATACGACGCACGTGTTCACAAAAGATCACGGTACATGGAGATTGAGAATCTCCAGGGTCAGCCACCCATCCCCAGGCAAGTGACACGGCCAAGCAAAACGGTTGCCGTCATGGTGTTGAACAATCGCGGTAGCTCTCATTGACCGGGAGTTGAGTATCATGTGATTAGAATAGCCGTGCTTCTCATATGACCGAAATCCGGGCGAGACCAATTCATTCCTGATCTCAGTAATACGAGGACGTACACTTAGATCGCTAGGAGGCAGATATGCATAGGTTGATTTTTCTGCTTGGTGTCATCGTAATGTCCACTTCCGTCTTGTGTCAGAACAGCCCGACGGATTCACAGAATCTCCGAGGCTTGTTGGAAGAAGTCCGACAGTTGCGGCGCGATTTGCAGACGACCACCGTTGCCGCACAACGTGTCCAGATTGCCCTCTATCGAGCGCAACTTCAGGATGCGGCTGTTGCCCGGATGGCGAAACTCGTCGAGGAAGCCCACTCGAAAGTGATCGATCTGACAGCGCAGCGTAAGCGCGTTGCTACGCAAATTGAACAGAGCGAAGATCAACGGAACCGCACCCAAGATGATAATCAGCGGAGGCAAATCGAGGAAGAAGCGCTTCCGCAACTGAGAGGTCAGCTAGAAGTGGTGACGAATGAAGAGCGGCAGTGGCGCGCAAGGGCAAACGAAGCAGAGGGGCAGCTGAGGGTTGAGCAGCGCAAGCTGGATGGGCTGCATGCCTTGCTCGACCAGCTTGATCAAACACTTCAGAATGTCGGGCGGAAGAGCGACAACACTCCTCTCGTTAGTCATCGATCAGAACCCAGTCGATGAGTCTTCCGTGCACGGGTCATCGGCTATTCGGAAAGTGGATCGTCCTCATTATTGGCGCAACTAATATCATCAATGCGACCCGCATCGCGGAGATGCCAGCGCCCGTTCTCTGGTCGGTCAGATGGAGTTGAATTAAACCAGCTTTCCGCGCTTCCAAGACTTTGTGCGCCGCGTCGGCCTTTCGCGATAACCGCCAATCGCCACAAAGACGCCGACCCCGACATCCCCATCCTGAAGCAAGCCAAGGCCGAGTAGGCGAGGTTGCTGTGAGCCGACCCAAAAGCTGCCGCGCGGTGGAGGTTTTGTTACAGCGTCTAAAGGAAACGCGTTGTGCGCCGCTTGCGCAGGCCACGGCGGCGGATGGTTGGCGTTAATCGGCTTATCACTAATGGTTCAGCGCATGCACTCGGGGAAACAATGAACTGGAAATCTTTTGGCAGAGCGCTCAGATGGCTCGGGCCGATCTCAGTGCTATCGGCAGGCCTGTGGGTGCCGGTGCCGGTTCGGGCCCAGTCCGGTTCCGTAGCACCGTCGCCGCAACGCAAGACCAGCACCCCTTACACTGGCGATCTCTCCATTTTCGATGCTCCGGGGCGCGATGAACGCCTGCAGATCAAACGCGTCATGGATATGCTTGGCATTGAGCCCGGAAAAAACGTTGCCGACATCGGTGCCGGATCGGGCTGGTTCACGGTGCGCGCCGCTCGCCGTGTCACGGGCTCGGGCACGGTTTATGCTGTGGACATCAACCCGGAAGCAATTCAGTACATTGACCGGCGCGCGAAAAAAGAGCAACTCCAGAACATAAAGACGATCCTCAGCAAGCCCGACGATCCACAGGTCCCGGCCGACAGCATCGACGCCGTGCTGCTGCTCAAGACCTACCACGAGGTAGCCCATCCGGTTGTGCTACTCAGGAACCTTCGCTCATCGCTTAAACCAGGAGCCAAGATTGGCATCATTGATCGCAACGGCAATGGAGCAAATCATGGCGTGAGTAAAGACGTGGTCGTTCGCGAAGCCGCCCAAGCCGGATACGAACTGCGTGACTCACAGGATTTCGTGAAGGCCGACGGCATGGATTATTTTCTGATCTTCACTGGGAAGCCGGACTAGGTTCGCCCTTGCCCGTTGGTTTTGCGGCATGCTTTCCATCGGTCGGGTTCTAGTCGCAAAACTGGCTATTTTTGAAGCATCGCGATAACGACAAGAAATGGCTACTGTCCAAGCCAACAGCTATGCTCGTTCGCGTGGCCATCATCGACATCGCACATTCTTCCGTGTGTTCCCGCACTATCCTCAGAGCAATCCTCTACGCGAATTTCTTTCTCTTTGCCTTGTTAGTAATACCGAGAACACAGCGTTGCGTAGACCAAGCATTCCTCGCTTTCAGACGGAAGATGGCCGCAAGTTCACGATCTCCAAAAGGCCAGCGGACTTCACCAGAAACATTCCCTCCACATTCGTCATTCCACCGGGTGAATCCATGGTTTACCCCATCCTTCTAGACGACCAGTGGGACGCAGTTCCCGGTCTTCCGATAGCTGATGAAACGCCTATCCCAATTATGATCAGGGCGATCTATCAACTTGATCCGACGCCGGAAGCATCTGCGCAGAACGTCAGGATCGGTCGCTTGGAATCGAGCATGTACAACTTCACGGTCAGACACTGGTTATCGCGCACGCCCCTCCTGAAAGTTGGCAGTTGTTGATAAATCGCGATTGCACTCGCCGCGGGCTCTGAGCCTTTAGAGAGGCTTTTCCCTTCTTTTCTTCCTGCCGGTGTGGCACACACATCAGAACGCAAGGGGCTTTCATCATTGGATTGGGCGGGCACACGCCTATCCAGTCATAACCCTTTGGGCAGCTGCCATTACGCGCAGGGTCACATCCGTGTACGCCATAGCGCTTCACCGGCTTGCAGTCATTCCGGGGCACGGGTTGTGCCAAACCCAGGCAAACACAACCAACCACGAGCAGCAAATATCTGGGCATAGCGCTTTCCTCCAAGGATAGAACGGGGCTTACAGTGCTTTTTGCGAAGCAATCGCTCTTCCTTTTCCTGACTGGGATTAGCCGTTGGGGCGCAAGCCTGCATCCAGGCATCGAATCAGCCGCACGTAACTCGGGTTCGCAACCACATCCTGCCGTACGGTTGTCGTTGTTGGCGTAGAAATCGCCATCTCACCGGCAATCCCGTTAGGTGGTGTAATCGCGGCTTGGCCATTTTGCGCGGGTTCCACATGGGAGCTATAATTTGCGCGCGGGGGGAAACCTATATGCGAGTGATATCACTCCTTGTGGTCTTCCTGTTTGCTTTGATTTCGCCCTGTCCTGCGCCCGCCTGCGAGAAGCAACGAGCAGTCTGCTGTGCTGCGAGGTCGGCTCCCGAACTATTCCAGAGGCACCCCTCTGTTGGGATTTTCACTGCTCCATCACGGCTATCACACGATGTGCTGGGCTTTTCAATAAAATCCGGTGCAATTCCTGCCCCGTTTCCGTTTTTGCTCCCTTCGCCAGCACCCATTAGGAAAAGGAATCCGGTCTGCTATGTCATCGACACATATACTGTTGCGAAAGAAGATGCGGATTCCGATTCCACGATGATAATTGGCCATTCGATCTGCACCCCCGCCTCCAAGTTTCGGGTGGAACATTCGAGGGAACCTCAAAGGCCACTTCACCCTGAATAGGTCGATGCCAGCGCGTAGGTCTGCCGGCGCTGTCGAATTGCTGCCGGCACGAGAGTTGCGGCTGGTGGCCTTAAACGGACGCGGAACCCCGACATGTCTCCAGACTAAGGAGAAATATGAAGTGCCTTGCAACGCTCCTCTTAGTTCTGAACCAAAGATTCTGTGGCAGTACTTCGCTCAAAACTTTGACGGTAGACCGAGTTGAGCTCGGTGCAGGCGCCCAGCGCGTCGCGCAACTCTGTCGCTATCTGCACCGCTTGGAGTGCTTGGAGCGTAATGGCTGAGATGCCTGGCCAAATGCAGCACACAGAAACTCGGCCTCCGCGCCCGCGAATTGTGCAATCCATCCTCGAGCAGAGGAAAAAAGCCGTCTGGTAGGCGTTTGAGAACTAAAGACAAGAAGGTTTTGCTGATTTGATCACCGATGATTACACCGGTGTGTTTGCTGATGGCAAGGGGAGAACGACCGCGAAAGTGCGTTAGGCTCCATGAGCCAGATCACCATCCGTCGCTACTCGCTCCGCGACTTCAAGCTGAGTCCCCTCGGTGCGGATGCCACGCTGCTCCACTGTACTGCGTCGGCGACTTTTGCCTTGGGCGAGGGCTCGGGGCAAGATTCCAAGCTCGCGGTGGGCGATATATGGGTGAAGCGGGGGCAACACTGGCAGTCGCTGCGCTACCAGGAGACCGAGAAGAAAAAGTTGTGGAAGGCCAGGCTCAGGCTCCGTTTCGCTCGGCGGGTCTGATTTTCTAAGGCTTAACCCGACTTTGACAACTGGACAGCATTTTCCCGAATTTCTAGCGTAACGTTTCGACAACTATGTGGCCAATGCTGAAATGTACAATATCTTTCGATCATGCGGACGGTTTCAGACATTTTCACCCAGATCTTCCGTAACCTGTGGGCGCACAAGCTACGCTCGTTCCTGACCATGTTCGGCATTGCTTGGGGGGTCGGGTCTTTACTGCTGCTGGTGGGCGTGGGAGAAGGCTTCCGATCAGGTAACAAGCGCGAGTTAGCCGAGTTCGGCAGAGACATCATGTTTATCTTCCCCGGGCGTGCGCCCGCGGTAGTCGGCAGTATGAACTCCGCCCGGCCGTATTTGCTGACTTACCAGGACTACCTGGATATCCACCAGGAAGCCCCTCATGTCCGCAATGCCTGCCCTTTGCTTTCTCGAAATGACCTGCACGAGGTCAGCGAATTCGCCAACGCCAGCGGCGAGATTCTGGGCGTAGAGCCGCAACTCAACGAGATCAGTTATCTCCCGCTCAAAGAGGGACGGTGGCTTAATGAAATGGACTTGGCGCAAAGGCGCAATGTGATCGTCCTCGGCAACGAACTGCTGAAAACCCTGTTCCCCGGCCGTCCGGCGGTTGGCTCGTTCGTCCTGCTGAACGGGCTCAGGTTCGAAGTCGTTGGCAGCATGCCGCACCTCGGCCGCGGTGACAACATGTGGCTGAATATGCGTGGCTACATCCCTTTCCCGGTGATGGCGATGTCCTTTCCGATTAAGGGAGAAAACCACCAGAACTCGATTTCCTTTGTCGAATACCAGCCGCGCGTGACCGCCGAGCACGAGCTGGCGCAGAAGGATGTTCATAAAATCATCGGCCGCAACCACGGGTTCGATCCCAACGACCAAAGCGCGTTTGACGAGTGGGATTCCATTCAGGAATCACAAATGGTGGGAACCATTTTCGATGTCATGAACATGTTCCTGGGAGCCGTGGGGATGGTTACGCTGGCTCTGGGCGCCATTGGTGTGATTAATATCATGTTGGTCGCCGTCAGCGAGCGCACGCGTGAGATTGGATTGCGCAAAGCCCTCGGCGCGACCAATCGCAGCATTCTCTTTCATTTTTTCTTAGAAGGATTACTTCTCACATTGGGGAGCGGGCTGATCGGCATGGGTTTAGCGGCAGCTTTGATGGCGGCGCTGGGAACCGTTCGCGGGCCGGGTGGATTCGATCCACCGAAACTGGTGCCAATGTCGGCCATGCTGGCAATCGGCAGCCTGACGCTTGCGGGAGTCGCGGCCGGCCTCTATCCCGCACGAAAAGCCGCCATGCTGCAGCCGGTGGAAGCGCTGCGGCAGGAGTGACGGCGATGTTCCGGGATCTCCTTCGCGAAGCCTACGCTGCCATGCGTCACAATGGGCGACGCACTGCACTGACTATGCTGGGCATGGCGTGGGGCATCGCCACCGTGGTCATGCTGCTCGCTTATGGCGACGGCTTTGGCCAAGCCTGCGCCAACATCTTTGCCAACTTCGGAACCAGGCTGGTCATCGTGGTGCCGGGCCGGACGTCGCTGCAGGCCGGCGGTCAGAAATCGGGCGTCCCCATCCGCTTTACTCAGGAGGATGTGGAGACGCTCACCACTAATCTTCCGCAAATCAGCCATATCACGCCCGAGGTCGGCAAGCAGGCAACCGTCCAGTACGACACCAGGGTCTTTACCTTTGTTGTCACCGGCAATGATCCCAGCGTGGAGTCGGTGCGTTCTCTCAAGCTGGAGCAAGGCCGTTTCTACAACCTCGAAGACCAACTGCGGCGGGCCCGGGTCGCGGTGATCGGTTCCGAGGCGAAAGAGAAATTGTTTTCCGGACGCAACGCGCTCGGTGAACACATCCGGGTTGACGGCCTGAGTTTCGAAATCATCGGTGTCCTGAGCGCCAAGATGCAGGAGGGAAATGATGATATCAATCGGGTGGTATACATCCCGTTCACCACAATGAGCGATTTGAAAGACACACATTACCTGGACAGCCTCTGGTTCAACTATCAAACTCCGGAGTACGAGCGCCTGGACCAATCCGTCCGCACTATCTTGGCGCTGCCCCACAAGTTCAACCAGTCCGACCGTCAGGCCGTCCGAGTGTTCAACATCATGAAGCAAGTCCATCAGTTCGAAATCATTACTCTCGGCCTGAAGCTTCTGATGGGTTTTATTGGCACGCTCACGCTCGGCATCGGCGGCGTTGGCCTGATGAACATCATGCTGGTTTCGGTCACTCAGCGTACCCGTGAGATCGGCGTGCAGAAGGCGCTGGGCGCGCGGCGCCGCTACATCCTGTTCCAGTTCCTCGCCGAAGCGCTCACCATCACCTTCGTCGGCGGTGTGCTGGGAGTGGTGCTGGCTTACGTGGTCGCGCTTTCGGTCGGAAGGCTCACCTTGTACAGCGCCTTTGCAAAGAACGGCGAAGCCGGCGACATCCGTCTGGTCATCGCACCGGGGACCCTGATTGCATCCACGCTCATTCTCGGCGCCGTGGGACTGATTAGCGGGATGGTCCCCGCTTACCGCGCTTCCCGCCTGGATCCCATCGAGGCTCTGCGATACGAATAGAAGCGGCGTAAAGGAATGAGCGCCTGATGGTCAACTCCCATTGCGGTAGACTCACCAGCTGCAACCCGCAGCAACTATTAAGCCAGCAGGTTGGTTCGCGACAGCGTTTCTATTCGGCATCCCGGCCTTCCTGGTGGCGCATTTCCATGTGTCACTCATCCTGCCTCTCGCTCCGGTGTTGGTCGCCGCGATTGTCGGCGCCGCTGTTGATGTGAGCTCTCTCTCTCAGGGAGAGACCTTTTGCAACGCTTGCGGCTCTCCGCTCCGAGAGGTACGAGTTGGGTGTGGGCGGCCGCCCTCTCCGGGTTCAGGTATGGCGGCAGTTGGGCAGATCTCGTTGCGGTTGCACTATCATGGGTTGCCCTGTGGAAAGAGAAAACAAGGCGGTGGTTGGTGTTCGTCGATTCTGCGGTCCGTAAGATTCTTTGACGCTTCCGGGTTTCACCGCGAGTTCTTCAGCCACTCTCCGGGATACAGTGCGTATGGCTATCACAGGTGTTGCCCTCTTCTTCGATGCGCAACGCACAAGAAGCATATGGCCAGGGATGTTGGCCGCAGCTTCGGAAATTTGGCTTTCTCTCTGAATCTGGTCAAGGGCATGGTGCCCCGATGAAGTTCTGATTTGCTGCCACAGAGGTTCTCTTGCTGTTCGCAAATCGGATATCGGCCATTTCACTGCATTGACCCGTAGTTGGTGAAATTGATTCCATGATCAACACTTAGGTCGGCCTGCGTCTACAATAGCGGCTTTATGGAGTTCACGTTCAGCCCCAGTCCTAGTCTTGAGGTTGTCGTCAGTCGATACGACTCGGCTTTGTTCCCAAGGTTTCGCGCCATCTTTGAATCGCCCTCGACTGACAGTCCACTTCGATTCCTTGCTCAGCCACCCGAGGAGGCGGACAGAGCCGTCGTGATGGAGAACCGGGCTGACAAGGACGTTACCGCACTCCGGTACCGCTGGATGATGACATTCGAAGACGGGAACGTAAGAAAGCGCACGGTTTCGTCAGACGGCTACATGGTCGATGTCTACCATCCAGTGCTGAAAGCAGAAGACTGCAAGTCGATATGCCCTTCGATGACTGTGGAAGAGAGCTTTGTTGAGCATGTACTCCGAGGTGGCGGCGGCATTGGTGGTGGGAGTGGCAGAGACTCTCTCGTGGGCGTGACCTCGCTTCGGCCCGATATTGACATGCTCCTCTTCGCAGATGGAGAGATTGCACTCTGAGCAATTTGTCGCAGAACTTCAATGCCGCAAGCCAGGGGCGGAGTTCGTCGCCAAACAGATTCGGCTGGCAGAGGCTGAAGGTCGAGACGTTACGCCCGCGCTCTCGGCTTTAGCTGAGGCACCATACCTGCGCGACGACTTCTTGGCGCATTGGGTACGGTTCTATGCCGCCGATTTGTTGCGCCACATAGGCAATGATGGTGTGCGGCAAGCGCTACTGCGCCGCCTTGAGAACCGTCCGACGCTGCCCAAATTTTATCGCCGCGAAGGTGGCGTACGTGGAGGGCAATAGCTGTCCTGCTTGGCTCTGCCTTAGCCTTCGGACAGAAATTCGAAGTGTCAACTTGTCCCTAGCTGACAGTCCGGTCTCTCCGTTCGCGCAACCCGCCCCACTCGATCATGGACCGTCGATCACCTTCTCTTAGATACGCTGGTTCGAGACTTCCAACCGGAGGTAGCGCCAACTTTAACGAGTGGGGTGGTCCTGGAGCACAGGTCCGACCGAGGGCGTGAAGCAACTTGGCAACACCAATGGTTTAGCGGGACTCCTTCACGATCCTCGACAAGCCGGCCCGAAAAAACCGTCTGCGATCAAGCAAGAGGACAGCTGAAGTCACTCATCCTAATACCTCATCATTTGCTTTCTCAGAAAACAATGATTCCCAGGATTCATCGAGTTGGGTCCACTGTGCCGGATCCAGCCAACAGACGTCGGTCTCAGAGACATGAAGCAGGCCGTGCCCTTCAGGACATGCCAGCTCCGTTCCGACCCAGCCCAACAGTAAGCATCCGGAACCACCAATGTGCGCCGGCAACACCAATCTTCGGAGGCACACGCGGCAGCGACTCTGTTGATCCACGAGTGACCACCACAGCGTGAATAGGCAACCAACCGAGAAAATCCATAGTGACACAGATTCCAGAACGAACGTGGTTTTTCCGGGTGGAAACACGTATGGCTCGGGAGTGAACTCGACTACTGCGGCTAGAAGGATCGAGAGAAGAAGAAAAGATTTAATAGCGAAGAAGGTCCACCATCGGCATGCGCGCACGGCCCCCGCGTACCGGGGATACAGGTTGAGCCGCCCTGACCAGATGACCGCGATCATAACCAGCAGCGTGATGCACAAAGCCACCGTGTAAGAGATTAGCGGTTGTCGGATTCTCTCCTGGACGGGCCACACTTGTAGTGAGGAACCCCAAAAGGCTTCGCCGGTCATATTGGAAACGTCACGCTGCAGAGCCCCCTCTGCCCAGCGCTCGGACACTTGAGGCCGCAGCCGCGCAACCACTCCGACGGCCTCTCTGGAGAACGACCTCTTGTCTGCTAACCGCCACACACCAACATCGGCCGACGGGAACCAAAATCGTTCCGGCAGGACCCCGATGATCATCGCTTCCTGACCGTCAATTGTTGCCCGCTTCTCTAGAATGTTGGGATCACAGAAGAAGTTGCGCCGCCAAGTCTCGTAGCTTAGTAAGAGACCGATGCGGTAGTCCTGGGCATCGCTCGGTCGGGAGGTGCGGCCTAGGAGGGGCCTCACTCCGAAAACCTGGAACAGGCCATCTTCCACTCGCACAGACGCAACTCCCGCGGGCCGTCCGCTAATCATTAACGCCGCTGCGCGAGGCCTCCAACTGTAGGCTGCGACTCCCTCCACAGCTGGCTCGTGCCTTCTCCAGATGTCCACCCAGAAATACGGGACCACCCACTCTGCGGAACTAGTGACACCGGTTCGGGAAACCGTGACTATGTGCTGTGGATCGCCGTAGGGCGGCCTCAACAGGATCGATCGCAATCTTGGAAAATCGCCGCTGGCGCCGGCAAGCAACAGGAGCACGCCAAACAGCACCGATAGAACGAAGGTCGGCATTTGCGACCAGTGCTTGCTCGTCGAGCGCAGGTCCTCACGAGTACATCGATACCATGCTGCGTCCAGGAATGCGCCGCAGCACCGCCAACGCAGTCGCGTCGCGGCGGACGACTCCCCCTTCGCCTGCGAGATCTGCCACGCGAAGGCAAGCTCGGCCTCCCACTCCTTTCGCCACTCAGCGCGTGCCCGCCGCGGTACGATCCAACTGGCCACGCACAAAATCATCTGGCATTGACCAAGGGTGGTGAGCCGACCTTTCACGACTTGCTCCTTAGCGTCCCCTTGTTTTGGTCTCCGGCGCCAACCGCTCTAGGAGCGGGTAGCGTTTGATGGCACTCATGAGGACCTCATTGCCCAAACGAGTGACCCGATAGTACTTCCTCAGGGGGCGCTCCTGGGCCAGCGCTTCGCTTTCCCATTTGGACTGGATTAACTGATCCCGTTCCAATCGGCGCAACGCGGGGTACACGGTCCCACTCGGCAACCCGGTGACGTCCATGATGTCGAACCCGTAGCGGTACCCATGGCTAATGGTCTGCAGAATCAGCGCGGAAGTGTGCGAAAGCTTGACTGGAATATCCATCAAAACCAAGCCTATGTAGAATTCTACTGCATAACGGGGGACTTGGTGCTAGAGTAGATATCTACATAGGTGGAGTAGGCCAAATCTGGAGGATTCATGAGAAACAAATTGAGCGTGGTCTTATTCATCGCGGCTTCAGCATGCATGGTGGTGGCTAGCCCCGGAATCGATGTGACAGGTACTTGGACCGGAGAAGTGAAAGGCCAAGACGGCGGGACGGGACAAGTTCGCTTCGTGCTGCGGCAGGAGGGAGACCGAATTTCAGGGACGGCAGGCCCAATCGACAAGGACAATCCGGGGCGTGTCTACGACGCCAAACTCGAAGGAGGTCATCTCACCTTTGCTGCTGACGACACCGACGAGGGTACCGGCCTGAAGTTGACTTACCACTTTGACCTAACCGTTGCGAAAGACCGGATGCAAGGAAAGGCGCACGGGCGTTCTGGTGACAGGTCTTGGACTCTGGATATCGCTCTGACGCGCGAAAAATAGCTGACTGCCAGGACACAGTTTTCAGCGGAGAAAGCCAGGTGCTGCAAGCGATCGCACTCACCAAATATTATGCGTCCATCCCAGCCGTACAAAACCTTACGTTCGATCTGAAAGCCGGACAGATCCTGGGATGCCTGGGGCCGAACGGCTCGGGAAAAAGTACGACCGTCAAGATGATCACCGGCCTGCTCGAACCGAGCCGCGGCCGAGTCCTGTTTCGCGGTGAGGACATTCGCAGAGACCTGGTCGGCTTCCGCAAGAACTTGGGGTACGTTCCCGAGGAGCCGAATCTCTATCCTTATCTTAGCGGGCGCGAATACCTGGAAATGGTGGGCATTCTGCGTGGAATCCCGCAGTCGCGGCTCGGGAAGAAAGTCGACAGCCTGTTGGCGCTGCTCTCCCTGCACCCCAGCCGCCATTCCGCAATCGCGTCCTATTCCAAAGGCATGCGCCAGCGTGTGCTTTTGATTGCAGCGCTTCTTGATGACCCTGAGGTGCTTATTCTCGATGAGCCACTTTCCGGACTTGACGTATCTTCCGCGATGGTTCTCAAGAACTTGATCCGGGCCTTGGGTCAGCAAGGCAAAGCGATCTTCTACTGTTCTCACGTGCTGGAAGTGGTCGAGCGAGTCTGCTCCCACCTGCTGATACTCCGCCAAGGCACGGTGCTCGCCTCGGGACCAACTGGCGACATTCAGAAGCGAATCGGCCATGCGTCCTTGGAGGGTACCTTCCACCACCTTGTAGAGGACGTTGATCCTGACAAGGTCACGCGCGAGATCCTTGACATCATAAGGGCAGCATGATCAGACGAACTTCGCTGGTGGCCAAATGGGAGGCTCATGTCCGCGAACCATTCCCTCTGCTCGTCCGGCTCTCGATGAATCGCATCTTCCACGGCACCAACGGCGGCGAGGAAGAGGGTCTGACGATCAGCATGGGACTTCTGCTGGCATTGCTGGCCATTCCCGGTGGCTTCGTTTCGATCTTCCTGTTTGATAAATACGGATCGTTCCTGCAGTGGCTGCGTGGGCAGACGAATTTTGACCCCCTCGCCGCCGCCTTGCCTGACGAGTACTTTTTCATCGTGCTCTCGATGGTCGTGACTGGCGGTATTGCCGTCTGGTGGTGGGACAGCATTTTCCCGGACCGGAGAGACTTTACGAACCTGGCACACCTCCCCATACCAGCGTCGAGGATCTTTCTAGCTAACTCCGTGGCCATACTGATCCTGACCTACGTCTGTGCCATCGATGTAAACGCCGCCTCATCGATCCTTTTTCCGGTCATTGTCGGAGCCTCGCAACCGAAGTTCAGCTTTATGGCGCAGTTCGCAGGAGTGCACGCGCTGGTTGTGGTGCTCGCTAGCATCTTCAGCTTCTTCGCCGTTTTCGCAACTGCCGGGCTGCTGATGTTACTGCTGCCCTACCCCCTGTTCCGCCGGATCTCGTTCTATGTTCGTACTTTGATTGCCACGGTACTGTTGGCTACACTCTCAACCAGTTTTGCCATTCCCCGCATGATCCGGGACTTGCCCCGGACTTCGCACTCTCCACTCCGGTTTCTGCCTTCAGCTTGGTTCCTCGGATTGTGCCAATTGCTGCGGGGCAGGGCCGATCGAGCCCTGGCGGAACTAGGACACGTGGCCATGGTCGCTCTTCTTTCCGCATGCGCGGTGGCGGCAGCTGCCTACACTCTCGCCTACCGCCGATGTTTCGTTCGCCTTTCCGAGTTGGCGGACACCCCTCCGGGCAACCTCGGAACGCGCACATCCTGGATCTTCCACCTGCTAGATCGCTTGATCTTTCGCACGCCTTTTCAGCGGGCCGGATATCGGTTTGTGCTGAAAACACTGTTCCGAAATGAGGCGCACGCTCTTGCCCTGGGCGGATTCCTCAGTTTGGGTGTAGTTTTCGCCTCGCAGACACTGTTGTCGGCCCTCAACGGCAAAGGCATCTCCCCACTTCCGACGGCAAATGAGCTTTCGATCCCGCTGATCCTCGGTTACTGTCTGCTGCTCGGAGTTCGCTTCGTCTTTGATTTCCCCGCCTACCTGCAGGCTAATTGGATCTTTCGCTTCCTGCTCGACGGGAATATTATCTACGAATCGATCGCTCTAGCCCGCCGCGTAATGCTGTGCTTTGTAGCACCGTGGATCCTCTTGGTCGCGGTTCCGACCTATGTTTACTTTTGGGGTTGGACGATCGGGTTCCTGCATATAGGAGTGCTGACACTCTGGCTATGGCTGCTGACCGAAGTCTTGCTGGTTGACTTTCACAAGCTTCCCTTCGCCTGCGCCTATCCGTCATTTCAGCCTTCAGCGGTGGTCGCCATGATCGCATTTGTGCTCGGGTATTTTGCTTTTACGGCTATGACGGCAGATCTTGAGGCTAAAGCTCTCGTGAGCCCTGGTGTGGGAGGCGTGTTCCTCGTGATAAGTCTCGGCGTATGGTACACAGTTTACGGCATCCGGAGGAGTGTCGTGGGAATCGACAACCACCTCATGTTCGAAGACGCGCCGGCCAGACATTTCGAATTTCTTCACCTCAGCGATGATGGCTAGGGATTTCGGAATACGCTCAGAAACGAGCTTGTTGTGACGGGTAACTACCTGTTCCTCAGAGCGCCGCTCTTGACTTGCCACGCCGCAGCTTCCGGGTGGTAGCCAAACGGAAACTATGCGGTGGTTGGAGAAAAAATCGCCTTTCTGCTGACAACGCATCAATGCGCCTGTTAACAATAGTAATCATTTGCACGAGTGTTCAGATAACCCGCTCTACAAAGCAACCAGACGAACGGCTCTAATTTGACATCGTTGGAGTGACGCGAGGTTCAGACGATTGGCCTATGAATCTACCGCGCCAATATTCTTACAATCCGAAATAGCGGCTGATCATTTTGCTATTTGGTGCAGGCTTTACGTGGATAGCTTTACAGACTTTTTTCTGCGGATGCATACCCCATGGGTTCAACCTTTGGTTCGGTTCTCTTCCGATCATGTTCGGACTACTCTTAGCGGTACGTCGACTCGCGTTCAATCGCTATCTTCGACTTGACAGCGATGGATTAATACTGCCCACAGGCTTTCTTCGCGTGCGAACTACTCGGGTTCCCTACCTCAGTATCGAACGTGTTTGGCAGACCAGCATCGCTTGGATGGGCGTTCTTTGCATTGCCACAAAAGAAGGCAAGTTTGAGGTTATATCAGGAATGCTCCCCGAGCCAGGCAGCTACCTTGCCGTGGAGGAGTCCTTAAACTCGCAAGCAAAAGACAATCTGAACAACCAACGACCGATGCCTTAAGGAATTCAGTCAATCCTCCAACTGTACGTCTTCTGCGGCCGATCGCCTTTTTCGAGGACTGCCGCAAGTCGATCGGCGCTCTGCTCAAGCTGCGCCAGCATGCGTTCGCCGGTCGCACCCGCCGGTCGGATCGTGACCAAAGTCGATTCAGACTTCTCCCCCGCTGGATCGAGGTCATACCGAAACAATGCCGCGACTTCTTGGTCCGTAGCTCCACTCGGACGAGAGACGTTCGATTCTTCCAGGAACAGATGAAAGCTTCTGCTGTCGGAGCGGGATATTAGTGGGGTTCTCGGGGTTGCCGGGCGAATTAGTCTCTGCTTGCCGGTCGCAGCACAGTGTGGACAAACAGTGAAATTTCTTTTCATACCCAGACATTGATGCAGTGTGTCGAATCTTCGTTACTTCACTCCATAGCTCTCCAAGGTTCTGCCACGGGAGGTCGAGGAGCGGCAGGCCTTTGAAATGACCGATCAGTCAACTGTGGCGACGGGGAATCCAAGCGGTCTACCGGGGTTCGGAGGGCGTCCCCGCGTCCCCCAGAAAACTTTGGACTTTGGAGGAATTGGTGAGACTATTTCAGCCAGAACACAACAGGAGCGGTGCCATGAAATTCCGAATTGCCATGTGGGCGGTTGTGGGCTTTCTGGTTGCGGGCGGCTGGGCCCTTTATTCCTCCTCAACGTTCCCAAGTCCGATAACTCGAGCCGAACCGGTTGTGTGGAATCTCGCCCTTCTAACTCAACCAATCGTGCTCGCCAGTTTTCATTTCCACTTCGGCATTGGTGTCTATTGGGTTCTTCTTGCGAATACTGCTACCTATGGATTGGTCGGTCTGATCTCGGAAACAGTGTGGCAGAAGCTACGTCATGCACAATAAAAGGGTAGTCTCTGGGCTGTAGACGCGCAGTGGAAAGCTGGAGCTTCTCAAAGGTTGAACTTGCGACCGGACTAAATTTAGTTGCGTCCTCCATAGTGACCGAATTTATATGCCAATTCCCGCAAGGCGGCAAGGACGGCTTTGAGACAGCTTGTGTTATTGGTGAGAAATCGCCGTTGCGCTCACTGACTGGGTCGTGAGCGCTATCGCCTGATAGCGACAGTTTAATGGTGAATCCCCGCCCTGTGTCTCGAACGAACAGGGAGACCAGGACGGGGCATCCCGTTCGGAGATTAAGCGGCTTTCGCCGATTGGGCGCGCATCTGTTTCATGAACTCGCGCATGGCCGCGATGTGGCCGGGCGAGCGGCTTTCGATCCATTTCTCATAACGTTGCGCAGCTTTTTCCAGGTTGGCGCAGAATGTCTTGGCGACAAAACGCTCCCGGAATGCGGGGACAACCGGCTTGACCATCTCCCAGACGCCAAAAAACTCTCCGCTGGTCTCGAAGAACAAGTCCTCATGCAGCAGATCGTAGTTGAGCAGAGCACAGGCTTGTTCCCAATAACTGATGACCATACTGGCGAAGGCGCCTGTTTCCGACCCCATGGGAGCAATCCGCATTGCGTCGTCAAGACTTGTGACCTGGTAGTTCTTAAAAAACCAGTCCCGCGCCTGGCGCAGCTTGGCCTCGCGGCGCTGGTCGTACACCTGAAGATGGAGTTGCGCTTGTTCGTGCGTCGGCTTTGTACTCATGTCTGCTTATCTCCTTTTCAATTTTGTTGTTCCTGGTTTATGAATTGGCCACGAGAACTACTCGCCCAAGGTTGTTTGGTACACACCTCGCGCAGCCCTCTTTATATAGACGATGGGGCACGGCCGCAATCGACATTTTTGCAGAAAAAGCTGTGAAAAACTCGGGAGTTCTGTACCGCAGTACCTGGTCGCCGGAATCTCGGGCACTTCGGGAGAAAATTCGGGCTCTTTCGTCGAAATAAGTAGCCGGTGTCGAGCATTGCTGTTGAAACATCGCCTTTAACACTCAGTGACTAAGAGGAGGAATGCGAGTTCGCAATCCTCCTGCAAGCCTCCAAGAAGTCATTCCTAAACCAAATCCAAAGAAGCATCGCTCCATTAAGGATGCGAGGGATTGGCACAATTCTAAGCTGGTGGTGCGACCTGGAGGGATAGAAATCATCGGAATTACTCCTGCTGGGCAACCGATCTCCCTCGAGTCGGGTCCTGAGAAACTAGAGCAACTCCCCGACTCGGCATGGCTGTATGGGCTGATCGTGATGGTTGAGGACGCGCACATTATATCGTCAGCCCAGGACATGCCGCGAATTGAGGCTAACCGTTCAAAACTGCTGACAGTCCTAAATTTCTCTTGATTCGTTGCGACCGATCATAATTGTGAATCAGCCAATGGCCACGGCTGGAGCAACGAGCTTAATGAAGAACCAAAAGTGGCCGTGATACACGCCGAGCGCTTGCCCTACAAATTCGGCAACACCACTGGCGTCACCGGCCACAAGCACACCGGGAGCTTTTCGCGCTTTTGCGCCATCGTCCATCAGCTCTGGTCTGAAATCCTCGGCAGTGTTGATCCGTGGTCTAGCCAGTTCGCTTCTTAGCGCTGCATACGCTTCGGGCGTTAACTCGTTTGCCTGCGAAGCCAGCTGCAACAGTTCTTCGTCGGTTTTTGTCTCGTATGCTTTGGCTAGGTGCTCGATGTGCATGGGCGGGGAATAATAGTCCACTTAACTCTCTCGCACAATACGACCTGCATTGTTGGGCCGGGTTAGCCGGGTTTCGTCTATCGCGCACCTTTCCGTAACGATCGACAACGCACTGATGTTCATCCCTATGGGTCAGCCGCAGGCCCGTCAGGCCGCCATCTCCGACAGGAATTTGGCGAAAGAACGGATCGACTTCAGCTTGTCCTCCCGTAAGCCGCCGGCAAGGGCGGACACATCCGGACCGTCCCCATTCCAGAATGGGTCAAAGCCGCGCTCGATCAGTGGACGGCCGCAGCCGGGGTAAGGGAGGGACGGATCTTTCGAGCCGTCGCCAGGACAGGAAAGGTGTGGGGCAATGGATCTTTTTGACCTCAGAACGGACCTGCAGCCGCAGGAAAGAGATGTTGAATGTGTCACAGTGAAAGGCTCCACTCCTGTAGAAAAGGCATCTCGGCAAGGAATAGAATGCCGCCCCGGAGGATCGGAACATGACCGGCCCGTCTGCGACTCAAGACAGCTATCCCTACCAGAACGAACCGATTTGGTCGAGGTCAGAAAAGGCTGTCGCCCGCACAGCCTTCGACGCTGCTCTGAAGCGGGAGCTTCACGAGGTAATGCACGAAACAAAGCAGATGGCCAATCAGATCTAAGGAACCCGCGGACCTGTGGGGTTTGGAACATTACCTGACCCAACGTCGTAAAGAGATCGAGCGCAAGTACGACTATCGGTATTCGCAACTCACGCAGGTGTTTGGGAGGCTTTTGCACGAAAGCCGACTCAGTGAGGAAGAGCTGCGCTATCTGGGCTGCAAACAAAATCTCGAGCATCCGGTGAACGATCAGGTCCACCACCGCCCAGTGCGCCTGGCGCATCTGGACCTCATCCAGCTCTAACCCGACCAGCTCCGATCTGCGTAGGCTACAACCAAACAGCATGGCCAGCATTGCAAGTCTCGCTTGGCACGCATGCTATCGCCATAAGCATGTTTGAGCACTTCTGAACTTTGCTCTGCGCTCAACCAGTTGCCGGAGCGAAACCCAAGCTGCTTGACCCCTTTCACTCGGCTGATCCCTGCAGCCAACTCGGGACTCAGCAAGCCTGAGTCGGCGGCTTCGTGAGCGAGGCGGCGCACGGCTGCCAGTTGTTGGTTGATGGTGTTTGCAGCCAGACCGCGTGATTCCAAGTGCATGCGGTAGCGAACGACTACGATGCGATTGAAGGCCAGTCTGGGTTCGGAGCAGTACCAAGCGATGAATTGGTCGATACTGTACTCGTAAACGCGGCGCGAGGCTGGCGAGCCGAGGCTATTGAGCACGGCCAGCTTGCAGTGATCCGGATCCGGTAGGCGAAGCGCCCGGCGACAGTAATTCGGCTTGATTCTCTGTTTGCCCATGAACGACGGCCTCCCATGCCGCAGGATTGGAACTACGGCACAGACCGCCTGGGCGATGCAAGCATTGGCACTAGGTAAGGGTTACAGGGTTTTGAGCGCTATGACCTGATCTCGTCAACTATGCCTTGCGTATATCTGGATTTCATGTCATCTGCCCGCAATCAGCCATCAGTACGGAGTACTAGTTTCATGTTGCCTCACTCACACTTCATCCCCGTCACTGCCCGGTCGCAAGGATGGCATATCATGGCGCCCCCCACGGACTTCACAAAAACTAGGCGTATAATCTCGCCTGCTTCAAGAAGGAGCTGTGGAGGAAGCGAAATGGAACAACTGTACTGGATTCCGCTGGGGATCGCGACTTTCATTGTGCTCTACCTGATTCTGGGAAGCTTTTTCACCGTGCGCACGGCCGAAGTGGCTGTGATCACGCGATTTGGCAAGTTCCTTCGCGTCGCCGAGCCCGGATTGAACTGGAAGCGGCCGTTCTTCGATTCCGTGGCGGGCACAGTGAGTCTGCGCGTGAATCAGATCACTCTGACCATGGAGACGAAGACCAAAGACAACGTGTTCGTCACCATTCCTATTTCTGTGCAGAATCGTGTTCGTCCGGAAAAAGTCTACGATGCCTACTACAAGTTGTCCGATCCCGTGGCCCAGATCAAATCCTATGTCGAGCAGGTGATCCTGGGACACGTCCCGGGGATGACGCTGGACGAGGTGTTCGCCACACAGTCCAGTATCGCCGCGGCGGTCAAGCAGGAACTGGATGCGGATATGGCGTTATTCGGATACGAAATTGTAAATGTCCTGGTAACCGATATTGTGCCCGATGCAAAGGTGAAGTCGGCCATGAACGATATTAACGCGGCACAGCGCGAACAGGTAGCCGCCAACGCCAGGGGCGAGGCGGAGAAGATTCTGGTGGTCAAAAAGGCCGAGGCCGAAGCGGAAAGCAAGGCACTCCAGGGACAAGGGATCGCAAATCAAAGGAAGGCCATCATCGAAGGGCTGCAGGTCTCGATAGAACAGTTCCAGAAGGTAGTGGAGGGGGCATCCGCGAAGGAAGTCATGCAGTTGGTGATGGTCACACAGTATTTCGACACGCTGAAGTCCATTGGCGAAAATGACAAAACCAACACGTTGTTTCTGACTCACTCGCCGACGGCTGTCAAGGAGGTCTCGGATCAAATTCTGCAGTCCATGCTGGTGGCGGAGAGAGCGAACAGCTGAAGCTCGAGAGTCGCTGTTCCTGTCAATCTCGAAGAAGATTCGCCGCTTGCAAGAGTGGGCCGTATCGGTGTGACAGCTTACTTCACGGCTGCCCAGAATGAAAACGATCCTTGGTGTCAGCCAGGCTGTTTCGCCCCCGTCCACCAACAAGTCCTCAGCTGGTGCGATCGTGTTCACGCCAACTATCGTGGAAGTGACGCATATCCCAGCGTAAACTGCTGTCTATGAAACAATTGGCGTCTGAGAGGAGTACAGCATGCAACTCGGGGCGTTTTCGCTCAGCCTGGCGGTCAAGGATCTGGAAACCTCGAGGAACTTCTACGAGAAGCTTGGCTTCAAGGTATTCGCAGGAGATGCCTCGCAGAACTGGCTGATGTTGAAAAACGGCGACCACGCCATCGGGCTCTTTCAAGGGATGTTCGAGAAAAACATCCTCACCTTCAACCCCGGCTGGGATAGCAACGCTCAACGTGCGACGTTTACGGACGTCCGCGATCTACAGCGCGAGCTCAAGGCTCAAGGAGTGCAGTTGCAACAAGAGGCAGACGAGTCGACAACGGGGCCAGCGAGCTTCGTTGTCGTGGACCCTGACGGAAACCCAATCCTCGTCGATCAGCATGTGTGAGCAATTCTCCTGGCCCCCTGACCTACAATCCTCGAAGTCTCAGTTAGCGCTAAAACCTACCAGAAACCTACTACTAGACTGATTTCGCCAACAACACGCTGGGTTAAACTACTTTGCCGATGGGCTACTAGATTCGAGTTCTTGGAAAGAACCCCGACAGTGCCTCGCTGCAGACTCTACGGGATAGAGCGCTTCCGGCGGTTCTCAAAGTCTCTGAAGGAACTGACAACGAATGGGAGGAACTCATCCTGACGCATGAATCGGTGCAGGAAATTGCGGTCATTGAGAAAAACCCAGTTATCGATGGGCAACTTGGAGCGGATGCTCGATTCGTATCCGCGCGCAACTATTCCAATTTGTCAAATCTTTTGTTAGGCTTCGCCTAATGCGGCGGCGAAATAGCTACATCTGGGCGCTTGGCGCTTCTCTCGTTGCCACTGTCCTAGGCTTCAGTGGACGCGCCAGTCAGAGTGTCGTAGCGGAAACGAATTCTGTACCCTCACCAGCTCTTTCCAAAGCTTACGTCGAATCAGCGGCCTTATGCGAAATCCTGCTAACCCAGTCTCATGGTTGTACTCATACTCTTCCGACGAAAGCTGTATCAGTTGAATTTCGCTCTATTCGGATTAAGCGGCTCGCCGAGTTGATAGACGTCTCGTCCGAACTGCTCTACAGTCCCATCCAGCGACGTCCCCCTCCAAACCTCTCCTAAAGAGCAACTCTCAAATCATTTCGGATGGCTCAACTGACTGAGCCGTGATTGCGTTTTCTGAGCATTCCCGCAAATCGGGTGCGCTCACCGCTCTAAAAGGAGGAGTGTAAACAATGCGATCTGAACTGGTGTTTCGCGTGTCGAGATTAGGATCTGTTCTCTATGCACGAGTTATGCACTGCTGCATCCTGATGCTGTTGGCAGTCTTCACACCGACGATGGCCTATGGCCAAACGCAGGCAGCTAATAAACCGGAAGCCGCGGATGCCACCCCACAACCGGCTGTGAGCGCCATCCTCTCAGCCTTCGACAAGTACGAAGTCGTGGCCATGCCCCAGGGCCATGGGATGCAGGACCTGAACGATTTCATTCTTTCGCTGATCCGCAACCCAGGGTTTTCGGAAAAGGTAAACGGCATCGAAGTCGAGTTCGGCAATTCGCTGTACCAGCCCATGCTGGATCGCTATATAGGCGGAGAGGATGTTTCGTTCACGGAACTCCAGAAAGTATGGCGCAAAATGGGCCAACCCGCGAGCGGAGCGTCGGGATTCGTGGAGCAATTTTTCCCTCTCGTGCGCGCATTGAATCAGAAACTCCCGCCGGAAAGGCGCTTACGGGTGTTGGCTGGCGATCCCGCCGTCGATTGGGACCAAATCAAGGGTATTCAGGATCTCATGGCGAGACATTTTGACCGCGAAACCAGCATCGCCTCCGTCATGGAAAAGGAGGTCTTGTCAAAACATCGCAAGGCGCTCATGCTTTTCGGTACTCTTCATCTCATGCACGGAACCCGCAGCGCCGTATCGCTGTATGAAAAAGACTATCCAAACCTCACGTTTGTCATTAGCGAGCTCGGCATTTTCGATACGGACTTGCCCACTCTGTCAAGCAGTCGGCTCGCAAAGTGGCCAATTCCATCCCTGGCGCTGGCCAAGGGCACGTGGCTCGGTGCCCTGGATTTAGGTCACTTTATCCCGCCCCCGATTCGCATCGACGAAAAGGACTGCAAGGTACACGACGAGTTCCCTAAGGCGCTACAGAAGCCGATGGAAGACTTGGTTGACGCGTTCCTTTATCTCGGCCCGCAGGATTTGAGGTTAAAGGAGAAAATTCCGGCTGATATCGTTTTGGATGCTAATTACAGAGCGGAATTTCAGCGAGGAGCAGCCATGTTTGGATTTCCTGATGCGGCTTCTGAAACGACGCAAGAATTCGATCAGCAGATTGTAAAGGGTGCCGAGTCCCCCCTCTTTTCGGTGCCGAAATCGCCGGATCCAAAGCTTACTCAACGTGCGGTGCAAGATTGTCTAGACCGGCTCAAGAGCCGGAGCAGCACACCTCGATGATAAAGCGCGCGGCAGCTACTTGCTGTTCTGGGGAAAGTGACTGCCGCGCTCGTTAGTTAGCGAAGCCTGGCTTACCAAGTTTCCCGCACGAAGGGTGTTTACAACTCAGTCTTCATCGAGTTCTCGGCGACACGTGGCGACAAAAGCGCGCAACTTTTCTCATTTCCAACCATCTACCGAACAGAATGCAGGGCGAATCTCAATTGATGAAATATCGCCGTTAAACTCGTAACCACACGGTTACAAGTGTAATCGCCAGCTATCCTTCAATTGGTGCTCTCGAAGTTCTAAAATCAGTACATGGCTACGCAAGAAATCGACGCGCTTTTCGCTCAGACTTTGTCCGGGGATTACGATGACGAGGCACCGTGGGAGGCAGTCCAAGCCTTGCGGCGTGTCGGAACGCAAGAAGTGTTTGAGAAGGCCGCAGAATGGTGCGAGTCTACTAGCCCGATAATCAGGGCGCGTGGTGCGGACGTGCTCGCACAACTGGGTAAGACCGTCGACCACCCAAGCAACAACTTCCCTGAAGAGTCCTACTCGGTGATTACTGGTCTGTTGCAGCGGGAAACAGAAGCTCGGCCGCTCGCAGCGGCCATTGCTGCTCTGGGGCATCGACAACCCTCGTGCTGTGCCGCTAATCGTGAACTTCCATTCGCATCCGAGTCCCGAAGTCAGATTCGACGTGGCATTCGCCTTGGGATGTTTTCCAAACGAAACCCTTAGTGTCGCAACCCTCCTGCACCTGATGCAGGATACAGATGAAGAAATTCGAGACTGGGCAACGTTTGGACTGGGCGTTCTGGGCAATAATGACTCCCCTGAAATTCGGGACGCCCTAGTGCGGCGTATAAGCGACTCCGACGAGGACGTGCGTGAAGAAGCCATGGTCGGGCTTGGAAAGAGAAAAGATCGGCGCGTGCTGTCAGTCTTGCTAGCCGCACTGGAGCAGCCAACCGTGACGGATAGGGTGATCGAGGGCGCATACATGATGCTCGACATGCAGAACGAACGCGAAGGCTGGAAGGGTGCCGATTACGCTGCGGCGTTGCGCGAACGATTCTCTCTATGACCTATAGCAGACCGACTCTCGGCTGCCCAATCATGCTTAACTGTTGAAATATCGCCATTGCGCTTAATGACCCTTATTTGATTACGTGAACTAGGCAGGGATTGGCCGTAGTGCGGCGAATGACCTCACCACGTTCACTCGATATTTTTCGTCTTCTCGTCAGGTTTACGTGGCGGTCCAGCCGCCATCAATGAGAAGAGTATGACCCGTGATCAATGATGCGGCTGGAGAAGCAAGAAAGACGATGCCACCTGCAACGTCCATTGGCTCACCAACACGGTGTAGCGCCGCGATGCGCTCGATTACGTTGCTTCGGAATGCCGGGTCTGCCAGCGCCGATTCCGTACCTGGCGTGTGAATGAATGTGGGTGCAACGGCGTTGACTCTGATGTTGTACTTACCCCACTCCACGGCCAGACATTTGGTCAAGTGCGCAACGGCGGCCTTCGTCATGCAATAAACTGATTCCGTCGGCAGCGCCACAAAACCCGCCTGCGAACTCATGTTTATGATGCATCCGCGCTTTTGGCGAATCATCACGTGCCCAGCCGCCTGACTAGCAAAAAATGTCCCTTTAAGATTCACCCTCAGAGTTAAATCAAAATCTTCCTCACGTACATTTTCCGCAAGGTTTTCCGGAGACAGCCCCGCATTGTTTACGAGGATGTCGAGTCGGCCGAAATGCGCAGCCGTGTCGTTAACGGCGCGAGAGATTTGATCGAGTCGTGTCATGTCCATCTGCAACGGCAATACGCGCCGGCCGATGGCCTCAATCTCTCTTGCCAGCTCACCTCCGGTTTTCACATCTCGCAGACCGAGCGCCACATCAGCGCCAGCATGAGCAAGAGCCAGAGAAATGGCGCGCCCCAGGCCGCGACCAGCGCCAGTCACTAATGCCACATCACCGGTCAAGTCAAAGCGAGGAAAGTCATTGGCCACTGCAAGCATCTCCGCCCGGCTGCTGTTCAGCACTGGTGGTTTTAATATACGTCAGTCTAGCTCGACAATGTCTCCGCCCACTATCGGCAGCGGCCTTGACTCGGTTCCTACACAACAGATCAATGAGTGACATGGCCTGGTTTCGTCAACCACGCAGTCGCGGCATTTTGATCATGCTGAGATCACATTCCAGATAGGATTTATGGTCACAATGTTCTGTGGTTAAGGGGTTGTCGCTATGTTGCTACGACGAACAAGTGCTGTCGTGTTGACTGCCGTCTTTGCTCTTATAGTCGTTGCTGTTTTCTCCAATGGCGCGCAGGCCCAGCAGTTGCCGAGGGATGTTGGCCTCGTTCCGGTTCCGCAGATGGATTCAGAAACAGCTACGACTCGCAAACAAGCCATGGATCTTTACGAACAGGCTAAATATGAGGCTGCGATCCCGTTATTTGAGAAGGTGCTTGCTGTAGTTTCTACAGATGTTGTCGCCCAGGAGAGGCTTGCGTTGTGTGTCCAACACTATGCTGCCCTGCTCTCGGATCCCGCCCGGAGGCGGGTGGAACGCGTCCGCGCACGCAAGGAATTCCTGCGTGCGAAGGAACTCGGCGACAATAGCGACCTGCTGGCAGCAATGCTTGCGGGTCTTCCAGAAGACGGGAGAGATCCTTCCTTCTCCCCAAATCCAGATGTCGATCAGTGGATGAAAACCGGAGAAATGGCCTTCTCGGCGGGCAAATTTGCTGAGGCGAAGCACGCCTATCTGCAAGCGTTTACGATGGATCCCAAACTCTATCTAGCCGCCCTTTTCATTGGCGACATGGATTTTCGAAAGGGGGATTTTGCAGCCGCGCAAGACTGGTTTGTGCGCGCCACGGAGATTGACCCGATGCAGGAAACAGCCTATCGGTACTGGGGCGACGCACTCTTGAAGCAAGGGCGGATCGCCGCTGCCCGAGAGAAGTTCATCGATGCAGTCATCTGTAATCCGTACAGTCAGCAACCATGGTCGGGTGTGAATAACTTTCTCCGTGCCGTAAACAAACCTGCGGTTTACCGTCATGTGAAATCTCCTCTAACGTCAGCGTCGAACGGTAATAGTAGCCTTACGATTGAAGTTCCGCCTAATATGCCGATGAACGATGGGAGCACGGCGTGGATTGGGTATCCTACGGTTCATCTTGCGTGGCAGAACAGAAAGTTCGCTCAGGAATACCCAAACGAAAAAGAGTACCGGCATTCCCTGAAGGAAGAAACGATGGCGCTGTCGGGGGTGGCCACGGTTGCCTTGCAAACGGTCAAATCCGGACAGAAGCTCAACTCCGATTTGGAGTTTCTGGTCTCGTTACAGAAGGCGGGCCTGCTGGAGCCCTACGTCTTGATTAATGCAGCCGACGCTGGAATCGCCAAAGACTATGACGAGTACCGCAAGGACCATCGCGACTTGCTGGTCCGCTACTTGAGCGAGGTAGTTCTACCGCCAGCACCAGTGGACAAGCCGCAATAGCATGCTCAGAACGAGGGCCAGCTTGGGTGAGTCAAACATCCTGCCGATTGCTCCTGAAACGCTATGACCAGACGGAACTCAGAAGCTCGGCTTCCGAAACCGTGAGAAATTGAACTCTTGTTCAGTGAAAAGATCGAAGGGTATTAGCGGGAATCGAAGTGCCGCACCCACCTCACTTGAGATGTTCTCAGAACTGCAGAATCCGTTCGGGGTCTCAATTCATAGTGACGCAGTTGTTGAAATATCGCCATTACGCTCATCGAGGGCATCGAGGGCTACTGCGGCTTTTTCTGTGCTGGAATTTTTCCTAGAAATGCCTCCAGAGCCGCTGACGGATCACTTGATCCCTCAATTTCCCGGTAGAGATCCCTATATGTGAGACGCACGCCTCCCAGGATCTCTTTATCGGCCAACAAATGGTCAACCAGCTTCTGCCAATTCGGCACCGCACGATGTTCCAGCACTAGTTTCAGAGCGATGTTTTCAAGAAACAAATACTCGGTTGCATGGAGAACGGCAGACAGGCGCTTCTTTTCGGCTTGTGTCATGGGATTGGACTCAAGATGAAACAGTCTAGCGCAATGAGCTAAACGCGGGCATCAGTGAGAATTGTTCCGCCAGGTGTTGTTGCGTCGTTGGCGTAACATCGCGTCAATTGCGCTCATTGAGCGGGTTCTGAATGAAATCGCTATCTACGCCAATCTGCTTAAGCGTGGGCTTAGAGGAATCTCTGTTAGGAATTGGCTTTAAGCGCAAAGTTGGAGGAATCTGGGGAGGAATTGGCTTTAGCGGGGTGTCCCGCTGCGCCGGCTGTCCTTGGTCGAGCGGGTTGCGCAGCGTCAATTGAATGCGGCCTTTAGAACTGGCCAGCGTCAGTTTCTCGGCATCTTCCGGACAAACCAGTAAAGTAATCACGGACACGCTCTGCGGCTCTCCCGCAAAGTTGCGTTCCAGCCTTTGCCCAGTCGCAATCACCGCTACATTCTCCAACACTGTGGTCTGCTGCTCGTTATTTCCGCTAGGTGTGCCGGTCAAGAGCACGTCCACGCGGGTTGCCGGGACCACAAACCCGGCGACCGCCACCGCTTCGTTGACCCACACCGAGACTGCTCGCATGCCCGGTGGAATCAGGCCAGGCAGCGACGAGGCGGCATTGGGAGCGGCCAATTTGTTGGGCAGGATGAACTCTCTTTTGGTAATAGGGAGGACGACTGCCCGGCCAATCAGCTGCGACTTCGTGCTAAAGCATCCCGGAGGCAGGTCCGTGGCTGGGACCTTCAGCACCTTGATGTCCTTAACCTCGATCTTTGCGCCCACCCCGATACCATTAGCCGCGACCACGACGTCGACAGCCTGCGCGGAAGCGGCCTTAAATTGCGAAGCGCGGTACACCTGCTGGCTGACAAACATACCAAGTGCCAGCGCCAGGACTCCAACCAGCACAAGCCACGTGCGATGCATCACTGCTCACCTCGGAGTCCCTGATAGCTTACCCCCTGTTCGTCGCCGAGAGAAGTGGAGTTTACTAGGGATACCAGGTAGGAGTTCTAGTGATTCTAGTGAACGGCCCAAGTACGAGTGAGCATGGTTGAGAAAGCGATAGCTGGCGAAACATCGCCTTTACCATGGGATCATAAGACCGAAGTTCCGGAACTTCGGATTAGAATCGCAACCACACCCGGGTTAGCTTTCATGCCCAAGGCTTCGAGTCACTCAACCACGTCCGGATGGTGGGTAGTGATGCGATACTGGCCGGAGTGAAACACAAGGGGTTCGCCGCTGTTGTACTTGTACTCCTCCACCTCTCCGATAAAGATGACATGATCTCCGCCGTCGTCCTGCCTGACCTTGCGGCAAATAAAATGCGCGATGATTCCCTTCAAAATAGGCATGCGCGACGGACCCTCTATGAAGTCGATGCCGGCGAACTTGTCCCTAACTCGCGTCGAAAAATGTCGCGAAAGATCGTGCTGCTTGGCTTCAAGGACGTTGACCGCAAAATGGGTGGCGTTGACGAATTCAGCAAAACTCTGCGCCTCCCGCGACAGGCTCCAGAGAATAAGCGGCGGATCCAGAGAGACCGAGGCAAACGAATTCACGGTGACGCCTACGTTGCGGCCGTCACGAGTGCGGGTGGTCACGACTGTCACTCCTGTGGCGAACTGGCCCAGGGCCTGGCGATAGTCGCGCGGGTCGAAGCGCTTGCTCACGATATTAGCCTTCTGCTGTACAAGCTTGCCTGCCTCCTGCGGGTCCAGAAGTTCAGGCTAACCGATGTTATAGCTGTCCAGCCAGTGTCTCTCGCAGCGCAGGGAGAACAGAGGCCCAGGCGCGAACTAAGCTGCCGGATTGCGTATTGCGCGGAAGTTGTGCAAGATAAACTCTACTTCTCCAGCTCATCCGGGGTGCATGGAGCCGCTGCTCGAAGTTCGCGATCTGCACGTTGACTATTTATCTGACGGAATGCCGCCTGCCCAGGTTCTACGCGGTGTGAGCTTTACCGTCAGCAAGAACGAAGCTGTCGGAATCCTGGGGGAGTCGGGTTGCGGCAAGAGCACCCTGGCGCTTGCCATTCTCCGGCTTTTGCCGTCTCGATCCCGGCTAAAGGGCGCCATTTTTTATAAATCGCGCGAGTTGACGAATCTACCTGAGAGGGAGATGGAGAAACTACGCGGGGCAGAGGTCTCGCTCATCTTTCAGGATGCCGGCAGTTCCCTGCACCCTACCCTGCGGGTTGGGACGCAGATTGCCGACGTGGCCGCCGCTCATCATAAAGACTGGTCGGCGCGCCAGCGCCGGGAAGGTGCAGAAGCGATTTTGAAAGAGGTCGGATTCGATCAGGTAGAGCGCATCTATGCTTCTTATCCTCACCAGCTCAGCGGGGGACAGCAGCAGCGGATTGCGGTTGCGCAAGCGCTCATCAGCGGGCCGTCGTTGCTCATTGCGGATGAGCCCACCAGTTCGCTGGATACCACCGTACAGGCGGAAATTCTTGCGCTGCTGAAGCGACTCCGGCGGGAACACAGCCTGGCGTTGGTCTTTGTCAGTCACAATCCAGCGGTTCTTGCCGAAATGGCCGACCGGATACTGGTGGTCTATGCCGGGCAGATCGTGGAAGAGGGCAGCGCGCAGCAAGTTCTAAATTCCCCTTTGCACCCGTTCGCCCTAGCGCTCCTACGGTGTGTGCCGAAAGACGTGCGGCATAACGGGCCTGACCGCTTGCTTTCCGCTATTCCCGGCAGCCCGCCCGACCCAGCTGAAACGCCCGCGGGATGCCCCTTTGCTCCGCGTTGCGCGGAACGCATGGATGTCTGCGGCTCGCGAATGCCGTCTGAAACGCGGCCCGAGCCGGATCGCAAGGTGCGTTGCTTCAAGTATGGTGGCTGACATGGTGACTACCGAACCCGTAATTCGGGTGCAGGGATTGAGGAAAACCTACGTCCACGAGCGGCCATTTTCGCGGGAAAAATTCGTTGTGCGGGCCCTGGATGGGATCGATCTCGTCATCTCTGCCGGCTCAAGTTTCGCCCTGGTAGGCGAGTCGGGCTCGGGCAAATCAACCCTGGCCCTTTGCATGGCGCGGCTGGAGCAGCCCGGGGAAGGAAGAATCTGGTTCGAGGGACAAGACTTGTTCCGTCTATCAGGCCCCGAGTTGATGCGGGTCCGCCGCCACATTCAGCTCATCTTTCAGGGCACGGCTGCTGCCCTAAACCCACGCTTCTCGGCGGAGGAGATCATTATTGAGCCCCTGCGCATCCAGTCGGTCGGGACCAGAACCGAGCAGCGCGACCGCGCCGTTCACCTGATGGAAAAGGTCGGCTTGCCCCCGGTATGGTTGAGCCGCCGCCCTCACCAGTTCAGCGGAGGACAACGCCAACGCCTGGCGATCGCCCGCGCTCTGGCTTTAGAGCCACGCTTGCTGATTCTAGACGAGGCGTTCACCGGCCTCGACCTCTCGATCCAGGCTCAGATGGTTGCTTTGCTGCGGGATTTGCAGAGCCGCGAAAACCTGACCTACGTGTTCATCTCGCACGATCTCAGCCTGATGGCTCATGTGGCGGATGAGATTGCCATCTTCGATCGAGGCCGGATCGTCGAGCAAGGACAGCCGAGCCGTTTGTTCTCCAATCCATGCCAGCCGGAGACGCGGGCCCTGCTTGAGGCAATTCCCGGGCGGCGCAGCGTTTTAGGTCTCGGACAGAGCTAAAAAGATGGCCTACCTCTTGCGAAGATTGCTGCATGGCGCCCTGGTGCTGGTGGGCGTTTCGGTGCTGTCCTTCTTATTCGTTCAACTGGCCCCAGGCGAGTTCTTTAGCGATATGCGGCTGAACCCGCAGGTCTCCCCGGAAACCATTAGGCACCTGCGGGCTCAGTATGGCCTGGACCGGGCGTTGCCGATCCGCTATGTGCGCTGGGCGCGGTCGGTGGCGAAGGGAGATTGGGGCTATTCGTTTGCCTACGGCTTGCCGGTTTCAAAACTAATCTGGAGTCGCGCTCGCAATACCCTCCTACTCACCATCACCTCCGCCTTGCTGGCCTGGCTGATTTCGATCCCGCTGGGGATTTATGCGGCAGAACGGCGAGACCGCTGGGGAGATCGCGTCACTGTGGCCGGATCGTCGGCGCTATTGACTGTCCCCGACCTGCTGCTGGCCTTGGCGCTTCTGATTCTCGCGATTCGCACGAACGCCTTCGCAGCGGGTGGAATGACGTCCCCTGACTTTGCGGAACTGGGGACCGTGGCCAAGATCAAGGATGTCGCAGCACACTTCACCTTGCCCCTTGCTGCGCTGGTTTTGGGCACGCTGCCGATTTTCTTCCGTCATGTGCGGGCCGGCATGATCGAGGCTCTCGCTCTGCCTTCGATCCAGTCCGCTCGCGCACACGGTATTCCGCGGAGCCGCATTCTTTTCCGCTATGCTTTGCCGGCTGCCGCCAATTCTCTGATATCGCTCTTCGGGTTCTCCATTGCGACTTTGCTGAGCGCTTCCCTGCTGGTTGAGGTCGTGATGAGTTGGCCGGGATTGGGCCCAATGCTCCTGGAGGCGATCCTGGCGCGCGACCTCTACGTCGTGATCGGCGCCGTGATGCTCTCAACCTTCTTTCTGGTCGCAGGAAATCTTGTTGCGGACGTTTTGCTTTATCTGAGTGACCCGAGAATCCGCCGGGGACCAGCATGAGCCGAAAAAGAATGGTCCGAATCGCCGTTGTCTTGCTCTCCTTATTATATGGTGCGATACTCGGCGCCGGGTTTCTTGCCCCTTACGACCCGGCTGAACAAGACCGGGCACATCCCTTCGCCCCACCCACCCGTCTGCATTTTGTTGATGCGGAAGGCAGCCTGCACGGCTGGCCTTTCATCTACGGGCTGATACCGTCTCCAGACAACTTTGCCGAATACCAGGAAGATCGTTCGCGCGCATTTCCAGTGCGGCTCTTCGTCTCCGGTGACCATTACAGCCTGCTCGGCTTTTCCTGCCGCCGCCACTGGTTTGGAATCGACGAACCCGGACACATCTTTCTTCTGGGCACCGATGGCTACGGACGAGACCAGTTCTCGCGATTGCTGTGGGGTGGCAGGATTTCATTGCTCGCCGGCCTGATTGCGGCGGCATTATCGCTGTCGCTGGGAATGGCGGTAGGATCGGTGTCCGGCTATTTTGGCGGATTTGTGGACGACACCCTGATGCGACTGGTGGAACTATTCCTGGCCATGCCCTGGCTGTACCTGCTGTTTGCCGTGCGGGCTTTCCTTCCTTTGCACATCAGTCCGACGGTCGCATTCTTCCTGCTGGTGGTGGTGATTGGAACCGTGGGTTGGGCGAGGCCGGCCCGGTTGATACGCGGCGTTGTGCTCAGCGCCCGGGAAAGAAAATATGTGCTGGCAGCACGGGGGTTCGGCGCCTCAGATTTCTACCTTCTGCGGCGTCACATTCTGCCGCAAACGATGGGAGTCTTCTTGACCCAGGCGGCGCTGCTGATACCGCAGTACATCCTTGCCGAAGTGACGCTTTCATTCCTCGGCCTCGGCGTGGGCGAACCAGTGCCAAGCTGGGGCAACATGCTGGGCTCCCTGCAGCAATATCACATTCTCGCCAGCTACTGGTGGATGCTGGCGCCGGCATTGGTTCTGGTTCCGGTGTTCTGGGGATATCAGGTGCTGGCAGACTTCCTGCACGAACGGCTAGAATTCGGCCACTAATTTCCGGAAAGGTTCAGGTCAATGCGAAGGGACATCCGTCTAATTCTCGTATTTCTAGCCCTTGTCACCGGGGCCCTGTGGGCGCAGACCAAGGCTGCGGCCGCAAAAGAGGAGCTGCAAAGAACTACGGGTGAGGTCGGCCAGTATGGCGGCCGCCTGGTGATTTCGCAACGGGCCGAAGCCAAGACCCTCAATCCGGTGACCGCGATCGACCGCCCATCGCGAGAAGTGATGTACCGCACGCAAGCCGACTTGATTCACATCAACCGCGTAACCCAGCGCACCGAACCGGCGCTGGCAAAGTCGTGGACGGCCTCCAACGATGGCCTCGAATATGCGCTTCGCCTGCGCCGGGGCATTCGCTTTTCTGATGGCCAACCCTTCAATGCCGACGACGTTGTGTTTTCCTTCCAGGTTTACCTCGACCAGAACGTCCACTCTCCCCAGCGCGACCTGCTAATCGCGCGCGACCAGAAGATAACGGTTCAGAAGGCCGATCCTTACACTGTGGTGTTCAAACTGGCACGACCGGACGCCGCGGCCGAGCGGCTCTTCGACAGCGTCGTCGTTCTCCCCAAACACCTCCTGGAAAAGGCTTACCATGATGGCACGCTCGGACAGGCATGGTCGCTGACCACTCCTCCCGGTCAGATCGCCGGTCTTGGTCCTTTCCGGCTTAAGAACTACGTTCCCGGAGAACAGATCACGCTGGAGCGAAACCCCTACTACTGGAAGGTGGATGCCAAGGACAACCGCCTTCCCTACCTCAACGAGATCACGTTCCTCGTGGTGGCCAGCGAAGATGCCGAAGCCATTCGTTTTCAGACCGGCGACACCGACGTCATCAGCCGTCTCAACTCAGAGAACTACGCGCTTCTGGCCAAGGATCAACAATCGCGAGGCTACACACTCGAGGACCTTGGTCCGGGACTGGAATACAACTTCATTTTATTCAATCTGAACGACGATACTCGAGGGCGCCTGCCTGATATCGCGCGCAAACAAGCTTGGTTTCGTGAGGTGAAGTTCCGGCAGGCGGTTTCGGCCGCGATTGACCGCTCCGACATAGTGCGGCTGGTATACCAGGGCCGGGGTGAACCCTTGTGGGCGCAGGTAACTGCCGGAAATAAGTTGTGGCTGAACACCAAAATTCCCAAACCGGCACGGTCGTTGAACCGAGCGCGGGAGCTATTAAAGTCTGCCGGTTTCACGTGGAACAAAGACGGCAAGCTCGGGGATCACAATGGCCAGCTGGTTGAGTTTTCGATCGTCTCCAGTTCCAGCAACAGCCAGAGGATGCAAATCGCCAACATGGTGCAGCAGGATCTGGCGAGGCTCGGCATCGAAGTCAGTGTCGTGCCCCTGGAATTTCGCAGCTTCCTCGAACGCGTGACTCAGACCCACGAATATGAAGCGGCTGTGATGGGGCTCGTCAACGGCGACGTGGATCCGAACCCAGAAATGAACGTCTGGATGTCGAGCGGGGCTACCCATTTGTGGAATCTTGGCGAAAAGAAGCCGGCGACGCCCTGGGAGGAGGAAATTGACAAGCTGATGGAGCAGCAGATTGTCACGTTGAATTACCCGGCAAGGAAAAAACTTTACGACCGCGTTCAGGAAATTGTGGCGGACGAGTTACCCATCATCTGCGTAGCCAGCCCCGACATCCTGGTGGGGAGCAAGAAGAACCTCGGCAATTTCCGGCCTGCCATTCTGGACCCCTACACGCTCCATAACGTCGAGGAACTCTTTTGGAAGCCGAAGTGACCCCGCAAAGCCGACCGAGTCCGGACCGTTAATGCTGATAGCCGCATTTTAACGGGGTAAATGCCGCATTTTGCTTTACAAATTCTCACTGTTCCCTGACAATGATGTTAAGGGGCTGGGGAGATTACCTTTATGACTAGAGTCGTTGAATTGTGGAGAGACGAACAGGGCCAAGACATTGCTGAGTATGCCGTTATGCTGGCCGTTATCCTGGTGATAGTCGTCGGCACCATCAGGCTGATAGGCACCAAGTCCAACACTGTGTTCTCCAACGTCGCCAGTGCCATTCAGTAGTTGAAATCCGACAGGAACCAAAACCTTGTCGGGAGCAAAAACGCGACGGTCCCGGAAAAAACCTCTAAATCCGTCTTGGGAATACACAGGCAAAAGCCAGAAATGAGAAATCTGGCCGGAGCTGAGTGCGTCTGGTCTCGGGCGCCCCTTGCTGTTTCCGGCAGGTTCGATAGCACCTTCTCGACTGACGGGTGCAGGCGCAGTTCCTCAGGCGTCATCTCCCCGCCCCAGTTCTCCTGGAACTGCTCTTTGATAGCTGGAGTTCGGGAAGTAGGGACCCCGGGCCGACTTGATTCTTCTTGTATTCGTTTTCGTTCCTCTTCCCGGATAACGACTAGCCGGCCGGCTTGAGAAGCTCGGGGTCCAGGGTGTCAACGTCAAGCTTGCGAACGAAGAAGATGTGACCGTTCTCTGTACAGCGGTAGGCCATGACTCCGCTGACCACACTATCGCCATCGATCCGTGCCGTTAGAGTGATGTGCTTGAGCAGGGGTTCGAGAGTATATTGGGTGCAAAAGGGACACATGATGGGTTTCATAGCTACTCGCTTTCATCCTGCGAGCGACCAAGATCGCCTAAGGCGGCCCACGGCAGGCATACCGCCTAACCCTAATGCTATACCATAAATGTTAAGTTCCAAACATGGAATACTCGAAAACTCCGTTCCTCTATCGAACCCAAACTTTTCTGGCCCCGGGAGGACCCTCTTTTGCGTCTCTTGCGAGTACCGCTGGATGGAGCCAGCGAAGAGCATAGGATCTCGATGAACATCTTTTCCGGGAGGGGTGGGCCTCCCCGGCTTGGTGTCGCGGAGGACCAGGTGATTCGTGGGAACAAACCGGCGGCGCTCTCTGCCGTTCGCCATCCTGCATACTCGAACAGGTGATGACCGAAGAGCAGCTCCGCGAGAAGCTGCGCAAGATTACCGCGTTATTTGAGGGCGCCGCCACCGCCGGTGAACGCCAGGCGGCGGCCGCCGCGATGGAGCGGCTCCGGCAGGCGCTCGATACTGCGGTCAAAACCCAACCTCTGCCCGAGACGAAGTTCTCGATGGCAGATCAATGGCAGAGACGCCTGTTCCTGGCGCTCTGCCGGCGATACGGGCTCCAGCCATATCGCTACCGGGGCCAGCGTTACACCACGGTGATGGTGCGCGCCCCCCGGTCCTTTGTGGACGGCACGCTGTGGCCGGAATACATCGAGTTACAGGCGGCCCTCCACTCTTATCTCAACCAGGCCACCGAGCGCATCATTCGAGAAGAGGTTTTCCGGGACGCTGGCGAGGCGGAGGAGCGAACGGGATAACGTCACTTTCCGGCGCGAGCACGAACCTACCTGAAATTTACTCCCCGTCAGCCTTCCACGAAGCCGCCCCTCCGGGCAGGACTCAATCCGAGAAAAACCGCGCCGGCTACGACGGGGAAATTCGCGTGCCGTTACACGGTCACGAGATCAATTCAAAAGCGAGGGACCGGCGCGCATTGTGCCGCCACTCCACTCCCGAAACTTTTGAACCGCGCCGAAGATTGTGCCGACCCCATTGCTGATGAGATCACATCGTTCGGACTCACAGCCGGGAAATCATCTGCTTCAGCGCGGCCACGAAAACGAATTGTACTTCAAGGGCCGCTATCGAATCGTCAATCCGACGGTATCGGAGTGCGACGCGCTTCCGCTCATCCCAGTTATCGTGAGCGTGTAGGTTCCGCGCGTTGCATGCTTTCCTACCCGCACCGTCAGCACCGCAGTGCCGGACGTAGTGAGCGAAGCCTCACTAAAGCTCGCCGACGTGCGAGAAGGCAGGCCAGTAACGCTGAGACTCACCATTCCTGTGAAGCCTCCATCGGCACCCACCGTAGCCGTAAATCGGCCGCTGTTAGCACGGTGGATCGTCTGACTGGACGGAGACACAGAAACAGAGAAATCCCCGGTCGCACTCTGCGCTGATAGTGCCTGGACCAAGTCCAACCGGCCGTTCCCCATCTCCGGGCCCACATAGACGGCATGAGCTACGGCGGCGGCGGCCGTCGATTCATTCATGCTGGGTTGTTGATTCCGCAAAAGAGCAGCCGCTCCAGAAACGAAGGGCGCGCTAAAGGAGGTGCCCCATCCCGCGGCATAGGTGCTAAAAGGATAGGTGGTGACGATTCCTTCACCGGGGGCATCCACCCACACGATGGAGTTACCGAAGTTGGAAAAATACGAGCGCTGATCCAGGTCGTTGGTGGAGGCGACTCCCATAACGTCGCTTTGCAGCCCGGCGGGATATACCATCTCTTCTTTCCCATCGTTCCCCGCGGACGCAGCACAAACGACACCTTGCTGTTCGGCATAGTCCAAAGCCTTGTCTAGCTCGGGGGAAGCCGTCTCAAGGTCAAAACTCATGTTGATCACATTGGCGTGGTTTTGTACGCCGTAATAGATCGCCCGCACGATGTCAGAGAGGTTTCCCGTGCCATTGGAGCTAAAAGCCTTCAGGGGCAACAACTGCGCTGTCGGGGCAACCAGATGAACAACGCCCAGCACCATCGTTCCGTGGCCGAATGCCGCATATTGAGGGTGAAGGTTTCCATCCAGAATGGCGGCGGACGACTGGTCCAGAATAGCGGCGCTGGATTGATTGACAATCGCAGGCTGGCAACTCGGGCAGGGCGAGCGCGATTGGATGGAAGAATAATCCGTCGGCGACAAGTCGTTTAGCTCCGAGGCATCCGCCTGGTTTCGCGTGAAGTCATAACCTGGGAGCAGGATGCCCGTGAACGCCGGGTGGTTAGGATCCACCCCGGTATCGATATCAGCAACAATCCCACCACTACCCGAGACTTGAAACTGGCTGTGAGCGGTTGGAACCCCGACTATTGCTGCCGCGGGCTGGTTGGCATAGCCGTTCCAGACTTCGGAATTGTAGTAATGCACCGGGGCTGAGTCCGACAGGGCGGCAGGCGACGTGCCAACCACGTTTAAACCGCCGATCAGGCTGATCAACTGGTCCAGTTCGGCATCGATAATACCCAGCGGATTACCCAGCAGATTGACCAGACTGGATATGCTAAGCGGGCTAGTGATCAGATAGAGCTGCGCTTGAGGATCTCCCAGCCCGCCTACCACCGTGCAGAGTGGAGGCAACAGAGGAAGTGGCAGAGGATTGCAAGCTTGCTGAAGCGCCTGGAGGCTAAGAGTAGAGCGGATGATGATCCGATTGTCGGCAGCGGCTCGGGCAGGCCACAGCCCGCAGAGTAACAGAAGGACGCAAAGCGCTTTGAACCTCATGGGTTACCGCCCTTTCTTAGGTTTCTTTCGAAACCGCATCTTTCTGAGTCAACGGCAGAATCGGGATTTCCCCTCTCCCGCCGAACCGACGCCTCCTTGAGGCGGGAAGCGGAAATCAGGTTTATGCCCTAGGGCTCCGCCAAAAGAAGACGACGCACAGCAACTGATTCGCCCCGAGATCAATAGCTTAGCCACAGTTAGAGCACCTCTCACCACGAGCAAGTGCGGATAGGACCCTTTCGGACCCAGGGAGTTTGACGCGTGCTATTAGCGGATAACGTGAGCTGAAGGATGAGTCAATACAGCGAATTCTGTAGTTTCCAGCGCGAACCCACTGAAAAATCGGCATCACCCAGAAACCTCCGGTAGGGGAAAACCCGCGATAGCGGGTACGAGACTCGATGGTCATTGCAACCACTCCGGCGAAAGTCGCGGCTAGCCCTTTTGGAATCACTAAACCTTAGCCATGCGCCTTCATCCTGTGGTTGGGCCGCAGGCCCATGGCAAACTCCTAAACCAAAGCACAGGGATATAGAGAAACCGAGTGGCAAGCCGGTTGGTGTGGCCGAGCCGAGCAGTCGGGTAACCGTGACTTACGCCCCATAGCTAAAGCTAGGGGCTTCA
>QIAU01000228.1 GCA_003225055.1 Acidobacteriota bacterium
GCTGATTCGCTGAGGGATAGTTCAAAATTTAGTTTCCAGCTACTGGCAACAGATTCAGCAACTCATATGCCTTGGCCTGCAGGGGTGTCGGCGGCGGTACTTGTTGAAACGTGGGACCGGACTCATCCGTCTTCAGACTGTAGGTCACGCGCGCGCGACTGGCTAAATCCGAAAGCAGAGTGGCGAAACTCTGTACTGGTAGTCCGTCTGCTGTCTGGTGCGTGAGTTTCTTGGCTTTTGCCGATTCCGAGCTGCGGGCGGGCAGAACTGGATCTCGTCGTCGCCGCTCTTGTGGAAGTTCCTCATCCTCAAACAGCAGCGGTGCCCACACCCGCCGCAGATGCCACTCCACATAATAGGCCAACAGGCATAGAAAAATATGCGCTGGCACGCGCTCCTCGGTGCGGTGGCGAATGGGACGAATTAACAGATCCAGCCCTTTCAACTTAGACGCTCTGCAAAATTGACCCACCTATACTCACCAGATTTGACCCACCCCAAGTGAGTTTTCGATTACGGATTACAGTTTGGATTGAGTTTCATCGGTCTACGCGGCTGAGCTAGAGTAGCGGGTTCCATCCCACACAGAGGCGCCCCGAAGGGGAATAGGAGTTCCCCTCCGAGGCTTGAGCTTCTGGGAGCGAGACCTCCCATGGGCCCTCGTGAAGATCGTTCAACTACCGAGAAAAATCAAGCTGCGGGTCCTGTCAGAGCTGCGGGGCAGCGGAGGCGAGTGCGGCGTCCGCGCACCCGGGCTTGTTTACTGAAGGGGTGTGAACAGCGGTTCCGCCCCAGCCACCCCCTGGCGCGCTACTGCAGCCAGGAGTGCCGGGAAGAAGCGCGCCGGTGGCGGGAATGGAAGGCGCGGCATCGTTACCGCCAATCGGAAGGCGGCAGGCAGAAGCGGCAAGCGCAAAGTCGACGTTACCGAATACGCCGCAAAAGGGCCCGAGTAGCAAACCGAAGGTCGAGTAAACCGCGCGAGGGTCATCGCAAGAAAAATTATTTGCTTGCTCCTGCGATCGGCCTGGCTGTTATGAGGAGTTCCAGCGAAGCCGACGTTCGCCGCTGCAGCGATTTTGTTCGCACGCGTGTCGGCGAGCCCTGGAGCGGGTTCTGGAGCGGGAACGGCGCTGGCGGGAGCGACAGCAGGAGGGGAACCGGTGGTTCCGGCAAGGGCGCCATGCGGGCGATGACTGGGCGGGGAAGGACGGGCTGAGATCGTCCTGAGATCGTCCTGAGATATTGCGCCTCCTCAGCGGAGGTGAATAAGTTCAGCCTGCACCCGCAAGAGGAAGGAGGAACGGAGCTAAGCCGAAGTGGAGGAAATCTGCTGGGGTGGTGCTTCGTTCTTTCTTCTTCGATGTTCCGTGGTTTTCTTGGTTGGGCAAGGCCAGAGGAGAAAGCGTGCAGTTGGAGTTTCATCAACTGGAGCTTCGCTACGAACGGCTGCGGGTAGTCCGTCCGGAACCGGAGCGCCGCCTGCTGGCCTCGATGGCCGAAGTAGGCCAGCAAGTTCCGATCGTGGTGGTGCAGGACGGAGCCCGGGATCGGTACGTGGTGATCGATGGCTACAAACGCATTCGTTCGTTACGCAAGCTGGCCCGGGATGTGGTGGTGGCCAGCAGCTGGCCGGGAGAAGAAGCCGAGGCCTTGATCATGACTCGTCTGATGCAAACGGCGGAGGCCGAAACCGCCCTGGAGCAAAGCTGGTTGTTGCTGGAACTGAAACAGCGTTTTGGCTTTTCGCTCGAGGAGCTGGGCCGGCGCTTCGGGCATTCGGTGAGCTGGGTCAGTCGGCGGCTGGCGCTGGTCCAGGAACTTCCAGATGAGATTCAGCAACGAGTGCAGCGGGGAGAGATCGTCGCGCACGGGGCAGCCAAGTATCTGGTACCGTTGGCGCGCGCCAACCGACAAGCCTGTTTGGAACTGGTGGAAGCGATCGGATCGACGCACTTGACGAGCTCGGATCTGGGCATTCTCTATCGCGCCTATCAGACGGGTAACTGGGTAACGCGTCAGCGCCTGCTGCAAGCCCCCTTGGTTTTTCTGAAAAGCCACAAGCAGGCGCAGGTCACTCCCGTGCTGGTCGAACCTAACCCGGGTGACAACTTGCTGAGCGACCTGGAGGTCCTCAGTTCTGCCGCACGCCGAGCCGATCGGCGACTGCGTCAGGGAGCGTTGCGCAACCTTGCCGACCCCGAACGCCAGGAGCTGGCTCGTTGTCTGGATCAATCCCTCCATGAGACGCAACGTCTGGCCGAACGCTTTCATCAGGAGATGGGCGATGTTGGATCAGAGCACGCGGGCCGCGATTCTGAAGCTCCAGCAACAAGGGCATAGTATCCGCGGCATTGCCCGAGCCATGAAGCTTTCCCGCGGCGCCGTACGCCAGGTGTTGCGCTCGGCTACGGAACTGGTGCCCTACTTAGTGCGTTCGGAAAAAGCCACGCCTTATCGGGAGCAGATCTTGGAGCTTTACGAGCGTTGCAAAGGCAATCTGGTGCGCGTGCATGAAGAACTGGTAGCGGCAGGAGCGCAACTCTCCTACTCCGCCCTGACGGCTTTTTGCCGTCGTCAGGGAATCGGGCAGGAGCGCAAGCCAGCAGTCGGCGAATATCACTTTGAGCCCGGCCAGGAAATGCAGCACGATACCTCTCCGCACCGGGTGGAGATCGCCGGCCAACTACGCCTGGTGCAAACCGCTTCGCTGGTGTTGTGTTACTCCCGCATGCTGTTTTTCCAGTTCTTTCCCACCTTTACCCGCTTCGATTGCAAAGTGTTTCTCACGGACGCTCTCCAGTACTTTGCGGGAACTTGCCAGATCTGCATGATCGACAACACCCACGTGGTGGTGTTGCAGGGTACGGGCCGAGACATGGTGCCGGTCCCCGAGATGGCCGCCTTTGCCGAGCGCTACGGATTCGGTTTCCAGGCCCACGAAAAAGGAGATGCCAATCGCTCCGCCCATGTAGAGAGGAGATTCTCCTATATCGAAAACAACTTTTTAGCTGGCCGCTCGTTTCAGGACTGGGACGATGCCAATCGGCAAGCGCGGGCCTGGTGCGATCAGGTCAATGCCCAATATCGCAACAAACTCAAGGCCAGCCCGCGCGAGCTGTTTGCGGCGGAGCGGACCTACCTGAAACCTCTACCCGTGTGGGTTCCGCCGGTTTATCGGCTGCACCAACGTTTGGTGGACATGGCTGGCTATGTGTCGATCAACAGCAACCGCTACTCCGTTCCTGAGGAGTTTCTCGGACTGCAGGTAGAAGTGCGGGAAACCAAGGAGAGCGTTGAAATCTACCGCGGGCCGCGCCTGATCGCTTCCCATCGAAGGGTGCTCGAAGCTACGGGCCGCAAGTACAGCTTGCCCGAGCATCACCGGCCACGCGGACAGGGACTGAAGCCCAAACCATCGGATTCTTCCCCAGAAGAAAAACGGCTGCGCCAAGAACTCCCCGAGATCGCTCCTTACCTGGAAGCTCTAAAAAAACATTACTCCGGTCGGGCCACTCTGCCTTTGCGCCGCTTGCTGCGCCTGGTCGAGGATTATCCCCGCGCTCCTTTGCTGGAGGCGATCGCTACCGCCACGCAATACGGGCTGTTTGACTTAGAACGAGTTGAGAACCTCATCCTGCGCAAGCTGACGCGGGAGTACTTTCAAATCCTGCCATGAGTACGACCAGCGAAGAGATCCCACAGCTGTTGAAGAATCTGCGCCTCCACAAGATGGCTGCGACTCTAGAAGCGGAACTCGCAGCCGCGCGCAAGAGCTCCCCTTCCTATAGCGACTTCCTCGCCCGTCTGTTGCGTGCCGAATGGCTGGATCAGCAGGAAAGGAAATTACAAGCGCGCATCAAACGCGCCGACTTCCCCGAGATCTGGACTCTGGAGTCGTTCCCCTTCAAGAATCAGCCCGGGGTTTCGCGCCGTCAGATGCAAGAGCTGGCGGAACTGGAGTTCATCCCTAAGGCGATGAATATCGTCTTTATAGGCCCAGCCGGTGTGGGCAAGACAGGACTCGCGTCGGGTCTGTTGCTCAAGGCGCTACAGAATGGCTATCGCGCTCTGTTCATCCAAGCGCAAGATCTCTTCGAAGAGATGTATGCCTCGCTGGCCGATCGAGCCTCGCGTAAACTCGTCCGCCATCTGACTCGCATCGATGTGTTGCTGGTGGACGAGCTCTCGTACCTCAACCTCCGCCCGGAACAGACCAACATCTTTTTCAAACTGATGGAAGAGCGCTACCGCCGCAAGCCGACGCTTATAACAACCAACCTCGAGTACGACCAATGGCATCAGCTGCTCGGCAACAAAGATCTGACCGAGGCCTTGCTCAGCCGATTGCGGCACCAGTGCCAAACCATCCGCATCAACGGACCTTCCCTGCGTGAACCTCAAGGCTGATCACGTCCTTCACCATCAGACCCCAACTACCAACCAGTTATTTACCTCTGTTTCCCTTGCAGCCGTACTCCGGTTACGAATCTCATTCCAAGTTGCAATCCAAGACCGGTTCATTTTATGCGAGTACAAGTGG
>QIAU01000064.1 GCA_003225055.1 Acidobacteriota bacterium
CTGGTCGATGGCTGGTGAAAGTGAATGCCCGCGGCACATCGCAACAATGCCCGTGTGGTCGAGCTGTGCCAAAGAAGTTGTGGGACAGGAAGCACCATTGTTCGGCTTGCGGTTTCAAGACCATCCGCGACCACGCCTCGGCATTGGAGATTTTAAGGCGCGGACTGCGCCTAAGGACCGAAACGCCTGCGCTAGCTGGCGTGGCCCTTGAAGCCCCCAGCTTTAGCTATGGGGAGTAAGTCACAGTTGCCGAGCCATCCGCTACCGCGGCTCGTCGGGCAAAAAGATAGCTACGAAATCGGGTACAACCGCCCGTGCGGTAAGAGGGTCGTCTGGGGTGAAGACTTTTTTAATAACCTCGTCTGATTCCAAAGCACTTAACTGGATCAGATGTCGCCCAAGTGGGGAAGTTTGGGATCAGGCCGGCTTTCTTTTGCCAGCGGCGAAGCACTTGGTGCCGCAGCTTCAGACCGCGATCGCGCCGAATCGCACGCATCTCCACCGCGATGCCCTCGACGATCTCCGGATGCCTGACCACTCAGACCCGAAAATCGAGAGCTTCATGGTGCCGAACGTCGCCGTCACCGTTGTCCCAGATTCCCTCCATCTTTTCCGACGTGGCTAGTAATCACGCACAAAATCTTCTCCGGACGGTGTACATTACCTGCTTCAATTTCATGGCGGAGGATCTTCACGAGTGAACCACACCTGCTTTGTGGTTATCCTTCTCTTGCTGAGCACCATCGCAGCCGCACAACGACGTCAGCCGAATAAACCATCCGAACCAAGCGTCACGCCAAGCCCGACAGGCGAACCAACGGAAGAGAAGTTTCCGCTCGAAGCCGGAGTGGTGCCGCAGCCACAACCCGCCGCTCCTAAATCGCCCTTTGAGGGCATGAAATACCGGCTTGTTGGCCCGTTCCGCGGCGGCCGCGTAGTTGCCGTCGCTGGCGTGCCCGGCCAGGACGACACCTACTACTTCGGAGCAGTCGCCGGAGGCGTGTGGAAGACCACCGACGGCGGGGTGAATTGGAAGCCGCTCTGGGATAAATTCCCCGACGCCTCGCCCTCGGTCGGTGCGATTGCCGTGTCGCCATCGGATCCGAACGTGATCTATGTCGGCACCGGCGAAGCCTGTATCCGCGGCAACATTGTGATGGGCAATGGCGTCTACAAATCCGTTGACGCCGGGAAGACCTGGAAGTTCACCGGCCTGCGCGACACCTATTCCATCGGCCGCGTGATTGTTCATCCCAAGGATGCGAACACCGTCTACGTCGCGGCCCTCGGCCATCCCTTCGGACCGAACTCCACCCGGGGCATATTCCGTTCGCGCGATGGCGGCAAGACCTGGCAGCGCATTCTCTACGTGGACGACAGGACGGGCGGCATTGATATCCAGTTCGACCTGTCGAACCCCAACATTCTGTTTGCCGGCATGTGGCAAGCAGTGCGCAAGCCGTGGACCATGGAATCCGGCGGTCCGGGAAGCGGTCTGTATCGCTCGGCCGACGGGGGTGACACCTGGACGAAACTGACAGGCCAGGGCCTGCCTGAAGGCATTGTCGGACGCATCGGCGTGGCGACCACTTCCAACCCAAACCGCGTGTATGCGCTGATCGAAGCTGAGAAGGGCGGTCTGTTCCGCTCCGACGATGGCGGCGAGAAATGGCAACTCACGACGGACGACCGGCGATATCGCCAGCGCGCGTGGTACTACACCCACGTCTTCGCCGATCCCAAGAATCCCGACGTCGTTTACATCCTGAACACTCGAACTTACCGCTCAATCGATGCGGGCAAAACGTTTACACCCCTGCGCACGCCGCACGGCGACAACCACGGATTCTGGATCGATTCCGACAATCCCAAGCGAGTGATCAACGGCAATGATGGTGGAGCGACTATTTCTACCGACGGCGGCTCCAGTTGGTCCACCATCATGAACCAGCCGACGGCGCAGTTCTACCATGTCAGCGCTGACAATAGGTTCCCTTACCGGCTCTACGGAGCGCAGCAGGATAACTCTACTGTGGCGATCGCCAGCGCAAGCGCAAGCGGAGGTATTGATCGCGCCGACTTCTATGCTGTCGGTGGCGGAGAGAGCGGATACGTCGCTCCCGACCCGCGCAACGCCGACATCGTTTACGCCGGCTCATACGGCGGCGAGATCACGCGCTACAACCATTCCACCGAGCAAACTCAGATGGTGAATCCCTGGCCGCGCAATCCGATTGGCTGGGGAATGGCGGACTTGAAGCATCGCTTCCAGTGGACCGAGCCCATCGTCTTTTCGCCGCACCACCCCCACACGCTCTACTACGCCGGCGAGGCGCTGTTTAAGACCACGGATGAAGGCCAGAGCTGGACCATCATCTCGCCCGATCTCACGCGTAACGACAAGACCAAGCAGCAGTCGTCTGGCGGCCCGATCACTAAGGACAATACTGGCGTCGAGGTCTACGACACCATCTTCTCGGTGGCTGAGTCCTCGGTGCAGAAGGACCTGATCTGGGCCGGGAGTGATGACGGGCTCGTTCACGTCACCCGCAATGGGGGCGGCAATTGGGACAACGTTACGCCCAAAGCCATGCCGGAATGGGGCACGGTCAGCATGCTTGAAGCCTCCCCGACGGACGCGGGTAGCGCGTACGTTGCCGTCGAGCGGCACAAGATGGACGACTTCCGTCCTTACATCTTTAAGACCGCTGATTTCGGCAAAAGCTGGACGGCCATCGTGAACGGCATTCCGAAGAACGTGTACGTCCACGCGGTTCGGGTCGATCCCAAGCGCAAAGGCCTGCTCTACGCGGGCACTGAGCGCGGCGTGTATGTCAGCTTCGACGATGGAGCGAACTGGCAACCGCTTCAGCTCAACCTTCCCATGGTGCCTGTAAATGACTTGATCGTAAAGAACGATGACCTCGCCGTCGCCACGCACGGGCGCTCGTTTTGGATCCTCGACGACGTCTCGCCCCTGCGCCAATGGAACGATTCGCTCAAGGCGGACGACGTGCATTTGTTCAGGCCCGCCGAAGCAGAGCACACCACATTCCCGGTGTCGTTTTTCGGCGGCGGCAGCGCGGGACAGAATCCTCCAGCCGGTGCGGTGATCTACTACTATCTGAAGACAGAGATCAAGAAAGCACCAGAGAAGAAGGGCGAAGCCGCGCCCGATTCCAGCGCGTCGACTTCAACCGAGGCGACTTCAGCCTCGACGGGCGCCGTGCCGGAGTCTCCAGCTGCGGAAGAAAAGAAACCCGAATCGCGGGTCAAGATTGAAATTCTCGATGCGGCGGGCAAGGTGATTCGGACTTATCCCCCGAAGCACCCGCCGTCGCCGGAGGCTGAAGAAAATTTCTTTGCGCGGACGCGGCCGGCGGAGATCGCGACCGAAGCGGGCATCAACCGCTTTGTCTGGGACCTGCATTATGAGGGCCCGCCGCGTATTCCGAACTCGCCGCTCTGGGGCGGCTCGACCGATGGCCCAACTGCGTTGCCAGGCGACTATCAGGCACGGCTGACCGTGGACGGCAAATCGCAGACTCAGCCCTTCAAGGTTGTGCCTGATCCGCGACTGCAGGCCACAGCCGAAGACCTGAAACGGCAGTTCGACTTGATGCAGGCGATCGTTGGCAAAGTCACGCAGGTGCATGATGCCGTCCTCCAGATGCGCGACCTCCGCGCGCAAATGACCGCGCTCAACAAGAGGCTAAAGCAGGAGAAGAGCCCGAACGCCAAGGCGCTGGCCGAGGCGGGCGCCGCCCTCGACAAGAAGATGACCGCTGTCGAGGAAGCGCTCATCCAGACCAAGGCCCAGAGCGGACAGGATGTCCTCAACTACCCGATCCGGCTCAACAACCTGCTGGTCGCTCTCGGCGGAGTGGTGTCGAGCGCCGATGCTGCTCCCACGAAGCAAGACTATGAGATGTTCGACGACCTCGGTAAGCAGGCCGACGAGCGACTGGCGAAGTGGCAGGAAATCGTGAACACGGATCTAGCCACTTACAACCAGTTGGCGCGGGACAAGACCATTCCCGTGGTCGGGCTCATCCCGGGGAGCGAGCCTTAACCTGGGTGAAACGAGCCGTAAGAGCCGTAAGCTGGATCGAACCTTCGGCTCAGTCGAGTTCAAGCAGCCACGTTCGCTAGTCGTCTAAGACCCGGCGTCGCCGGGGCTTGACTACCAACGCCATCATTACAGTTCCGCCTGGCTCTCAGGTTTCGCGGAAGAAGGCCCGGCACGTCGAAGCAAAACCACCTGCTCGTTGTAGCTCAGGATGAACCCTATCATCTCCTAGCCCTCGCCAGCGGCTTGAGCCAGTTCTTTCTTGAATGTCCCCACGCGTGTAGTCCCGATGATCCTGTAGGTAACGGCAGCGGGTTGTGGATCTTTTTCTTTCTCCCTGGTGATGCTGGTCTCATCAGGAGCAAAGCCAAACATGCTAGTCTGCCGCGTAATTGCGAGCAGGGCTCGGGGAAGCGGGCTGGAAGAGGCGCCCCAGCCCGCTGCATTGATTTCTTTCTCCAGACTCGGGCTGCGTGACGTTAGCCAGGAGGAGATATCCGGGGCATTTGTTGCCTTCTCCATAATAATGATCAACTCGTCGCCCCCGGAGCCAGCGGCCACGGCATACCCTTTCGATACCGCATCGTTGATCTCTTTCAGCATGGTGAGGTGCGGGTGGTGGCGGCAAGCGACCAGCGGTCGGGAGCAGACGGAGGGTTTTGGGGAGCGCTTCTCCATGAGGACGCTCTTCGCACCCATCGCTACTCATAGCCGCCAGTTCATACGCCTTCCCTCGAGCCTCGTTGAGTTCCTTCTGAAGAGTCTTGGTACCGACGGTCTCAAGTAAAAGGTAGTCGTGGACGTTGCTAGAGTCCTCCGGCTTTTCCATGATGATCGTGCCCGGCTTGTATAGGTCCGAACTAGAGGTGGGGGGAATAGCACAGAACGCGCGGCGGCCGCTGCCGCTTTGAACTCGTTCTTGAAGCTCTGGAGCACACGATACTGGTATTCGCCGCACGCCTTCCAGGACCAGAATGTTGTGCGCCGCATCGCCGTATGCAACACGATATCCGGCCGCGGCAGCCCGCTCGAGTTCCCAGTTCAAGTTCCCGGGTTCAGGTCTTGACCCTGATGATAGCCAAGCGCAAGGTAGCGGGGGGAACTGTCGGTCTGAACCTGCTTCTCATCTTGCCAGCAGCAGAGGCGCCACGAGCACGAATAATAACCAGGAAAGCAGATTTGGATTTCATATTCACCTCCCAACGCCAAGAGGTGCTCGATCCGCAAAACGACGCACAACCTTCAGTCGATAATCGGGTTCATATAACCATAAGATCCAAGATTTACCAGGGAGATCTCATGCTCAAACATTGCTTTCTCGTATTGATTTTGGCTGGGCTCGTTTATGCGATCCCACTGTCTGCTGTCGCACAAGACACCGGAGGCGGCGATGAGAAATCTGCACCAGCAGGCGCCCCGCCTGAGCGAAGTCATTTCGATCCAGCCAAGCGGACCGAGCGCTTAGGCAAAGAACTGAAGCTCTCGTCTGACCAGAAAGCGAAGGTAGAAGATATTTTGAAGTCGGAACAATCGCAGATGCAAAACCTGCGAGCGGATTCTTCTCTTTCAAGAGAGGATCGCCATTCCAAGATGATGGATATCCACAAAGCGTCCGACGACCAAATCCGGGCCCTTCTGAATTCCGACCAACAAAAGAAATGGGAGGCGATGCAGGAAAAACGGCAACAACGGATGGAGCGACATCATCGAGGTGGGCAGCAGCCAGGGGCAACTCCTCCGTCCTCTGAGAGCCAAAGTAACGATCGGACGACAGCTCTGCCGGAGTGAGGAAACGGCCAAGACCCGTTAGTGGATCCCCTGATCTCGGGCAGCACAAGGGAGGTCGAGTGACGCGCGGGCTCAAGAGCGGCGTTCGACCTCGCGCCACCTCTGCCGAGAAGCATTGCCGGCCACCGACTTCCCCCACACTGCTCTGCGGTAAGCCTCTGATCCCAAGTCACTTCCCGGCAATTTCTTGGCCGCGATCGTCAATGCAACTGCGCCAGTGGAAAAGCAGTAGCTTCCCTGTGAGCGAACCTTGCATTTGCATTCGACAACAGTTTCGGTCAGCCCTTCCAGTTTTATGCTAAGTCATTGATAAATATAGGCGGACTTCCCACGCTATGGAAAGGACAAAGGTCATCCAATTGCACCAATCCTAACCATCAGCATTCCCCTCGAATAGCGGTACTCCCCTAAAAAATCTGGAAACGCGTGGGCCACATGAAACTCTCGGGATTAAGACTCGCAGTAAGGATGCAGGTAGGTCTCTTTTTAGCGCTAATCATGCTAACCGTAATGTACGGGGCCGTCTCGGTACTTGCCGACGATGACAACCATGGGATCGATCACTCCAAGGGCCACAGCAACGACTCGAAGCAATGCAAGAAGGTCCCCAAGGGGAATGGTTGGGGCCACGATGACCACGATGGCCGTGGTGGCCAGGGCGGAAATGGCGGGAACGGAGGCAATGGCGGGAGCGTTGGAAATGGGGGCAGCGGCGGGAATGGAGGTGGAGGCGGCAACAGCAGTTCTACGCCCAGCTCAAGCTCCACACAGACCACCGTGTACAAACAAGTTCGGCAGGCCCCCTTCGCATACTCGCCTGATGCAATCCCATCAGCACCTTGCCGTGTGGGTGGCTCCGCCGGCGTATCCGCCCCCATCGGTGGCGTGTCGCTCGGCGGCTCCAAGCTAGACACTGAGTGCGACCTGCGCGAAACTGCCCGCGCCTTTTCGCTTATCGGAAATCGCGGGGCGGCCGCGAAGATTCTCTGCCAGACCAAAGCGGCGAGAAAGGCGCAGCTGACGGACGCTGACTGCCAAGCTTTGGAAGTGGCTCAGGCCGTGCCGCCTGCCCCGTCGCCGGTCCAGATCGTGTTGCCGGGCAACCAGCCGGCTCCCCCGATTGCGGCGGTATCCGAGCCTCCAGCGCCCACTCCGGTTTCCGCGCCGGCCCCGCAAGCGGAGCCCCGCCTCATCGGCATCTGTACTTTCGCCAAGGCAATAACCTGCAAGCCCGAGACTGGCCCGGTCGTGATCACCGTGTCCAGCATCTGCAAACAGATGCTCGACGCGGCCCGCAAGGCACTCCGCGAGAGCCCAAACTCGGTGCTGCTCGTGCGCGGCAACCACAATCCTTCGGAAGATAGCCTGACGGCGACGGCCCGTGCCAATAACGTTAAGCGACAATTGACCGCATCGGGTGTTGACCCGGGTCGGGTCAAGGTCGAGAGCGGCAAGGGGGGAGCGCGTACCGTCGAGCTGGTCCTCTTCCCAGAAGGCAGCTGAGAAACTTGTCGGACAGCCCGTTCGCCAGCGCGCAAGCGCCGAAAGCTTGCGCCAAGAAAATGAATGAGAGCCTGATTCCGAGCGGCTTGCGGCAGCTCGGACCCAAACCGATTTAGGGGAGAGTTGCCGACTCTACGCTTCCTTGCCAGCTGAAGAACTTGATACGGGTTGGCCGCTGAAGCTGCAACCCAGGGGGCCCCGGTGTCGCATGGCGGGTACCGACGTAATCAGGATTCCTGTTGAAAAGCGGGCTACAATCGGCCTCCATGGAACTCAAACGTCTAATTAAGCATTTTACCTATCGCATCGAGCCCAAGCCCGAAGGCGGATTTATCGCCCACGCCAGCGATCCCACACTCCCGTCGCTCGAGGCCACGACGCGTGAGGAATTGCACCGAAAGATCCAGGCAAACATCGCCGCCGGGCTAGCTTCGGAATTCCCGGGCCTGAAACTCCGGCTCGAAAATCAAGAACGCAAATTTGCGTTCTACGTCGAGCGCAGTCTGGGAGGGGGCTTCGCCATCCACTCTGCCGACCCGAACGCAGCCCCGATCGAAGGAGCCGCCCGCGAAGACATCGAGAGTCACTTCGCGGAAAAGCTCATCGCCTTGGTGGGAGAACACTTTGTGCCCGAGCTGTCTCAAGCGCTCGCCTCAAAGGGAAATTGGGGAGACATCAAGGTGTTCGTGAACCGGAAATCGGCCTTCACCGTGAACGTAGGCTCACAGCGGTTGAGCCTCGGAGTTGCGCGAGATCTCCCCCCTGCCGGCTCGATTCAACCCGATGACGCCAAAACAGAGGATGCGAAATCAGAGGGCGTCGGAACAGCCAACCCGAGTTTCAGCCTGGGCAACCCGATCGGCAACTCCCCCATCACTCCCGAGACCAACACCGGTTGGAGCCTCTTCCGCTTCCTGCTGGCATTGCTCGCCACTGCCTCGCTAATATATTTCTTACTCCACCACCGCTGAACGTGTTCAAAACTCATCCGCCTCATGGTCGGTAGCTCACTGCATGGAGGCGATATCGTCATCGCTTCGACAGCGGTGTCGCGTCCCCACGCTGGCCGAAAAACGACCTTTCTTGTACTATTCGCTGCGGCACAAGACCATGCCAGTCACCCGCCGGTCATTTCTCGGAACCCTCGGTGCGTTTGCGGCACTGCCGCTGCTCCCGCCAACAAGGATTGAGCCGGAGATGGTTTTGTACAACGCGAACATCTGGACGGTGGACGATCAGTTGCCACGTGCCCGGGCAATCGCGATCAACGCAGGCCGGATTTTCGCCGTCGGCTCTAACGACGATGTTCTGCCGCTCGCCTCCGGGTTGACGCGGAAAGTAGACCTTGGCGGAAAAACGGTCCTGCCCGGCTTCAACGATGCGCACGCCCATCCCGTTTACTCCGGGGTCGATCACCTGAAGAAAGTGACCTGTGATAAGGACTCGATCGAAGCGATCCAGGCTGCGCTTCGCGAGCGCGCGGGGAAGACCCCGCCCGGCGAATGGGTCGTCGGGTTCCTCTACGACGACGGCAAAACGCCACGGCCCATCAATCGCCACGATCTCGACGTAGCGGTTGCCGATCATCCCGTGCTGATCAGACATCGCGGAGGTCACACCATATTTGTCAATTCGGCGGCCCTGAAGCTTGCCGGGGTCGGCGAGAAAACGGCTGATCCAGCAGGAGGCCGTTATGGCCGTGACAGTTCGGGAGTATTAACGGGATTTGTCGCCGACAGCGCGACCAACGGCTTCTCCAAGCTGATTTCGGAAAAAGCTACCCGCGACGACCTGCGGCGGGGGGCCGCTTTCATCTCGAAGATGTTCACCCGAAAAGGGGTAACCTCGGCGTGCGATGCCGACGCTGGACCGGACGCGGTCGAGGGGTATCAGGACGCGCGCGACGCCGGCGACTTGCGCTTTCGCACCTACTGCTTGATTCATGCAGCCGACCTGCCACACTTTATGCAGGCCGGCATTCACTCCGGTTTCGGCGACGATTGGCTCCGCATCGGAGGCGTCAAACAGTACGCCGATGGCTCCATTTCCGAGCGCACGGCGTGGCTGTCACAACCCTACATCGGTATTCCGAACTACACGGGATTGCAAGTTACCCGCCGTGAAGAGTTGCTGGAAACTTCACGCAAGGCTCATGCCGCGGGATGGCAACTCGCCACACACGCGAACGGCGATCTTGCGATTGACGAAGTACTCGGCATCTACGAACAGGTGCAAAAAGAAACGCCTCGCCGCGATCCGCGCTTTCGTATTGAGCACTGCACTCTGGTCAACCCGTCTCTTATCCAACGGATGTCCAGGTTAAAAGTGATTCCTGCCCCGTTCTCCTGCTACGTGTACTTTCACGGTGACGTAATGCACTTCTACGGGGAGGAGCGCACGAGAAACATGTTTGCCATGCGCTCGTTTATCGACGTCGGACTGCGGCCGACCGATGCTTCCGACTACACGGCCAGCCCGTCCGATCCTATGATGTGGCTCGAATCACAGTTAACGCGTACCGATCCGAAAGGAAATGTCTGGGGTATAAATCAGCGAATCACACTCGAGGAAGCGATTCGATGCGGGACCTTGAACGGAGCTTACGCATCGTTCGAAGACGAGATCAAGGGATCGATCACCGCAGGTAAGCTCGCCGACCTTGTCGTACTAGCGCAAGACCCGTTCAAGACTGCCCCGTCGGACCTGATGACAGTGACCGTCGAGCGCACCATGGTCGACGGCAAATGGGTGTACGAATCGTAAGCTCCCAACCGGCAATTCGCACAGCGCGAGTTGCGGGCTTGTTAACGTACGTACGTATGCAGCCGTTGCTTTGTCAGCGACGCGTCGCCTCTTGCTTGTGATTATTATAGCGTGCTTGGCATGTGGTGTTCGGGAAGTGCTGGATTTCGGAGCCTGCCGCCGATGGCTCATCAAGTGGAACTACGCCTCAACGGACAGCCGCTGTCGTGCGCCTTCGATCGGCGCAAGCAAGGTGTACTCGAAGCTTTGTGTTCCGGGGATGGAACAGCTTTCAAAGACACCACACAAGGCAAAGGGCACACTTTCTGGACGGCATATCCGGTAGAGCTGGCGGAAGACTTGGATGCGGCCGCGAATGTGTATCGCTATGTCCTAAGCCGCGTTGGGGTGAATGCCCCGTTCGAGATGACAACCAACCCCTCGCCGGGCGTCATGTTTGTCCAACCATTTTGCAGGATGCGATTCTTTATGTGATAACCTCCGAAACTGCCGAGGATACGAATCTCGAGGTTCGGGACAAGCTCAGCGGGGGGCGGCTGACGCTGCGCCTTCCGGCACAACACGCAGCCTTAGCGTTGATCAGCAAGTCTGGCGGCACGGCGAAGGCAAAATACGGCTTTTGAAATCGAGCCTAATCCATACCGATACAGGTTGAATCCATGAGCGGGAGACTCGTGATTGGGGTAGATATCGGAGGGACCAAGGTCGCTGCGGGACTGGTCAGTGCGCACGGCGAAATCCTGAACCAAGCGCGGGTATCGATGGTCGCCGCTGGGGACGCGGCGACTGGTTTGGCGGCTGTAACGACGGCAATTCGTGATGTCTTAAAGAATGCCCTCCAGCCTCAGGTCTCGGCCATCGGCGTTTGCTGCCCTGGTCCGCTTGATCCCAAGACGGGTGTCATAATCAATCCGCCGAATCTTCCTTGTTGGCGTCAGTTTCCTCTGGCTGATCGAATCGCGCAAACCTTCGGAATTCCAGTGGCGGTCGATAACGATGCCAATGCCGCCGCTCTGGCGGAGACACTATGGGGAGCGGCTTCCGGCTATCGCCATGTCTTCTACGGCACGATCGGGACTGGAATCGGCACCGGCATTGTTCTAGACGCCAAGATCTACGAAGGAGCAACTGGCGCCGCCGGCGAGGGCGGGCACATGGGAATCGATATAAACGGCCCTACCTGCCCATGCGGTAAGCGCGGCTGCATCGAGGTTCTAGCCTCAGGCCCAGCAATCGCCAGGCGCGCACGCAAGAAGCTGATGGATGGTCGCGACTCAAAGTTGTGGGAACTCGCGCTTGGCAATTTAGAAGATGTAACCAGCGAAACGGTGAGCCAGGCATATCGTTCAGGCGATGTCGTTGCCGGCGAAGTTATCGAGGAGACTTTGCAGGCGCTCGCTTACTGGCTCGGCAACATCATCGATCTACTCGATCCGGACATTGTCGTCCTGGGAGGAGGAGTATCCGGTATGTTTCGCGACCTCTTGGACGATATCCGGCAACGGTTGCGAGGCGCCTGCGTGAATCCATCCGCCCCGCAGATTCCGATCGTTCTCGCGCGGTACGGTGATGATGCCGGTGTCGCCGGTGCAGCCGCTCTGGTAAGAGCTGAGACGGCGGCCTCTCCGGTCGCGACCCTCACCGAGACAAAATGAACTACAGATCGACCGTGCCGGTTTTCCTGGCTTTTCTTGCGATGGGTTTCGGCGATGCGGTCGGCCCCTTCGTGGGACTGGCAAGGGAGAAGTTCCAGATCTCGAACCTCACCGCTCAATTGATTCCTTTCGTCGGATTCGCGATGTTTGGGATTCTTGCTATTCCGATGGGTATTTTCCAGGACAAAAAGGGGAAGAAGTTCGTTCTCGGGCTCGGTCTCGCGATCATGCTGATCGGCCTTCTGGTCCCTGCCCTGGCGGGCCTGTCGACCTTTCCGGTATTCCTGGTCACCATTCTCCTCGTCGGCGCCGGCGCCACAACGCTCCAAGTCGCCGGAAACCCGATTATGCGCGATGTCTCACCCGAAGGAACGTATTCGCGCAATCTCTCGTTCGGGCAATTTGTCAAAGCCATTGGTTCGCTATCCGGTCCGCTAATTCCGGTTATCGCGGCACGCTGGCTGAGTGAGGGTTGGTCCGTCATTTTTCCCATCTACAGTACGCTCATCCTGATCACGATCGTGGCGCTTTGGCCACTAAGGGTAGACGAGCCCAGGCTGCCCAATCAGGAGCCCGCGACCTTTGGGTCTGCGTTTGCGCTGCTGAGGAACGGGTATGTCGCAGCCTTGGTATTGGCGATTTTCCTGTATGTCGGCGCGGAGGTTTCCGTCAGCTCGGGTATTGCTCTCTATTTGAAAGACCGTTTCGGACTGGATATCACTCGCGTCGGGCTTCTCGGGACTGGGCTGTTCTTTCTCGCCCTGACCATCGGGCGTTTTTCAGGCGGCGTGATTCTGAACTGGATCAAGGCATCCAGGTTTTTGCCCATCACGTGTTCGCTTTCGATTCTCGGCATTTTGGGCGTGCTGGTGCCCAACCGCACCGTGGCTACGGCCAGCTTCTTTCTGGTCGGATTGGGCTTCGCCAACATATTTCCGTTGATTTTCTCGATGGTGGTCGATCGTATCCCGGAGCAGGCCAACGCGGTGTCCGGGTTGATGGTGACGTCGATTGTCGGCGGCGCTTTTATCCCGCCCCTTATGGGATTAGTCGCGGACTGGTCCGGCTCCATGCAGATTGCCTTTTCCGTTCCGCTCGGCGCGATCCTATACATCAGCGCGGCCGCGTTCACGTTCGCCGGCCATGATCGGCAGGCTGCCGCGTCAGTGTCTTGACGGCGCCCGAGGCAGGGAGGGAAAGTCCGGCTTGGGCGGATAGGCCGTTTATTCCAGTTCTCCTCGCCGTTGTCGTCTTCTACCTCGGCCACAGCCAACCGAAAGTGCCACCGGTGAGCAGCCCATAGATCAGGCCGTCGAAGACGTGCTTCACAGTGACGGTCCACGGCTGGGCCCTCCAGATCGAGTCCTGGATCTGGGCGGCAGCGTATCCGAGGAACGCGGTCGTTCCTGCTATGCGAAAAACTTCCAGGTACGCAGTACCGGGATTGCGGGTGCGCCCCGTGAGGTAGCCAACAAAAATAGCGATAAATATGCAGTACAGGAACCACTGCACCAGGTTTTTCCCCATTTTTGGCGGCCCGCTGGGGATCAAGGTGAGCAAGCCGACGGGTCCCCGTTTGAACCTCTCTACCACTGCAGGGGATTTCATCTCTTTGTGTGTAGTGTAGGGAAAGAAGTAGATCCGCCCAGAAGTGACGCCGGCTCCTCGCAGGCTATCGAGCACTCTGTCTTCCTCGGGAATCTTGTGGTAGTCGCCTTTGTGGATGGGCAGGACCATGTGCATGATCGAGCTGGCAACAAACACGATCACAGCGGAAAGCAAGATTGGAAGCCATAAAGCGGTGAGGGGAACCATCGTGCCTCCTGTGTGCCGCGAGCGGCACCTGACGGCCCGGGATTCGAAGAGGGTACGCTTGCGTCCAGCAGCCAGTCAAACCCCGGAATGACGCGGGCGATGGGCGCAAGTCCTGAGGATAGGGGACATTCTCAGTCCCCGTTCGCCGGCGCATAGCGGCGGAAGAAACTGTTCGCCTTCCACTGCGGCCGCTGGCTGTCATCCGCCACTCTGATCATCAGTCCGCGAATGACCTCTTCATAGGCAGCCGCTGCCGAGAGCTCCACCGGTTGCTCGAGATCATCCGAAGGCGCATGGTAGCGGTGGGTGAGCCAATCCTTGTAAAGTTTTTGTTGTTCAGGGTTGGTGGGAGCGACGCCCATCGCCAGCGCCGGGATGCCGTGCACGATAAAGTTGTACTGATCGCTGCGGATGAATACATTGCGCAGAGGCTCGGGATCGGCCTGCACGCTGATCCCACGCGCCTCCGCCGACGTGCGCGCCAGATCTCCAAGATCAGATTCCTCCAGGCCGTAGACGGTGAGCGTCTTCAAGGGCACGATGGGCAGGAACATGTCGATATTAATGTCGGCCACCATCGACTTGGGATCCACCGTGGGATGTGCCGCAAAATACTTCGAACCGAGCAAGCCCTTTTCTTCGCCGGTCACAAACACGAACAGCAAAGAGCGCTTGAGATTTGCCGGTTGCTTTTTTAAGGACGCTGCGACATCCAGCAGCACGGCGCTTCCCGAGGCATTATCCATGGCTCCGTTGTAAATGCGGTCGCCATTGATGGGCTCGCCGATCCCGATGTGATCGATATGCGCCGATAGAACCACGTACTGGTTCTTCCGTTGCGGATCACTTCCGGGCAGCTTGGCGATGATATTGTCGGATTCGACATCTTGCTTGTCGACTCTGGCCACGGCCTTGATTGACGAGGGAAGCAGAAAATGCGGCAGAGGCTTGCGGTCTTTACCCAGCTCGGAAATTTCCTGGAAGGTGTGCCCTGAGCCCTCAAATAGCTTTTCCGCATGGGCCGGGTTGAAGAACAGGGAGAGTTCTTCGCCCTTGGTCTCGTTGAATTCCGGGTCCGCCAAGTCCATGCTTGGATGGGTGCGATTGAGCGCAATGCGCGACCAGGGAATATCCATCATCGCCGGATTCGGGAGATTGATGATGCCGAGCGCTCCCGCCCTTGCGAGAGCCTGCCATCTTTCCTTCGCGGTTTGGTAGTGTGACGCCAGAGGTCCCGGAATATCCGCGGGTGACCCGGAGACGAGAACCGCTACCTTGTCTTTGAGATCGAGTCCGGCGAGGTCGTCATAATTTTTCTCGGGAATACTGAGGCCATAGCCGACGAAAACGAGAGGCGCTTCCACCGCGGGCGCAAGATCGACGCGCGTACTGAAGATGGCATCTTCACCCAGAGCCAGTGGCTCGGCCTGGCCGTTACGGATAAGTGCGATACTTGAGTCCTTCTCCGCGATCTGGCGGGAAACAAATTTGATTGGCTGGTAGAAACCGTCTGTGCCGGCCGGCTGCAGGCCATTTTTCTTCAATTGATCAACAACGAAAGCCTCCGCCTTCCGCAGGCCGGGGCTGCCGGTCTCGCGCCCCTGCATCTCATCAGCGGCCAGCACCTTTACGTAGTCCCACCAAGTCTTGCCGTCGAAGTGGTTTTGGGGTTGCTGGGCGAAGCTTACAACCACGATCAGCCCCCAGACGAACGGCAGAACGAATTTTTTCAGCATCAGAGCATCACCTCGAGAGTAGATGAACAGTAGAGAAAGCTGGAATTGTATCGTAAAACTTCCGGGCTCACAGCCTTCACCCGAATGGGGAGCACGCATTGCTGCAATCCTTCACACCCCGCGGCTACGGGCGCGTGCCGAACACCTCACGAAGCAATGCGGTGCTTCGCGCCGCCGGATCTTTACGGATTTGTTTCTCCTCCTGGCCCAACACGTAGAACAGCCCGTCCAGGGTCTTACCGACGACATAGTTATCGAGGTCAAGGCCTTGCCCCGGCAGCAAAGATGCCGCGACAGAGTTCTGCATCAACTGGTTGTACTGCTTGATTACGCCTACTCGTTGCATGGCTTGATGAACGATGGGTTTGAAAGCCGTTGTTAGTTCTCCCAAGCTCTGTCTTCGAAAATACTCTGTCGCCGCGTTGTCGCCTCCGGTAAGGATGTTTCGCGCATCATCGATGTTCATTTTGAGCAGCGCATTTAGGAAAACCTGTTTTGCCAGCGGAGTCGCCTGCTCCGCGGCCCGGTTCATTCCAACTTCGAGTTCGTCCAATTGCGACCCCATTCCCAAAAGTCGCATGCCTTTGCCTGCGGTGCGCAGTTTCTCCGGCAATAGGATCTTGATGGCTTCGTTCTTAAGAAAACCGTCTCGTCTGCCAGTGGAAGCCACCGCTTTCCCGGTACTCGCCTTCAGGGCTTCCTTCAAACCCGCCCTGATCTTATCGTAGCTAAGAGTGGCCGCGGTGGGATTGCTCCTTGATTTTGTGGCCGTGCGCCAGACATGATCAAGCGGCGACTGGGCAAAGGCATGCGTGGCTGACAGGACTGTCAATAATATGAGGACAGGAATTTGCCGCATGGATAACTCCTCAATCAGAAAAGCATTGCCTTTAGCCGCCGCACGAACTTGGAGTCCTGTTTCCCTTGTAGATTTTAGATCCGAGTGTCAGAAAAGCTTCACCGCGAATCTTCATTCTAGACTCGGAGCCACTTGTCCGGTCACCCGACTTACCTTGAAAGGGTTCCTGTTCTCGAGGATAATTTCAAGCGCGTCGCTCGGGGAGATATCCATGTCTTCACAGAGCCAAGTAAAAAGAGCGAATTCCATAGAATCGCGCTGACCAATGCCCAGAAGCGCGATCGACTTCGAGACCGTACGGAAAATCGGACTGGCTTTGCCCGGCGTGGAGGAGAGCACAGCGTATGGGAGCCCGGCGCTGAAGGTCCGTGGAAAACTCCTGGCATGTGTACCCGCTCACCGCTCGGCCGAACCCGCTTCGCTTGTCGTTTGCGTAGATTTTGATGATCGCGCCGAGTTGCTGGCTGCCGCCCCCGATGTTTACTACGTTACGGACCACTATCTCGATTACAACGCCGTTCTAGTTCGCCTGTCGCGCGTCAAAGGCGATGTGTTACGGGACCTGCTTGGCATGGCATACAAATTCGTGACCGCCAGGGCGACGTCCCGTTCACCGTCGCGGAAACGCCAAAAGCTTGGACCAACCTAGCTGGCAACAGCTTTTTGTGCCATTCCCGATCCCGGTCTCCGGGAGCGAGTGCCAGATGCTGTAACCAGGTTGTGTTCGACGTAGTTGTAGGGCGGCCCGTTCAGCTATGCCAAGCTAAGCTGGATAAGGCAGTGACCATAACTTCCGGCCGCGTGCGGAACCGACGCGATGAACGGGCCGTCAGGGCGCATAGTACGCGACACTCGCTCAGCGAGCGAAACAGAGAGATCTGTCCCCATTGTCCTCAGAAAAAAGTTGCGAAGATTTTAGCCTAGGTGGGACTTCCCCCGAATCGCATTGGCATGGTACGTTCGAAAGCAAGTCCAAGTCAATGACCGGCGCGATTCGAGGGCGATTCGAGGTGGCTGGAGTTCGCGAACGGCAACTCGCGAGCGCTTAGAAGCTGGTTTCTCCGGAGGTCAATCGGGAACCCAGTATTTGGGTTCCCGATGGGATTGAGTGCTGCGGAAGGTGGAGGTCTGCTTGATCCCCGGTAGCGAGTTCTCTAGTGCGCTTGCGCGAGCAGCACAAGTACCTCACCTGTGTCGTTCCTCGCCATTTCTACTTCTCGCTTACTCCTCCCCAATTGATGACCTCGCGTGCTTCCCTCCACCACTATCCGGGAGAGAAAATACTGCTGGCCATAGCGATGGAAAACCAACAGGCTTTGGGCCGCGGCTTTGGTCGCTTCCGTATCGGTGGCAAGGACAATCACTGATGCGTTTGGCAAAGAGCCTCGGATCAGCAGAGTCTTGTTCGACGTTCCGATGTACTGGACAATGTACTGACCTGCCGGAAGTGTAGTGGCGCCCACGGTGAAATCGAAAGGGACATTCGCCACCAGCATGTGATCCGAACCAATCCCAGCATAAGCCGAACCGACTGTTAGCAGCAGAGCGCCCACGACTGCGAGAGTGAACAGATGCTTCTTCATAAATCCTCCTCGTTGTGTCGAGGACGGTCTGAAGCTGGCTAGCTCCGCTAAATCCCTCCCCGATACAGCTGCAAAGGTTGGATGACCTTTGTTGCGTATCTCACATGCAACTCGTCGGCCATTGGGAGCAGGAGGGTGGGCCAGGCGCCTTGTCGCGGCTAAATCATTGGTTTGCATAGATTGTCTTCTGATTCGGAAGGGCTGATCCCCGCCCTCAAAAGCTGATTGATTCCAGCGAAGCTATCCGATCCGTTATACCCCAAGACCATTCGGATAGTAGGCGAAGCTGGGTTGCGTGGTCGTGACCGCAATGAACTCCACCTATAAAAGAATCTCCTCTCGAACCAATAATCTTGGGCGATGGGAGAATGAGCATGGAGTGGAGTTGCGCAGACTGGGAACAGGTCATCCTTAAAAGAGCTATATAGCAGAGTCCACCGTATCCGATAGCTGTGCCCGGGATTCGGCAAGAACTTGGTTTTTCCCCCTCTAGTCCACAGGTCAGAGTGAATCATCGGAAACGGTGTGGTCGATTTAGAGTCGAAGGAACCGCAGCCTACGCCACCCCAGCTATGCGTTTGGTTTTGCGGGAAGAGCGCCGAAGGTCAGTTAGCGCGACCGGAGCGACGCCCTATAGCAACCCGGCCAAGTTACTGGCCGCAGTTGCCCGCTTAGCGTTTTGTGAGCGAAATCCGCCAATTTGAGCGTCCTTTCGTAGGAAAATAATTAAAGATGCCATGCCTTTTCGAGTTTTTTGCAATACGAAAATTTGGCGGAATTCAATAAATTTCGGCCGGGGCAAAGTTGTCCAAACATGGTATCAAGTGGTTCGTCACTATGCCTATGTTGCCCTGGATTTATGCCCGAGTGACGAGATTTTTTAAAACCTATGGGTTCCCGCCGCTCCGTCAGCCAACAGGTGGAACCGAGAGCGGGATTGGACTCGCCGTTTCTTCGTACCATTGCGCCAGAAAATCCGGACCCGCACGAGCTGTAAAATTTGGCGAAGAGTGTGCTCATTAGGGTTTGGTGCTAAGACGCCCGATCAACCGCCGCAAACGACTTGGTAATTATTCGCAGTGCCTGTCCGGCTCGATGAATTACTTGGCGTGCCCGGAGGCACTCACCGGTGCCAATCGCCTCTCTTTGCCTCCCAGTGACCCGCTTGACTTATAACTAAGCTTCCGCCCACAATCCTACGGTCAATTGAGCTCTGAAAAGAGAGCGCACCTATGAGAACGGTTAGATTGTGTGTTTGCCTGCTTCTGTCGGCCACGTTGTTGACCCTTGCTGGTTGCAAAAAAGCTGGCTTTAAGTCCTACGATGTGGGCATCAAGAATTGCGGAGCAACACCGGACCCAGTCACGGTAAAGGAAGGGGACCAAGTTCGCTGGCAACCGGGCGACCAACACGATTACACAATTCGCTTCTCTCATCCAAGTGAACCAACCGGGAACCCGTTCACGGTTAAACAAGGTGTCTCAAATCCGGCGCATCCGATCAGAGGACACGGTGGCTGCGTCCCTAGCGCCAACGGTGAGTTTTACTGCAAGTACACTGTGATTAGAGATAACGAAAGCACTGCCTGTGCTGATCCCGGCGTGCACATTATTCCGTGAGCTATGGCTTGGGCAGGAGGGCGCGGAAGCGCGGATCGTTTTGTAAGTGGTCGAAATCGGGCGTATCACGGATTACGGTTTGGGAATAGCCGGCCGAGACCGATTTATTCAGGAAATCCAGTGTCTTCTCCGGGTCCCGGAAGTGGTTGTAGAGGATAGCAGCGCGGAATAAGACATCAGCGTCCGTCGGTGCGATCTCGAGTGCCCGCATGATGTGTTCTCGCGCTTGCTGCTCCTGGTCGATCATGGCGTAGTAGTCTGCGGTAAAGGCCAGGGTGAAAGAATCCCTAGGGTTCAACTCAAGCCGCAGCCGCGCCAGGTCAATCGCCTTGTGATATGCACTTAGCGCCTCCTGCCGGTGAGTCGGAATTTGATGCAGCGTGTCTCCAAGATTGCCCCAGTTCAACCAGTCTCTGTCATCGATCTTTAGCGCCTGCTGCAGGTTCTCGGCGGAGTCCTGATAGCGCCCCATGTAGAAGTAAGCTGCCCCTAGGTTCCCGTAAGATTCGGGCGAAGGACGTAAGGCGGCGGACTGCCTCAGAAGATCCACTGCTTCCTTATAGCGGCCGAGCAGAAGATAGATTCCGCCCAGGTTGGAGTATGCGCGATAGTTCCGCGGCGCCAGTTGGATCGCCTGACGAAACTTTTCGACCGCATCCGCATAGCGCGCCTGGTTGTAATAGAAGGTTCCGAACGCGTTATACACCCCCCAGTAGTTGGGGCGCAGTGAAACCGCCTTGCGAAATGCCTCTTCCGCGGCAGCAGTGGTCCCCGTTTTCTGATACGCCGCTGCTAGCAAGCGCAGCGTCTCATCGCTAAAGTGGTCCAGATCGAGCGAGCGCTGGAATTCCCTGACGGCGTCCTCGTAATGCCCTGTCGAGAAATAGACGTCGCCCAGGCAGGTGTGTCCCTCCGCCAGTTGCGGGGTAATGGCGAGCGCGCGCTGGCAATGGTTGCGGGCTCTCTCCAGCCAGGTGCTGCCCTGGCTCTTCTGCTGAAACCCGATGGCGTATGCCACTCCCATGGCAGCGTGGGCTGGTGCGTAATTGCTGTCCACGTCAATGGCGCCCTCGAACTGGGTGATGGCATTCTGGATGTTCTCGAGATTCTGGTACTCCTCCAGGTAGCCGCGGCCACGCAGGTAAAAGTCGTAAGCGGCGGGTCGCGTATCCGGACGCGCCCGCAGCGCCTGCTGCCGGAAGGGCTCCACCACCAGCGGCAGCATCTCCAGCACCTTATCGAACAGGCGATCCTGCAGTTCGAAGATCTGGTTAGCGTCTCCGGTGACCTCTTTTGCGGCAAGCTGTACATGCGTCCTCGGATCCACCAGACTGCATGTGATGCGGATCTGGTCTCCGGACTGCTGCAGGCTGCCCTCCAGCACAAGGTCAGTGCCGAACTCGCGTCGCGCCTGATCTGCAGTTTTGACGCCTTGGGCCACCAGTTCCCGGGTTGCAACCAGTTGCAGATGGCCCCCGTCGCTGGCCTGCACCAGCTTCGTCGTCACGGTCTCGGTGAGCCCCAAACCTAAAGCGTTAGTCGGGGGATCATTGGCCACGGATTCGAAAGGCAGAACCGCCAACACCCGGTCCGCAGCGCTTGGCGTGCCTCCCCGGTGACGTATCCACCAGGTTCCCACACCCACCAGCGCCAGTAAGAGCGCCGCGATGAGGGGCCAGCGCGCCTGGCTCGGCAGGATCTTCCCTGGAGTCTGGATCGGCATGGTCCCGGTCGCTAGGTTGGCAAGGTCGATGCGCAGATCGCCCGCGGACTGGTAGCGCTCCTTGGGATCTTTTTGCAGCGCCCGCAGGATCACCCTTTCCAGACCCTCACTGACCTTCGGGTTCAGCGCACGCGGAAGAGCCGGCTCCTTTTCGAGGATGGCCGCAACCAGCTGCGCCCCCGTCCGATCCGAGAAGGGACGTTTTCCCGTACTCATTTCGTACAACACTGCACCCGCCGCCCACACATCCGTACGGGCGTCGGTTTTACGACCCTTGATCTGCTCCGGAGCCATGTAAGGGAGCGTTCCCGCTTCCGAGTAGGTGCTGGTGAGAGGCGTTGTGACGGCGGTCTCCGCATCGGTGTGCAGCAGGAAGGCCAACCCGAAGTCCAGAATCTTCAGGCGCCCATCCGGCGTGACTCGCAGATTGCCTGGTTTCAAGTCGCGGTGGATGACGCCTTCGTGGTGCGCGGTTTCGAGACCGCTGGCGAGTTGCTTGCCGAGATTCAGAACTTCGCCTTCCGGGAGCGGCCGGCCTGCGAGCTTCGAGTCAAGCGTGGTGCCAGGCACGTACTCGGTGATCAGATAATCGATACCGTCGTCGCGGCCGAAGTCGAAGGCCATCGTGACATTGGGATCGGTGATCCGAGCTAAACTGAGAGCCTCGCGGCGGAACTGGCGGCGCGCCGCCTCACTCAGGAGTGCCACTTGCGGCAGGATCTTGAGCGCGACGTCGCGATCGAGCTGCTCGTCGTGTGCGCGGAACACCACGCCCATGCCGCCGGCGCCGACCTGCTCGACGATGCGGTAGTGACCGAGCACCTGTCCAATGGATGGAGTGGTCGTCCCCATTTAGCCCGGATAGTAGGCTGGCGCCGAGGAAAGGTCAACGGGAGGGGCGAAGATTGCGTGATGTTCCGTATGGGATGAACTGCTCGCCCCCGAGCATCACGGATCCTCGCTTGCGCCCAAGCATTTTGCGAACGCTGGAAATGTTGCTACTCGCGATGAACTCTGTTCCTGGCAGCTGAACTACAAGACAAAATCGAAAGCGTGACTTACGCCCCATAGCTAAAGATAGGGGCTTCAGGGGCCACGCCAGCTATCGCCGGCGTTTCGGTCCTTAGGCGCAGTCCGCGCCTTAAAATCTCCAATGCCGAGGCGTGGTCGCGGATTGTCTCCAAACCGCAAGCCGAACAATGGTGCTTCCTGTCCCACAACTGCTTTGGCACAGCTCGACCACACGGGCATTGTTGCGATGTGCCACGGGCATTCACTTTCACCAGCCATCGACCAGCGCTTTCAGCCTTGTACGATAGCTTTCGGATGAAGCCTGACCACGCGGCATCGTGTATGGACTTGGCCAGCGTACCCCCCGCCAAGCCTTGGATGTTCAAATCCTCCACGGCGATGATGCCGTAGTTATTCACCAGTTCACGAGACAGCTTGTGTTGGAAATCGTTGCGTTGGTGGAACACATGGCGATGCAGTTTGGCAACTATGCGGCAGGCACGTTTCCAGCCGCTCGACCGCTTCGTGCATCGGGAAACGTGGCGCTGCTTGCGCCGAAGTTCTTTCTGGGCGGCGCGGAACCATCGCGGATTGTCTACGATTTCGGCATCGCTGGTTACCGCGAAGGCTTCCAAGCCAACGTCGATGCCAATGGCATCGTGGTTCTCCGGCAAAGGTTCGCTATCCAGGATCGAGGAAAAGCAGGCGTACCACTTGCCGTTTTCATTCTTGAGAGTGAGGGTTTTAACTTCGCCTTGGAGCGAACGATGCAACTTGATTTTAACGTT
>QIAU01000065.1 GCA_003225055.1 Acidobacteriota bacterium
GGTTGCGCCCCAGGGGAAAGACCTGTTTTCTGTATCCTGCGGTAAGGTTGTTCCACGAAGTGAGAGCAGATTGCGAAACTAGCCCTGCCGATTTCGCGCAATGGTACATAAGGATCATGGATGCAGTAGCAAGATTTTCAGGTCCTTGTTTAACGAGGTCCAAGTACATAGCCTCATCTCTAGGCACCATTGCCGGGGGTTGGGGCTTTTTGGCTGTCCGTGCGTTGATACTTCTCCTGGTCTTGCTGATGTCGAGCGGCGGCTCGTTCGGATACTCCGTTCTCACGCACGAACAAATCGTGGACCTGCTTTGGGGCGATGAGATCCAGCCGCTGCTGCTGAAGCGATATCCGCTGCTGTCAGAAGACCAGCTTCGTGAGGCACATGCCTACGCCCATGGAGGCGCCGTCATCCAGGATCTGGGCTACTACCCCTTCGGCAGTCGAGAATTCAGCAGCCGGGTGCATTACGTCCGCAGCGGAGACTTTGTTCGCGAGTTGCTGCTCGAAAGCCAGGACGCCAACGAGTACGCCTTCGCGCTGGGCGCACTGTCGCACTATGCATCGGATATAGCGGGTCACCCGGCTGTCAACCAGGCCGTCGCGATCGAGTATCCGAAGTTACGCGCGAAGTTTGGCAAGTCAGTCCGGTATGCGCAGGATAAAACGGCGCACTTGAAAACAGAATTTGGGTTCGACACAGTCCAGGTCGCGAAGAATCGTTATGCCTCGCAGCAGTACCACGATTTCATTGGATTCCAAGTGGCCAAGTCCCTTCTGGAGCGGGTCTTTCCCGTTGTATACGGAGTGGAGTTGAAAGACGTGCTTGCGCATGAGGATCTCGCGGTGGGCTCATATCGCTTTTCGGTCAGCCGGCTGATTCCGCAAATGACTCAGGTCGCGCTGCAAACCCATAAGAAAGAACTGATGCGCGAAACGCCTAATTTTGCGAAACGAAAGTTCCTCTACCGTCTTTCCCGGTCCGATTATGAAAAGGAGTGGGGAAAGGACTACGGGAAGCCAGGCTTGGGCACGCGCATCTTATCAACACTCCTGCGATACATGCCGAAAATTGGTCCCTTCAAAGGGTTAGCGTTCAACAACCCAACTCCGCAAACAGAAGATCTGTATATCAAGAGCATCAATACGACCGTCGATCAATACCGGGCCTTTCTCGAAGAAGTGCGCACCGACACCCTAGTGTTGCCCAACTGTGACTTTGACAGTGGCAGACCGACCAAGGCAGCGGAATACTCGCTCACGGACGACACCTACGCCAAGTTGCTGGCTCACGTGTCAGAGCGGAAGTTCGATCTGACGTCGCCGGAGCTGCGCGCCAACATTCTCGACTTTTATTCTGACCTCTCGGTACCGATCGAGACGAAGAAGGACCAGGTCCGCTGGCAAAGCGTGCTGATTGCGCTGGACCAGTTGAAGTCCGTGGTGCCGGTGCCGACGGTCGCAGGCAGCCCTGCACAGTGATCCCCCGTGCGGTTACTCCACTTCAAGAACGCTGCGTTCAATGTCGTTCGCGACATGGAAAAGAATCACACCATGGCGTTTGCCGCGGCATTGTCGTACTACTTCGTCCTTGCCCTGTTCCCTTTTCTGATTTTTCTTTCCGCGGTCGTCGCCCACTTGCCACTTCCAAACGTCCTTCGCCAGGTCATGGGGCTGATCGCGCGAGTGGTCCCCGCCGCCAATATGGTCCCGCTCAGGAATTTAATGAAGGACACGATTTTGTCCAGGCACGGTCGTCTGCTCACCGTTGGCATTCTGTTCATCCTATGGTCGGCATCGAGCGGGTTTATGGCTCTGATCGAAGCGCTCAACACTGCCTATCATGTGTCTGAGACGAGGCGCTACTGGAAGACGCGTAGTCTCGCTCTGGGCCTCACGTTCTCGGTTGGATTTCTGCTCGTAGTTGCCCTCGTTCTGCTACTTGTGGGTCCTAGCCTAAGCGCGTGGCTGACCGAAACATTCGGAATGGGAATTCTGTGGCCTTATGTTCGATGGGCAGTCGCAGTGGGGTGCACCATTGTTGCGGTCGAGCTCCTCTACTTCGTTGTGCCGAATGTGAAGCACAGTTTCGTAAGCACGCTACCCGGAGCGTTGATCGCAGTAGGGGGCTGGATCGGACTGTCTTACTTGCTGGGAATCTACTTCCAGGATTTGTCCGCGTTCAGCAAGGGTTATGGCAGCTTGGGAGTAGCGCTCGCATTCAGCATTTGGCTTTATTGGACCGGCTTCGCGATATTGATTGGCGCCCAATTCAATTCAGAGCTCCTGCGGGAAGCTGACGGGGCACTGATGCCTGAAGCGAAACGAGGCGCGAACCTACAATAACTTGGCCGCGTAAATGGGAGGAAGTATGGCAGACAAAGAATGGACCGTGAAAGACTTGACAGAAGCCTTGAAACAGTTCCCGTTAGATGCAAAGGTTTATTACGAGATGGGGCCAAACGGCCCAGGAGCCATTGGAAAAGCGCAATACGTCAAGGCCTGGGGCTAGGATGACGAGATGGGAGTGCTACTGGACCGATAGGTTCGCCTAAACTGGCCCACCACTCTCCGTTGCGGGATCGTGGTTTCAGGCAACAAAATCCCAGACTCGTTGCAATAGCCACAGGATAGGCTCGAAAAACAGCTCGTACAGCAGGGTTCTTAGTGGGCGATTCATTAAGATCGCCTACTCACTGGAAGTAGTTCCCCCCAGCCCCGAGTATCCCGTCGCGCCCGCTGTTGTTGGCGTACCTTCGTTGGGGCAGCCTTCGTCATACATTCGCAATGAAGCTCCTTGGTCGGCGTCTTGACCTTGGAGTAGAGGAAGTTGTGGAACAGGGTCGAGGAAGCTTGCCTCGTATCGGCGCTCCGACCTCGTCGGTTGGTTCCTTGAAAGGTGTTGGTCGTTCTCCCCATGAATTGCTCTCCTTCACACCCTGCAGTGCTATTGGGGAATTGGGGTTGTACTCGGCCGGAATCGCACTGGCTTCTGAGGGCGTTAGCCGCGAGCGATCGCAGTACCCGTAGCCCTTGAGACATGCTGTGTAATTTCGCCTGCGCTCGGCGGAGGCCAATGCCCTAGCTTCTGGCTGAGTGAGTTTGGAGTAGTCGCAGGTCTTTTGGCCGTCCTTACAAGCAGAGAGATTGCGCTGGTGGTCCGCGACGGCTGTCTGACGGGCTTCCAAGGGAGTGAGCCTTGAGTGGTCACACTCGTCCCAGCCATTTTCACAATTCTGCGCGTTGCGCTGGTGTTCTGCGGCGGTCACTACCCTCGTTTCCGAAGGAGTTAGCCTGGAATGATCGCAGAGCCCAGCGCCATTCTTACAGTCGGAGACGTTGACCTGGCGTTTGGCAGTGTCCACTGCCCCCGCTTCCGACGAACTCAGTTTGGAGCGGTCGCAATCGCCTACCCCGTCTCTGCAGTTGCCGAAGTTGCGCTGGTGCTCCGCGACGGCCATTTCACGGGCTTCGGACTGGCTTAGTTTAGACCGGTCGCAGGACCCCCTGCCGTCGTTGCAGTTGGAGACATTACGCTGGTGATCGGCTAGTGCCAACGCGATAGCTTCGGGTTCGGTTAGTTTCGAATGGTCACAGGGTTCGAAGCGGTCTCTGCAATTCGCAATGTTGCGTTGGTGATCGGCGAGCGCCACGCCGGCTGATTCGGATTCGGTCAGCTTAGAGCGATCGCAGGCCCCGCGGCCGTTCTTGCAAGCTTCCAGATTCTGCGCAAGATCAGAGGACTGAGCAAATGCCAGAATAGGCAAAAGACTGAGGCAAGCTATTTGCGCCCAGAGATATTTCCGTAGACTGACTTTCATTATGTGCCAACTTTCGATTGATAGGCAAAGCTATGCTGCAGCTGAGGCGTATACGAGCAGCTCTTGACGGTCCTTCAGCTTCAAGAAATGAAGTGTCCAGGCTATGCAGCTTTGTACGTTTAATTCGGTGAGATCCAACTTCTTTGCGATATCGCCATCATTGAACCCTTGACCCAACAAGCGATAGATCGGGCCAAGGGCACCCATTTGCTCCCAAAAGCAGCGCATTTCGTGCCTCCTCTTGGCATTAATTCCATCGGCAATCTTCGCGTGCCGAGCCTGCCCATCTCCAGCATTATGATCGCCCATGGGACTGAAGAATAGCTGGTCCAAATTGCTCAGTTCCGTTTTCTGGTCCACAACAGATTAGCTTCGTTGTGCAGGACAGAGCCGTTGCTGAAGTAAGCTGTTTTGACCAGACTTCCTCACAGCGGCGCCGCTAAAAGTCTTGATCGCTGTGGAGGTACGTCTTTGGAAACCCGTATCTTTAGATTGCTGAGAGTCATGAAATTATGCGGCTCGGCCGACGGGCCATACTGCAAGCACACGAGGGATGGGCACTCTGGGGGAACCTTCCGACGGTCAGCAGGCAATAGCTGGAGTGAAGCTGCTGAGACTAGACTTGGTCATTCTGGATGTCGAGCTCGTGAACTCCAGCGGTCTGGAAGCAGCCCGTCAGATCCGCCAACATAACTCTTTACAGCGGATGCTGATTTTTACCGTCTGCGACTCCGACCGGGTGATTCATGAGGCGGCATACACTCAGTCAATAATTCTGGGGAGACGTCGATCGGCAAATCGGGGAAAACCGGGTTCGCGCCGGACCGTGCCGCACGGCTCGCGATATGAGCCATTCTGCACAGTATTGCTTGAGCAAGTGAGCGAACCTATTGGTGTCTCCCGAGGAGCGGTCTTTCCGCCAAACCAGACGGCTTGACCTGCCCTCTTCGGGAAGGCCGACCCAGGCGCAGAGCAGGTTCGCCCCACGGTACAGGCGTGTTCAAGAGCTGCAATCCGCAACCCGGTTACGTTCTTATAAGCGGTGCATCGTCAGGGCCGGTCGAAGGAGAAGTCTTGTTTCTAGCGAGCAAGATCGTGTGGGCTGGAATTGCCTGCATACTTCTGGCGATGGGGGTGTTGGGACTAGGTACCAAGTCGTTCGCGTCGGAAATCAGCCTCAGCAAAGAAGAACTAGCCGCCCATGCGAATAATCTTAAGCAGATGCAGCAAACGCTGCATGACAAAGGACACTACCGGGGCAAGGTCGATGGCGCCTTCGGTCTACGGACCCGAGCCAGTATTCGCGCCTATCAGAAGGCTGAAAATTTGCCAATCACGGGGCAAGTGGATTTTCGGACTGCAGATAGACTCGGGGTCAGACCTGAATCGAGCTGGGGCAGTTTCAAGGGTGAGCAGAAGGTTGGGGACCGCAGCGACAGGGCCGGAGCCGAAATTAAAAGAGGGAAACCGTCAGCGGGGATTAGACGGGCTCAGCGTAGAGCAAGCAATCCTTGGCGGAAGGAAGTCTCAAGGGCTGCTGCTGCCGAAGACAACCGCGGAGACGACACTAATAAACAACAAGCGGAGAACGATAAACGCGATCAGTAGTTCAATTTTTACGAACAATTCCTCGGGATATTTATGATGAGCAAACACGCTCTGAATTTCACTGCAAGGGGTCTTCTGAAGAGGATCGGCAATCAGAAAACTTCGCGGGCGTACCGAAATAGAGAGACCATCTTTCGACAAGGCGATGCGGCTGACGCGATGTTCTACATCCAGGATGGCAACGTGAAGCTCTCGGTTATGTCCAAGCACGGCAAAAGAGCGGTCGTTTCAATCCTGAGGCAAGGCGACTTTTTTGGTGAGCGCTGTCTCGTGAGGCGGTGTCTAAGAATGTCCACCGCAACGGCAATTCACCAGTCCAGCATAGCCCGAGCTGAAGAGAGCGACCGTGGCGCGGATCCAGCAAGAGCCTGCGTTTGCGAAGCTGGTTATTGCACATCTCCTTTCACATATCGTTCGCATCGAGGAAGGCTTCGCGGACCAACTCCTTAATTCCAGCGAAAAGCGATTGGCGCGGATTCTCTTGCTGCTAGCACGCTTCGGAAAGCCATCCGAACCGAAGTCCGCGGTCCTGAAGGTGAGCCAGCAAACTCTCGCCGAGATGGTGGGTACTACGCGCTCAAGGGTGAGCTACTTCATGAACCGGTTCAGGAAAATGGGATTCATCCACTACAACGGTGGCTTGCAGGTGCACCGGGGGCTGTTCACCTTCGCCCTCCAGAAGTAAGCAAAAGGCGAGTTCCCGCATGCGTTCAACTTGACACCCGTGTGGGTAAAGTTGAACTGGAGATTGGAGCCATATGAAGCTGTACATTGGCAATAATTGGCGGCTATGGTTGGGGCTGAGTCTGAGCGTCTTTGGGGTTCTCATTGCCCTCCTGGGCCTCGGCATGGACATGACGTTGACATTTCTAGCGCTCGCCGTTCTAACTGTGTCCACGGGCCTTATCCAACTTTCCCTCTGGTCAAAACGTCGTCAGTGCTGGCTTTGATCTTTGATAAAGATGCATGCTCGTCCGACAACGATCTGGAGAAGCGTCCTCAGCTCAGGTGTGCAATTTTGACCAGACTTCGGGGACTCTGCATGGGATAATTCACCAGGCGCTGAATGACAGAATCGTTGTGCGCACGGTTCAGTCGGGAGAACACTCCATGCCCACTAAATCCAAGACGCGAATATTGGTAAGGCAATAGTCATGCTCAGAGCCGCGAGACTGGAAGCTATTGGCACCGGTGGTTCCGGCGGTTTTCCAAATAAATTCCCCTCACTCTTTATTGGTGGGCGCCCGTGACGTCGCGTCCCCGGAGGAGGAGAAGTGATATGCACCCGGCAGATCTAATGAAGCCTGACCTGTTGAGCGAAATCGTGCTGCTGGGTAGCGGTGGGCTGCTATTTGCTGCGCTGTTGCTGATCGTAGTGACCGCGCTAACGCGAGCTTAAGCCCGGCCAGCCAGTTTTTTGGAGAGGATTTTATGCCGCCAACTGTTCAAGTTGGCACGATTCTGGTCGAGGACCGGCCGTTGATCGCCCAGGTTCTTGGGCTGGAGAGTGAGCCTTATTCGGGGAACTGGAGCGTGGTCAAAGCTCTCGATAGCTTCGCGCTTGATCGCAAGATCCACGCTGCTGGATGGAACTTCTTCTTCATGGCGGCAGAAGCAAAGGTGATGTTCTTTGGCGCTCTCGGAGCGAAGAAGATCCAAAATGCGTTGAAACGAATTCTGGTGAAGGTGAGGCACCAAAACTTCAACAGCCTCGAAGTAACTGGGATCGTTGCCAAGCGTTTTCTGGGTGTGCCTTATACCACCGTTTCCGCGCACTCGCGCCATATCCCAACAGAGCTGCTATTTTGGATGGCGCCGAGGCACGGCGGACGTTCCAGCGCGACGCAGAGTGGGCCAGAGGTTGAGCGCGTTCTCCGGTCCGGAGAGTAGAATTATGCGACTTAACGAGAATCAAAATCTCGAGCGAATCCTCGAGTCTGCAGTTGTTGTGAGTTGGGTAGACCTGATGCGCGGCGCCCAGAGCGGCCTGATTCATATTGAATATGGCTTCGCCCCGAGCGGTACTTTGGATTATCTGCAGGTCTGGTCATCCATAACCCGAGGTCATTGGCTTCTGGCTTGTGCGTACTGGATGTCAGCTTCCAAATTTCACGGCACCGGTGTCCACTTCGAGAATGGATATCAATCGGAAGGTCTGGCGCACATTCTGGAATTGGTGATGCAACACCAGAACGCGTTCGTGCTTCCCCCGGACCGTGGCCGGCAGGGACTGCTTCAGATTCCAACGCCCACGCAAGAAGAGATTACGGCGGCCGCAGCGTCGGTGAGCGAAGCTTTCGACCGGCTCGGCTCAATGCTCGCACAGCCTGTGCTGGTCTGAACTCTGCGCGTTCGTTGATCTAGTTCTCCTTAGGTTTTGGCTTCCACAAAGAATGTGTCTTGACCGACCAAAACTGGTCAAAATTACTCACACTCGTCTTTTTGGCTGTCCCGTTTGCCCAGCATGTACGCACCGGTTTAACAGGGGCGGAGGATGCGAACGGCAATTTCCGGAGTCGCGTGCTGTCGCATTTAGTACCCAATCGCTCCAGTTGCCCAACTGCATCGACCGTCTCTAGACTCTGCTTCTCCTGCTTGCGTTCGTCAATTGCCTCGACCTTAGCCCTCTTCCGTAGTTTCATACGCGGTTGAGAATATCTCTCAATGCCACGAAGATCGAGAACCCTCACAAGAATCAACATTTTGTGGTCAGTTTTGACCAGCGTTCAGACGCCCAAAGCTCGATACTAACATCGAGAACGGCTCTCTGAATGTAAAGACAGTCAAGAGTTCCATAGGGTACTACGACACCCAGTGTTTTGATCTCGCCAACAACTCGGCAGGTTATCGGCCGCTGTGCCCTTCGGCCCGCGTGTCAATTCGTTCGACGGTATCTCTTCAGGCAGACATGCTCAGCCTCGCGTGGCTCCGTGATGTCTGCGGCATTTGGAAGAATCGTTGAGAGGGCTCGAGCTTGGAAGCCTTACACGAGGTAAGCCATGCAGGAAGAAATGCAATCCAAGCGCCCGCAAGAGGCGCTACGAGCTTCGGAGCTGAGATATCGTCGGCTCTTCGAAACCGCCCAAGATGGAATCCTGATTCTCAACGCGCATACAGGACACATAACAGACGTTAACCCATTCATGGTTAATTTGTTGGGCTACTCTTACGACGAGTTTATTGGGAGGCCACTCTGGGAGATTGGCCCGTTCAAAGACATCAAGGAATGCAAGCTGGCTTTTCTAGAGTTGCAAGAAAAAGAATATATCCGCTACGAATCCCTCCCGCTTGAAACCAAAGACGGCCGGTCCATTGCTGTGGAGTTCGTTAGCAACGTGTATGGATTGAGTGGTGGGACAAGGGTTATCCAATGCAACATTCGTGACATCACTAAGCGCAAACAAGTGGAGGATGCGCGGCACCGAACCGACGAGGAAGCCCGGCGTTTTTTTGAGGCGAATCCGGCGGGCAGCTACGTCGCAAGCCCCGATGGAAGGTTGATCACATGCAATTCAGCTTTCGCACGCATGCTCGGCTTCGCCTCAGTCGAAGAGGCGATGAAAGTTGATTTGGTCTCACTCTATCCCGACCGCGCTTCACGAGAGGTGTTTCTGAGGCTCCTTAGGAAGAGGGGGCGGCTTGAACACAACGAGGCTGAACTCCGCCGCAAGGACGGCAGCTTGGTCCACGCCGTGGAGAACGCCGCTGCAGCGTTCGACGAGCGGGGTGAACTGGCCGAGATCCATGGCTGCCTCATGGACGCCAGCGAGTGGAAGCAGACTAATCAGCTGCGCCAGGCTCATGAGAAAAAACCGCTCTTTCATCTCAAGACTTTTCTCTCGAAAGCCGGCCCGGGCAGGACGATTGTATTTGTCCCGGGAAAACAGATCCTCTTTGAGCAAGGCAAACGGGGTAATGCTGTTTTCTATATCTTGGCGGGCGCGGTAAAGCTCACTGTAGATGCTCAGGGCAAAGAAAGCACAATTGCCCTACTCGGCCCGGGGACCTTCGCAGGCAAGGAATGCATAGCATCACCTCGGCCTCGGAGCACGGCGTCAGCCAGGGCGCTCACAAATTGCACAATACTAAGGATTGAGCGAAAAGAGATGTTGCACGTGATCCAACATGAAAAGACCTTTGCGGCATTTTTTCTCGATTACTTGCTTGCCCGTATCAGTCGATACCAAGAAGTCATTATGGATCAGCTTTTAAACTCCAGCGAAAAACGTCTGGCCCGAGCTCTTCTCTCACTTGCTAACTTCGGCAACGGAGGCAAAGCGGAGGCGGTCGTTCCGAAAATCCATCAGGAAGAGCTGGCGGGAATAGTTGGCACAACCCGAGCCCGAATCAGTTTTTTTATGAATCGCTTCCGAAAACTGGGCTTCGTTGCCTACAAGGGGCAGAGCTCTATCACCATCCGTACCGCTAAGTTGTCCGGGTTCGTGATGGCTTGATTCATCACGAGATCCAAGACATTCAACCAGAAATGCCAAAACAAAAAGGAATTATCTCTACTTTTCGTTCAATCCCAGGTAATAACCGTGTGCCCCTGAGACTGATTCCGACCTTCGCGGTACACCTTCAGGACCGCGGACTTCGGTTCGGATGGCTTTCCGAAGCGTGCTAGCAGCAAGAGAATCCGCGCCAATCGCTTTTCGCTGGAATTAAGGAGTTGGTCCGCGAAGCCTTCCTCGATGCGAACGCTAGGAGCAGCCGGTGATGAATGCTTTCAGGTCAGATGCACGAACGGCCGCTGATGTGGGTCGGCGATGCTATGACGGAGAACTTCGTGAGTGACCGGAGGGACATCTCCCTCGCCCAAAACCAGGAAGCGGACCATATGTGCGATGGGATTTCCTTCAGTCCATTTGAAATAGACGTGCGGCAATCTACCAGTTAGGTCCCGTATGTGAATCAAGATTGCGGCGATTGCGTTGGGAACAGCCGGACTGGAAGCGCGCAAGATCTTATATCGGCCCACACAGACTCCCGTGATCCTCAAAGAAGCCTCGAAATCCGAAGAATCCACACGGTCAATTTCCAAAAAAAGTAACTGTTCGTTGGAGCTGAGATTGTGCGCCATCCGTGCAAGCGCATCGCGCGATTCGTACTCCTCCTCTGAGCGATGTACCGGCCGGTGGGATATCAGGCGAATTACCTGGTCGTGGTCGAGCAATAGAAACTCTCTGCTGGCATCATCCAGCACAATCTCTCGGATACGTAGCTCCGTGGAGCGGAAAGCACGCGAGACTAGCGAGCTCACGATAATTAATCCGATAAAGATGGCCGCGATCTTTATACCTTCCGGACGTTGTACGATGTTAGAAAAGGTGGTGTAGGCAAACACCGCGGAAATCAACAGAAATCCCCAGCGTGTCCAACTTGTCCAAAATGAGATTGTAACGGCTATGGCGGCGGAACTCATCAGCACCAAAACACCAGTTGCGTAGGCGCCTGCCTGAGCGTCAACGCTGGCATGAAAAATCAGAGTAACTAGAAACGAAATCAGAACGAATACCAGCACCAAAGGGCGAGAGGCCCTGGCCCAGTCCGGGGCCATACCATAGCGTGGCAGATAACGCGGCACGAGGTTCAACAATCCCGCCATGGCGGAGGCCCCGGCAAAACTCAATATGGCCATAGTGCTCAGATCATACATCGTGCCGAATACGGAACCTAGGTAGCGATGGGCCAGATAAGCCAAGGCTCGGCCATTCGCATCGCCGCCCGGCTGAAAGGCTGCCGGCTCAATCAAAACTGCAGTGACGAACCCGCTGGCAATGAGGAAGACGCTCATGATAAGCGCTGCGGTGAGCAGCAGTTTTCTCGTGTTGCGAATGCGCTCCCCACGGATGAGTGGCATTACAGCCACTCCGGTTTCAAATCCAGAAAGCCCTAGCGCTAGCTTGGGAAATAAAATCAGTGACACGGCAACCATCAGCCAAACGCTGCCATGCTGGTGCCAGAGTTGCTCCTTCCACCCGGCGATTGTCTGAGGGTGCTTTAGCACCTCCGCAACTGCCACTGAGACCACAGCGAGGTTGAGTGCCAGATAGATCGCAACCAGGGAAACCGCAATACGAATGGCTTCTTTGAATCCTTTCAGGAAAATTGTTCCCAGCAGGGCGAGAAGGAGCAGAGTTAATCCCTCCTGATGATGCAGCCACTGTGGTACAAAAGGATTTCGAATTAAGTGCGCGGTACCATCTGCTGCGGAGAGAGTGATGGTAATGAGGAAGTCAGTGGCTGCAAATCCCAACAAGCACAGAACGAAGACTTTCCCTGTCCAATTGGGAAATAGCCGTTCCAGCATTGAAATACTGCCCTGGCCGTTTGGGCTCTGTTCCGCCACTCTGCTGTAAACAGGATAGGCGGCAAACAAAGTCACGAGAACTAGTATCAATGTGGCGATTGGAGAGAGCGCTCCTGCGGCCAAAAAAGCAATTCCAGGCTGGTATCCCAGGGTAGAAAAGTAATCCACTCCCGTAAGACACATGGCTTTCCACCAGGCATGGGTCTCTTCGGATTCTCCATGCGGTCCTTGAGGAACGGTCAAGCCGCGCAAAAGCCACTGCCTTAATTTCTGAGGAGCTTTGGAACTGACCCGCTGAACCCCGTCGTGCAATCGTTTCTTCTCCGCGTTGGTACGCTGCTCGCGCTCGTCACTGTTTCATTCGCGACGTTCTTTAAATGGAAAAATACACCGAGAAACCGACGATAACAAATGCACGGGCGCAAGAAACCTTCGAAGCGAGACGCGAATGCTGCAGTAAAGGGTCTTACCAACGTGTCGCCTCCAGATGCAAGTCCGCGTCGAGCTTGAAATTCAATACTGTTTCTGCAGGAACTCGCACCTCTTTACCTTTGGTCAGGACTTGTCCTGTGGCTCCACCTGCCGCGCCAATCCCTACGCCAAATGGCATTCCCCTTGCCCCCGCCGACAATGTCCCCGATAACGGCGCCAATGGCTGCACCGCCACACCGACCATCTCCGCGGTGCGGCAGCACAACCCCTGGGAGGTGCACGTGCATGGTCCCGCTCCTCACTGCATACAGTACCAATTCGACGGTGGAATGAAGGTTGAGCAGGTGAGCCCGCGTGCTCACCATTGAGAGACGGACGTCCAGATCTGCGCCGAGTGTAGGGCAGAAATTTGACTATTCCCGGACGCTCATGCACCCTTGGCGCAGGGCCCCCTGGCTAGCGCATGGTTCAAATGCGACCGGCAACGAGTAGGACGACAACGATCAGAAGAGTCAACCCTACCCCGCCGGTTGGAGCATATTCCCAATTTCTGCTGTGCGAACACCGTGGAAACGGGCCAAAAAGCGCCAAGATCAAAAGCACGATCAATAGATTTCCAAGCATGTTCTTCTCCGCCTTTCCCGCTCACTACATTACATTTGTTGCACTACTCAACGGCAATGGAGGCGCCGTCAACTAGGCGCTTCCATTTGAGCGATATTGAGCAGACTGCGCAATCCTGCCTTGGTAACGTGGAGTCAGTCGTGGTTCGTGCGAAGGGGTTGGCTATGATTAGCGAAACGAACGTCACATTGCGGCCGATACAAGACATGTCGTTTGGCCTAGGCGATGCTCCACAGGCTCCTCGCCGGCACAGTGCCTACGAAGAAGAAGCCTCATCACGAATGGACGACGAGGGCTGCCCCAATGAGAGCCCAAGCGTAGACGATGCTACTGGGTACTCCCAGGAGGAGGAAGACGCTTTAGAGAAAGAAGCTCTCTCTGAGGAAGGGGAAGCTGTATCCGGTCGGTAGCGCCGTTGGCTACGGATTATTCGCTGCGCACTTCTTGTTGTACGGCTTGTGTAGGGAGCCAGCCGGCAAGCCGGCGGTTTTCTGCAAAGATCACACTCTGAAGATGCTGCTGAAAACTGAGCCGCGGCTCGTCAGCGAACTGATCCGGATAGGAATCAAGAGCCAGGATGTAGATGTTTAATTCGTGGATGGCTCCTTCGTCTCCTGGGTAATTGGAACCACCCATGAGATCGGCCCTCGTGGTATGCGTAGCCATAGGCAACCTCATTCTCAACATCTCACCAAGGGAAGTGGCGACCGAGATTCCAACTCGGGGAAGGAACTGGAGTTGTCTGGGGTTGGGTTGCCGACACGCTACTCACTTCAGCCGGACACGTAAATGGCACTTACGAGCTATTTTGCCCTGTTCCGAATCGTCTCTCTGCGCCAGCTCAGCGACTGAGTCGTGCCGATAGCAAGTCGAGCAAAGTTCAACACCGTCTATCGAAGCGAGTGGTAATTATCACCAGAAGCCCAACGAGAATCGCGGACGCGGCGGTTAATCCCAATGTGTGTACCAGGTAGTGCACAGGAGGATTGTCCCGGGCCGCACCAGGTCACCTGGTCGGAATAGGAACAGATCGAATTTCACGGCCCGGAATATCTGCGCAATGTGCTTCCCAAGAGCACGAGCTTTTCGACGGCGCGCTCGAAACAGAAAAAGAGGGGAGAAGTAGAAAACAGGCAAGACCTAGGAAATGAGACAATTTCCACAGCTTTCCAGCTTTCATGCGCACAGTTCCCACGGCGATGACGGTGACGTCGGTGGTGCCGCCGAAGTTCTCTGCTCTTTGTCTAAGAGCTGCGGAAATGGAGAGGGTCTCTGAGGTTCTGCAATTCCCGGTAATAATAGAGTGGGTTGGGCCGCTTTCCTTGGAATCTCAGTTTCTTCAGAAACTCGATTTCCTGCTCACTAGCATCGCCGCTGAGGGAAGCATCACGAAGGAATTCTTTCAGTCCAGACTCTTCGCCGAAAGGTTGTTCCGGTTCCCTTTCAACAAACTCAAACTTCTTAACGTGCCCTGGAGCTAGTCGGCGGTTTAAGACAATTTCCATCCCGAATGTCGCGAGGTCGATGTCCCACGATTCAATTAGCGGATCCAGGAAAGACACGCAGTTTTCAATCGACACATGGAACACATCCGTATCCAGGAACTCCAGGATGATCACTCGCATCTCTTCATAGCTTCGCTCGCTCAGGCGCGCCACAATGCGGAGCCAGTCTTCATTCTCCAACTCTTCTTTGGCAACTCTCTTGACCACATCTAAGAGTTTTTGAGTGACGAGACGTTCGAGTTCACCGAAGGGCTGCCTCTCAAAGATGGCGCCGATCTGTCTTTTCTTGGCGGGGTTGCATTTGCGGAGAATCAACTCTCGCACTTCTCTAAACAAGGGCCTTGGAGGATCCGCCAGTCTGCTCTTTAGTCTTTCCTTCCGCTGGAAGTCAGCCAGCCTGGAAAGCTCACCGTTCGGGAGCTTCAAGAATGTGCCCATGCGACTATAGATATCTGTGCGCTCAGGTGCGGGGGGTGCCTTTTTCCCGGTCAGCAACTGTGAAATGTATGACTCCGTGACTCGAGCAGCCATTGCCAGCTCTCTTTGCTCAAACCCCAGTTCTTCCAGTCGACGCCGAATAACCAAAGCTACGTCCACTTTTTGATTGCTCCTTAACTCATTTTAGTTATGTACTAGCAAATTATCAAACATTTTACTTGACAATTTCAGGTGAATCCACCTATTATGGTTAATCAGTGGAGAAATTATTATCACTACTCAGGTCGCACTGAACTAAGTCAGGTTATCTGAAGCATCCCCTCTTAGTCACGACAACCCAGGAGGTTGACATGTATTCAAGGCACGTTTCGATGCACCTGAAGCCCAATACCCGTGCGGAGTTTACTCGGGCCCTTGAAAAGGAAATCATTCCCATACTGCGGAAACAGAAAGGCTTCCAGGACGAAATCACGTTCCTTGCGCCCGGCGCAGGGACAGAAGTGGTCGCAATAAGTCTGTGGGAACAAAGAGAAAACGCGGAAGCTTATCACCGCGGAGCCTATCCAGAAGTGCTGAAAACCCTGGCGAAAGTCGTCGACGGAACTCCTGAGGTTCGAAACTTTGAAGTTGCCACCTCGACCTTCGATAAGGTCGCTGTAGCAGCCGGAAGCCGCTAGGTCTTCTCGTTCTCTGAGGGGGGCGGCCAAGTCCGCCCTCTCATTACCTTGAAGACTACAAGAAGAATCGAGGGTGCAATGCCTGCGAAAATTATGAAATGGGCTTCCATTGCGGCGTTGCTTCTGCTTTTGGCAGTGCTGTGGCGCTCTTCCTCCGATTACCGTACTGTACTGGCGGCCTTTGTGGTTTGGGCTGGCGCCACTGTGGTTTTCGTGCAGGCGGCGGGCGCAGGTAACTACGCTTGGGCGGCCATATTTCTTGCAGTTGGCGCGCTTTTCAATCCTGTCCTGCCCATCATGCTTCCTCGCAATTTGTTTCTCTGGCTGGATTTGGCTTGCCTTGTGATGTTTCTGGTGTTGTTGGCCGTATGGAAGGCGAACCCGAGACTGTCCATCGCTTCGATAACAGATCCAACCCCGAGAAGCGAGTCACTGTGAGTCTGTTGGGCTGGAAAGGAACGGCCATTCAGGTTCTCGTGCAGTTGTATCGTTGAGCGTTTAGATTTTTCGGGTTACGTCCGTTTTCTCAAAGGTAACCCTGCTTTCCGAAACGCCCACCTCCGGAAAGCTTGGAGGTCTTCTGTGCCCCAGCAATCGCCGATTCCCTTTCCAATGGCCACGAAAAACGTGCTCATCATCGATCCCAACGAAGCGATGCAGAACCTGCGCGCCAGCGCGCTGAGAAGCCACGGAGTTCACGTGCATTTGGC
>QIAU01000066.1 GCA_003225055.1 Acidobacteriota bacterium
GGGCCGCAACTCATGCTCGCTCAACTGCGCCGGGTCAAAAACGATTTTCACCGGGATGCGTTGCACAACTTTCACGTAGTTGCCGGTAGCATTCTCCGGCGGCAGCAGACTGAAGCGCGCTCCGCTGGCCCCGGCGATGCTGTCCACGTGTCCCTTGTAGTCTTTCCCGTTCGCATCCACTGAAATGGTGACCGGCTGGCCGGGATGCATATGGCGCAGCTGATTCTCTTTGAAATTGGCCGTCACCCAAACGTCCTCGAGCGGGACAATTTTCAGCAGTTGCTGCCCCGCTTGCACATTCTCGCCAACTTCGACCGTCCGGTTGCTCACCACGCCGGCCACAGGGGCGACCACATGTGTATACGTCAGGTTCAGTTGCGCCTGGTCCAGATCAGCTTCCCGACGCTGCACTTCTGCTTCGGCGGCCGCAGCCCGGGAGCGAATTGCTGCGACCTGCTTGGGGCCTGTTCCAGCCGTACGTAAATTTGCTTGCGCCTGATCGAGTTTGCCACGGGCCTGAATCACCTGCTGCTCGGCGGCGTTGACGTTGGCGCTGGCCGCCTGCACTGCGGCGGCGGTGGATTGCGCGGCCGCCACGGCCTGATCATATTGCTGCTGCGAGATCTCCTGCTTGTCTACGAGCTGCTTGTAACGGCGAAGATCACTCTGCGCCTTCGCATCATTGGCTTGCGCCTGGAGCAGTTGCGCCTTAGCGGCCCGGTACTGCTCGCTGGCCGCCGTGATTCCAGCCCGGGTACTGATCACATCGGCCTGCGCAGCACTCACCTGGCCAGTCGTGCTCACCGAGGTGATCGGCACATTCACCCGGGCGGCCTCCGCCGCGGCAACCGTATCGGCATAGTCGGCCTTGGCGCGCTCCACGGCAACCTGGTAGTCGGTAGGATCGATCTCCACCAGCACTACTCCGGCTTGCACATATTGATTGTCGGCCACATTCAGTTTGAGAACATGGCCGGAAACGCGCGCACTGACGGGATTCAGGTGGCCGTCGATCTGCGCGTCGTCGGTCGATTCATAGCTTCTAAAATAAATCCATAAGAGAATCCCGCCCACCACGATCGCCGCAGCGGCAAGAATGAGTCCCAGGCGTACTCGCGGATTTTTCAGCACCAAGCGGCGGCGCTCGTGAAATCCACCTCTTTGCTCGTCAGGGGCGGGCGGCTCCGTTTCGCGATTCACGGTTGGAGCCTCCCGCACAACACCAGCCCGTCGATCCATGATTACTTGCCTTTCCAATATTGTTTGACGCCTTCTTCCGCATACCCGATCGCCTTGGCGAACTCCACCTTGGCCACGTTATGGGCGTACAAGCTGGCGATATAGCTTTCGTGGGCGCTGGCTAGCGCTTCTTGGGCTTGAACTACCTCGAGATTGTCGGTGACCCCGGCAGCGAATCGGTCCTGGGCCTGCGTAAGAGCCTGTTCCGCGAGATCAACAGAACTGCGCGCAACCGCCACCTGGTCCGCAGCAGTATTTAGATCCAGCATGGCTGTGCGGACTTCATAATCAATTTGCCCGCGCAAATTCTCCAATTGTGCCCGGGTCTGACGCAGAGCTGCTTCCGCCTCCAGCGCGTCAGCGTGGGCCTTACCTCCCGCAAAAATCGGGATGTTGAGGGTGCCGGTCACATGATAAGTGCCGTTCGAGTTCGAGGGATTCACGCCAATATCACCGTAGTCCGCAGCGATTGCGAGTGCGGGCAGGTGCTCCGCCGACGCCCCCTTGCGCGACAGTTCCGATGCTTTCGTTTGTGCCAGCAACGCCTGGTAATCGGGCCGCGAGGCGTAAGCTCGCTCGAGACTCTGTTCCAGGCCTAAAGTGGTCAGGGGTTCGTAGGGTGCCTTGTCCGCCAGCGTAAAATCCTGGCCCGGCGGAAGCCCGATGACGCGCGCCAGAGCCAATTTCTGTTTGGTGAAATTATTCTGAGCGCCGATGAGCTGCTGCTGCCGAGCCTGGTATTCCACTTGTGCGCGAAGAGCATCAATGGCCGGCGCGACTCCTGCCTTCTGCTGGTCAACCGCTTTGTTATAGAGCGCCTGGGCCGTTTTCACCTGGGCATCGGCTGTTCTTACGCGTGCTTCTCCCGCTAGTGCCTGCAAGTATGCGTTGCCAACTGCGAGCACAACCAGTTCGCGGGCGTCCTTGTAATTGTACTGAGCCGCCTTCACGTTCAGGGTTGCGGCGCGTTCATGTTGAATGTCGGTGAGGTTGAAAAGGGACTGGTTCAGCAAGAGGCGGCCATCGAAGAAGCTAAAAGGTCCGATCACCCGGGGAAAGCCGGGCAGCTTGAAACCGAGAGCCGCCAGGCTGATCTCCTGGACGTTTTCGGCAGCGCTGAAGTTCACGTTCGGCAGCAGCTCACTCAGATCTCGCCACTTTTGTCCACGGGCTGAGATCGCGCTATCCGATGCCAGCAACAACCCGAGATTCTGCCGCAGGCCACGATCGAGGGCGTCTGTAAACGAGAGCGGGATGACCGCGCTGCTGGCCTTGCCCCCCGGAACGCTGCCCGAAAAAGAACTCTGGAGAGGGGCGCTGACGGGTGCCCTGTTACTCGTCTGGCGCGCGTCGGAGTAACTCGGAGCCGGCGCAGCGCCCGGCATCTGACCCATAGCTTGATGAGCGAACAATAACGCCGGCACCAGAACCACAGCGCCAACAGGTTGAACGATGCAACATCGGAAAAAATGCGAATATTCGTGGCGGGAGTCTGTTTTCACCTGCTTCACAAACTCGCTACTCGGCATCTTATCTTGATTCGGCAAAGCCCGTGGTGGATACAAAAGCTGACAGGCAGTTAACCTTCCTCGCCGTGGGCACTCCCACGCATCCTTCGCCGTAAATAATTCAAGCTTAAAGCTTAGACTCGTGAGTCCCGCCGCAGAGAGAGGGCACCTGGCGAGGGCACTGAGATTCTGTTCTTAGTTGATCAGGTTGCACTCGCCGGAGATATGCGGAGGCGGGTGAAGACCCGGCCCCGCACGCTCTCCGCAAGCTTGGAATTGTGGGCTTGGAAGTGTATCCAGGATAAACGCGGGCGGTAGCGCTAGCTTTTGATTTCGGTGCTGTTCTGCTCTTTGGCCTGCTCGGGAGGATGTTCCTTCATTCCATCCTTCAAGGCGCGGATGCCCTCTCCGATACCCTTGCCCAGTTCAGGAAGCTTCTTGGGACCGAACACCAGCAGGGCTATAAAGAAGATCACCAGCAGGTGCATCGGTTGAAATAGACCCTCGAACATCGAAATCCTCCACATTCGAAGCTTCAGTTTACCCGAAGCCGGGCCGGATTGCTAAATGTCCTGCTAAGGAACCTCCAGAACCGAAGCCGACGGGGGGTTTGGCTATCTCTTTCTCACAGACAGAGTTGCGGATAGACAAATGGCTATTACCTCGGTTACCTACCCTGCCTTACCTTCGCGGGCTATGTTGTGGGACAGCGCCGTCGGAATTTCCCTCCCCTCCAAGGAGTACGCGTGCTGCGCAAACTTGTGCTTCCCTTGTTGCTGGCTGGTGTGGCCTCCTGCGCTCACGCCTCGGATGCCAAACCCATAGATTGCCCTCAACTCACCGCCTGGCTGATGGGAGGCGTAACCAACAATCGGCTGGTGAGAATCGTACAAGATCGGGGATATAGTTTTGTCGCCATCTCCTCCGCCGTTAAGACTCTCCGAGCGGCCGGAGCGGACGCCGGTCTGATTGCGAGTCTGCAAAAGGGCAAGCCGGCTGAGATTGCATCGGACACATCCTGCGCACCCGAACTCGGCCAAATCGCAGAATTCATTCGACAACAGTCATTTCAGCAGGCACAGCGAGAGTTACAGAACCTCCTGCCTTCAAGTAAGGATTCTGCCGCCCTGCATTTTGCGATCGGCAGCCTCTTAGAACGGCAACAGAAGTGGGACGAGGCGTTTGACGAATTCACCGAGTCTGCGCGTCTCATGCCGGATTTCCCCGAAAGCCACAGTCGCCTCTCTAATCTTTTCTACCGTTCGGGAGATTCGGAAAATGCCATCGCCGAGGCTCGCACTGCCCTGAGCATGGACCCGCGCAATGCCGAAGCCTACAAATTCCTGGGGCAGGGCCTCTCCTCAAGTGGCCAATATGCTGCTGCGCTGCACGCATTTCAGGAAGCGCTGGAGCGTCTACCTGATGATCCCGAGGTGTACTACGACATGGCCGGCACTCAGCGCGACCAAGGGGACTTTGCCGGCGCGGTCCAAAACTATCGCCGCGCTCTTCAGCTGAAGCCACAGTACTGGGAAGCGCACACAAACCTCGGCCTGGTGCTCCACCAGCAGAATAAGCTCGATGAGGCGATCGCTGAGTACCAGCAAGCCAAGCGTCTGGCACCGCAAGAGCCGGCTATCCGCAACAATTTAGGCGGCACCTACTGTGACAAAGGCGAGTACGACGCCGCCATCGCCGAATTCCGCGACTTGTTCCGCATGGACCCCAGCTGGTCGAGCGGACACAACTGCATGGCCAAGGCCTTGATGGCCAAGCATGAGTACGACGCTGCCATCGGCGAGTTGCGCCTCTCGGTCCAGGCCAATCCCACTGGAGCGGCGGAGCACCGCGTTTTAGGGCAGGCTTTACTGCTCACGGGCAAAAAAGCGGCAGCCGCCCGCGAGCTGCAGATTGCCGTCTCACTCGACCCGGATTCTGCTTCGGCTCACCATTATCTGGCCATTGCCTGGGCAGACTTGGGAAATTTATCTTCCGCCCTCAAAGAATATCGGGAAGCGGTGAGGCTGGAGCCTTCCGCCGGCAACCACTACTATCTGGCGGCCTACCTGATCAATACGGGCAACTACGATCAGGCCCTGTCGGAACTGGAGATCGCCGCACGGATCGATCCCGCCCAATCCCTGTATCGAGCGCGCAAAGACGAACTGCTCAAACTGATGAAGTCTGATGTCCGGTAAGGTTCGAGCGCTCCAGCCACGGCTGAGATGCGGCCGAAGGACATGCACTGCCGTGTCTCTGTTTTTCCGCTTAATAATCCTAGAATGACGAATAGCAATACGATTAACTATCGGTAAATCGAGTCCGGGAGTGATTCCAATGGGTGCAACAGGCACAAGACATGCCATCGCCGGCAAGAATCGATCCGCAGCAGCTCTTCAACCCGACGTCAATCTCCGGCAATCAGATTCGAGCAGTGGACGGCATGTCTTTTACGGCTTACCTTGCGCCAATTGTCACACCTATTACGACGCCGATCAGTCGGTTTGCCCGGTTTGCAAGTCGGATCAGCGCGTTGCGCCCAAGGCAGCGCCGGTTCCCGCCATGGCAGATGCCGACCCGCGGCCCAGCCTGGATGACCTAGAAGAAGAGCGCGAGCGATTCCTAAAAGAATTCAGGTCAGAGCTGTTTTCCGCCAATATGCAGATCAACGCAGCGGCCAGTTTTCGCTGCAGTCTGGAAGAGAATCATGAAAGGAACGCCGAGCCAGCCGCCATCTGCAAAGGTTGCTATGACCAGCTGCAGCAAAAGGCCGATCAGATGGAAGCCGCTATGCACATCGACGTGAAAGAAGCGGCGCAGATCGTCTACGACGCGGTTTGGGCGGATCCTTCCGACCCCGCCAAGACGTACCAGAATGCCGCCTCCGCTCTCTTGACCGAAATACGAAAGCGCGCCGGCATCAACATCGTGTTAACCACCCTGCAGCCCTACCAGCACTAGCAGGGAAGGTCTATCCGATCTGCTCAGGCAGCCCCACATTAGGGTCATTGCCGCCCCTTTATTCCTTGCCATTCCGAGCCCCAAACTTCTCCTCATCCGGAGCGAAGCGAAGAATCTCGGTTTGCCTTTCGTGCCGCACATTCCTGCCAGCTGCTAATCTCTTCTATTCCACTTTCACGCTGACGTACTTCTTTCCCGCATACAACCGGTAAGCCCCGCCTACTTCCACAATCTTCAACGGCACAGCGCGTTTCAAATTCTGGTCCTGCTTGCAAGAAACACTGAAGACATCGTTAGCGCCGACGTCGCTCACAATAAACTTGTCCGCAGTGAAACCGAACCCATATTGGCCCGGGGGCAAGTCCGATCCCTCAAGGTTGACTTTGACTTCTGTAATCAAGAAGCCTTGATACTTCTGCGCGACATCAGCCGCGTATCCGGAGGTATCCACCATGCCGACAAGAATGTACTTTCCCTCCTTCGTGCGAATCCCTCCTGAGTTCCGAAGCTGCACGCCCGCACTCTGCCCGCGGTAGAAGTAACTGGTAGGCACTACCGTCTTGAGATCGTTGCTATTGAGTACTCCGGCAGCTTTGGATTGCTGTTGTGCCAGAGCGGAAGCAAGGAAAAGAACTAAAAGGCCGGCAGTGAGCGTGCAATGCCGCAGTTTCGTCACGAGACTCTCCTTTGTCGAAGCGGTGCTTGAATTTATGCCTTTGCTGAGCGCGGATGCAATCGCAACTATCTCGAACTGCCGAACCGTAATTTACCAAACCTGTCCGGCACGTGGAAGTTGGGCTGTTGGGTGTGGGTGGGACACCAGGCCAGGTACGCACGCGGCTCTTTCGGCCCTTCCACGCGATAGAAGTTCACTCGCCATACCTCTGCCGGGTCAAAATTCGCGGTCAGTGACTTCATCGGAATCGCCAATTCGGCGGCCCAGACACGCCGGGCTTGACCCACCCAGACCGACCGCCGCAAGCCGCTCTTCAAATCGGCCAACGGCCCGGGAGAAATGTCCAGATCGATCCAGAACCCGTTCGGAGCGATCTCGAACTCCTTGTAGTAACGGGCTCGCGACGGGTCCGGCTGCAAGAACGCTTCGGCAACATCGCGGTCCCACAAGTGATCGCAGCGTCCGTTAGGGTCGGCAGCATCGAAAACGTGCAGCCCGCGATAGCGGCAGACAAATCGAAGGTAGAGAGTTGAAGGTGACCACAAAACCCGCACTTCGGTCTCGTGCGCCGGGTCCGGATTCTTTCCCCGCCAGTCGGAGCAAAAACTTATCGGGGAAGCCGATTGCCATTCGTTAGGGGGACAGGCGGCATTCGGTTCAATCTCATTGGCGACGGGAGCCGCTACCACCTCGGCGGAAGATGCTGGCGCGGCATGGCTCATGGGTTAAAGCATTACCGCACAAACCTTGGTTTGAGGGCAAGATTCGGATAGTACGAGGAACTCGCCCGGCCTATCTTTCTCCTCATGCTAAGCAATGCGATACTTGAACAGCAAGGGCTCTCAGCCGTGTCAGGCGACGATCACAAATGGTGGCAGGCAGTTCTGGCGCGCGATGCCGCCCAGGACGGCAAATTCGTTTTTGCTGTCTCCTCCACCGGAGTCTTTTGCCGGCCTTCGTGTGCGGCCAAGCACCCACGCCGCGCAAATGTGACTTTTTATCGGCGGGCCGAAGAGGCGGAGCGCGACGGCTATCGCGCCTGCCTGCGCTGCCGTCCGAAAGCCGCCACGGGCAGTACGCAAGTGGAAACCGTGAAGGGCATTTGCCGGTACATCGAGCAACACCTGGATGAACCGGTCACGCTGTCGCGCCTGGCCCAGGTCTTTCACCAGAGTCCGTTTCATCTGCAGCGCACATTCAAGGCCGTGCTTGGAGTCACGCCGCGTGCCTATGCCGATTCCTGCCGCATGAACCAACTCAAGCGCAACCTGCAGGCCGGGCACTCGGTCACACGCGCCATGTACGACGCGGGCTACGGCTCCAGCAGCCGTCTCTACGAGCGAACTGCCTCGCAGCTTGGCATGACGCCTGACAAGTACCGCCGAGGCGCCGTCGCCGCACCGATTCGCTATACCTTCGCAGAATCCCCGCTCGGCCGCATGTTGGTCGCGGCTACCGACAAGGGTATCTGTGCCATCCAGTTCGCCGATTCGGAACAAGAACTGGTGGAGGGCTTGAAGCACGAGTTCCCGTTTGCCAACCGCCGACGCGACGACGACGGGCTGCGCAGCTGGAAAGATGGCCTGCTTAAGCGACTGCAGGGCCATAAGCTGAATTCCTCGCTGCCTCTCGACATCCAGGCAACGGCCTTTCAGCGGCGCGTGTGGGAATACCTGCAATCGATTCCCTATGGTGCCACCCGCTCCTATGGCGAGGTAGCCAAGGCTATCGGCGAACCCCGGGCCACTCGCGCGGTGGCTCGCGCGTGTGCGAGCAATCGTCTAGCCGTGGCCATTCCGTGTCACCGGGTGGTGCGCGAGGACGGTGGCTTGGGCGGCTATCGCTGGGGTGTCGAGCGCAAGCAAGCGCTCCTCGAACTCGAACGAAGAGGTAGGTAGCGCCACCTTTGGCAGGCGGGTCAAAGACCCGCCCCCATACCTTCTCGGCTGAGCCTTCGATAGCCAGCCGCTGCCTAAGTAGCCCTTTCGAAGCTAACCCTCGCTGAGGCAGAGACTTGAACCCAGCGCGCATTGCGAGTTCCGCGTTCAAGATTCTTGACGCCAGCGTCACCAAAATCATTCCTTATTCTTGATTCTTGCTACTGCCGTCCTACATTGAATTTGGCTACAATAGATAAACCCGTTCCGGGTCGCAGTGGGTTCGGATGGATTCCCAGAACCGCGATACAACGTTCGCCTCTGAAATCGATTCCTACTGGGAGATGGGGAAAATTCTTTCAGCTCGGCGCCGTTCGCCGCGGGTTCTGGTGGTAGACGACAACCCCGACGTGGTGCTGCTGATGCAGGAACTGCTCGCCAGCCGCGGCTACGACGCGGTCGCCGTTTCCCACGCTGCGGCTGCGGAAGCCGAGATTCGCAGATATCCTCCCGATCTGATCTTGCTCGACGTGGTAATGCCCGGCAAATCGGGCTACGAACTCTGCCGCGAGATTAAAGAAAATCCCTCCACCCGCCTCATTCCCGTCGTCCTGATAACCGGTCTCAGCGATCGCGAGGACAAACTGCGTGGCATCGAAGCCGGGGCCGACGATTTTCTGAACAAGCCCATCTTTGCGGAAGAGTTGTTTGCCCGCGTGAAATCCCTGCTCAAATTGAAGGAATTCACCGACGAGTTGGAGTCAGCGGAGAATGTCCTTTGTACGCTGGGCTTGAGCGTTGAGTCGCGCGATCCTTACACCGAAGGTCACTGCGAGCGGCTGTCGCACTACGCCAGCGATCTCGGAGAACATCTCGGACTGGACCAGGAGTCGCTTGTGGCTTTGCGGCGCGGTGGCTACCTGCACGACTTAGGCAAAATCGCCGTGCCCGACGAGATTCTGAAGAAGGGTAGCGATCTCACTGCTGCGGAATGGGAGATCATGAAGAAGCATCCCGTCACCGGGGAGAGGATCTGCAAGCCCCTGAAATCGCTTCGTCTGGTGCTCCCCATTATTCGCTCTCATCATGAACATCCCAATGGCAGCGGCTATCCCGACGGCCTCCGCAAAGGAGAGATTCCGCTTCTCGCTCGCATACTCCAAGTCGTAGACGTGTATGACGCCTTGCGTACCGCTCGGCCCTACAAGCCCGCCCTCACCCACGATCAGTCCGTTGTCGTCATGGGTGATGAAGCCCACTCCGGGCTCTGGGACGAAGAACTTGCGAACGAGTTCTTTGTCATGCTCTACAAGCACCGCCTCGTGGCCTAACAGCAGGCCAGCCGTTGCAGACGTGGCAAGCCGCGTCTGCGCCCACAATAACTGAGGTAGAGACGGGGCTTGCCCCGTCTCAGTGTGCTAATAACTCGGCTTGGTATCAAGGCACGTCTTCAGAAGCTCCACGCAAAGCCATCAATCCTTCGCTTTACTCAGACCAACAGCGATTAAACTAATCACTGAGAACGCTCTTTGCAATACAGCATCATCATCCCCGCCTACAACGAGAGCCGCCGCATCGTGCCGACTCTGAACAAAGTCCTGGTTTACCTGGCAGAGCAAGGCTGGGATGCAGAGTTGATTGTGGTGAATGATGGTTCGCGCGACGATACGGCGGAGATTGTTCGCCGCTTCGTCGAAAAAAATCCCATGATGCGGTTGGTCGAGAACCCCGGCAATCGCGGCAAGGGTTACAGCGTGCGCAACGGCATGTTGAATGCCCGTGGCGACGTGGTGCTGTTCAGCGATGCCGATCTCTCCTCGCCCATCCAAGAAGCTGCGAAGCTGTTTGAGGCAATCGCGAACGGCGCCGATGTTGCCATTGGCTCGCGCTGGATGAATGCCGAACTACAAATCGAACGCCAGCCGCTTTACCGCCAGTTATGCGGGCGATTGTTCAATGTGACGCTGCGAGTCGTCCTTGGACTGAAATACAAGGATACACAGTGCGGATTCAAAGCCTTCACTGCACGCGCCGCCCGGGCGATTTTCCCGCTGCAGACAATTGAGCGCTGGAGCTTCGATGCGGAGCTGATCTTCCTGGCTCAAAAACAGGGCCTCAACGTGGTGGAAGTGCCCGTCGAATGGGCGCACGATGAGAAAACCACCATCCGTCCTCTCCGCGACGGCACGCGCATGTTCTTCGAGGTCCTGAAGATCCGCTGGAACGCGACTACCGGGAAGTACTCCCAACGGCGCGCTGGTTCCCGCGCCCCCAGCCTATGACGCGGCCCGGTAAGAGAGCAGTGGAACTGTAGCAACGCCCACATCCTGTTCGTAAGCCACCGTCAAATGAGACGAGCAAGAATCACACAGCCAAAAATATTCCATGCGACGCACGGGCTTCTTCTCACTTCCGACGGGGCCTAGCTTCACACGGTCCCGTTTCGCGTCTACTTCAATGCGGAACAGCTTGCCCTGATGCAGATACAGGAAGGGAGTCGAGCAGTCCGGGTTGGCACATTTGGAGAGCATAGGGCGCCTCCTGCCATCCCCAGAGGGGGGAAGGAAATACGATGCGCTCTATTCTACTACCGAACACGGTCGAGGAAGATTTGTTGGTTGTGGAAAACCTGGGCTGCAGAATCTGTGTTGCCCACCTTAACTTGCCACCTCATGTCGCGCCGCGAGTTGTTTCACCGATTCCCTAACTTTCTCGCCCATCTGCGTCGTGCTGGTGGCGGACTGACCGGATGTGACCAGATCGCGTGTGCGATAGCCGGCATCGAGAACCTGCGATACCGCCGATTCGATCGAAGCGGCTTCGCGCTCGAGGCGAAAGGAATACCGCAGGAGCAGAGCCGCCGACAGAATCGCACCTAGAGGATTGGCAATGCCCTTCCCCGCGATGTCGGGCGCCGAGCCATGTACTGGTTCATACACGCCAACCGCGCCCCCGATGCTCGCCGAAGCCAGCAGACCCAGCGAGCCGACGACTGCTCCCGCCTGGTCGGAAAGAATGTCGCCGAACATATTCTCGGTGAGGAGCACGTCGAAATCCGCTGGCCGCATGACCAGCAACATGGCCGCTGCATCAACATACATGTGCGAGAGTTGGACGTCGCGGTAATTCTTGCCAACCCGTGTGACCACTTCGCGCCACAGCCGCGAGCACTCCAACACGTTGCCCTTATCCACGGAAACCAGCTTGTGGCGGCGGGTCCGGGCAAGCTCAAAGGCCATGCGCGCAATGCGCTCAATCTCCGCTTCGCCATAGCTCATGGTGTTTGTAGCAACACGCGAGCCTGCGGAACCCTGAATTGAACGCGGCTCCCCGAAGTAGAGTCCTCCCAGCAATTCCCGCACAATCAGGACGTCGGTCCCCTTCGCCAGTTCCGGACGCAGCGGCGAGGATTCCTGCAAAGCAGGGAAGCACACCGCCGGCCGCAGATTTGCGAATGCGCCAAGCTCTTTGCGCAACCGCAGCAGGCCCGCCTCTGGACGCAAGTCTCGGGGATATTCATCGAATGCCGGCCCACCCACGGCCCCCAACAGAACGGCTCCTGAGGACAGGCATGCCTGCAAGGTGTCAGCAGGCAGAGGATCCTTGCTGGCGACCAAGGCGGCGCCGCCAATGTTCTTGCGCGTCAGCCCCAGTTGGTGTCCGAACGTCTCCGCCACCAGTTCCAGCACACGTACTGCTTCGTCGGTCACTTCGGGCCCAATACCGTCGCCTGGCAGGATGGTGAGATTCAGAAGCATCCGGTTATCGTATCAAAGCAGATTCTGAAGTGATCAACTTCGTGAAGCACGCGTGAGCAAAAAAAGAAGGGGACTAGACCCTGGACATTCGGGATCCCATCGGGGCACGCCCTCAGAGCCTGCCCTGAGCGAAGTCGAAGGGGGTGCCGGATGACGGAACTCAAAGAGGAACAGGCTTCAGCCGGTGCCCACTGCTAAACTCCCCACAAATAATCTTCTTCGTAGTGAGGCTCCGCCATGGGATGGAGGGGAAGCTTCCCATCCTGGCGCTCGGCAGGCCGAGGCCCGGGAAACGGTTTCGCGACCTGCGGTCGGTTCGTGGCCCCTGTCGCGGAAGAGGCGATAGCCAGGGGGGTTGTTTCCACGTGCGCAGGAGGCATACGCACAGCCTGATCCTTAGTGTCACGAATCAATTGCAGCAGATGATGATCTTCCACATTCTTGATCCGGTCGGCCAGTACAACAAATCGTCGATAAACCTCGTCGAGCTCGCGGCGATCGAACAGGTAGCCCAACTTCTCACAATGCAGCCCCAGCGCATGCCGTCCTGAGTGCTTCCCCAGCACGAGCCGGCTATCGGGCACGCCGACGGACTGCGGCGTCATGATTTCGTACGTCAACGGGTTCTTCAGCATGCCGTCCTGGTGGATACCCGCCTCGTGGGCAAAAGCGTTACGTCCGATGACAGCTTTGTTCGGTTGCACGGGGACTTGTGTGATTTCAGTCAGCAACTGGCTTGCAGGAAACAGCTGCTCACTGACAACGCCCGTGACATAAGGATACCGCTCCTGCCGAACCCGCATCGCCATCACGATTTCTTCCAGCGACGCGTTGCCCGCGCGCTCGCCGATGCCATTGATCGTGCACTCGACCTGTCGAGCGCCTGCGGCAACTGCTGCCAGGGTATTGGCGACCGCTAGCCCCAGATCGTTATGGCAGTGCGCCGAAATAGTGACGCTCTCAAGGCCGCGAACCCGCTGCCGGATGGTGAGAATCAGATTCTTGAACTCTTCCGGCGTTGTGAAACCGACCGTATCGGGAATATTCAGTGTAGTGGCGCCGGCATCCACCACCGCCTGGAGGACCTCGCACAAGAACTCCGGGTCCGTTCGGGTAGCGTCTTCTGGCGAGAACTCAACGTCCTGGCAAAGCGATTTGGCCAAACCAACTGCATCACGCGCCTGTTCGACACACTGCTGGCGGGAAATCTTGAGCTTGTATTCGAGATGAATGTCGGAGGTTGCGAGGAACACGTGGATGCGCGGCAGGGCGGCATGTCGCAGCGCCTGCCACGCCCGCTCGATGTCCTCACCCCGTGCTCGAGCCAGTCCAGCAATGATGGGCCGGCGAACTGAGGCGGCAATCGCTTGCACAGCCTGGCAATCACCGTCGGAGGCAATCGGGAATCCCGCCTCGATCACGTCCACACCCAGACGGTCCAACTGCCGTGCCATGCGCAGCTTTTCGTCCACGTTCATGCTGCATCCTGGGGACTGCTCGCCATCGCGCAGGGTGGTATCGAATACCGTGATGCGTGCTGATTCCATGCCCACACTCCTTCAAACCATGAAGGTTTTATGCTACGTGGACGACGGTATAAATCAAGCTTATAATCCTGCAGCTAACATTAGATATACTGCAGTAAATAAGCTATTCTTATGAGTCAATAAGGGTGAGGAAACCGATGGATCTTGCGCAATTAGAAGTGTTCCTGGCGGTAGCCCGGGAAGGACGGTTCTCCCGCGCCGCAGAAAAACTCTACCGCACGCAGTCAGCCGTGAGCCAGACCATTCGTAAGTTGGAAGATGAATTAGGCGAACCCTTGTTTGACCGAACGTCCCGCGAAGGTGTGCTTACCGATGCAGGACGGGTACTGCACGACTACGCCGAGAAACTACTGAACCTGCGTACCGACGCGCAGGAAGCTCTAGTTGAATTGCGCGAGCTGCGGAGCGGCAAGTTGGTGATTGCCGCAAACGAACTGACGGTGCTCTACCTCTTGCCGATCCTGGCCGAGTTTCGGCGTCTCCACCCTATGATCAAGGTCACCGTGCAGCGTGCCCTGGGCAGCCGGGTGCCGGATGACGTGCTCCGGCACAATGTTGAATTCGGGCTGTTGACTTACGATCCGGACGAACCCCTGCTGCACTCGGTCGTGATCTACCTCGATGAGTTGGCGTTCGTGGTTCCTCCCAGCCATCCCTTGGCTTCGGCCAAGCAGGTGGGCATCAGCCATCTGGGAGCCGAGTCCTTCGTCGCCCACATCGTTCCCTCGCCGTACCGGGAGAAAGTCATCCAGACATTCCGCCGCCACAAGACACCCTTGCACATGGATGTCGAACTGCCCACCCTGCAAGCCATCAAGAGTTACATCGTGATGGGTAACGGAGTCGCCCTGGTGCCCGAAATCGCCGTAGAAGGCGAACTGGCGCGGGGAGAACTGGTGCGCATTCCAGTGCGCGAGCTGCTGCTCCACCGCAAGCTGCGTCTCATCTACCGAAAACAAGCCAGTCTGTCGCACGCGGCACGAGCCTTCCTCACCGTAGCGGAAGCCACCGCCGCCGAACGCAAAGGCCGTTACCGCTTTCAGGCCGAACACTAGCAGCCGTTTTCCCCGGGTTCCTGGTGTTGTGTCTCATAAATAACTTTACAATAACCCCATCCGCTTTATGCTTGCCTTACTAGGTGGGATGTGGCGGACCACTCTCTATTTCGGCTGAGCAACGACGGACAGGGGAGTCTTGGATTGCTGCCCGTAATTTGCCGCAAAAGGTGGGCTTCTTATGACCGGGTATTTGCTTACTCCGCTATCTTGGCCACGTGCAGATCAAACCCAGTCTTCGGCAGCAGCGATGTCAGTTCGAAAGCCTTGAAGTCTTCTCCGGTAATCTCCGTGTGCCTGTACAAGCCGGGCTCGCTCTCGACCACCTCGCGCTTCCCTTCCATATTGTCGAGAAACGCCTGCGCCAACCTCTCCTCGACATCTTTGCTCTTGGCCCGCGTCACCATGGCTTCCGAAGCATAGGACCGCACCAACTTCGGCCAATATTTCTGCAGCAAGTCGGTGCTGGCGAACATATCCGCCCATATAATCTCACCGTTCACTGCCACTACCACGCCCAGCGCATTCTGATCGCGCAGTTGCTTCATCAAGCCGCGATAGCTGTTTTCGATGGGCACGGCTATGGAATCAACTTGTTTTCGGACAGCTTTGTTGTCCATTACCCGCGCGTACGATGAAGTGCTTTGAACCTCGACGGCAGCAGTTGGCGCAGCCGGAGCCATACCGGCCACAACTTCATTCTGTGCCTTTCGCACCTCGGCCCATACTTTTGTCTGATCCTTATCAGCCATAGCTTTGCTGCGCACACCCGGCGCGGCCATTGGGACCACGCCGCCTGCGTATCCCGCACCAAACTTCGAACTGGTTCCCACCCACCGTCCCGGCTCCACACAAAAAACGCTCAGGTCGATGGGATCGCTCTCTGCCGGGACAAGTCGGTCTTTGCCGATCACGCGATCCTGTTTGCCACCGGTAACGATCTCGCCCGCCAGTAGGAGCAGCGGACGCTTGGCGTTGTTCACCAGCACCAGCCGGTTGACCTGAGCGCCCCCTGCGGGATCAGGAATCTGATGGAAAGGCCCCCGCCGAATCAGCGGACGGATACTTCCATACTCGCTTACCACCACGTCGCCCGAGCGCAGCCCTTCGTCGAGGGTTAGGAAATCGCCGGTGTCATGAGCTTTTTGCCCGACGACCGGAAAAACAGTGAGGTTCCCGTGCCGGATCGGCGCTAGCACTTTGTATCCCGACGCGGAGTGTATCTCGCCCGCCTTGACCGGACTTTGCCCGGAAAAAAGTACCCCGATCCCAACCAGCACCGCGACTCCCCCGAACAATAGCTTGGTCTTCATGTTGCCCTCCCGGTGTGCTCAGGCACACCCCGGGCGCGGTGGCCCAACTCCTCCTCGCCCGGAGCGTTCCTTTTCCAACCCTGACTATCGGAGGAACGCACGTCTTCGTCTTTCTTGCATCCCGCCAACTAGATTCGCTTTTGGCGGAGCTTTACGAGAAAAGCGGCGCGAAAAAGTACGCGATAGGTAGGGAGGAGTTTGGCGCCATTCTGTTGACCGTCGCGGAGAAATACCTTCCGGCTGACATCGAGGAAGCGGCTATCCGAGATTTCTATTTCAGCCTTCGCGTCAGTGAACTTGCCCTCGCGCGTGCCTGTGCCGCCGGAAACGAGCAAGCCTGGGAAGACTTCATGCTCCGCTATCGGGAGAAATTGCATGACGCGGCGCTCAGAATCACACGCGAAGATTCCAAGGCCCGCGAACTCGCCGGCTCGATCTATGCCGACCTTTATGGCGCTCATAATCGCGAAGGCGCGCGACTGTCCAAGCTTTCTTATTACAGCGGCCGCGGCTCGTTGGAAGGCTGGCTGCGCACGGTACTCGCACAGGCGCATGTAAATGCCTATCGTGGGACGCGCCGCGATGTCAGCTTGGAAGAGGAAGCCGAATCGGGCAAACAATTCGCGGTTCAGGATCCTGGGCCCGTTTCCCAGGTTGATCCGCGATTGAATGCTGCCACCGATGAGGCGGTGGCAGCCCTCTCCCCAGAGGATCGCTGCATCCTTGCGTACTATTTCCTCGACGATCTCACCCTGGCGCGAATCGCGAGGATCCTGGGGGTGCATGAGTCAACCATCAGCCGCAAGCTGGAGAAGCTGGTGCGGGCATTACGCAAGGACATCTTCCGGCGGCTCACAGAAACGGGTATGAGCCGGCGGCAGGCCGAAGAGGCCCTGGAAGTGGATGTTCGTGATCTGACAGTAGATATTCGCAGCCGATTGGCGCAAGATTCGGCGGGCACGACGTTCTCTAAAGAGAAGGTCATCCGCGCCGGAGAGGGGCGAGATTAGGTCCGTGTCGGGCTGTGTCGCGGCTCTTCGGCCCGTCCTGGCAGGTGGAGTGCGGGCACGACGTGTGGGGTGGCGGATCTCTGGCCCGCCCTGCCACAGGCCCCGAAGGGCCGGCATAGGCCACAGGCCCCGAAGGGCCGGCATAGGCCACAGGCCCCGAAGGGCCGGCATAGGCCACAGGCCCCGAAGGGCCGGCATAGGCAACGACCGGCACGGAAGGGCCGGGAAATGGGACAAAATGATGTACGAGTCCCGCAGGAACGTCAGCAACGAATGATGATGGAACAGCTTCCCAAAATCGTGCGCGATAGATGGCAGGCCGGCCAGGCTGGGGAGCATCCCAATTCTGACCTGCTGACGGCTTTTGTGGAGCAATCGCTCACGGAGCGCGAGCGCACCCAGATTCTGGAGCATCTCTCTCGCTGCCGCGAATGCCGCGACGTGGTTTCGCTCGCAGCTCCTGAGCCCGCCTTGTGCTCCAAGACGCAACCTGCCCGGCCCGTCTCCAGTTGGTTGCGCTGGCCTGTACTGCGCTGGAGCGCCCTGGCCGCATGCGTGGTTGTGGTGAGCGCCGTGGGGTGGCTCTACCACGAGCGGATTTCGCATCCGCCGATGCAGGCTAGTACGAACGAGCGCATCGTTCCCCTGTCAAACTTGCCGAAGCGAGCGGAAGCCGAGAAATCGGCGGCTTCGGCGAAAGAAACGCCTGAGACGTCAACCGGAAGCCGCGATGCCGTGCGCGCTGCGGCGCCTAGGGACAAAGCTCTTGCTGCAAGTAGGAGCTATAACGAGGCAGAACCAACCGAGGAGCCCGCTAAGCCAGCACCAGCAGCTTCGCCGGCCGTTCAGGCCCGCGGGAATCGGTTCGCGCTCAACGTCGAAAGCAATAAGGTCACAGATGTTCCGCGTCCTTCGGAGAAGCGCCTAGCGGCACCGGCTGCTGCGTACCAGGGAACACCTATCGGTGGTGGTCCGATTGCAGCGGCCAAGGCAGCGACGGGCGACATGGTGGCAAAGGATGAGCGAGCCAAGAGCGATCAGATCGTCGCTGAAGTCGTCGCAGTGGCACCCGAAATGCCAGGCCGAGAAGTCAAGTCGGCAAAACGCAAGGCAGGGGAAGGCGGAGTCCAGAAATTGCCCAAACAGGTGGATAGCGATGTCACCGAAACCCAGACTGCGTTTGCCACCGAGCCGCTGGCCAGCACCGCTGCCTCCACGAACGCCCCCGGGTTACTGCGTGACCTAAAATCGACGCGCTGGAGCTTATCAGACGACGGGCTCCCGCAACGTTCTTTCAATGCGGGCAATACCTGGGAAAAAGTCCAGGTAGATCACACCACCGGCTTCCGGGCTCTCTCGGCGCAGGGTTTCGAAGTGTGGGTCGGAGGACGCAATGGCGTGCTCTACCATTCCACGGATCTCGGGATGCATTGGACGCGGGTCACTCCCATGATTGAAGGTGCGGCCCTATCCGCCGACATCGTTAGAATCGAATTCAGCGATTCCCTTCACGGCAAACTCACTACGGCGGAGAACCAAACCGTGGTTACTTCCGATGGCGCAAAGAGCTGGCAGAAGCAGTAGGCAATTTCCGCTTTTGAAATCTCCCACCCAATGGGGGACCCGATGAGGTACCGATAGGTAACCTTCCGCTCCCAGCCGCTGCCGGCGGATCTCTCACCTTTATCTCGTCTTTTGAATTGGTTAGCTGCGAGCACACGCCGGAGGGGAATTCCGCAGCCTTGGCCATGAGGGTTACTTTGGGCATCACCTGCCTAGTCACCTTCACCTCCGCAGGCAGTGCGAATTACGGAGGTTACGTTTACAGTTAACGCGAGCGGCCCTAATATCCCCGTCGTAGTCAGGCAGTTCTGGGGGAGGGCTGCCGAGGGCGTCCTGTGACGGTAAAGTCGCGGGGCGCTTCTTGTCTTAGTAAGTTATCAGGTCGCAAGTCTCGGAAAAACCTGAGGACGAACCTTACTCGGATCCCTCACAAGACCTTCAGTCCTGAGACGTGGGCCCTGACAACCTGAGACCGTGCTTGCGACTCTTGCGACTTCTCATCCTTCATCGCATCTAATGAAAGTGCTAGGATAAGCTGTGGGAGGAACGATGGCCAGCCATGCAATTATGGAAGTGACAGACGCGAACTTTGACGCGGATGTACTGAAGTCGGAGCAGCCCGTACTAATCGATTTCTGGGCAACTTGGTGTGGCCCTTGCCGCGCGCTGGCTCCGATCGTGGACGAGGTCGCGCAGGCCTATCAGGGCAAGGTCAAAGTCGCCAAGATGGATGTGGACCGCAACAGCGCCACGCCCATGCGCTACGGCGTGCGCGGCATTCCCACGCTGCTGGTCTTCAAGGGCGGACAAGTCAAGGAACAGATCGTTGGATATGTCCCCAAGGAGACCATCCAGAAAGCTCTCGACAAACACATTGGCTGATATTCCCTGATCCCCACAGCCCGGCGAGCGCCGGGCGTTTTTGTTTTGGGGAAGAAGTAGAGGTGGATCTTGGACCCGCTTGGGAAATCAGTATTTCCGCAGCACCCCAATCACTCGGCCCTGAATCCGCACCGCGGCGGCGTGCACCACGATAGGCGCCATGCTCGCATTCGCGGGCTGCAGTCGGATCTGATCGTCTTCCTTGTAAAACCGTTTCAGCGTGGCATCGGAGCCATCCACTAGAGCCACGACAATGTCTCCGTTGTGAGCAACTTTGGTTTTTTCCACCAGTACGTAATCGCCATCCAGAATCGCTTCATCCTGCATGGACTCGCCGCGCACTTCTAAAACAAACACTTCTTTCGACTGAACGAAATCCGCCAGCGAAATGGTTTCCGGATTCTCCACGGCCTCGATCGGTTGGCCGGCCGCAATGCGTCCCACTAACGGCAGAACCACTCCTGTATTCACTGCCATCGACTGCCGCAGCTTGCCCTTAAGAGGAACCAACTGAATCGAGCGGCTGCAGTTAGAGTCGTGAACCAGAAAACCTTTTTTCTCCAGATTGGAAACGTGCTTGTGCACGGTAGCCAAAGAACGTAGCCCCAAGCCAGACCTGATCTCTTCGTAGGATGGGGAGTAAGAATGCTCGGCGATAAAGCGGGAAATGAAGTCGTACACCTGCCACTGCCGTTTAGTGAGCGCCGCCATGAACCTTATTCTGAGCGAATAAAAGGCGAATGTCAAGCAATGCACCCATCGCGTAATCACACCCTAAACGCACCGTGACTTACGCCCCATAGCTAAAGCTAGTGTAGTGTCGCTTAAACGACTGGAGTTATTGTTTCCTCCTTTTTCGTGAACGCGGCAGGGTGCACCCCGGCTGGATGTTTTCGAGAGTTTGCCGGCACCGTTGCAGTTTCTCCACGATCGAATCCACGGTAGCTGTCCAGACAAATGGTTTCGGATTCCGATTCCAGGTGTCCATAAACTCTTCAATAGCCGTGATGAGTTCAGGCACACTGAGAAACGTTCCACGTCGTAGGCGCTTGCTCGTCAGTTCGCTAAACCACCGCTCTTGAACGCACCGGATCGCCCCAAACACTGGTCTGCTCGAAGACTCGCGCCACGTATGAACGCCAATGCCGTCAATAGCAACGAGGATCTCGCTTCGATGGCGGCACTCCACCCACTCCTCGGGGAAACGGAGGGGGAGGTGCAGAGGCTTCGAGCGCGCATGGATGCCGCCAGACAACGGTGCGCCACGGGCTTGATCGCCGGCAACGTAGCTCGAATTTTTGCGGGGAAAAGACGATAATCGGGTT
>QIAU01000246.1 GCA_003225055.1 Acidobacteriota bacterium
CGGCTGGCTGGAGCACTGGGCGATCACGTAGGGCAAACCGCCGCGCGGCGCTGCCGTGTCCCCACAATGGGTCATAGAGCGCTGCAAGGCGGGGGCGGCGCTCAACCATGAGATCGGGCTTGGTGCGGGACTGCAATCTCGAGTTCGAGGAAGCTGAACACCTTGCCTCTCCTTTAGCCAATCGTGGCGGAGGATTCCCCGCTGAGCCAAGAATCCCTCCTAGCGAGACCTGGATTGATTATGGCTTGAGTTGCAGCGCAGCTTTGCCTGTTTCGAAATCGACCGGCACAGAAACGTGGTCGTGAACGATGAACCATTTGCCGTCGATCTTGCGCAGAGCGCTGGTTACACGAAGCCACAGGTCAGACTGTTGCCCGTTTGTGAGCTTTCCGGAGAGTCTTTCCAGAGCGTGGATGACGCCTACGTCGCCACTACTCAAAATACCCATATCCCGATACTCCACATGCATGGGGCCGTCGTACTGGGCGAGAAACTCCAAATAGTCCTTCCGATAGGCGTCTTTCCCTTTGTACTGAAGTGGCGGCACGATATCGTATGCGACCAGGGCGTCTCCGGGCGCATAGACCGACATGATGCCATCAATATCGCGAGCTTGGAGTGCTTGCGCCCACCGATCGTATAAGGCTTTGATCTCAGCTTCATTGCTGGCGGTTACTGTGTGTGGCTCATTGGATGCGCTCGCCTTGTTGGCGGGCAGCGGAGGCGCAATCATGTCTTCCGCAGCAACAATCTGCCAGCGCCCATTTCGCAGCAACCATGTGTCGGTCCATACAAAACGTCCTAGCCGTGGGTCGCCCATACGGCGTTCCCAGGATTCGCTGCCCTGCGCTACTGCGGTGTTGCCGAAAAAGCGAATCTTGACCTCATTGAGCCGGTTAGAAACGAACTCGCTGTGATGTTCCCGGATGAAAGAGATCGCTTCGGCCTTGTCATACAGGTGCCCGTCCCCCGCGTCCACACCGATGTAGTCGTCAGCTAAGATTCGCTGGACGACTGACGGATCTCCGTTCGCGACAGCCTCCGCCCATTGAGCTTCCCTGTCGCGGATATACGGCTCGGCAGAGACAGGAGAAGGGTCACCTTCGCCGGGCACGGTGGCGCGGTGCGAGGCGACCGCTCGCCAGTTTCCGTTCTGCCGGATGAAGGTGTCGGTAAAAACGACCTGCGGCGTGAACGGCTGGCCTTTGAAAGTCCCGCGCTGCACGCCGGTGCCGGTCACAACCGCAGCAGCATCGTAGGTACGGGCTTGCATGTCTGAAACCTTCAACGACTCGAACTTCAGATCCGCCGATTTCAAAGCGGAGAGGATGCCTTGTTTGTCGCTCTGCTGGCCTTGCTCGTCTGTGTCCACGTAGGTATCAGCGAGAATGGAATTGAGGGTTTCGGTGTCAGCCTTTTGCAGGGCGTCCACCCACTTGTCTTCAAGGGCGATTACAGCTTGCACCGTGGCCCCGGTTCCCGCGACTGGCGTCTTCTTCGGCGTCTGCGGCGACGCAGAAACAGCTAGAGCCAGGGGCAGCAGAAGAGTGATTTTGCGCGTCATACGATCCTCCTCTCGGCGGGAGCAGTGTCGCCCCAGGGCCATACGGGATGTGGATTCCTCGCTCCCGGAAAAGCGGCACCGAGTTTAGCACGTGAGTTCCAAGTAACGACCTGCAATAAGTCCAATCATCGAGGTTGCTGTGAGGAAAGCGCCCCGTCAGCGTATGCGCGGCAGGATGCCAGCCGGAGTGAGTGGAATCGGAGCCATGATGACCAGCAGCGTCTTGAACGATCCGAACCAGCCGACCACCAGAGATAAATGACGGCGGCGAACGCCAACCCCAGGTTGCGGAATACTTCCACATTCCTCCGGGAGGCGTTTTTGTGAAATTCAGTCTCCCAGAAAGCGTTTAGCGAACAAACGCATGAGGTATTGGAGACGCTGGAAAACTGTAGCTGGGAAGTGCGAAATCCTTGAGGGTTACGTCGATTACCGTTGCCGGGTACCGTTCGGCTACAGAAACTTCCGTCACATTTCCTGGTAAAAGAAACGTGCGATGGTTCCACAGCGAGAGGTCGATATGGGACGGTTCATGGAAATGGAATGGTGCATTAAGGTCAAAATTATTGCGGTTGAAGTGGCACGGCTGGGGCTGTTTCTCTCGTGCCGTACAGAACTGCCCGGAAAAGTCTTCTGCCTATTTACTATGCACTTTCTCCTCGGTGTAAATGAACGCGACGAGAAAACAATCTTGCAAGAATTTTTGTGCAACTCCCACACCTCGGTTCATTCTTGCATCCTCTAGCTTTTCGTCGTGCGCTCGGCCCTATTGAAATCACCTCGCATGTTGTCGCTTCCACTTTGCCCGCCTCACACGCTGAGCAGCCGCCATTTTTCTTCGGGCCGATATTGAGATTACTCTTGCGGCGGGCTTCGCAGCTTGATTCCTCGTTTTGGCCCATCGCGCCCGTTGAGCCGCCGCAATCCTGGCGCGCCCAGCAGCCGAGATCCTCCTGCCCCTTTTGCGCCCACGATTGTTTTTTCCGCTCAAACTCTCAATTGCGTGAATGGCCTGATCGAGACGCTCTAACCCCGAAGCCATTCGATTCCGTTCGCGCTGTAGCTGGCTGAGTACTCGAGATAGGTCCGGCATTTAGGAAGCTCCTCCGCACGGATTGTAGCAGCTAATTAGAAGGCCCAAACCATCGGCTGGATGATCTGGGCCTAAATCTCTCCGACTTCATCCTCCCCACTGACCCTTCCCCAAGGGATGTAGCAGGACGTGTGCATTGTACGCCTGAATTCAGGCTCTGGTCGCGGTGTTGAGGCGTCCCGTTATCACTCCGACGCGAACTTTCTCCTCTTTTTTATCCTCTTTAGGGTTTCTCAAATCGCCGAATGATGACGAACAGCAGGACTGTCACCACAATTACGATGATAGTTTTAACGATCATGAGATCGATGCGTTCGCTTGTCGCTTTCCAGCCTCTTCACTTCGGATGCCATCTTCCAGCAAAGGGCGCAATAGGTTGGAACGCCGGCGTGGTCGAACGTTCCCCGGCAACCGGAGCAGCGCCACACACTGCCGCCAGCGTACTTTTTCTTTTCCTCCAGGATCACGAAATCTGATGGCGTATTGTGCGTCAAAAATGAGAACTCCAAACTCTTTCAGAGAAAAGGTAATCGGCAACCCTTCCAAATTCCGCACCGGAATCCGTTTGCTTCGGCACCTTCTTGCTTCGGCATTTTAAGAATTGGAGCTAGACTTTTTTATGATCGAATCAGACTGAAAAGACGTTCAACATCGGCACTGCGAGGCAACGCCTTTCCGACTAACTTGGCCTTCGCTGACCGCTGCGGGGCTTTGTACTGTTTTCTGTTTGGGGCTGTGACGATGCAACTTGTGAACTGTCCGATTTTTCTGATTGCACTGGACCACTCCTTGTCAGAACCTCTCCAAGCTAAACCATCCCGGCGCGCAGAGATGAAAAAAGTCATTCTTGTTCGGAATTTGAAACAAGCCAGCCGATGGCTTTGCAGGTTCCAATGCCGAATGAAGTTGTTGTGTGCTCGGGACCGATTGGTGCCCCTATCGGCAAGCTCCCGTACGGAACGCGTGACTGCCAACCAGGAGAAAGGCAACCGGCACGACCTGCTCTAACCTGCTGAACGGTTTGTCTGGCTTGATTAACTGGCCAATCACGATGCCCGCGCGGGCGTAACTCAAGCAGATGGGGAGATTTAAGAGCGCGTGCACAGATTGGACCAGGTAAGCCGAAAATACCAAGCCAAACGAGCCAAACTGTTTGATTACTAAGGGGCTTACGCTGAAATAAGGTCGAAACAGATTTGGACCGGTTATTTTTAGCAGCCATTCAGGAATACCATCCGCGCTGCAAAGGGTTTCGTTGAGAACAGAGACCTCTCACCTCGGATCTGTTCTCAACAGGGGGCGTCGTCACGGGTCTTTTTTGCGAGGGTGGCTATGATCGCGGACTCTTCGAAAACTTTCAAACAGCGGTCGCTCCAGACCGTCGGTACGGTACCGAACAAACACCGATGAAAATCTTTCAACTCTGGTCTCAGGTGATGACCGTCAGTAAAATGATGATCCCCTTGATCTTTCGTCTCACTCCGAAGGGGCTCAGATTAGCGGCGACGCAGCATATGATCTGGGCGCCTTTCCGCACCGACCACCAGAGCCGACCTCCAGCATTTATCTGGCAGACTCTACAGAGTTTGCCTGATGTGTCGTCAGCGGCTTTTGCAGAGACTAACGTCAGAGCGGGACGTTAGAGCTGGAGGCGGCCCACCTCTTATAAAACCCAACCCTGCTTATCTCCAGTTCTAACAACCCGCATCATCTTCGG
>QIAU01000247.1:0-713 GCA_003225055.1 Acidobacteriota bacterium
GAAGTTTGACAGGAACCCGAAGCCATTGTTCGCTTCTGTTGGATTAGCGAGCATTTCATAACGCAATCCCAGGTTCACAGTGAACCGCGGGCGCACGCGCCAGTCGTCCTGAACATAGACTCCAAACAGGCTATCCCGTGACTGAGACTCCTTGCGAATGCTAGGGCTAAGCAGCAACACACTAGCCGGCTTGTTGGTAAGGAAGTTCTCAATCCCGGAAGCGGTTGATCCGTTTAGTGTGGTAAAAACAAAATTGCCATTGCCTCGAACCTTCGAAAGAACGTTGTATTGCAAGCGCTCAAACGCGAAGCCAAATCTCAGCGCGTGATTGCTCTTGGTCAGGAACAGGTCGTCGTTCGCCTGGAAGCTATTGTAGTGGTGGCCGAAGTAGGAGAGATTGCCAAGACCACCCGCCGCAGTCAAGCCGTCCACCTGAATGAGTGCGGCAGGTAACGGACTCGGCGTACATACCGTGCACAGGCTGGTGTCGGCGGCTACGGGATTGATGGCCGAGACCGGCGAATTGACCAATCCCGTCACGTGAGTATATCCGAACCGGAACGTGTTCCCGAGTGCTGAGTTAACAATGTGGGTCTCGGTCAAGGCCAGCGTGTGCCGCTCGGTAAATACCTGGTGGATCGTGTTGTCGAGGGAATGAGGATTCGTCTGAGGTGACTTGTCGTAGAAGAACGTGCCGTTGAGGCTATCGTTTT
>QIAU01000247.1:739-5296 GCA_003225055.1 Acidobacteriota bacterium
TTTAATTCCCGATGTTAGGAAAGTATCGATATCTCCGTTGCCACCTTGCGGTATACCAGTATTCGCGCCACGCACAGGCTGCCAAAGCGGCAGGAAAGGCGCGACCTTAGAGTCAATGACGACGCTATGAGGAGTGCACGTCCCGTTCGGAACTGAACAGAGGTTTCCAGCCAGAGCGGCGGGCGAAAGAATGTTGTCCTGAAAACTCAGACTCTGTCCTTGGCGAACGCCCTCGTAGTCTCCGAAAATGAAAGTTTTGTCTTTGCGGATCGGTGCTCCGATGGAACCACCAAACTGTGTGCGCCGAAAGGGCGGGATCGTCGGACCGTCGAAGTAGTTGCGCGCGTCAAAAACCTTGTCGCGGTCAAAGAAATAGCCGCTTCCATGTACCTGATTGGTTCCCGACTTGGTGATCGCGTTGATGACCGCGCCCGACGTTCTGCCGTATTCTGCCGTGTAGTCGGTAGTCACGACCGAGAATTCCTGGATCGCATCGACGCCTAGGCTCGCCCCGAGCACGCTGCCGGGAGCGCCGTTCGAGTAGTCGTTAATATTGATGCCGTCGACACGATACGTATTCTCGTTCGGACGGTGTCCGCTGTCGGCAAGTTGATCGCCGAAGCCGCGGTTACCGCGGTTCGCTGTGGCTCCGGTGGAAGCTTGGGCGCGGACGCTGATGACGCCGGGCTGCAGGGTGGCCAACTGGGTCCAGTCACGGCCGTTGAGGGGCAATTCCACCACCGTCTTCTGTTCTACGGTAGCGCCAACGGTGGAAGAGGTCGTCTCAATCGCTGGGGTCAGCACGCTCACTTCGACGACTTCGGTGACCTGGCCCACTTGCAGGGTAATATTCAGAGCCTGCTCCATACCAACGTTGAGGACGATGCCTTTTTGCACGGCGGCGGTGAAACCCATCGCCGTGACCTTTACTTCGTACGGGCCTGGCGGCAAGTTTGGCGCCGAATAGAGCCCAGTCGCGTTGGTCGTGACTTCGCGAACCTGTCCGTTGTCGGTATTTTTGATCTGAACTTTGGCATCGACAACCACCGCCCCCGACTTATCGGTGATGATTCCCGTTAGCGTTGCTCCCGCCAGTTGGGCGTGTGCTGCTTGGGAGAGTACGATACCCATCAGAGCAACAAGTGCCAGTATGCACGCTCCGAACCTGCCGCAGTTCCCCGCAGTCCCCATCGCGCACCTCATCCTTAATGATTTTTAATTTTCCGCCGTGTACCATCGGGTTCGGACCGGTCACTGCAGTTCAGACACTAGCGAAAAGGAGCACAAACACCGCTAAGCGCGCGGCGCTCCGCCAGCCCCTGTCTACATTCTTGGTTCTCTACATTCTTGGTTCGGCCCTATCGTTTTTTGGTGGAATCCCATTTATATGCATGTAAAAGCATTTCAGGTTCGAGCAAAATCTTCCTTACGTTCCGTCGCCAGATTCAACAACCGCTACCGGACGGAAGCCGGCAAATTTACCACGCTTTTCTTCACCCGAGCAATTCCAGGTAAGGTTGCATTACCCGCGCCACCCGGCAGACTTTCGCAGCCGTGAACAGTTCATCCATGGTGGCTTTCCGCTGCCGATAGCAATCGCGCAGTGCTTCCCGCGCAACTTCCAGCCCAATCTTGTTGCGGTACTTGAAACAATCGGCGACTGTTTTCGCGGGATCAAAGACTCGCACAGTAATGCCTTCAGGTTTTTCCCCTCTAGGCCGTTAGAAAGAGCCTCGCCGGAGAAGTGCACAATCCGCGTCGACGGCTAATCGGCGCGGGGGCGACGCGCCTTGTGGGCGATGGCTATCCAAACCTCATGCGGTGCTTGCGTCGTGAGCCCATGAAAGCGCAACGCCGAGGCAGACGACACCTTGCGGCACGCGTTTCGCAGCCTCCACCGAGTATGGTGTTCGGTCACCCGGCTGCCCTCGGCGACGTAGGGTCCTCTCCCCACTCGCCGCACGAGCCCGCGGTCGTTCGCCTGGCGGAGATATTGCCGGGGAACGCCGGCACGATCCAGTTCGCGGGGCCGGAATACCCCGGCCTTCCGGACCATGCGGGCCACAAGTTCTGCCTTCGAAGCTGCCATAGCGCTTCTTTACAATATGTCGGCATATTAACACAAGTGCCAACACATCGTAAGAGTGAAATGGCGCTTTGTCATTGACGCCAAGCCCTTCTGGGCTGCTATCTACCAACCTTCATCTCTTTGATTTTGGGATGCTTACACAGACTAATCCGTGCTCGAACTAAGCTCCCAAACACCAATTTTGCGTGAATAAATTGGTTTACAAAATCCAGACAGGTATTTGAAAAGAATTGAAATAATGGTGCTGTTTATCAGGATTATGCGGTCACAAGAAGTGACTGGCGAAGCAACCCGGGAACGACCGTTTTCGCGACAGAGTCTCAGAATGCTGTAACTGATTGGAATCGTCGTCGCATCGAGGGCTTATTGGACGCGTAGTGGACGTTTCTGGATCATCGCGCATCTAGCGTTTGCAGGGGCTTTGCGGCAACGCCACAATTGGGCTTGGTGCCTGGCCCACTTCCGTGGTAGGATTTTCCTACCTATAGCGCCTCACAATCCCGCGCTCGAATACCTGACTACGACCAAGATCGGCGAGAAGGGCCAGCTTACTGTTCCCAAGCAGTTCCGCGAGGATCTTGGGTTGGGTAATGGTGCGCCCTTTGCGGTCCTGCGCCTGGGGGATGGTCTCATCCTTCTGCCGGAACAGCAGCGCTTTGAACGACTGTGCCAGCAAGTAAGCGCAAGTCTGACTGCTGCAGGATTGACGCCGGGCGAGCTCCTTGCGACACTCCCCGAGGCCCGCAATCGCGTTTACGCGCGCCGCTACGGAAAGAAGGCACTAGCCACCGCCTTCCAGCGCCGTTCTCGAAGCTATCGCGGGAAGTGACTGGACAACGCAGAATCCGCCTTTTCCTCGACTCAAACGTCCTAACCGGAGGAATCGTTTCTCCCTGGGGACTCGACAAAGCCACGTTGTCCCTTTGCGCCGCGAAGGTCTGTAGGCTGGTTCTGGCCGAGGTAGTCCGCGATGAAGTCGAAGAGAACCTACTCCTCCACGCAGAACGACTGCCAGCCCTCGATGCCGACCCGTTGATTGAGGATTACCGACGCCTCATCAAACTCACCAACCCCGAAATCATTCCCTACCCCGACAAGGATCTGGTTCGTTTGAATCGGCACCTGATCCGCCACGCCGCCGATGTCCCGGTCCTCCTGTCAGCCATGGCGAGCACACCAGATCGGCTGCTCACTCACAATACGAAGCACTTCACGCACGCCGTCGCTCAACGGACGTCGCTCCGTATTGCTACGCCAGGAGAGTTCTTTCGGGCACTGTCGGCGTTATTCCGGTAGACGTAAAGGCAACGTACCGAAGAGATTCGCTGATCCGAGGGCACTGGTGTCTAATTTCAATGTGACCCCTTTTAGCGCCGAAACCGGGAAAAAATAATTGTCGCTGTTCATGAAAGACACCCTGCATGCCGGCGTAAATGGTCTGGTAGTGAGTGTCGAGTGGTCTTGGATTCTGTGGGCCGCGGGTCGGACGAAGCTGCTGAGCCGCGGCCAAGAGGGGCTTGATGGCTTTGTCGCGGAGGAGCAGGAGTGCCGTTTGTCAAACGATGTTTGCACCTCGTGACAATTCCCGGTCAACCGCTTGGTATCTGATGGAGAGAGATTTTCATGCGATCACTCTCTGGTCACGCTTCGGTCGTTGGCAATGGTGGTTGTTGTTGTGCTGGTCGGCTTCTCTTCATCGTTAAGGGCTGCTTTGAAGCCGCGGATACCTTCTCCGATTCCTTTGCCGAGCTCCGGAAGCTTTTTGGGTCCGAAGACGAGCAGGGCAATTCCGACGATAACTAGCAGATGCATGGGCTGAAGCAGTCCTTCAAACATATAAGCTCCCTACCTAACCTAGATATGAAAGATTCGTTCCTTTCCCGTCCTGCGCTCCGGTTCTTCTTTGTCGATCACTTCGCTGCGTCATCCAGCTACTATCTGAAACTCCGCCAGGTGAGAAATATTCCCAAACAGGGAAATATCGGCGGCTTCACGTCTCCCTCGGCCTTCTGACAATCGGTCAAATGTGCCTGAGATCACCCGAACCCAGCACTACCGGAATGGCGCTATATACCAAGCGTAGTAAGTGCCCACACCGGTGAGGACGACAATAGACCAAAGCATGAGCTCCGCTCGCATCCACCGCTTCCAGTCCTTGAAGCGCAGGGACTGCGGAAGAATGCGGGTGCCTGCGACGCTGACAATGTAGAGTCCCAAGAGCTCAGCCGCGGCCCCTAGAAGCGCATGAATTGTAGCCGCGGCGAAATACCACTTATGCAAACCCTCAGGAAGCGCTGGCCTCACTTGCTGTTGGAAGGAAGGCCACATCACCAACCCGATCATCCCCAAATTCAAAAGCAGCACCGTCGTCTGGCAAACTCCGTGAGCTGCGTAGCGTTTTCGTTTCGCGAGCAGAGATCCCGCGATTAACGCTACTCCCATGACGACCTGTGCTACGAGATTGAGAT